>NZ_CP019914.1:2400000-3000000 GCF_002214805.1 Brachyspira hampsonii | reverse complement strand
TTATTATGATAAAATGGATAATTAATTATAATAATCACATATAGAAATATAGTTAACATAATATTACAATCAGAATATAATTTGTAAGTAAATAAAATATATATAAATGATAAATATCTTTTAAAACTAAATTAATTAAATATTATTAAACTTAGGCTTGCCATATAAAGAATTATTTGCTAATAAAAAATTAAATAATACAATAACTAATTTTGTAATCTAATTTTCTTAAAGTAAGTATTATTAAAATCATAACTTATTTTTTAATTCTTCTAAAAAGATTTTTGAGGCTTTGGAAAATACTTGATTTTTCTTCCATATAATACTTGAAGTTACATATAATTTTGGTTTTAAAGGTATAAAACATAATTCACTTTCACTTACTGTATTTACAAGTTTATCCATAGTAATAGCATATCCTATACCCTCTTCAACTATAATAGCCGCATTATAAATAAGATTATAAGTTAAAACTATATTTAATTTATCAATATCTTCACCAATCCACTCATAAAATTTATTGCTTTTTGATTTATTATTAAAAAATCTTTTAGGACATATTATTGGAATATTTAATAAATCTTCTTTAGTTATAAATTTCTTTTTGGATAAATGAGAATCTTTTCTCATTAATAAACCATATAACTCTTTATGAGGCATTTTTATATAATCGTATTTAGCTTCATCAAAACTTCCTATTAATAACCCAAAATCAGCAAGCCCTCTGTCTAATTTTTCTGTAATATCAGAATATATTCCGCTATGAATATGATATATTATGTTCGGATATGATTTTCTTATATCTTTTATTATATCAGCTATGATATGCATATAATATGTTTCTCCGCTTCCTATATAAATGTCTCCTGATACTAAATCTTCAGAAGACTTAAACTCCATTTTAGTTTTTTCCATTAAATCAATTATCTCTTCGGCTCTCTTTTTTAAAAGCACTCCGTCGGCTGTAAGTTTGATACTATAATTGCTTCTTATAAAAAGTTTTTTGCCTATTTCTTTTTCTAAATTATTTATCTGCCTTGATAGATTTGGCTGAGTAAGATTGAGAGAATTAGCAGCTTTTGTAATGCTTCCCTCTCTGGCTGAAGTTAAAAAATATTTTAATGATTTTATATCCATAACTATTCCAATTATAATTTTTGCTTATCATATCATAAATAGCAATATTTAGTAATACTTTTTTATTATAACTAATTATAAGATATAAGTATTTGATATATTAGGATTAATACATTAAAATAAGCTCATAATTAAGAATAAGGAGTACATCATGACTATATCAGAAGTAAGCCAATTAACAGGATTAACTAAAGACACTTTAAGATACTACGAAAAAATAGGAGTAATACCTGAAATAGGAAGAAGCAAAAGCGGTATTAGAAACTATAATGAATATAACTTAAAATGTATAGAGTTCTCAAAATCAATGCGTGATTTAGGCATATCAATAGACTCCATTATAAAATATATTAAGCTATACAAAAAAGGACAAAATACAATAAATGAAAGAAAGTCAATACTAATTAATGAAAGAGATGAAATGCAAAGACATTTTAATGATTTAAAAATAAAATTAGATAAGCTCAATAAAAAACTAGAAGAAAAAGATTTTTTTAATTAAATAAAAAATATTAAATGATATTTTAAATCATAAAAAATTTAATTTATGATAATTCTATATTGACATTGGAGTGAACTCTAATGCTATAATCATAAAACATTTTTACAAATAAGGAGAGAAAATGAAAAAATATTTACTAATTACTTTTACTTTATCAATAATATTTACTGCTGCATCATGTAATGCAGGAAATAAAGATGCTTTAAACATTTATGAATATGCAAAATCACCAGAAGGAACAGTATTGATAAAAAACGGCGAAGGTCAAAAATCTAAAGGTTCAGCAGACTATTTTACAGGAGATGTTGAAGTTGAAAGTATAACGGCTCCTAATGAAACATCTAAATTCTCAGTAGCTTATGTTACATTTCAGCCGGGTGCAAGAAGTGCATGGCATACCCACCCAGCTGGACAACATTTAATAGTTGTTGAAGGTATAGGACTTACTCAGGAAGAAGGAAAACCTATTCAGGAGTTTAGAGCTGGAGATATTTTATACTGCCCTTCAAATATTAAACATTGGCATGGAGCTTCTCCAAATTCACCAATGAAACATGTTGCCATAACAGGTGATTCAAACGGCAACAATGTTACTTGGATGGAACATGTTACTGATGAAGAATATTACAGCTACACTAATCAATAATACATTAATAAAAATATTTTTATAATAGAGATTTATTTATGAAAAATACTATTGCTTTTATATTACTTATATTGAGTATATTTACAATGAATGCTTTTACACAAAATACAAAAGTAAAATTAACATTTAATAATAATGAGATTTATGCTTTAATAACAAATTCAAATGCTGGAAATGATTTTTTATCACTTCTGCCTATGAATTTGAAAATTGAAGATTTTAATGGTACAGAGAAAATATCATATTTGAGTAAAAAACTAAATACTCAAAATGAACCAGACGGAATAACCCCAAAAGCTGGTGATATAACTTATTATGCTCCTTGGGGTAATTTGGCTATATTTTATAAAAATTTCAGATATTCAAATAATTTAATTTATTTGGGTAGATTTGAAAATATTTCTGATATATCAAAACTCTCAAATATGAAAGGAGATTTTGAAATTCGTATAGAGAAAGCAAATTAAAAATTATAAGTTTATTAGAATTAAATAAAAAATTATAATTTTGCTATTGACATTGGAGTAAACTCTAATGATAAAATAAAAAAATAAAATAGGTATAATTAAAAAATGGAGAGATTATGAATAATATAAAATTGAATAATGGTGTTGAAATGCCTATTCTTGGATTTGGGGTATACAAAATAGACAATTACGAAGAATGCAAAAAAGCATGTCTTTATGCTATTGAAGCTGGCTACAGACATATAGATACAGCATCTATATATATGAATGAAAAAGCGGTAGGAGATGCTATAAAAGAAAGTGGTATAGATAGAAAAGAAATGTTTATAACTACTAAATTATGGATACAAGATGCAGATTATGATAAAGCAAAAAAAGCGTTTCAAATATCTATGGAAAAATTGGGATTAGATTATTTAGATTTATATTTGCTCCATATGCCTTTTGGTAATTATTATTCCGCTTGGAAATCAATGGAAGAATTATACGAATCTGGATATATAAAAGCCATAGGAGTTTGCAACTTCTATAAAGAAAGATTAATTGATTTTGTATATAATCATAAAATAATGCCTGCTATTAATCAAATAGAAACACATCCATTCTTCCAAAGATGGGGAGATCAAGAATTAATGAAAGAGTATAATATCACATTAGAATCTTGGGCTCCTTTAGCAGAAGGCAGTAATAATATTTTCAATAATGAAATATTAAAAAGCATAGGAAAAAAATATAATAAAACTGCAGCTCAAGTTATTTTAAGATGGCTAACTCAAAGAAATATACCTATTATACCAAAAAGTGTTAATAAAGATAGAATAATAGAAAACTCTAAAATATTTGATTTTATATTAGATGATAATGATATGAATCTTATAAAAACTTTAGACAATAATAAAAATATAATATTTCTTAATGAAGATGAAAAGTTTATAAAACAATTATTAAATATGAAATATTAATATAAAGGAGATTATTAGATGAAAAAAATGTTAAAATTAAGTTTATCAATATTCCTATTAATGACAATATTATCTTGTCAGGCAAATAATAATATTAATAATAGCGGAGGAAATCTAACTATGACAGAAAAAGCAAGCACTAAATATAATGAATTATTTAAAAGAGATGCAGCTTCTACAAAAGCTAATGATGAAGAATTAGAAAGCATATTCAATAACTTTTTATACGGCGAAGTTTATAATCATGGCTCATTGGATGCAAAATCAAGAGAGCTTGTAACATTGGTTTCTCTAACAGCTTCGCAAGGCACTGACTTTATAAAAGATCATGTAGAAATAGCTTTGAATGTTGGAGTTACACCTATAGAGATAAAAGAGGCACTATATCAATGTTCGCCTTATGTAGGTTTTCCAAGGGTATTTGCGGCATTAGAAAAAGCAAATGAAGTTTTTAAAGCAAAAAATATATCACTTCCTATAGAATCTCAATCAACTGTTACAGAAGAAACAAGATTTGATAAAGGATTAGAAACTCAGATAAGCATATTTGGAAATGCAATACTCACTGCTCATTCAAATGCGGCTCCAAATCAAAAACATATTCAGAACTATTTATCAGCTAACTGTTTCGGAGATTTTTATACAAGAACAGGTTTGGATTTAAAAACAAGAGAGCTTTTAACATTCATAATGATAATATCTTTAGGCGGAGCTGAACCTCAGGCTACAGCACATGCCAATGCTAATATAGCTATGGGAAACACAAAAGACATGATGATAGAAGCTGTAACTCAATGCCTTCCTTATATAGGATACCCAAGAACATTGAATGCTATAACTGTAATTAACAATATACAATAAAAATAAATAAAAATTATATTAATTATATTCATTGATAATAACATAAATAAAAAATACAAAATAAGTATACATTTTTTATAAAAGCTAATGAAAAAATTAATTAAAAGGAGAGTTTAAATATGAGAAAAATTATCAAAACAATATTAGTATCATTACTTCTTTCAAGCACATTATTAATAGGAGGTTTATACGCTCAAAGCTCAAAAACTTTAATAGTGTATTTCTCTTGGGGAGGAAACACAAGAACAGCTGCCAATATGATAAAGAATATGACTCAGGCAGATATGTTTGAAGTAAAAACTGCAGAAAGCTACCCTACTGATTATAATGCCACTATAAATCAGGCAAGAGATGAACTAAATAATAATGTTTTACCTAGATTAAGTGCTAATATTAATAATTTGTCTAACTATGACACTGTAATATTATGTTATCCTAATTGGTGGGGAACTATTCCTCAGGCAGTAAAACAACTACTACAAACTCATAATTTTAGCGGTAAAAAAATAGCTCCTTTATGCACACATGGCGGCGGCGGTATGGGAAGAAGTTTAAATGATATAAAAACTTTATGCCCTAACTCTGATATATTAAACCATCTAAGTATATCTGGAAGAAGTGTTAATAGCTCAGAAAATAATATAAGAACATGGCTTCAAAATATAAATATACTATAAAAATTATAAACTTGCTTTCAGTTGATAAATTAGTAAATATTTTCTAATTGAAAGCAAGTAAAAAGTAAATAATAGACTTGTTTCAAAACTTGACTTCTTAGTATTTATAGTTTTTTAATTTAATATTTTTTTAATTATAGTTGGGGCTTTGCCCTTACGAAGTACACAGCGTGACAGTTCTGTGTGCTTACGCAAAACCCCACTTCTTTTGCCGAATAGGCACCTACTCGGTGGTGACCCAAAGAAGCAGGCACAGCCCGCAGTCGCGAAAGACTGCAAATTTATATACTAAAATAATAGTTTATACAACATGTAAAACATCATATTTTTAATTTAAAAAATTAAATAATTTCATATTTAATGTTATCAAGTAGTTTTTAAACAAGTCTAATAATAAAATTAATTACGGAGTTTATATATTATGAAAAAAATTAGTATAATTATCTTTTTTATATTTTTTAGTTTGTGTAATGCTCAAGAGAATACAAAAATAAAAATTACTGTAAACAATCAAGTATTGGAAGGAGTTATTTATGATACAGAACTATCAAAAGAGATAATGAATATATTTCCAATTACTGTTTCTATGGTAAGCTACGGCAATAGAGAATATTACGGCTCAATAGAATACAGACCAAAAAATATAACAAAAGGACAATTAAATTTCCAAAACGGCGATATAACATACTGTGCCAGAAATAATTCGCTTGCAATATTCTACTCACAGTCATCTAATCCCAATCTTACTATGGAAGTTATACCAATTGGAAAAGTTACATCAGATTTAAGTATTTTTCATGATTTATATAACAGCGGAGAAAGAAGAGCAGATATAACTTTTAGTATATACTGACAATTTTTAAGTTTGTTAAAAATGTATTTTATATTTGTTTTTACTAGTCATGCTGCTATGCCTTCAATTGTCGCAAATTTGACGAAGTTGAATCAAAAAAGCTGACAATACATTTATAAAATATAGAAATCAATTTTATTATAAAAAGGAGTGTGCATGAAAAAATATATTATTATAATGATTTTTCTAGTATTTACATGCATAGGGTATGCACAGAATTCAAAAATTTTGATTGTTTATTTTTCAAGAGTAGGAAACACTTTGTTTAAAGATAATATAGACGCCTCAACTTCAGCAAGCATTGTAGCAAATAATAACAGAGTGGGAACTACAGAATATGCTGCTAATATAATAAAAAATGAATTAAATGCTGATATTAGATTAATAGAAACAGTTGATAAATACACTGACAACTTTGACGATTTAGTTGATAAAAATCATGAAGAGATGCGTAACAATTATTTTCCTAAAATAAAGCCGTTAAATATTGATATAAACAAATATGATACTATTTTTATAGGATATCCTGTATGGGCAACTGATGTGCCAATGGCTGTGCGTTCATTCATTAGAGATTATAATTTGTCATCAAAAACTATAATACCATTTTGTACTCATGACGGATACGGTGCTGGAAGATCATATAATACTATTAGAAACATGATAAAAAATGCCAATATATTAAACGGCTTGGCATTAGACTCTTCTAATATACAATACGAGGACGGCAGAATAAAGTCTTGGATAAGAAATTTAAAAATAAATAATTAAGGAGAATAAAAATGAACAATAAAAAAGATGTATTTGTTTTAACAGGCTCTGGTTCTATAGGGATTGCAATAGCCAGAAGAATGGGAATAGGAAAACATATAGTACTTTCAGATTTAAATATAAAAAATGCTGAAAGAGAATCTCAAATATTATATAATGCAGGATTTCAAACTTCTGTATATGAAACAGATATTTCTTCAAGAGAATCTATATTAAAACTTATTAATTTTGCAAAAAGTTTTGGAAAAATAAAATATTTTGTTAATGCTGCAGGAGTTTCGCCGTCTCAAGCATCTATTGAGGATATTTTAAAAGTTGATTTATACGGAACAGCCGTACTTCTTGAAGAGTTTGGAAAAGTGGTAGAAGAAGGAGGAAGCGGTATAACAATATCTTCACAATCTGGCTACCGTTTAGGTTCTTTAACAGATGAAGAAAATAAAATACTTGCAACTACTCCTACTGAAAAGTTATTATCTTTACCTATACTTGATAAAGCAACAGACACTTTAAAGGCATATCAATTATCAAAAAGATGCAATTGTTTAAGGGTAATGTATGAATCTGGAAATTGGGGTAAAAGAGGAGCAAGATTAAATTCAATAAGCCCCGGTATAATAATTACACCTTTAGCCAATGATGAATTAAACGGACCAAGAGGAGAAAGCTACAGAAAAATGCTTGAACTTTGTCCTTCAAAAAGAGCAGGAACTCCAGATGATGTAGCAAATGTGGCTGAGCTTTTAATGAGTGATAGAGGCTCTTTTATTTCTGGAAGTGATTTTCTTATGGACGGAGGTGTAACAGCTTCTTGGTGGTACGGAGAATTATCAAATAATAAATAATATTTTTAAGATTGTTAATAATCTTTTTGCATACGCCTGTTATAATAAAAAATGGATAGGCTATTAAAAAAATAATAGGAGGTTATATGAAAAATTTAATATTTTTACTTTTATTAATCATAATATCATGCAGAAATAATAATACTTCTAATATAGAAAATACAAATAATTATAAAAACAATTATGTTAACATTAACTATACTCAAAGCAATTCAAAAATATTAATAGCATATTTTACTTGGGCAGACAATACTATAGTAGAAAATACTTCATCTATAGATCCAGATGCTGAAACTTCTGCAAGCGTGCTTCCTCCGGGCAATGCTGCATTAATTTCTAGCTGGATACAGGAAGAAACAGGAGGAGATTTATTTAGTATAAAAACAGAAAATAAATATTCAAGCGATTATGATGAATGTCTTAATCAAGCTAGAAAAGAAAGGGATAATAATGAAAGACCAAGACTTATTCAAAGAGTTAACAATATAGATGATTATGATATTATATTTTTGGGTTTTCCTAATTGGTGGTATACTTGCCCTATGGCTATTTTCACATTCGTTGAAAGCTATGATTTATCTGGAAAAACTATAATACCATTTTGTACTCATGGAACAGGAGGACTTTCAAGAACTATAAGAGATTTGAAGAACTTACTTCCAGATGACTGCAAAGTATTAGAGCCTATAGGAATATACAGACCAGAGGTAAAAACATCAAAAAATAAGGTTTTAGATTGGCTTAGAAAGTTGGATTATTAAAAAATTATGATGAATATAATTAAGGTAATATAAAGGAGTAAAAATACATATGAATAAAAAAATAATAAAAATAATCGTAGACATAATAATGACTTTACTATTTTTTATTTTGATGGCATATCATTTCACTGGAGATACCGTACATGAATATTTGGGTTTTCTTCTATTTATATTTTTTATACTTCATCATATACTTAATTTTAATTGGTATAAAAACTTGCCTAAAGGAAAATATAGTTTTAATAGGGTTTTAAGTACATTCATTAATACTATGCTTTTTTTATGTATGATAGGATTAATGATAAGCGGAATACTATTTTCTCAAAGGGTGTTAGGATTTTTGAATATTCATAACAGCGGAATGTTTACAAGACGCCTTCATATGATTTCAAACTCTTGGGGATTTATATTTATGTCGGCACATTTGGGAATGCATTGGGGTATGTTTATCAATATGAGTAAGAAGTTTATCAATATAAAAAAACAAATAGCATTAATAATAGCTTCATTAATTGCTGTATATGGTATTATTTCATTTATAAAAAGAGAATTATATAACAAAATGTTTTTGCTTGTAGAGTTTGCCTTTTTTAATTATGAAGAGCCTGTAATACTTTTCTTTATGGATTATTTATCTATAATGGGTTTATTTATATTTATAAGCTACTATTTACCAAAAATAAAAATTAGAAAAAATAATAATATTTAAAAAATAATATAATAAAAATTAATACATCAAAGGAGAAAAAGAAAATGAAAACACTTCTCATTTTTTCACATACCTATTGGAATGATTCTAAAGTTAATCGTAAATTAATAGAATCAGTAAAAGATTTTAAAGATATAAAAATTCATAATTTAAATGAAACATATAAAGATAATAAAATAAGTAAGGACAATATAAAGTCAGAAATATCTTTATTAAAAGAACATGAAAAAATAATATTTCAATTTCCATTATTTTGGTTCAGTACACCAAGCCTATTAAAAGAATGGGAGGATACTGTTTTAACTGATATACTTTATGGAAGTGAAAGCAAATGTTTAGAAGGCAAAACTTTTCAAATAATTACTACTGCAGGAGGAGAAAAATCTTTTTATGATTCTTTAGAGTTTGGTATTAATACTATACTATCGCCTATAACAACAAGTTTTAAATATTTAGGCTTAAAAGTAGAAAATCCATATTGCATATATCAGGCTAATGCTGATAATTTGGATTTAAATGAATATCATAAGTATTTAAGATAAATGTTTAATACAAAATAAATGAACTTATTTCATAATTAACTTTATTTATAGTTGTCATACGAAGCACACAAAGTTCTGCTCTATGGCAGCTAGTTATTTATTCTGTAATCCTCATACATAATGAGTATGTTATATAAAGTGCTGGTAAGAAGCAAGTACAGTCATAATATACGAAAGTCTATTTTTTAGCAATAATATTATTATATATTATCCATATTGAAATTAAGCCAATATCCTAATTCTTTAAATGATGCTTTTTCATTATCATTAAATTGTATATCCGTATTTTTATATTTTAAGATTATCTTATAAAATATATTTTCAAATGTATTTCTATCTATAGGCATGTCATTATTTGATAAAAATTTAACATCTTTAAGTACATCATATATTGTTTCAGGATTTCCGGTTTCATATAATGTATTCAAAGCATTTTTTATATTATCTCCGATTAAGCTGGATATTCCGCTGTTTGATATAAATATTCCTGCACTTCTCGCATCTTTTAAATTTTCTGATACCTCATCATAAGCATCTCTTCCTCTATCTATGATTTTTTCTCTAAGTATAGGAGATGCCATAGCACCCATTATTCTTCTGTAATCATAATCAGGAGTAATACTATTTAAATTAAAGTATGTAAAAAGTTTTCTATATTCAGGATATATTTCATGCATTAAATGATCTAATTTTTTCATATCACTTTCAAATAAACTGTCAGCCAATTTATCTCTTATATCTGAATTTAAATCCCTTAAATACATTGTATAAATAGAAGAGTTATCTAACTTATCATGATATTCTGATATTTGAATTTGATTTTTGAATTCATGATTTTCACTTGATGTATTAACTCTAAAATATATATCTGCAGCTATATTATCTATTAATATACCTTCTATAATATTTTTTTCTATTTTAGTTGATTTTATTTCATGCTTAAAAATATTTATATTTATATCTCTATATTCGCTTGCTATAAGGTTAAATATGAAATAATTAATAACATAAAGTTTTGCAAACACATCAACTTTTGCTTCTTTCTCATAGAAATATCTGGCACTATGATGTTCAGGTTTATTGCTTATAGATTTCTCCAATGTTTTTAGGAACTCTTCATGAGCTTCATTAACAAAGTCAAGATTTTTATCTTTTACTAACAATCTGGCATAATGGAAAGACTGTTCAGCATACTGCATATTTTTTATAGGTTCTAGTCTTGATACATCTTCAAAGAACCAGCCGCAAGATGTATATGAGAATAATGAATATTTATAAGATTCCATTAAAAATACGAATTCTTTGAATGATATATATTTGCTGCATATTTCATATAAATCTCTAGCATCTAAATCATTATATATAGCCCGTACATATTCTTCTCTCAAAGAGTTTCTAGTTTCATCAGTAAAGTTTAAAAATGTTTTGAATAACTTATCCTGCATTTTTCTAAGTATATCAAAAGCATCTCTTAAAGGACCTCTCCAAGATAAGTCAAGTCCGTCCCAACCGCCGCAGCCGCAGTTACTTCTCCACCTTTCTACACCATGTGAGCAGCTCCAAGAAGTACCTCTTGCACCTGTGCCTTCATGAAGTATTACCTCTTCTGTAGGAGGATACATATTTAAATAATGTTCATAATTAGTAGGTGTAATATTATCATAATGAACATTCTCTTTAAAATACCTTGCCAAACACATATCAGCAAAAGGCTCATGATGCCCATAACTTTCACCGTCAGTTGCTATATTTACAAGTTTTCTTTCGCCGTAAGCATTTCTTATTCTTTCAGCAAGTTTATCAGACGAAGTAAGCAAATGCTCAAAAGCTATAGCCTGAGAGATATAAGGATCATAAAAGAATACAATAATTCTTTTACCATTATGTCCGTATAACCAATATGGTTTTGAAGTGTCTATTTTTCCTCCGGATACATCTAATGTTGTTATATTTTTTACATAGTGTGCCTGATATGGTGAAAGTATTGTAAATTTTACTCCGCAGTCATATAAAGCATCAACTACATCTAAATTTATAGCAGTTTCAGAAAGCCATATACCGCTTGATTTTCTTCCGAAGTATTTTTCAAAATTATATAACCCCCATTTTATCTGCACTCTCATATCTTCTTTCTTTGCCAGAGGAAGTATTATATGATTATAAACTTGTGCAATTGCATTTCCGTACCCAACCCTTTCTATACTTTTTTTATCAGCTTCTATTATTCTTGCTAATAAATCTTTTCTTGTTTTTGCTATGTAATCTATAAGCGTAGGTCCGAAATTGAAACTTATATATTCATAGTTATTAGACATATCTGTAATTCTTCCATACCCGTCTAATATTCTTGAATATGCATTAGGACTATAACATTCATTTGTTATTCTCTCATTCCAATCATGTGCAGGTGCTGCACTTGCTTCTTTTTGTATTTCACCTAAAAAAGGATTTTCTCTCGGCGGCTGATAGAAATGACCGTGCAATATCAAGTATCTCATATATTATGTCCTAATATTATTGAATAGAATATTTTATGATTATAAATATTTTATTTTTAATTGCAAGATTTTTTTACATGAAATTATAGTATTTTTTTTATATAAAAATTGTATGTAAATAAATACTTGACTTTTAATTATAGTCTCATATAATATAAAATATATTCTTTTTTGTAACTCACTTTTAAGGAGATAGTTAATGTACAGAGTAGCATCCTTTATCTTTTTATTTTTATTGACATTAAGCACTTTTACTTATGCTGTAGATAAAAAATACATACCAAATAATGTTGATAGTGTATTTTCTATTAACTCTGGAACTATGGCAGAAAAAGGAGAAATTAATCTGCAGGATATTTTCAATAGATTTTTTATGCAGAAATATGCCGACAGATATTTAGAATACAGAGATGATGCATTTGTTGCTGAGGTTATGACTAATAGATTAAATGATTATATAGATTTTTCTAAAACTTCAAGAATTGTTTTTTTTAATGGATATCAGCAAATGACATTACTTTTTGATGTTAAAGACATTACTGAGTTAGATAAACTTATGATAAAAATGGCTAGTCAGGAAGATAAATTAGTTTCAGTTGCTGAAAATGCTGCTTACAGATATTTAGCATTAGATGAATATAATTTGATTTCATGGAATAAAGAAATATTTTCTGTTACTTTAAAACTTAAAGATAATTATTGGTACAATGAAGAATTAAATAAAGATGATATTACTAATATAGCCAATTATGTATTTATTAATAATACTCCTTTAGAAGATGAAAAATTCTTAGCTTTAGAAAATGAAACTAATGATTCTTATATTTGGGCTAATTTATCAATATTAGCTGATGAAAACTCTGATTTTGCTAAGTTTTTATTCGGAAGAAGCTATGACGGAATACCTAAAGATGCTTACAAAGGTGCTATCATTACTACAAAAATAAATTTCAATAATGGTGATGCTCAGATTCTTCTTGACAGCTATACTCCTAATTATCCTTATGATAGTTCATTACTTAAAAAAGAATTAGCTGATAATATATATTCATTTGTTAATGGTGAAAATAATTACGGATTCTTATCATTAGCATTTAATAGTAAAGAATTGTCTGCTTATCTTAAAAATATTATGGGAGATTTAAAAAATCTTCCTATCAGCGAAGAATTAAAAATATTAGAAGATAATGGAATAGATGCTTATAAACTTGTAGAACTTTTGGGAGGCGATATATTTGTATCTGTTTGGGATGATCCTAATGCAAATGTTGATGAATCTCCTGCTTCATTGATTTCTGTTTCTATAACTGATACTGATACAGTTAAAGTAATATTACAGGCATTTGCTGAAGATGTTACTGATGATATTTATACAATCGGCGGTTATTCATGCTATATAAAAGATTCTATATTATATATTTCTGATAATTCTAATGTTATAGATTCAATAATTAATGATGAGAAGCCAGCAGCAGCATTATCTGCAGATAAAATTAATATAGCTAAAAGTAATACTATGGCTTTATATTTGGAGCTTAATGCTAATTTATCATTATATGGTATTGGAGATGAATATACTGAAACTTTTGAATCTGTTTATCTAACTTCAAATATATTGGAAAGTAATCATACTCAGATGCTTTTAAAAGTTAATACTAGAGATAAAGAAAAAAACTCTCTTTATATAATAAAATCTTTTATCGGATTATAATATTCATATAAATGAGATTAGATGAATATGTGCATAGTAAAGGCTATACAGAAAGCAGATCTAAGGCACAGGATATAATACTTGCCGGCTGTGTATTTGTTAATGGAGTTAAGGTAACTTCTAAGGCTCATAAAATAAAAGATACTGATAATATAGAAGTTGTACAGAATATAAAATATGTATCAAGAGCCGGAGAAAAGTTGGAAAAAGCCTTTATAGAATTTGGTATATCTGTAGAAAATAAAATATGTTTAGATATTGGAGCTTCTACAGGCGGTTTTACAGATTGTCTGCTTAAGCATGGTGCTAAAAAGGTTTATGCTCTTGATGTAGGACATAATCAGCTGGTTTATAAACTTCGTAATGATAATAGAGTAATATCCATAGAAGATTTTAATGCCAAAGATATAAAAAGAGAAATGTTTAATGATGAGATTCCATCTATAGTGGTAAGTGATGTTTCTTTTATATCAATATCAAAAATAGCCCCTATTATATTTAAAGAATTAAATAATTTGGAATTCTGGGTAACTTTGATAAAGCCTCAATTTGAAGCTGAAAGAGGAGATGTTTCTAAAGGCGGTATAATAAGAGATGATGTTCTTAGAGAAAAAATATTAAATAATGCTATTTCAAGAATAATAGAAATAGGATTTAAAGAAGTCAATAGAACAGTTTCGCCTATAAAAGGGGCTAAAGGCAATATAGAATATTTAGCTCATTTTATTATTTAATCATTTTCTATTCTATGTGTATTTCTCTGTTTATATATTTCATATTCTTTATAGAAACTTTCTATATCATTTACCATTAAATAACCTTCTTCTGATATCTCTAATGACTTGATTTTTAATATTTCATCTTCTATATTATTTTTATATTCAACTCCTATCATAGAACAGATATCATTTATATTGTATTGGAATTTTATTTTATTTATATTTTTGAATAAGAGTTCTGCTTTTATTAATGCTTCTATTATTATTACAAATTTACTTACAATCTTATTAGCATTAAAAGATCTTATTCTAGAAATTGTTCCGTATATTCTCATACTCATCATTTTTACAAAATATAATCTTAAATTTCTATCAGACTGCACCAAACTCATAGCATCTTCTTTTTTTATTAATTGTAAAATAGAATCTTCCAAAACTATAGCTGTAGTTGAAAGATATTTACTATTTTTGGAAATAGGGGTGTATCCGTTAAGCACATCATCTGTAGCCAATACCCTTCTAGTTACTTGTTTGGAATCAAATATATTATATACGCCAATTTTTCCATATTTTATCACATATAGATAATCTTTACTTTGAAGTTCTGTATATAAACAATAGCCTTTTTTATATTTATAGATGTTTGCTTCTATATTTTCAGGTTCTTCTATTGGTTTTAAATTTTTATATAAATTATTAAGCTCTTCTTTTCTTTCTTCATCGTTAGGATTAAGTTCAATATATTTTTTGTACAATTTATATGAAGCATCATAAAATCCATTATTAATATATATTTTGCACATTTCCATAATATCAAAGTTTGAAGATTTATTATGTCTGCTGTAATACGGATTGTTTTCCTTATGCAAAAAATAATAATATCTATTAAGCCATCTTTCTATATTAATAATAAGATAATCATATATTTTATTTATAAGGCTTATATTATTAATTTTTTCTATTTCATTGATATTCATTTCTATTACTTCTGTATCTTCTAATGCCTTTACTGTAGAAAAGTAAGGTTCATTTAAAACGGCATTGAATAATCCTATAATTTCACCTTCTTTATATTCTACAGTATAATTATCAGCGAAATAACTGTATACTACTACTTTTCCTTTTTTTATTATATAAAAAGTATATTTAGGCTCCTGACCTTCTATAAATATTGTGGCAGATTTATTAAAATTTATAGTTTTGTACTTTAACATAAATAATTCCTATATTGTTTGTAAACATTTTAATACATTTATAATGTATGTCAATAATTATTTTTTTGATATTCATAGTATTCTTTAAAAAAATCATTAATATTTGCAATTCTTATATATTTATCATTTACTATTTCTAAAGTTTTTATTTTTTTTAAATTATTAATAATATCATCCATTTCTAAATTCAATGAATTTTGTATATCATAAATAGTATAGCTTAATATGGCTGTATTTATATCTTCAAACAGAGTTTCTATTTTAAGCAAAGCAGATATCAATATAAATAATTTAAAAATTTTATTTTTTTCTTCTATTGCTTTTATTTTAAATAATATATTTATTACTTTCATTGACATCATTTTTACATGACAGCTTCTAAAATGCTTATCTCTTATCAGCATTTCTATAAACTCTTCTTTAGTTACTACTTTTACATAAGATGATTCTAAAGCAATAGCTGAAGTTAATAAAGGCTTATATTCTAATTTGGGTTCATATCCATCAAGAACATAATTTTTTTTGTATATATCTTTAAGTAAAAGTTTTCCGTTTACAATATTATATATCCCTATTCTACCGGATAATATTATATATAAATGATTGCTTGCTTTAAATTCTGTATATAAGCAGCTTCCCTTTTTATATAAAAATATATTTGAAGTAAACATACTTGGATTATTAGGTTTGGGAAGTTTTAATAATTCTTTTTTTGTAGATTCTATATCATCTTTATTTTCTAATGTATCTATATAGTTTTCATACAGTTTATAAGCAGCATCAGGAAATTCATTTTTTAGATATATTTCTGCCATAGTGAATATATTTTCTTTATAATATAAATCTACTTTATTTTTTACTAAATTTGTATAATAACGAGATAGCCAAGTTTCTAATGTAGTATTAAAATAATTATATATTGTTGTTATTAAATCATTACTTGTGATATTATTTATATCTGATAATGATAATTCTAAAACTTCAACATCTTCTTCTGCTTTCATAGTTATTGTATACGGCTCTCCTGCAGCTAAATTTACTAATCCTATAATATGTCCAACTTTATACTCTCTATCATAATTACTAGAATTTATTGCATAAGATATTGCTTTACCTTTGGTTATTATATAAAAAGAATCTTTGGGAAAATTTCCTTCCTCATATATAAAAGATGACTTTGGGAATTTAATGGTTCTGTAATTATTCATGCTTTACTATGTATATTTAAATATTCCTAAATTTAAAACAACACTACTAACAGCTGAATTATACTATATGATATAATTATGTCAACAAAAAAAATAATTAGATTATGCGGTTTTTATTTTAAAAAATTATCATAATTATGTATTACAATATCTTATATAAAAATTAATTTGTATAACTTTCATATTCTTTAAAATACTTATCTATATCTTCAATTATTATATTATTAGAATCATCAATTTCTAAATAATCTATATTTTTTAATGAGTTTGTTATTTCATTTGTATCGGTACTATCATGCATCATATTTTTTATATCTTCTATTTTGTAGTATAGTTTTATATATGTTTTTTCATAAAATAAAGTTTCTATTTTTAGAATAGAATATATTAATACTATTAGCCTATCTTTTAATTCTATTTTCTTCATAGATTTGATTTTTAATATTGTACTTATAACTTTCATAGATATCATTTTTATAATTTGGAATCTTAATTCGGCATTATCATGAAGCATTTTTATTAATTCTTCTTTAGTCATAATATCTATAATAGAATCTTCTAAAACTACAGCAGTTGTAAATAGGGTTTTATACTCAAGCATAGGGGAATAGTCATCAATAATAAATTGTTCAGGATATATCATTCTAGTAATATAATTAGAATCTGCTATATTATATATTCCAATTCTTCCTGATCTTATATAATAAACATGATTTGTAGTTTCAAGTTCATTGTATATACAATATCCTTTATACATCTTATAAGAATTACCACCTATATTTTCCGGATCTTTTGATGTAATTAATGTTTTCATAAATTCTTTAACATTATTAATATCATTAGTATTATTGCTTAGTAGATTAATATATGATGAACATAATTTATAGCTAGCATCAGTAAATCCATTATTTTTATAAATTGATGCCATAGTTAATATCTCTTCTTTATTGTAGAGATCTACCTTGTTTTTTACTATTAAACTATAATATTTACTAAGCCAAATTTCAAATACAAATGATAAATAATTTAATATCTTATTTATTAAATGCTTATTATTAATTCTGTTTATATTTTCTATTTTTATTTCAAATAATTCAGTATCCTCTGTTGCCTCTACAGTAGAATAGTAAGGTTCTTTTGTTATAGATGCTATTAAACCGATGATATTTCCCATTTTATATGTATATGAATTATCGTAAAAATTATTATAAGATACAACACTTCCTTTCAAAATTATATAGAAACAGTCTTTAGCAATTTTAGTATTTTTTAATATAATATCACCTTTTTTATATTTAACTAATCTGTATTTTTCCATAAATATATTCTTTAATATTATTTAATGTAAAAATTATAATACTTAGAGAAATTATGTCAACAATAATAAAAGGTTATATTATATAATTTTTGCATTCTTTAAAACAATTTTTTATATTTATTGCTTAATATTAAAATCATTTCTATAATTTCATATATTTAATTCGATATAAATTTTTTCATTATTTAAATATAAACAAATGACATTTAAACAGTATACTAAGCAATATATTTTAATAGTAAAATAAAATGACTATATTATATTTATTAAAAAAATATAAAAACTATATATAAATATAATTAATGCAATAGAAAAATATTCTATCTATTCATTATAAAACTATTAATTAAGATATATTAGGAGTTGAATTTCTCTTTCTATACATATCATACTCTTTAAAGAAATTTTTTATATTTGGTATTATTATTTTTTCATCGCTAGAGAATAATATTACTTTAGTTTTATTCATTTCTGATTTTATATAATTAGTATTTTCTATACCAACCATACTACTTATATCTCGAACAGTATACGGCAGTTCTAAAAAATCAATATTTTTATCAAACAGCAATTCAGTTTTTACAAAAGAATATACCATACTATAAAATTTACCAACAGGACTTTTTATTGTTATGCTGTAGCTTTTTATTATCGTATTGTATGTTCTTCTAGCCATTATGTTTACAAGATGGTACTGAAGTTTTGTATTATTAGAAGCCAATATCAGAAAATCTTCTTTATTTACAGACTGAAGTATTGTATCTTCTAATGTTATGCATGTTGTAAGAAGAAGCTTATTTCCAAATATAGGTTTATAGCCTATAATATTTCCGCTTTTAAATATTATTCTAGTAATAATTTTTCCGTCAAATACACTATAAACCCCAACTTTTCCGTCTCTTATTACATATAGATTTGTATTACTTTCTAATTCAGAAAATATACAAGTGCCTGATTTATATTCCTGAAGATTAGACCCTATTTCTAAAGGAGGTTTTATATTATAATTAGTTTCTATTTCATTTATTTTATTATTTATTTCAGTATGGTCTTCATTAGGAAACATTTCTATAATTTTTTTATACATATAAAGAGCGGCCGATTTATATCCATTGTTATTATAAATATTTGCAATTTCAAAAGCATCGTTTTCTTTATAGCTTCCGATATTTAAAGATTCTGACAATGTATAAAAATATTTGCCTAGCCATATTTCCATAAATTTTATTAAATATTTGTATATTTTCTCTATTATTTTTGTATCTTCTATATTGTAGATATCACCGGCATATATTTCTACTAATTGTACATCTGTTGCAGCTATTGCAGTTGAATAATAAGGCTCTGAAAGCACAGCAGGAACAATACCTATTATATCTCCAGAAGTAAATTCAAAATTAGTGTTTTCTATAACATAATTTTTGTCTACTACAACACCCTCTTTAATTATATAAAATACTTCTCTTGCATTTTCTCCCGCAACAAATATTGCAGAATCTTTTTTAAATTCAACTATATTAAAATTAATCATAATTAATACCCACAAATTTTATATATAAATATTATACTTTATAATTAGTATATAACAAGATATTAATTATTTTTTATTTATGATATGTCATACTATTATAAAGTATAAAAATACAATTAATTTTAAATCAATATTAAAGATTTTATTTAATCATTCATTAGTATTCATTTTATTGGTATTTATTTCATTAGTGTTTCTCATTATTAAACTGCCATTGAGTAAACTTAATATAACCGTAAATGAATTATTAGTATTACACTCCACATTTATTCTTATAACTCTGCCGCTTTCAGATGAGTTTTTTGCAAGCTCTATTTTTCCATCAGGCTTTTTTCCAAAATAATAATTTGTTGTGATATAATATCCTTCATTCTTCCATAGATAATTTGCATACTTAACACTATAGCTAAGCACATCATCAACATTATAAAAATTTAATATCTTTATGTCCCCTTCTTCTATATTATCTATTTTAGGATGTACTTTAAGACCTGTAACTTTATTCAAAGACGATACAGCATCATTTCCTATTGTGTATAATTCATCATAAGGTCTATCTTTAGAAATCAAAAGATATGTTATGATTGATACGGCAATAATAGTTATTATGGTTGGTATTATTCTTCTCATATAAAGCCTATTTATCAAAATTTTCTATAACTTTATTTTTGCAAATTATATTCGCTATTATTTTATTATCCTTTTTTAATTTTCGTAATCCCAAAATAACATAAATAAAAAATACAATAAAAGAAAATATAGGACCTAAATTATGCTCTATATTTGATAATTTAGATATATACTCTCCAATGAAATATCCTGCTATAAGACAAATCAAAGGTATTACATAAACAAAAAAGTTAGTTCCTTTTTTTAATTCTTCAACTTCTATAACGACACTGTCTCCTTTATCAGCATTAATTTTATTAAATGCTCTAAGTACAACAGGTTTTCCTGAATTACATATAGTACATCCGTCGCAGCTTGCACTTCTCTGCAATTCAACTTTAGCTACATTATTTTCATAAGTTTCCAATACCAAAGCAAATTCTCTTTTCATTATTACTCCTTTTTATATTATCGTAACTTTTTAAAGTTTTTACAAAATAAAAATATTTCTCTGCTTTCATCTCTTGAGCTTTTAGGTTTAAATACATTTATAGAATCAAAATATTCAGATAATTCTTTCTTGAACATCTGCAAATCTTTACCATCAAAAACCTTTATAAAAAAATGTCCATTCTCTTTTAATACATCTTTAGCTAAATTAAATATAGCTCTGCATAAAGATATAGAACGAAAATGATTAGTTTCCCTATCAGATGTAGTGTTAGGCATAGCATCGCTTACTACAACATCAAATAAAGTATTATTGAATGATGTAATATCCATTTCTTTTATATCTCCCAATATGAATGTAAATCTTTGATGAGCAAATGAATTAGGCAGTATGTCAACTCCTACAACACAGCCGCTTTTCAATATTTTATTGAGCATATACTGACTGAAAGATCCGGGAGAACATCCAACATCAAGAACTGTATCTGATGCCTTTATAAATTTGAATTTATTTTGAGCCTCTTCTAATTTAAATACACTTCTAGCTTTATAATTTTCTTCTTTTGCCTTTTTAAAATAAAAATCCTGTACTTTTTTCATTTATCTATAAACTATCCCATAAACAATTTTATATTATTTTGAATTACTTTTAAATAAAAATCAACTGCTAAAATAAATATTATAAAAGAAAAACAGCAATAGAATGAATATCATCTACTGCTGTTTATCGTCTATAACCAAGTTAAAATATTGTACTTATAATATCCAATTAAGTTTTTCTTCTGTTCTAGTTACACCTACAGGTAAATTAGTAAGATTAGATTTATCAAGTAAACTCTCAAGTCTCTTTATTCCCACAATATCAATTCTTGACATAGCAGCATATCTTATAGCATCAGGACTTACCATAGCACAAGTTATTAATATAGTATTAGCAATATTCGCATTAACCGCATAATCATATAAATTTACAAGCTCATCATTAAATATAGGACTATAAGAAGTTCTGAAATAAACTATCTTCTTAGGAGAATGAGGACTATTACTCTCTTTAGCAAAAACTATAAAATATTTTTTGTCAGTTACCTTAGAAGAATACGGAATAAGCCCTATGCTTGCTACAACTTTTAAAGCAGTATCAAAAAATTCATCTCCTTCCAATTTAAAGAATTTTTTAATATTTTCACTATATCTTGAATCCTTATAATTGTTAAGCTTTTCATTAGCATCTTTATAATTAGGATCTATTACAATTACGCTTTCTAATATCTCCATAGATTTATTAATATTTCCTACTATATCATAACATTCAGAAAGTGTATAAAGTATGGCCAAATTTAATTCTTTATCATAACTGTCATAACTTATAGCTTTTTCTAATGTTTTTATAGCAGACTCAATATTTTCTAATTTAATATAACAAAGTCCCATCTCATATAATGATTTAACAGCATATTCTTTATCTTTATAAGAATTGGAATAATACCTTATAGCAGTTTTATAATCTTCTCTTCCTCTATAAGCTCTTCCTAAATTATAATTCAATAAAGGATCATCTGGGAATTTCTTATATATATTATTCATACCAGATATAGCATCATTGAAATTGCCTATATTAACAAAACAAAAAGCTTTATATTTTAAGGCTTCTGAATTATTAGGCTGTATATCTAATGCTTCATCAAAATACTTTATTGCAGTTTCATATTGCCTATTATCATAATATATTACACCTATTTCTAGAGCAACCACAAGTTTATAATCATCTATTCTAAATAATGTAAGATATTGAGCTAATGCTTCTTCCTTTTTACCAATTTTATTTAAAGCTCTGGATAATGCTAAAATAGTTTCAGGATTCTTATATCCCTCATCTATAGCATGTCTGTATTCTACTATTGCAAAAGAATACTCTTCCATGTTGGCATAGCAGTCCCCTATCATAGAATGTATTTCAGCTCTTTTTGTACCGGGTTTATCTTTAGCTAAAATTTCTTTAAGTTTTAATAAAGCAATATCACTTCTTCCTTCACTAAGAAATTTATTTACCTTATCAATATCAGATATTTTATCTGATGGTTTCTTAAACAAAAACTTTTTAACTATAAGCAAAAGTGTAACGAATACACATATAAATACTATAATAGGAATGTTATTCATTTTTATATCTACTCTATATTTTAAATTTACACTATATATAAATTCGGAATTATTATACATTATTTTAAAAAATAATTCCAATTTTTAATCTAAAAAATTTATCTCTTCACCATTCTGGTAAATATTTTAAAAATCTCCGCAGCTAAAACAACAATAAGGGCAATTCCTATAGTTTTTAGCCAAGTATTTACACTTAAAGGCACAGTATTAAAGAATCCGCCAGCATACTGAGTTGCTAATATCTGTAATATAAAAGTAATACCCATACTTAAAAGCATTAATTTATTATTAAGGAAATATTTGAATACACTGTCAAATCCCAACTCTCTGCTATTGAAAGAATTAAATATTTGGAACATTACAAACATAGCAAATAATACTGTAGACTGTTCTGCCTCTGTAACATTAAGTATATTTAATTTGCTTTGAAGCATAAATAATACTATCATAACAGCAGCTGAAAATACTATTTTAAATATCATCTTTTTAGTTACAATGCTTGCATTTCTTTTTGTAGGCATTCTTTTCATCAAATTATCTCTTATAGGCTCAAGTCCCAAAGCTATAGCAGGAGGTCCATCCATAATAATATTTATCCATAACAACTGTATAGCAGAAAATGGAGATTTTAAACCTGTTAATGTAGAAATCAGAACAACTACTACAGAAGCTAAATTAACTGTAAGCTGAAACTGTATAAATCTCTGAAAATTATCATAGATTCCGCGTCCCCATTGAACTGCTTTTACTATAGTAGCAAATGAATCATCAAGAAGAACTATATCGCTGGCCTCTTTTGATACTTCAGTACCTGTTATACCCATAGCAACTCCTACATCAGCATTTTTTATAGCAGGAGCATCATTGATACCATCTCCTGTAACAGCAACCACATTCCCCATCTCTTTTATAGCATTAACTACACGCATTTTTACTGTAGGTGTGCTTCTTGCTATAACAGATATCTTGCTTAAATTTTGTTTTAATGTGCTGTCGTCCATAGCATCAATATCTTTTGCCTCAAGAACAATGCTGTTTTCATTAAGTATTTTTAACTCTCTAGCTATAGCAGTTGCTGTTACTATGTTATCGCCTGTAAGCATTTTTATATTTATTCCAGCACTTCTGCACTGCTCAACAGCATCATAAACCTCTTTTCTAACAGGGTCGGATATTGCTACAAATCCGTCATATATCATATTGCTTTCTAGTTTTTCTCTATTATTTTCAACATTATCATCTGCTATTTTGTGAGCAAATGCTATTACTCTTTTAGCTTCATTTTGGAATTTTTCTATTGCATCTTCAATACCTTTTTTCTCATCATCACTAATACTGCACATAGACATTATTTTCTCAGGACTTCCTTTTGTAAATACAATAGTTTCATTATCTATTTTTGCAACAGTAGTCATATTTTTAGTTTCTGATGAGAAAGGATATTCATATATTATTTTTGATTTCTCTCTTATCTCTTTATAATTAAATCCGGACTTACTTGCAGCCACTAGTAATGCACATTCTGTAGGATTGCCTAAAAACTTAGCCTGATTATCTTTATAATCAACATCTGCTGTAGAGTTAATAGCAAAGTTTTTTATAATCTTTTCATTTTTTATATTTTCCGGATCTATATATTCACCATTAGCAAATAATTTATTTAAAGTCATTTTATTTTCTGTAAGAGTACCTGTCTTGTCAGAACAAATAACATTAACACTTCCTATAGTTTCACAAGCTACCATCTTTTTTACTAAAGCATTCTGCCTAGCCATTTTTATGATATTTATAGAAAGTGAAACAGCAACTATTGTAGGAAGTCCTTCAGGAACAGAAGCTACAATTAATACTATACTTGTAATGAATGCCTCTGATATAGTAGTAAAATTAGCATTACCTGTTCTTATGAAATTGACAACCTGAATTATAAATACTATAGCAGCAGCTGTTATACCAAATGTCGCTATTCTCTTTCCCAACTGAGCAAGTTTTTCTTGTAAAGGTGTAGAAGTCTTTTTAGTTTTAGAAAGCTCTCTAGCTATTTTACCAAACTCTGTTGCATCGCCTACAGATGTAATTATCATTTTACCATTGCCTGTGGTAACAAATGAACCTGAATAAGCCATATTTATTCTCTCAGCCACTGGAGTTTTTTCATCTGTAAGTATTGCATCAGCATCTTTTTCTACAGGCTCGCTTTCTCCTGTTAAAGCTGATTCATCTATATTTAATGATACGCTTTCTAATAATCTGCCGTCAGCTGGAAGTTTATTTCCTGTTTCTATAAATGCAATATCTCCAACAAGCAAATCTTTTTGATTAATTATTTCTATATTTCCGTCTCTTATAACTTTTACTCTAATATCTTCATTAATACTATTTAATGCTTCAAATGCCTTAGCACTTTTACCTTCCATAACTATTGTAATTGTTATAGACAAACTTATAGCCAAAAATATACCTAAGCATTCTAAAAAGTCAGCATGTCCTCCATTAAAATATGCAACTGTATTTACAGCTATTGCTATAATACCTGCAAATATAAGCATAAGTATCATAGGTTCTTTCAATGATTCTAATATTTTCTGAATCAAACTAGCACCTTTTTCTTTAGTAAAACTATTAGCACCATATTTTTCAAAACTAGCCTTTCTTCCCTCTTCATTTAATCCAATTTTAGGATCAACATTAAGCGTTTTAAGAATATCATCTTTTCTTCCTAAAAAACCGTTCATAAACTACCTCTCATTTAATTATTTTCTAATTATTAAAAAATGCATAAAAAAAGACTCATGTATAAATAAATCATCAAAGAATAGAAAATTATACTAATCTTTAAAGATTTATTTATACTTGAGTCTCATTAATTAAGGCTAACCAAACTCTACTAATTAAGAGCTGCGATGTTGGCTTTGCCGCGTAAAATACGCCAATTACTCCCTCATGAGTATTTGATTATGTTATAAGTATTATAGCATAATAAAAAAATAATGTCAATATATTGTAAAAAAATATTTATTTTTTTTAATATTTTTACATTATAAAAATAGTTAAATTAACTAATATACCTATTATAATTTATAAAAAATAGATATTCATTATTGACTTTTAATATACCTATTATATCATTATACTATAAATTATAGTAAGGTAAATTTTATTTATGATAATATTGCCATACATCAATAATATTTATGTTCTTAACAGATTCGTAAAAATAATATTTAAATATTATATAAACTTATTTTATATTTTCAATAATTTTTGTTAGGAGAAAATTATGAATAAAAAAATTTTATTAACAATATTTATATCTCTATTAATATTAAATTGTTCAGCAACAATAACAAACCCTAATCCTGAAAATGAAGTTGATATTGGAGACGGAAGTTTTATAGATCCTACTGCAAAACCTAATTCCCAATCATCAGAAATTATAATAACAGATCAGGGACAAATATCTGAATTTATTAAAAATCATAATGGGGCTTATTATTCCAGATATGATGATAACAGTCTTGGGCTTAGATATATAATAGACAGCGATTCAATATATAATGGATATGGTACAAAAGTTGAAGCAACAATGAAAACTTTATTGGGAAATAAACTTCAAATATACATAGAAGGTAAAAAAAGCGGATCTGGTGTTAATTTAGGATATGAAATGAATGATGAAATGTATACTTTTAATTTCGGAAGCGACGGAAATATTTATCTTTTTGCCAATGCTATATTTCATAAAGAAGCTTATCAAAAAACAAGCGGATATAGTACATTAATTGGAGAACCTATGTCAGAATTGATAACTTATTCTGGAAACTACTACTATTATGATTATGATGACACAAAAAAATATTATATACTTATAGATACAGCCGGACAAGTGTATATGGATGATAATTTTAAAATCAACTATTCAAAAGTAGAATTAAGTAATAGTGTATTAATAATAACATATAAACAAACAGGAGGCACTTCAAGCAGACAAGAACTTCATTTTTATGATAAAGACAAAAATCAAGATTATAAATTAATATTTGGTAATACTTGGATTAATAATCAATTACAGTATGAGGCTTTGATAAAATATAATCTATTTAGCCCATATAGCGGTATATATAAATCAGCAGACAGCAGCATAACTTTAACAATAACAACTACTGATGCTCAATTAAATACTGTAACATATAGCTATACACCTGTTATCATTGGAAATACTTTAACTATATATCAGTATTCTTCAAAAACAGGTACAAAAGTGCATAAATTTGTATTTAATGATGATAAAAGTAAAGCAGTATATACAAAACCAGATGGTACAACTGTTGAATTAAATAGATACTAAAAATTATTTCATAAAAATAAATAATAATATTGATTTTTTTACGATATTAACATATTATTCAAATAATAACATTTTAATTTACAAAGGAAGTAAAAATGATTAAAAAATTTTTATTAATTATATCATTAGTAATGATTATATTTATTATCGGATGTTCAGGTAATAATAACAAAGAAATAAAAACAGATACTGTAGAAATATCAAACTTTCTAAAAGGATATGACGGCAGATATTATCATGAACATGAATTTACAAATGGAAGCTACACTCATGTAGTATTTAGAATAGAAAATGGAAATATATACATAGGAGAAGATAAAAATCCAATAACTAATTTGTCTTTATCAAAAAATTCATTGTTAATGGATATTAATGGAAACACTCAGTTAAGTAATACATATAATCAAATATATTCAATACTTGAAGTTAATCTTTTTGATGATCATATAAAATTCAGCGGAAAAAATATTTTTGATAAAGAAGATTTTAATATTCCTGATGAAGACTACATAGTAATAAATAAAATTAAAGAATTGGGAGCATACACTGGTAATTACTATATACCAACTTTCGATACTAATGGTCAAATCAAAACTAAAAATTATACTATTTTAATAGACAAAGAAGGTAATATATACGGATATAAAGGGATGACAAATGTAGGAATGACTTTCACATTACAAGATAATGTCTTAAAATCAGAACATTATGACAATAATAATGAAAAGGTTATAATGTCTTATGAATTAGAAAAAGATAAAATAATATATAAAATAGATTTTATATATGGAAAAGAATATTCTTATGAATTAATTAAATCAGATCTATTTACTCCTTATTTAGGAACATATTCATCAGGTGATATAGTTTTGCAAGTAGAAGAAAATATTGCTACAATCAGCACTATGAAAGAAGGCAACTATCATTCTGAAATAATGAATAATAATAATTTAACCATATCAGAGATTTTATTTTCAAATGATGCTGCAATAGAAAAAATAGATCATAAAATCACATTCAATGATGATAAAACAACAGCTATATATACTAAACCAGATGGAAGCACTGTAGAATTGGCTAAGCAGTAAAATAATTCTTCAATATAAAAATTAAAATCCTATTCATATTATTTATGGATAGGATTTTTTATACTAAAAATAATAAAAAATTACAGTATTACATATTTATAAAGATATCTATAGCAAATCAAATAGTTAATAAAATATAATTTAATTAAATAATATACTTTAATATAAATTTAAAAAATAATTTATAGTTATTTTATGAATGAGTTTTTTTAGTAAAATTTATTTGAAAAAAAAACTATTATATGATAATATATCAAAATATATCATTTGGAGCAATAAATGAGAAGAGGTAAAAAAAATCCATTTCAAAAAGAAGTTGAAAGAAAATTTGGAACTAGCGGATTTGAACTTAATTCTTTTTTATCCGGCGGTAAAAAAATGAAAGTTACTAAAGAAGAGATAGAAGACAGATATGATATAACTCTTGAACAATTTGCATACTTTGCACAAATATCAGGATATAAAGTTCTTGCCGATAGTAAAGCACTTATTATATTTAAATAAAATTTATGAATAATAACTTTAATGTACTGCTTCTAAATGATTTATGCTCTTATGGTAAGGCATCTTTAACAGTTAATATACCGGTATTATCTCACTTTGGTATAAAAGTTTCCCCTCTTGTCAGTGTTATGCTTTCAAATCATACCGCTTTTGAATCTTTCTGTGCTTTTGATTTAACTGAACAATTAGAAAAAATTGTAGAAGAATTAAAAATAAGAAAACCTAATTTTGATGCTTTTTATGTAGGATGGATAGCCTCTGGTAAACAGCCGGATATTGTTGTAGATATAATAAAGAGTTTTAATATTGGAACTGTTCTCATAGATCCTATACTTGGTGATAATGGTAAACTCTACCCTTCTATGTCTTATGAGCATGTAAATGCTATGAAAGAATTAATAAAATATGCTAATATAGCAACTCCTAATATTACAGAATTGGCTATATTATTAGGAAAAGATCCTTCTATAAAATATAATGAAGAAGAAGTTAAAGATATGGCTAGAGAACTCTCTGAAATTGGACCAAAAACAGTAATCGTTACAAGTGTTTCAAAAGATGATGATATAGGAAGTCTATGCTATAAAGATAATAATATAATAACTAGCTATTATCCAAAAATAAATATAATGATACCAGGTACAGGAGATGCTTTCGGAGCTTCATTATTAGGATATATATTAAAAGGCGATAGTATAGAAAGTGCTCTAAAAAAGTCAACAAAGTTTATATATAATTGTGTTGAAGCTGCTATAAAAGATAATGATGATAGAGTTTACGGAATAGCAATAGAAAAAAGGCTTAATTTACTTTAATTATGAAAAATATTCACACTACTATTCCCACCCTATAGACTTTCTATTATTTTATGTCATTTCTGCTTTATATTGCTTTTTAACTTCTAACTGTTATTTTAATTGCCCGCCCAATTTTTTAAAAATTTATTGCGGCAATTACCGCACGGTGAAAAAAATTATAAATTTAATATAATAAATAATTGTAATTTAAATTATTAATAAAGAACCGTTTAACGTGCGGTGTAAAAAATAAAAATACAATAAAAATTTGGGCGGGAATGCTTTTACAAACTAAGTAAAAAAATTAATAAACACTTTTATATTGAATAAAAAATAAAAAAGCATAAAGGGCGGGATTTAAATATGCACTTTATGCTTTGTTAGTTTTTATTATAATAAATTTACTCTATGATTTTATTTTGAACATAATCAATTTCTTTTAATATTATATTTCTAGCTTCTAAATCTCTCCCCCATACCGCTTTACTTAAAGCAGTTTGATAATTATTCAAAGCCTCTTTGAGTAAAGTTTTTGTATTTCTGTCTATATATTTTTCTGCTCTAAATTTATAAATATCAGCTAAAAGTTTATATCCGCTGTAATCATCAGGAACTAATGCTAAATAGTTTAAAGCATAAGTTTCAGCATCCATATCATTTTTTAAATTGCTAAGATAAACTAAAGCAGCTCTATAATTAGCAGCAGCATAATTCTTTTTCATCTTGATAATTGCTTCATAATCTGATAATGCTGATTTAGTACTGCCCATAAGTTCATTTATATATGCTCTTTGATAAATATAATCAATATTCTTACTATCAAATGATAAAGCATTATTAATTATATTTAAAGCTTCACTATAATTTCCAATTTTTGTATAAATCTTTGAAGCAGCATACAGTTTATCAGGATTATTAACATTTGCATTTATTAACTTTTGAAGATCCTCAGAAGAAGGATTATAATTATCTATATTAACAGCACTTTCTGCCGCATATATAGGATTAAAATCAATATATTTAGATGCCCTGTCATAACATAAAAGAGAGTATTCATATAAATAAGCTCTATTATATACTCTGCCCAATAATAAGTCTTTTCCGCCATTAACATTAATATATTCAGTGATTCTATTAACGATGTTAAATCCTTCTATATTGTATTCGTATATATATGCTTCAGCAAGTCTTATTCTATTATCTATATAAGCAGGCGAAATTCTCAAAACTTCTTTCATTATAGAAGATAAACTTACATAAGCACTTATATTATTATAATATCCAATAGAACTTAAATAAGAATCTATATACATCTCATTTTGAACAGCAATTGCATCATAATTGCTTCTATTTCTTCTTACAGCCAAAGCGACAGTTTTAGATGCTTCTTCATATCTCTTATTATCATACAAATATGCCGCATAAAGTCCATAAACAGATGACTCAATCTGCTTTATATAAGCAACATCATAATTTTTATTTCTCAAATCGGCTATATAAGCTAGAGCCTCGTCAAATTGATTAAATCTAAGAAATTCAAATATTCTGTCAGTAACCAAATTCAAATGTAATTTTAATTCCTCCTCCCAATATTCAGTGGCTCTTATATCTATAGCATCTCTCTCCTTTTGATAAACTGATGTATCATTATTTGAAGCCCTAATGCCTAACATCTTTCTAAGCAAAAGAACATTATTAACACTTATTGTATTTGCATTAAAACTTTCTTTTAATATATTTATAGCCTCATCTATAGAACCTAAATTATAATATGCCTCAGCAATATAGCCTATTCTAATCTGTTCTTCATTTCCATCAAATTTATATTTAGAAAGAAGCTGCATTATATCAACATAATATTTTTGCTGCTTTAATTGTTCAGTCTTATCTAATATTTTATTGTATTCTATATTATTTAATAAACCGTTCACAATATCTTTATAAGAAGATACAGATTTTAATAATTTGTAAGCCTCATCATATTTTTTTTGTCTTATCAAACTTTTACTATAATTTATTTTATTTTCATCAGAAATATTATACAAATTTATGATTTGAGATATTATTTTATCCGGATAATAACTATAGCCTAAATCATAAAGCATAGATGCAAATGTCTCATATAATCTAGGTTTATTATATGTGTATTCTAATCCTCTTTCTAATATTTTTATAGCCTCAGTTTCATTATTTTCATATAAATATATTTGAGCTAATATAGCATAAGCTTCATCAAAATCTCTTACAGATGAAATAAATTTTAATAATATACTTTTAGCATTATTATAGTTTTTCAAAGCAAAATATGTTTTAGCCAAAGCAACCGTTATTTCCGGATAATCAGAAGAATATGAAGATATATTATTTAGTATGTTTATGGCATTTGTATAATTTTGAGATGAAAAACTTTTATCCCATAAATATATCTCTTTTTTCACCGCAGCATTGCTTATTTTTGTCTGAATTCTAATTTGCTCTTCATTATTAGAATATCTTACATTTCTGTAATTATTTATAGCATTATCATACTGATTATTTAAATAACTTATATCTCCAAATCCTTCATTAGCATAAGAATTATTTTGTTTTAAACAAGCATTGAAATAATAATCAGCACTCTTAACATCTCCATTTTTTAAAGCAGAATTACCGGCTAAAAAAAGCCAATGAGGATTATTCGTTACTTTATAGGCAGTAATACATAATCTTAAAGTTTCTTCGTATTCGTTAATAGTATTAAAAAATTCAAATATTACCCCATAAACTGTATTATAATCTTTCTCTTCTATATATAGAGATAATAGTTTTTTAAAATCTAAAGAAGCATAATAAAGATCAGCCCTTCTATAATATGAAAGACCTCTAAGATAATATATTTCATAATAATCTTTATAATTATTTTCTAAAGAATTACATAAATTAATTGCCTCAAAAAAATTACCGTCTTGTACAAATTTTCTAGCTTTTTCTAATTCTTTATTTAAAGTATATTGAGTATTAGCATCTAAAGTATTTTTATTAGTATTCACAGTTATACTTTCTAAAGTGATGTTTGCATTTCTATCACTCATTACAGTATGATATTGTAAAATATCTCTGGAATATGCCGAAATATATATAGTAAAAATTATAAATAAAATTTTATTTATTTTCATAACAAGTCCTTATTTATCATTTCAAATATCGGAATGGAATTTGGTATATTTTAATTATGACGGATAAAAAATGAAAGAAATTATTGTATTAATATCTAATGCTAGCAATATAAGAGATAAATCTAATCAATTTATGCTTAATATGATAGAGCATTTTTACAAATCATCTATAAAAATAACAGTATTTTCAAAATCATTTCCGAAGAATTTTCCTGCTTATATTACAAGAAAACATTTATCTTTGTTATTTTTAAAAAAGTCAGCAAAGAATATAGCAAATATTGCTGAAAATTCTGATGCAATTATAGCTATAGATTTTCCTATGAATATAGCAGCTTCCATGGCTAAAAATATTTTAATAAAAAAAAGAATAAATAAACTGCCTGTAATAGTATGGTATACTTTAAATTTCCAAAATCATTTATATTTTCATGAACAAAAAGACAGTAAAACAAAATTAATAGATAAAAGACTTATGAAATTGGATTATAAACATACTGACAATATTGATATAATAATATGCGGAAGTAAAAAAACAAAGGAAAGATTATTATACTTACATAAAGATATAAAAAACATAGAAATCATACAGCCTTATTTCTCCCCTTATATATTTATTAACAATGATAAAAAATCTAAAAAAGATAAATCAATAATAATATTCTATAATAAAGAGAATAGTATCTTCAAATGCACAGCAGCTTATGCACAGTATCTGAAAGAAAGTAATGATATATATAAATTAAAAATAATAGGATATGATAAAGAATTAAAAGAAAATATTCATAAATTATCTATAGAGCAATATGTTGAATTTATAGATGAAGACGATAATACCCACATAGGAAAAGAGATAGAAACTTCAAACTGCATGATAATACATAATATAAAAGATTCTTTCTATACTCAGTTAATAGCAGCTTGGCATTATAAAACATTGCCTATAATAGATGCTAAAAGCTCATCTGCTGAAATAGCTTCTGATGATAAAAATGCATTAATATACAATTCTCAAAATCCAATATCAATAATATCAAAAATAAAAAAAATGACTGAAAATAAAAAATCTTATGAATTATTTATGTCATCAATAGATGAAATTCAAAATACAGATAAAATATTGGAATTAATCTATAATTTCAATCATAATTAAAAAAGGAGGATAATTCCCCCTTTATAATTATAATTTAGCATCACCAATTAGTTTTATTAGGTTTTCTTAAAGCAGGTTCATCATTAGAAGGCATAACCTTTTTAAGTTCATTGAATAATCTTTTCTCCTCAGCAGACAATTTAGATGAAACATCTATATTCACTACAACAAATAAATCCCCCCTACCGGATCTGTTTATATGAGTAGCACCGCTTCCTTTCAATTTAAATATTTGTCCGCTATTAGTTCCTGCTGGAATTTTTATTTTCACTTTCTTTTTATCCAAAGTCTGTATATAAATATCAGCACCTAATGCCGCCTGTGCAATATTGATGCCTACTTCTGTTATTAAATCTATACCATCTCTTATAAAATAAGGATGCGGACTTACATGTATATATAGGTATAAATCGCCTGCTATTCCTCCTCCTACAGCCTCTCCTTCTCCGCTTACTCTAAGCTGAGTATTATCATCAATACCTTTAGGAATATTAACAGAAATAGTTTTAGTTTTCTTAACAGTACCGATTCCTTTGCAGTTTTTACAAGGTGTTGTTACTATAGAACCGCTTCCATTACATCTGCTGCATGTTCTTCTTACACTGAAAAAGCCTTGAGCCATTCTAACCTCTCCGCTTCCTCCGCAAGTAGGACAAGTCTGTGTTTTTGTTCCGGGTTCAGCTCCTGTACCATGACAAACATCGCAAGTATCGTTTTTATCTAATTTGATTTCCATTTTCTTTCCAAAAACGGCATCTTCCAAAGATAAAGTAATATCATGTCTTATATCTTTACCTCGTCTTTGGGATCTCGACCCTCTTCCGGAAAATCCGCCTCCGAAAAATGAGCTGAATATATCATCTAAATCACCGAATCCGCCTGAACCTCCGAACATTGATGAGAAATCAAAACCGCCTCTGCCGTAAGCATCAGCAAAATCACTATGAACGCCCTGAAAACCAAATTGATCATATTGAGCCCGTTTTTTCTCATCAGATAAAATCTCATAAGCCTCCGTAGCCTCTTTAAATTTATCTTCAGCCTCTTTATTTCCCGGATTCCTATCTGGGTGATACTGCATAGCTAATTTTCTATATGCTTTTTTTATTTCATCGTTAGTAGCTGTTTTTGCTACGCCTAATACTTCGTAATAGTCTCTTTTATCTGCCATTTATCATATCCTCTGTATAAAATTTATCATTAAATATTAAAAATCAGTTTTTTCTTCTGCCTAGTATTAAACCTAATCCAATACCTGCCGCAGCCAATCCTCCAATAATATACTTATTGGAAGATAAATATTTAATATTATACTGCATTCTGGTCTCTTTATTAGATAAAATTTCATAGGCCTCATTTATATCTACAAATCTTCGATTAGCCTCTTCATCACCGGGATTTCTATCCGGATGATATTTCATAGCCAATTCCCTATAAGATTTTTTTATTTTTTCATTACTTGCAAATATATTAACATCAAGTATTTTATAATAATCTTTATCCATAATAAATATCCTTTAATTATATAAAAAATTATAAACACATTTATTTTTCAAAAAACATCAAACTTTCAACTACCAATAATAAAGCGGAAGAAATCCATATAGCTCTGATTCCAAATATATTAGTAAATAAAGTTCCTAAAAAAGCTCCTAAAGCAAAAGAGCATAATATTGTAATATATATCAATCCTTTTTTTAATCCTGTATTATCTTTATTAAACAAAAATTTAAATATATTCTCTGAAGCAGATCTTAAATTACCTGTACACATATTTGTAACATAAGAAAGTCCTTCCACCTTATTAAATGTTATCATAAATATTGCCGACATAAATGATATACTTCCTACAATCACCGTGTCTGAAAATGTTTGAGGCAGTAATCCCACTATAAATAGTACAATAGAATGTATTAATATAATAACATATTCAAATTCAATAATCTTCCTTTTATTCAAAATTTTCTTTATATATAAAGCAAAAAAAATACCAATAATAAAAATTATAATAGACATAAAATAATGCAGAGTATCATTAAATTGTTTTCTCACCAAACCCATAGCAAAAAATATTATATTACCAGTCTGAGCATAAGCAAAAACTCCTCCTCTGGTAACATAAGTATAAGCATCCACAAATCCGCCAACCATAGTAAGTATAGAAGCTATATATATAGTTTCGGTTGTATGAATGGATTCATTTTTTCTTTTAATAAAAGCTATAATTTTATTTTTCACTTATCTGCCTTATTTTTATTGCCGAATATTATAACACAAAAAAATATTTTTAGAAATATTTTAATAAATACATAATCATTAAAACATATTTAATTATAAAATCATAATTTCAAAATTTCTTCGGTACTTAAACCTGTTATTTTGCTTATTAAATTTATATCAAGATTTTCATTCTTCATATTTTGAGCCAAAACATATTTTTCTTTTTCAATACCTTTTTCAATACCTTTTTCAATACCTTTTTCAATACCTTTTTCAATACCTTTTTCAATACCTTTTTCAATACCCTTTGATATACCTTTTCTCTCAGCCTCTGCTAATTCATAATCAAGCATTCTTTTATTAAAATATTCATCAGCCTCTTTTCTTCTATAGCTATCTATTAAAGGATTAGTATGTACAAACGATTCGGATTTTAATTTTACCTCTTCAAATATAGTATCCTCTTTCAATAAATTTTCCATTTTATCCCCCTTAAAAAATTTTAACCAAGATAAAAATTTCTTCTCTGCTTCATCATAACTTGAATTAAAATTAAATTTAGGAAGCTCTATATAATGAAGCTGACAATGATTAGTAAGTATTCTATTATGTTTAATCTCTTTCAAAACATAGCAAGTATGAATATCATTTATATCATACATCAAATTAAAGTTCAAAATATTAATGCTTATTACAGGACATAAATTATTATAATTATCGCCCTTATTTAACATCACAGCATAACCATTAGCCCAATAAAATAAACTTCTGTAAATAAACTCAATATTGCCCTGAGACTGTATCTCTATAATAACAACTTCTCCGCTGTCAGTGGTACACCTTATATCCATCACAGACTCTTTAGATTCTAAATATTTGCTCAAGTTAAAAGGATTAAGAATCTCAGCTTTTACAAAAGTTTTAAAATGCATATTTTTCATAACAGAATTTATAAAACTAAGTATTATTCTCTCATTACCTCTCTCTGAAAATAAATACCTTATATAGCAGTCATTTATTCTGTTAATATTATCAACAGTGATAATTTCTTTTTTAAGTTTTTCAAGATACTCTGAATATTCCATACCAGCCTTTAAAAATAATTGTATGTTTATTATACTAGTATTATGGTAAATTGTCAAAGAACAAAAATTTTAAATATATTTTATTATTTAGCCCCTTTTGATTTTAAAAATTCCGCTACTTCTGAATGCCCATTTCTTGAAGCATCAATCAAAGCCCTATCTAAACTATAAGCTCCTAAATCTATCAAAAGTTTTACTATTTCTAAATCCCCTTTTTCTGAAGCCTTCATCAAAGCTGTTTTACTACCATAATTAAGATTAGCTCCTGAGTCTATTAAAAGCTCAGCCATTTCAAAATCTCCAATATAAGAATAATAAATTAGCATTAATTCATATATGCATTGTATATAATTTATTAATCCTGTATAATAAAATGAAACATTATTATAATTTAATCTTAATTTAGTTTCTGTACTAGAAGCACCAGCTATAATAAGCTCTTTTACTATATCTCTATGACCTTTTAATAAAGCATATTCTAACGCTATATTAAGTTCATTATGTCCAAACTCTTCTGTTGTTTCTAATATGTTTTTTACTTTCTCTAAATCTCCGAGTCTGGCTGCTTTTACTAATTCTGTATTTCTTTTCATCAATTACTTCCTAATAAACATTAAAAATATAGGCGATTGAAAATCAACACTTTCAAAAAATTAACTTCCAATCGCCCATTAGACTTTATATATTCAACTTTTACTTTATATAGCACATATCATATTTCATTTTGAAAATCTTGCTTACTCATCAAATAAGCAAGTACTTCATTTTGTCCATTTTCTGAAGCGACTTTGATAGCTAATTTATCATTTACATCAGCTCCATTTTCTACTAAAAATTTTACAGCTTCTAAATGACCATTTGCACTAGCATAAGCTAAAGCTGTATAATTGTCTTTATCTTTTAGATTAACATCTTCAACTTTTACAAGTAACTCTAATTCTTTTATATCACCCATTTTAGCGGCTTTTAATAATGGATTCATTTCCATATTCATATATAATATCCTTAAAATAATATGCAGTTAACAAGAACTGTTTTTTATTAACTGCATATTTAACTTCTTATTTCATTATTTATTTATTATCATCAACAACTTCATAATCAGCATCAACTACACCGTCATCTTTTCTGCCTGAATCTTGGCTGTTATCAGACTGTGCCTGCTGTCCTGCATCTGCCTGACCTTGCTGTGCTCCTGCTTGTTTATAAAGTGCCTCTGAAGCTTTGCTCCATGCTGCTTGTAAATCGTCTGTAGCTCTTTTAATACTGTCTGTATTATTAGATTCTACTGCTGATTTCAAAGCACTCATTTTTGACTCAATTTCTGATTTGTCAGAAGCCTGTAATTTATCGCCGTTTTCTTTCAATAATTTTTCTGTCTGATAAATCATATGGTCAGCATTGTTTTTAGCTTCAACTTCTTCTTTTTTCTTTTTATCTTCTTCAGCATGTTTTTCAGCATCTTGAACCATTTTGTTTATTTCATCTTCGCTAAGTCCGCTTGAAGAAGCTATTGTTATTTTCTGCTCTTTACCTGTACCCAAATCTTTAGCTGTAACATGTACTATACCGTTAGCATCAATATCGAATGAAACTTCTATTTGAGGAACTCCTCTTGGTGCAGGAGGTATTCCTACCAAATCAAATCTTCCAAGCTCTCTGTTGTCATTAGCCATTTTTCTTTCACCTTGTAATACTCTGATAGTTACAGATGACTGATTATCTGCTGCTGTAGAGAATACTTGTTTTTTGTTTGTAGGTATAGTAGTGTTTCTGTTGATTAAAACAGTCATTACTGAACCTTCTGTTTCAATACCAAGTGAAAGCGGAGTAACATCAAGAAGAAGTACATCTTTAACATCACCTTTTATGATACCGCCTTGTACTGCTGCTCCCATTGCTACTGCTTCATCTGGGTTTACGCTTTTATTTGGTTCTTTTCCAAATATGTTTTTAACTGTTTCCTGTACTAAAGGTACTCTTGTAGAACCTCCAACAAGTATAACTTCATCTATATCGCTAATAGAAAGTCCTGCATCTTTCAATGCTTTTTCACATGGTATGCGAGTTTTTTCTACTAAATCTCTTACTAAATCCTCAAATTTTGCTCTTGATAAAGATACATTCAAGTGTTTAGGACCTGATGCATCTGCTGTCAAGTACGGCAAGTTGATGTCAGTTTGTAATGAACTTGAAACTTCTTTTTTAGCTTTTTCAGCAGCTTCTTTTAATCTCTGTAAAGCCATTTTATCATTATTCAAGTCAACGCCTGTATCTTTTTTGAACTCATCTATAAGCCAATTAATTATCGCTTGGTCAAAATCATCACCGCCCAAGTGAGTATCACCGTTTGTACTTTTTACTTCAAATACTCCGTCAGCCAATTCAAGTATAGATATATCAAAAGTACCGCCGCCCAAGTCATAAACTGCTATTTTTTCATCTTTCTTTTTTTCTATACCATAAGCTAAAGCAGCTGCAGTAGGCTCATTTATTATTCTTAATACATTAAGTCCGGCAATACGGCCTGCATCTTTAGTAGATTGTCTTTGACTGTCATTAAAGTATGCTGGTACTGTAATAATAGCATCAGTTACTGTTTCGCCCAAATATTCTTCTGCTGTTTGTTTCATCTTTTGAAGTATTCTAGCACTTATTTCCTGAGGGGTGAAGTTTCCTTCTAAAGTTTTAATTTTTACTTTTCCGCCGTCTTCTATAACTGTATAAGGCATTCTTGAACGCTCTTCTGTTACTTCTGCATAAGTGTTACCCATAAATCTTTTAATAGAGAATATTGTATTTTCTGGATTAGTTACCATTTGGTTTTTAGCAGGCTGACCTACTAATACTTCGCCTTTATTTGTGAATGCTACTATAGAAGGTGTTGTTCTGTTTCCTTCGCTGTTTGTTATTACTACAGGTTTCCCGCCTTCCATTACTGATACACATGAATTTGTTGTTCCTAAATCTATTCCAATTATTTTACTCATAATAAATTTCTCCTTTTCAAATATTACTAAATCTTTTAATACTAAAATTAATATATCTTAAATTATCTGCTGTCAGTCTTTCGTCAGAACACTAACAACATACTCAGTATGACCATTACCCAAATGAGAAGTAGTAAGGTCAACATTAATTACTTCTTTATCTCTGATATGATTGTTAATCGCATCAGTCAAATCCTGAAGAACTCTGTTTATATGCTGTATGCTCTCCTTTTTGTCTGCTTTCGGCTCGTAATAAGCTCTAAAAAGTTGAATATGTGCCATAAAATCTCCTAATTAATTATTTATTCTTTAGCAGTAGCCGGCTTTCCAACCACCACTTTAGCTGTTCTCAAAAGTTCATCATTCAATTTATAACCTTTAGCATAAACTTCAACAACCTTTTCTTTATCAAGATTCGGAACTTCTATCATAGTTAATGCCTCATGTACATTAGGATCAAACTCTTCTCCTAAAGACTCTATTTCAGAAACCCCATTATCATGCATAAAGTCTATAAATTGTTTATGTATTAGTGCTATTCCTTTATAATACTCAGAATTCTGAATATTTTCTTCTTTCTCTCCTGCTTTTAATGCCCTCTCAAAATTATCCATAAAATTTAACAAAGACAATAAAAGTTCTTTATTCGCTCTTTTTATACCGTCAATTTTCTCTTTAGCCGTTCTCTTTCTAATATTTTCCGCCTCTGCCATAGCATACATATATTTATTTTTCATATCAGCAGATTCATTTTCCAACTCCTCTATTCTTTTTTTCAATGCTGTTATTTCATCCTCAGTATTATTTTCAATATTTTCTTCCGATTGCTCATTATTTTCAGCCGCTTCTGCTTCTACATTTTCTTCCTCTTTTTTATCTTCGCTGTTTTCTTTTATTTCCTCTTCCATTTATTCTCCTTTTTATTAAAAGTATTATTTTATAACTTTTTAATATTCTCAGCTTTATACCACTATTATATGCAATAAATGTGCCAATAAATAAAATTTAAATAATATCTTTCATAAAAAATAACTTAACAAAATACATTTAAAACATATAAATACTAAAAAAACTAATAAGAATATGCTCAATATAATACAAAAACATATTAAAACAGATAAATAATTTTTGATTATGACTAAATACAGCTATATATAATATTAAATGTACAATTTTTATACATATAAAATATTCAATCATGTATTATTTTTAGACATATAAATATAATAAAAAGAGTATTATGATAATATTAGACAGTAAAAGTTTGAATTTCCGTTAAAAAAGTATCACCCTGTATAAGACATCAGGGTGATAAGGAGGTTTATGAAAAATTGTATTAATTTAACAATACTCCTAAATTATATATAAAATCATATAAAAGTCAATCATTTTTTATATTTTATTTTAAGAATTTTATGATATTCCGGCTATTATATCATTAATTTCTGAATATAAATGCGAACCTGTTTTTAATTCATCTTTAACTTTATCTCTGGCATGTATTACAGAGGCATGATCTCTATTAAAATCGAGTCCTATTTCCGTAACAGACTTTTTAGAATATTCGCAAGCTAAATATATGGCTACATGCCTAGCTTTAGATATAAATTTTGTTCTGTCTTTACTTTCAAAAGATGAAATCTCTATGCCATAATAATCAGCAACTATTTTTTTTATCTCTTTTATTGTAGCATTCTTTAATTTAGGCTTATTGGTAAAATAATCTTTAAATATATCCAATTTATCACATTGCTCTATATTAGGAGTTATTTTCATTAAATCTCTTACTGATAAATAAGCCCTTATTGCTCCTTCAATCTTCCTAACATCTGTTGTAATATTTTCTGCCATATATTTCATAACTTCTTCATCTATACTTGTATGCAAATCAAATAATTTTCTTTCTATTATGGCAAGTCTAGTTTCATATTGAGGAGGCTCTATTGAAAGAATAAGACTCTTTTCAAATCTATTTTTTAATCTTGCTTCTATATTTCTTAACTCTTTAGGAGGCTTATCACTTACAAATACCATCTGTTTTGATGAATTATCTAAAGCCTGAAATATTTCAAATAGTTCTTTAGATGTCTCCTGAGCACTTTCAAGAAGCTGTAAATCATCAAGCAAAAGCATATCCAAAGATTTATATCTTTTCTTAAAAACTTCAGGTTTTTTATTCTGAAGTCCTGATACATATTCATCTCTAAAACCGCTTCCGTCTATATAAAGAACTTTAGCATTAGGATTATTCTGCATATAACTATTACCTATAGCCTGAAGTAAATGAGTCTTTCCTATACCAACACTTCCATATATATAGAGAGGATTATATTCTTTACCCGGATTAGATGATACATATTTGGCGGCTTCAAATACATATCTGTTATTATTTCCCTGTATGAAATTATCAAACCTAAAATAATCGTTTAAATTGCTTTTACTATAAGAATTTTCTTTTTTTGAGGATTCTAATATATTTTTATTAGAATTATTTTCCTTATTTTCAGAAGATTCTTCAGTTTCATGCAGATACTTATTAACAAGTTCTGCATCTACTTTGACATCTATATCTATATTATGCCCTAGCCTATCTTCAAAAAAATCTTTTATTCTTGCTAAAAAATCTTTTTTTATATGCGATGCCGTAAAATCTCCAGAACACACTATATCAGCTTTATTTTCATTATCAGATACAATTATACTGCCTTTAAGCAGAGCAACACCAGCGAACTCATCATCTTCACTTATAATATCTAAAAATTCATTCCAATACTTTTTTATCTCTTCCATCTTTCTATCTTTAAAATATATTCTAGCTATATAATAATCGGAATTTATATTTTTAAATTAAATATAGAAAATTACAGTATATATTATTACTAATTAGCTGAAACTTTAAAAACTAATACTATAAGAAGAACCAATATCAGTATAAAAATAATAGTAAATATAAATGAAGCCCATTTTATATATTTAACTATCTTATATATAGATGTATTTTTATCTAATACAGTATTTTGAATGCCATGCAAAGCCGATGCAATTAAAAACAAAGCATCTTCTCCCCAACCAGCAACAGGTATAACATCCGGAATAAAATCAATAGGCGAAATCGTATATATTAAAGCTAATATAAATGGAATCCAAGAAATTATAGAATTAAAAGAATTCTTTTTATCATTATAGCCATCATTAACTATTTCAGCTTCTCTCTCATTATTATCATAATTATTCATAAATCCCCCATAATTTTAGTATTATAATTATCAAAGAGCAGGAGAATGATATCCCTTATAATTACCATTTGGATGACGCATACATTTTGCAGAAGTTAACTGTTTTATAGTTTTATATTTATTGCCGCAGTATTTACAAGTATATTCATCTTTTTCACTGCCCTCATAAAGTTTATGCTTGCCTTTATAATTACCATCTGGGTGCCGCATACAATTTTGAGAAGTCAATAATTTAACTGAACTAAATTTATTGCCGCAATACTCACAGTAAAAATTCTCCTGACTTTTAGGCATTAAACTTGCCGAAAAACAAAAAAATATAAAAGTTATTATGTATAATGTTCTCATTTTTTATCATCCGAAATTAAATCTTTATATTTAGAGTCTTTAAATTCTATATATGGTTTGGAGCTAAGCATATGAATTGCTGTTATAAGCGAATAACTAATCCAAGCCTTTTTTTCTGTAGGTTTAGATGATGAAGATTCATTTTTTTTAAGAAGCTCATTCAAAGATTCTGATATATCATCAATATGCTCTTCAAAAAAATCTTCGCACTCATCACAAGTATCCATAGTAGCCTGACCTTGTATTTCTTCTACATTTTTTCCGCACCAAACACATTTTACAGACATTTATATACCTCTTATTATTATTTTATTTACATGCATTATACAGATAATATTTAATTTGTAAAGATTTTGAGTATATAATTTTATATGTTTTTATGCGAATTTATTCAAAATAACAAATAAAAATCATAATTACATAAATTTAAAAGATTTTTTATATTTCATCATTTATTATAGTCATATGAACATGATCTTCCCACTTACCATTAATCTTTAAATATTTCTTAGCAAGCCCCTCATATTCAAATCCCAATCTTTTAGCCAATTCTAATGAAGGTTTATTATGAGGCATTATATTCGCTTCTACTCTATGAAGTTTAAGTTCTTTAAATACTATTATTATTGCTGCTTTAAGGGCTTCAGTCATGTAGCCTTTACCTTGTTCAAATTCATCTAATTTATAGCCCACTGTAGTTGATAAAAAAACACCTTTATAAATATTGCTGAAATTAATCATACCTATAATCTTTTTTTTATCTTCTATTTTGTATATCCAAAATTTAAGCATTCTTTCCAATCTGATTTCTTCAAGCTCTTTTTTTATAATATCTTTATGAGTATTAATCTTATAAAATACTTCAGGTCTTTGAGGATCAAACTCTTTAAAAAACTCTTTATTTCTTCTGTAAAAATCAACTATCTCTGAAGCCATATTTATATTGGGCTGTAATAGAAAAAGCCTATTTGTTTTATAAGTCTTTTTAAGCATATAAAATCAACCTATTATAATCTTAATTATTATATTATAATCTTAGAATTAACTATATTAAAACCCTCATGTCTTAGTAAATATTCTTTTTTATCCAAGCCTCCCGCATAGCCTATTAATTTTTTATTTACTCCTACAACTCTATGACAAGGTATAATAATAGCTATTTTATTTTTTCCTTCAGCTGTTCCAACTGCTCTCGATATGCTGCCTCTTTTATCGGAAATATTTGCTGCTATTTCGGAATATGATACAACATTGCCAAAAGGTATCTTTAAAGTTTCTAACCAAACATTATATTGGAAATCTGTACCATATAAAGCCAAAGGAATAGAGAATTTTTTTAAATCATTTGAAAAGTAATTATCTAATTCTTTTTTTGCTTTCTTTATTAAAGGCGGTTCATCATGTTTTGATGATATATTAATATTATTTAAGTTAAACTCTAATGATGTGATATATTGAGAAGTTTCATCAGTCATTAATATTATATCGCCAATAGGGCTTTTATAAATATAGGCTTTATTAAAATTTGTTTTTTTATCAAGCCTAATAATTTTCACAATTTAACCTTTTTAAGATTAATGAGAGGACAAGAAGCATATAATCCCTCAATAACTTCAGGATTAACTGCAGCAGAAGCATATCCAAGTACATTTACGCTTACCAAATATTCAGCATCTATAGAAGCCACATATTCAGCAGTATCTCTAGCCGTAAAAAATACACAGTAGTCAAGAGCAACCCCAACAAAATCAAGCACCAAAGTTTCTTTATTTTCTCTGGCAGCATCAATAAACTCTTTATGCATATAAGAAAAACCGGAGTTACCCTCATCGTCCGGATCAACTCCCTTTTGAACATATATATAATCTTTTTTCTTTCTAAGACCATCAACTATAGCCGAACCATAAGTTCTGGCAACGCAATGACGAGGCCATAAAGTAATGACTTCTTCATCTCCTGTATCCTGATCTATAACTTTTATTTTAGAAAAAGGCTCTTTTTCATGAGTTGAAGCAAAAGATATATGATTGGAAGGATGCCAATCCTGAGTTGCAATTATTGCATCATACTCTCCATTCTTTATAAGATCATTTATGACAGGCACCAATTTAGCAGCACCTTTAACAGCCATAGGACCGCCTTCCATATAATCATTTTGCATATCTACTATTGTAAGTATCTTTATTTTACTCATAACCCAAGTCCGTAAACATTAATATTTAGGAAATTTTATTAAGCCCTATACTCTCCTGCACAGGAATAAGAGCTTCTATAGTTTCTTTTATAAGTTCATCTATATTAATTCCCAACATTTCAGCACCTTTATTTATAACTGTTCTGTCAACTTTAGCTGCAAATGCCTTATCTTTCAATTTCTTCTTAACAGATTTTACTTCCATATCATCTAAACTCTTTGAAGGTCTCACTAAAGCACATGCCGTAATAAAACCTGCAAGCTCATCAACAGCATATAAAGTTTTTTCCATATCGCTTAAAGGCTCAATATCTGTACATAGTCCGTAACCATGACTTTGAATGGCTCTTATAAAACTATCAGGAAGTCCTTCTGCTTCAAGTATTTCTCTAACTTTGATACAATGCTCATCAGGATATTTTTCATAATCCATATCATGCAAAAAACCTACCATCCCCCATTCGTCTTCATCTTCTGCGTTTTTTCTTGCAAAATATCTCATAACAGCTTCCACTGATAATGCATGCTTAAATAATGAATGCTCATTATTATATTTTTTAAATAGTTCAATAGCTTTATCTCTTTCTATGCTAGCCATTTAGAAACCTCCAAATATTATCATAAGTATATATTATATTTGTCTATTTTTCAATATTTTATTCTATTTATATAATATTTTAATAATAAAAAAGTTATAATAAAAATAAATATAAAAACGATGATTATATTAGTATACATAATATTAACTTAATGATAAAATGGAAATAATATGAAAAAACTTATAACAATAACATTATTTATAAATATTATCACTCTATATGCATTAACAGAAAATGAAAATAAAATGATTAATGCGGTAAAAACAGGAGATATCAGAACTATACAAACTCTATTATCACAAAATGTCAATCCGAATATTAAAGATGAAAGAGGATACTCACTTATACATATAGCAGCAGAAAATAATCAGACATCTTCAATAAATATACTTAAAAACTCTCCGTATACAGATTTAAATATTCTTTTGGAAAGTAATACTAGAATAACAAATAATAATCAATATATAGACGGTTCATACTATTCAGCTATGGACATTGCTGCTGTAAATAAAAATTTTGAAAGCGTAAAATTATTAATAGATTCGGGAGCAAATATTAATTTTAAGATGAAAGAAAAACCTAGAAGTGAATTTCTAGCATCAGAATATGCTAACCCTCAAATATTAGAACTTTATCTCAATAAAAATATATACCTTCTTGTGAATAGCGAAGATGTTGTATCATTAATCAAATCAGCAAGCATAGGAAATAATGCAGAAAATATAAACTATTTAGTAAAAAACTTAGGAATAGATGTTGATACTAAAGATACAAATACTATGCTTCATTATGCGGTAGGAAATGGTTCTATAGAGGCTGCAAGCGAACTTATAAAATTGGGGGCTAATATTGATAATACAAATGCCAATTTCAAAACATCTCTGCATTATGTAATAGAAAACAATTCTAATAAACTTCTAGAAAGTGTTAATTTGCTTTTATCTAAAAATGCCAATCCTAATATAAAAGATAAAAATGGAAATACTGCTTTGCATTTAGCTGTAATGAATGCCAATAAATCAAAAAGTAAATATATAGAAGTTATAAATACTTTAATAAAATATAATGCCGACATAAATATATTAAATGATAAAAATCAATTAGCATTAAATATAGCAGTTATTAATAATGATACTGAAATATCTAATATTTTAATAAATGCCGAATCTGAATTAAACAATATCTATAATGGATATGCTCCTATACATATAGCGGTAAAAAATAATAATATATCTATAGTCGATAATTTATTATTAAACGGTGCTGATGCTGAGATAAAAGACAGCAGAGGATACACTCCATTAGCTACAGCAGTAGAAAATAATAATTTAGAAATGTGCAGAAAACTTATAAGAAATAATGCAGCTGCTGACAGTAAAGCGATAGATTTAGCAAAAAAAATGAATAATAAAGAAATAAAAAAATTATTAGGATTAGAAGAAGTAAATTAATATTATCTTACCGCACCGTATTTAATTAAAATTTCAGCCATTTTATAATTTTTATTTTCTTCTGACATAGTTAAAGCTGTTTTATTATAATTATTTCTTTTATTTACATCTGCCCCATTTTCTATTAATATTTCAACTAAATTTCTATAATCCAATATAGCAGCATACATTAAAGCAGTGTAGCCATGAATATCCTGAATATTTACATCAGCCCCTAAAGAAATAAAAGTTTTCACTATGTCAGAATCAGCCTTATTTAAAATATTATATATCAAAGCAGTCTTTCCGTCTAAGTTCTGGGCATTAATATCAGCACCCGAATCGGCAAGTAATTTTATTATATTTGCATCTCTGCTTGAAGCATACATCAAAGCTGTAGATTTATAATTATCTCTAAGATTAACATCCGCCTTATACCATATAAGCATCTGTATAATATCAAAATCACAACTGGTGCTTGCATATATTAAAGCAGTTTTACCGCTGTCATTTTGCATATTAGGATTGGCATTGTTCTTTAATAATAATTCTAATATATAAATATCTTTATTAAATACAGCATACATCAAAGGAGTAACACCGTATCTGTCTTGAACATTAATATTAACATCTTTTTTATTAAGTATATTTCTAATTGACATAATATCAGATTTTTCGGCAGCCATAATTAAATCATTTTCATTTTGAGTAAATGAATATATAATATTACAGCAAATGCTTATAAATATGATAATGGATACGGTTTTCATAATTTATAATTCTATTATTAAATAAAAATATATCAAGAACTAAATGAAAATAAAAAAGGCTTAAATTATGCATAATCAATATGCATAATCAAGCCTCAAAAAATATTTAATTATATATTATTTTATCTTTTAGCCATTTCATATTGTTTAGGGAATGGAACATCAATACCTAAAGTTCTAGCAGCCTGTAATGCCCAGTAAGGATTTCTTAAAATCTCTCTTCCAATATATACAGCATCAGCAGCACCGTTTCTTACTATCATATTAGCCATTTTAGGATCTGTTAAAAGTCCTCCGCCTATGCAAGGAACTTTCATATATTGTTTTAACTCTCTGCAGAAAGGTATTTGATAGCCTTCATAAGGTATGATTTTACCGTCAGCAGTAACAGCTCCTGTACTAACATTGATAGAATCAAATAATCCTTGTTCTTCTAATGGTTTTAACATATCAACAAAATCTTTTACTGTGTTTCCGCCTTCTTTCCAGTCATAAGAAGATATTCTTATTTGTATAGGATAATCTTTTCCTACAGCTTCTTTTCCTTTTCTTAAAATCTCTTCTAAAATTTTAGCTCTGTTTTTTCCGTATTCATCAGTTCTTTTATTTGATAATGGCGATAAGAAAGTAGAAACTAAATAACCATGAGCAGCATGAACTTCAACCATATCAAAACCAGCTTTTTTAGCTCTTACGAATGCTTTAACAAATGCATCAACAACTTCATTAATATCATCTTTAGTCATTTCAACAGGTGTTTTAAATTGATCGCTAAATGCTATAGCACTAGGAGCATATATTTTATCAACTTTCAAAGAATCACATTTTCTTCCAGCATGATTAATCTGTATTGCAGCAGTAGCTCCATTATCTTTAATAGCTTTAACAAGTTTGCTTAAACCGTCAATATATTTATCGTCCCAAATGCCTAAATCATTGTCAGTAATATAGCTCGCAGTGGAAAACACTCCTGTAGCTTCAACAATAATAAGTCCTGTTCCGCCTATAGCCCTTGTAGAATAATGCTGAATATGCCAATCGTTAACGTATCCGTCTTCTGCACTGTACATACACATCGGAGGCATTACTACACGGTTCTTTATTTCAAGATTACCTATTTTTAAAGGTGTAAAAAGATTACTTTTTTCTGGTTTCATAAAATAACTCCTTTATAAAAAATTAAATATTAAACATTCTTTATATAGTACTATATAGTATATAACAATTTTTTTAATATTTCAATTTCACAATATAATTAATTTAAATATACTTATAAAATAATTATATGTGAATATCAAAAAAATCAATATATATAATACAAATTATACGTTTATTTGTGAAAAAGATATAAGAATTATTGTTAAATTAACAAAAATATACTAATAAAAATACTATTCCTTTTTTTCAACCCACTTAATAGTATATCTATCAAAAGATTTACTTCTGTCAGCAAGCCATATAGTATCTTTCTTTACTTTAGCTGTTACAGTAATATTTTGTCCGACATACTTAGCATATTCATCAAAAAATTTTTTATCAAAATAATAATCTCGCTCTTCAGTGCTTATAACAATATCAGGAAACATAGAAGTTCCAACCATTCTAACAGTACCTGTAATATCTTCTTTTTTAGCAAAAATTAAAAAGAAAAAAATACACATACCAATATAAGAATATTTTATCATATTTTTATAAATTGTTTTCATTAGTTCCCCATTTTCATAAATTAATATTTTTTTATATTCCAGCATTTACAAAACAATTATGTATTTAAATATATAATAATCATATTTATCTTAAATCCGCCAATATAAAATAAATAAATTATTCTATCCAGCAATATCAGCAGGGGTTAATCCTTCATTATTTCTCATGTCAGTTTTTGCCCCTCTTTGAACAAGCAAGTTAATAGTAGAAGAGTATCCCTTTTCACAGGCACAATGCAAAGGAGTATTGCCCTCATTATCTTTGGCATTAATACTTAAAAATGTATTAGATAAATAATATGATATAGCTTCATCATTCCCATACAAAGCAGAAAAATGCATAACTGTTCTTCCGCTTAAAGATTTTTCTCTTGTAAGAGAAGGATCTTTTGTGAGTAAAAAGTGTATCATATTAGCATCAGAAAATGCCGAAGCATAAAATAAACTGCAGTATCCGTTATAATCTTTTTTCTTTGTGTCAGCCCCATTTTCTATAAGAAGATTTACAGCATTAGTATTGCCTTTATATACAGCATACTGTAAAGGAGTTGTGCCATTAAATAATACTTCTCCGCTGAAATTCTTTCATTTTACAGAATATATATTAGTATAATTATTAAGAGGCATTTCTATATCTATAATATTACTATAACTTAAAAGTGCCTTAATAGCTTCTAATTTATCATAATTAATGGCATAAAGTAAAGGAGTAAAACCTTCTTCATTTCTTGAATTTATATCTATGCCATTTGAAATAGCTTTAAGCATCTCCTCAATATTACCATTATATATAGCATCAAAAAGAGGCTTGCTTGCTTCATATATATGAGAATAATCATCATCTGCATCAGGCTCTACATAATCATCAGTAATTCCTTCATCGCTATATTCATATATTAAGTCATCAGCAAAAGTATTAGCATTAACTGCCATAACATTATTAAATGTGTTTTCATTATTAATGCTGTTAGTATACTCTATATCATCATAAGGTAAAGTTTCTGCATCATAATTACTGTTTGTGCCAATATTATTATTTTGATTATCATTATAATAATTAGTATTATTATAATCATTACTTGTATTAATTAAATTTGTATTGTTTGTACTATTAGTATTTATCTTATTCAATTTATCATTCGTATAGATATTAGTAAATGAATTAGCATCATTACTTATAATGCTTTCTATACTTTCAACACCATCACCATAAAGTAAATCAGAAGCAGTTTTTCCATCATAATTTTTTATAGTATAATCAGCACCTTTTAATAGTAAAAATCTGTATGTATTAGTATTATGATTTTTTACAGCCAAATGCAAAGGAGTATTACCATCAATATTTTGTACATTTATATTTATAGGAGTTCTATTCATAAGGGCCGTCAAAGTATTAGTATTTCCTAATAATGCTGCATTATGTAAAGGAGTATCACCATATATATCAACAACTCTGTAAGAATTGCTGCTGTAATTTAGAAGCGTATCAATAACTTCTGCACTTCCATAACTCGCTGCATACATTAAAGCATTATTTCCTAAACTGTCTTTTCTGTTTATATCGGCACCAAGCTTTAAAAGAGTGTTTATTATATTAGTATTACCTTTGAATATAGCATACTGTAAAGGGCTTGCATTATACAAATATACATAACCTGTAAACTCTGCCCTGCTTTCATTAAAATATAAATCATCTCTTGGTATAAAACTAGTTTCTATATTAATAATATTTGTATTATCAATTCTATATTTTAAAAGTTCATTAACCATATCATCTTTACCAAGATGTATAGCATAAGTAAGAGGAGTTTCATAAGCTATAATTACAGAGTTCATATTAAAATTAGAATACATCATTATATTTCTTAAAGCATTAGTATCTGATTCCTGAATAGTTCTAATAATAGACATATTTTCTTCATAAGTATTTGTAAATGAATTATTATTTTCTTCATTGTTATCAGTACCTAAATCAACAGCAGAGCTTCCTCCAGATAAAATATATTCAGGCTTTACTCCATAATTATCTCCTATATCTTTATTGGCACCAAGTTTAATAAGAAGATTATATGCCTCTTTTTTTCCATGGTAAGCAGCATAATACAAAGCAGTACATCCGTTTATATCTCTGTCATTAATATTCATATCAACATTTTTAATTAAAAAATTAATAGTCTCTAAATTATTGAGAGATGCAGCATAATGAAGTCCGTTAAGATTACTATTAAGAGTTTTATCGTTTACTAAAGTTCTGTCTTTTACAAGAAGCATTCTTATAATATTTCCGTCTCCAAAACCGCATGCATATAAAAATACAGAAGTTCCTTCATTATCTTTAGCCTTAACATTAGCATTTTTATCAATTAGCTGTTTAACTATTCTCGAATTTCCTTTAAATATAGCAAACATTAAAGGAGTAGCTCCTCCTATATTAAAGCTATCACCTTCATATCTATTTATGTACGGATAATCTGCAAAATCGTCTGGAAGTTTATACTCAATATTAACTTCGCTGTACTCAAGCAATACTCTTACAGCTCTTTCATTACCGCATTCTATAGCATACAAAAGCGGAGTTAATCCCATTTCATTTGTAGCATTTAAATCAATCTTATATCTTAAAAGATTTTTTAATTGAGATTCATATTTATTTTCTTTTATGGCATCAAAAAATTCCTGCTCTTTTGAAGTCAATGCAAATATATTAAAACTAATAATAAAAAGTAATATAATAGATAAAAATCCTTTTTTAATCATAAGTAAAAATTTCCTAATATATTTACTTTAATGAGTAAACATAATATTAAAAATTATATAATAATAATTAATTAATGCAATATAACAAAATTGATAATTTAGCGTAAAACATCAGCAGGCTTTAATCCCTCATTATTGGCTATATTTTTGTCAGCCCCCAATCTTAAAAGCAAGTCATAAGCTTCTTTTTTATTGTTCGCTGCTGCATAATATAAAGCAGTCCAGCCGTCATCATCTTGAGCATTAATATCCGCTTTCAAATTTCTAACCAAATATTTTATATTGTCTATATTATCATAAACAACAGCCATATGAAGAGGCGTAACATTATCTTTTGTTTTACTGTTAATAAGATTTCTATTTTTTGAAAGAATATTTCTAAGCATAGAACTATTTCCAAAAGCAGCTGCATATAAAAATGTAGACCAGCCTTCTTCATCTGAAGCATTTACATCAGCACCTTTTCTTATAAGGGCATTTACTATTCTGCTGTCTCCGCCGCTTTTAAATATAGCATAAATAAGAGGTGTAGCCTTTCCTATATAAACTGCATCTGAAGAGTTATCTCCTAAATGCGTAAAATAACCTTCAGGAAGTGTAGATTCCAAATTAATATTTCTATTCGCTAAAAGCACATCAACAGCCCTAAAACTATTATACTTTATAGCTAAATGCAAAACACTTAAGCCGTATCCGTCTTTAGCATTAATATTAGCACCTCTATTTATTAAAGTTCTTATCTTTCTATAATCATCTTTTTCCACAGCTTTAAATAATTCAATATCAATATCCCTTACTTCATTAAGTTCATCTTCAATTTTTCTAGTAAGTACAGTTTCAGGCGATACATTATGATTATCTGTGATATTAGTATCTGCTCCAAGCATTATTAGTAAATTATAAGCCTCAATACTTTTAGAATTTGCCGCATGATAAAGAGCAGTCCAGCCGTCTATATCCTGAGCATTAATATCTATATTAGAATTAGTACATAAATACATCAAAGCATCAAGATTATTATAATCACAAGCTATATGCAAAGGCGTTACATTAAATTCTGTTTTAGTGTCAAGCAATGTACTGTCTTTCTCTGCAAGTAATGATATAGTATCCAAGTCAGAAAAAGCTGCTGCATACATAATACTATTCCAAGTCTTAAAATCCCTTGCTCTTAAATTAGCCCCATTATCTATTAAAATTTTAGTTATTTCTCCTGCATTTTTATATATAGAATAAAGTAAGAGAGTAGCACCTCCTAAATTATTTGTATAATCATCTGTAAGTTTTAAGTCAATATTTATATTCCCATTGCTTATAGCTGTTCTTATATAATCTGTATCATAATTATCTATAGCTTCATATAAACTATCATAACTGATATTTAAATCATAATCAGGTATTTCATCAGTTACAATATCCGTAAAATCTTCAGCAAACAATAATACGCTGAAATAAAATATAATAATTACAATTTTTTTCATAAAAAACCCTATTATAATAATTATTGCGTAGTAGCTGCAGTATCTTGCAAATCAGTAATTGTACTGTTAAGGTCATATTCTTTTCTAGGAAGCCCAACACTAGGAAAGTCTGTAAGAGTAAATTCAATCCAAAACTCTTTATTCCAATAAATACCTTTTACAGAACCTGAAGTAATATCAGAAGGAAGTGTAGAAGGTCTTACAGCGAAAGTAGCCTGAATCTGCCATCCATCTAATTCATGCCAAATACTAGCCTCTATGGATTTTAATTTAAATAAACTATCCGTTCTTTTTTTAGAATCAGAAAAATTGAATGAATTTATAATATCCCAAAAAGGATTAACCCAAGTTTGATTTTCCTCTTCTGCATAAGATTTTATATATCTGTAGGTATTTTCATTTGCACTAGTAGTTGATATTCTGAATTTCCATTGCTCTAAAACCTGAAGTTCTATACCGAATGTGAAAGATGCTGTATTATATCTATAATTAATAAAATCATGAGTAAAGGCAAATCCAAAATATAAATTAAAATCATTAACTATACCGTCAAAAAAAGGCTTTCTATTATTTTTTATTAAAATCCAATCTGTAATTTTTCCTAAAGGTATAGGAAAGTGGAAATATGCATTTATTCTATTAGCTGTTAAATTAGTGCCTAATAAATTCCTTGTTACATCATAAGATATATAAGACTGATTATATAAAAGCCTTGCAGAAGCACCTACTTCAGTTGTAAGCATATTATTTGTGGAAAGTTCTACTTGATAAGTTTTAGTTTCTGCATTGTATGTAGGTATAAAATCATAACCTGTTGTTATGAAAGTTTCCATATTAAGATTTAAATCAGGTAAATAAAATAAACTGTATCCAGTTCCTCCCATTGAAAATCTAGTTGTAAAATTATGATTATTAAATTCCCCCAATTGTGAATTTCCATAATCATTATCAACATACTTTTCTTTAAATCTATATCCCAAAGTGTAAGTAGTATCCCATCTTATAGTAGGTTCAAAATATTTAGTAAAATTATAAGGCAGAATGCTGTAAGGTAAAAACATAGAAAAATTCATTCCTGTTCCTATACCAATGTAAGTATTATCTTTATCATAAATCAAATCTTCAGCTGAAGGAGATATACTATTTTGATATGAATATTCCATATTAACACTAGGCACAAACCTTAAAAAATCATTAGTAAAAGTCCTTGATACATCTCCGTATAAATTAAGATTATCCCTCTCAGAAAGTTTATCATTTAATTGTGAATCAAGCATAGGATTATTGTAAAAAGCAATACCTTCTGATGTTTTATAATTAATAGTATGATTATAATTAGCTCTTAAATTATAGTTAATATTAAGATTTGGGAAGTAATAAGATGTTTCATCTCCAAATACGGATCCATAACTAGCCTCTACAGAAGGAAGAATAAGTTTATATGGTTTAGGCATATAATAATCGAAATTAGTATTAACATCAACTGATATATTTCTAACAGCTTCTAAATCCCATTCTGCTCCAACTTTCAAATTTACTCCGTAAATATTATTATTAACATATACAGAATTTTCAATATAGCTTTCAGGATAAGAATCTCCAATATCCTGCAAATTACCTGTAATAGAGGTAAAGAATGTAAGTATATCAAACTGTCCTCTTTGATTGTAAAAGTCGGATCTAAAATATAAATCGCTATTTAAATTAAGTTTTCCTGTAATATAACTATTAATATTTTGACTGCTGTATAATTGAATTGTATGATCATATTGAAATTTGTATCTAGGTACGAACTTTCCTGACTCTCCTGATGCAAAATAGTTAACATACCTAGTACCATAACCTATACTTGAAGTAATATAAGAGTCAAATAAATAGTACTGTCTTCCTAAAGCAAACATGGCATCTAGAGCCAAATTCTGATACTGACTTGTATATCTTATCTCATCGCCAATCAAAAAACCTAATTTCTGATAAGCATCAAATCTTACTTTATGCTTAACTCCGTACAAATCAAATATTTTATAATTCTGTATATAAACACCTTCTCTTAAAGATTCCCCGAAAGAAGATATGATACCCGTACCAAAATTATTTTGAATAAATAGAGGAAAATAGAACACAGGCTGTCTTCCTACCCTATAAATACTATTAAATACCATCATTTTTTTACTGTCCCAAAGATAAACTCTGCTGGCTAAAAAATCATGGGCTACAGGCGTAAGACGGGAAAAACTTACACTGCTGTTCTCCGCAAAAAAATCCTGATCATTGAATTTTATGATACGGCCTTCAACAGTAAAACTCATAAATTTTGTACCGCCGCCGAATAGAATACCTTTTTTATTTTCTCTATTCAGCATAAACCATTCACCTTTAAGAGTAGTATCAGATGACTCTACAGTTATGTCTCCGGAAGCAAAAACCTCACCCGTTTTTAAACTATAAACAACTTTGTCTGCTATTAATGTATTATTATACATTTTCATAGTAACATTACCATATAATGATATAAGTTCCTCGCCTGCCTCTTCCACTGCATATCTTTCAGCAAAATCAGCTCCTACGAGTTCTACTTGTGAGCCGCCTTTGTTTATAGTAGTTCTTGCTATCTCTCTTACTTCTTCATTGCCTCTAATAACTTCTTGTTTTATATTTACTTGTCTTTCTATTATTCTAGCCCTTAAAGTAGCTTCCGTATCATAAGGGTAAATTTCTATATTATTAACTTTGGCATATTCCTGTAATACATAATACGGAGTAAAATTAACTAAATTAATGAATGATACAGGGTTTCTTCTGGCATCGAATCTATTTATCTGCATTATTGCACTTTCACCTCTATTGTTAGCAGAAATGGTATTATTATTTGTTGCAATAGTATTATCTGCATTAGTATCCTGAGCATAAAGACACACATTAAATATTAATGTAAATAATAACAAGACAAAGATTCGCATTCTATCCTCTAAAACTCAATTACTAACTTTAAGAGAATTTAATTTTAAAGAAATTGCGTTTGCCTACTTTTAAAATCCCCTCTTTAGAAATCAAAAAATTTATATCATTTATCTTTTCATTATCCAAAGCAACACTTCCCTGAGAAACAAGCCTTTTCAAATTAGATTTACTTTCTGATGACATGCAAATTGATAATACATTTAAAATATTATCATCTTTATTAATAACAACTTCTTCTATTTCATCAGGAAGTCCTTTAGAACTGAATATTCTTTTAAACTCTTCTTCAGCGTTCAATGCTTCTGACTCTCCATGATATATTTTTACTATCTCTTTTGCTAATATACCTTTTATATTTCTAGGATTTTCACCATTCTCCATAGCTTTAACATAATTCTTTATATCATCTATAGGTATATCTGTAAGAAGCTCCATATACTTAGATATTAAACTATCTGGTATGCTCATAGCTTTACCATACATATCTTTAGGACTGTCATATATTCCTATATAATTTCCTAATGATTTACTCATCTTTTCAACACCGTCTAAACCTTCTAATAAAGGAACAGTAATAACAGCCTGAGGAGATAATCCATACTCCTTCATTAAAGTTCTTCCTACAAGCAAATTAAATTTCTGATCATTTCCTCCAAGCTCAACATCGCATTCCAAAGCAACAGAATCATATCCTTGTGCTAATGGATATAAAAATTCCATAATACTAATAGGCTGTCCGTTTTTGTACCTTTTAGAAAAATCATCTCTTTCTATCATCTGAGCTACAGTATATCTTGAAGTAAGTCCAAGTACATCTGCAAAACTCATTTTCTCAAGCCATTTAGAATTAAATTCAACTATAGTTTTTTCAGGATCCAAAATTTTAAAAACCTGCTGCTTATAAGTTTCAGCATTCCTTAAAACATCTTCTAAAGTAAGTCTTGGTCTTGTTTTAGTTTTACCTGAAGGATCTCCTATTCTTCCAGTAAAATCGCCTATTAAGAATATAACTTTATGACCCAATAATTGAAAATGCCTCATTTTTCTCAAAAGTACAGTATGTCCTAAATGTATATCAGGTGCGGTAGGATCAAATCCGGCTTTTACTGTTAATTGCTTGCCGCTTTTTAATTTTTCTTTTATTTCTTCCAAACCTATAACTTCGCTGATTCCTCTTGTAATTAATTCTATAGATTCATCAATACTGTATTGTTTATCTCCCATTTTACTATCCCTTTAATAAAAATTATTATAACAAAAATATAATTATAGTAGAATATTAATAATAATGTAAATTTCAATTAAAGTCAAATAAAGAATTTTATTATGTTAATTATATAAAATAGAATAATTTTTTTACATTAACTAAATATTTTTTAATATATGATTCTATTATTTTATTATCATTTCTTTTGTGAAACTATTCAAGTTTTTATGTCCCTCTTTAGTTACAAGTATCAAATCCTCTATTCTTACACCAACTTTCTTATCATAGCAATAAATACCTGGTTCTATTGAGAATATCATACCCTCTTTTAATAATGAATGATGAACAGAACTAACATCTCCATATTCATGAACATCCATACCTATGCAATGCCCAGTTCTATGGGTAAAATATTCTCCATATCCATTTTCTGTTATATATGAACGCGCCTCATTATCTATATCTGAAAATTTTAATCCTTCTTTTACTTTATCAATAGCTCTTTCATTAGCAGTTTTTACTATATTATATATTTTTTTAGCCTCATCATCAGGCTCTCCAAAAAATATAGTTCTAGTCATATCCGAACAATACCCATCATGCATACAGCCCATATCTATAACTAAACATCCATTATCTCCTATCATAGTATTGCCTGTAGAATAATGAGGATTAGCAGCATTCTCTGCAAAAGCTATTATTGGTGTAAATGAAAAACCTCCGTCTACTCCATTTCTTTTATATATAAGTTTCAATTCCTCTAATACATCAATCTCTTTCATGCCGGCTTTTATAAAATTAATAATATCATTCATACTTTTATCATTAATCTCTGATGCCTTTATCATCTTTTTTATTTCTTCTTCATCCTTTTGCATTCTTACATAGTCTATACAGCTTGACGCATTTAAATAACTTTCTGCAATATTAAGATCCATCATCTCAAGAAGGAAATTTGATGTCATAGCTTTATCAATTCCGATATTTTTATCTTTATGTACAAACTTAGACAGTTTTTTAACAGCACTTTCTGTATCTGAATAGTATAAAATATCTATATCATTATTATTTAATGGAAAAAGCTGATTATTAATAAGATGAACTTCATTATCCTGATTAATATAAAGTCCTAAAAATCTTTCTCCCGAATGTATATTAATATTTGTAAGATAATATATTGACATTCTATCTGTTATAACAAATTGATAAATATCTTTTTCTTTCATAGAATCAATAACTCTGTTTAATCTATTAGCATTCATAAAAATAATTCCTTTAAAAACTCAAAAATTATTAAAATGCATTATATACTGTAATATATTATTTGTATATAAATTATTTATTTTTTTCAGGTAAACTAAGCAAAGTCAAAGCAGTCAATGTTAATAATACACCTATAACAGAAAGTACAGTAGGAATTTCATGATAAAAGAATATTCCAAAAAACATTGCCGCTATAGGCTCTCCTGATGCCAATATAGAAGCCTTTCCAGCATCCATATAACCTAAAGCTATAGTAAAAAATGCATAAGGAAATACTGATGTACAAAGAGAATGAAAAAGCATAAAAATCAACATTCCTGAACCATTTTCTATTACAACATTTGAAAGAGCTTTCCAATCAGTAAAAGGAAGTGATATTACTGCTATGCTTATCAAGGCATACAATGTAACTGTCAATGTATTATAATTTTTTATTATAGCAAGTTTAGAGAATATGCTGTAAAGTCCGTAGAAAAAAGCTCCTAAAAAACCTATAAATATACCAAAATATGTCCAATGCATAGTTTCATTAGTTTCAAGTATTCCGCTTGCAAAGAAACAGCCTAATAATGCTAGTATCATACAAATAATTTTTTTTGCTGTGATTTTCTCTTTAAAAAATATATTGGCAAATATTAAAACAAATATAGGAGATAAACTTAAAAGAATAGCGGACAAAGATAATGATAATTGCTTTACTGCCTCATTATAGCAAATATTAAGACCTAATATTCCAAGTATTCCGGCTGAAATAAATATCCATAAATCTTTTAATTTTATTTTTACCAAAGATCTGTCATATAAAAATACGCTTATAAAAAATATTATGCTTGCTAAAATAACTCTTGAAGAAACTACAGTAAAACTATTTATATTTAATTCCATAAGTCTTCTGATAAATATTCCGCCGCCGCCCCAAAATATACCGGATAATATAGGAAGAATTGGTATAAACTTTTTCATAATGAAGCAAGACTCCATAAAATAATAATTAAAATTTTGAATAAGTATTATATATTAAAAATAATTTTTTTTAATAGAGAATTTTTAAATATTTTTCATATTGAACTGATTTTTTATTAATTCTTGATGTTCTAAAGATGTATAACCTAAAAGCTCAAAAAATAATTTGCTTGGGAAACTTGAATACTTAACATATCTATGGAAAAGGTTAACTAATATATAATATTTTTAATATTAAAGCTTTATTATAAAAAATAGTTAAAAAAATAAACCGCTTTTGTGGGATGAACAAAGCGGCTTATTACAAATATAGTTATTGGGGGGTAGTCCAATCAACTAAATATATTATCGGACGCTTGGAAATTAACTTTAATATTTTTATAAAAAAATAAAAAAACCGTCGGAATTCTTAAGAATACCAACGGTGATTTTATACATAAGTAAATATTTTTTAAGTCTAATTTTTAAGCAAGTGCTTTTTTAGCTACCTCAACTACAGCTTCGAATGCTTTATAATCATCAATAGCCAAATTAGATAAAGCTTTTCTGTCAATTATAACATTAGCTTTTTTAAGTCCGTTAATGAACTTACTGTAAGATATCCCTAAAGGTCTGCAAGCTGCATTGATTCTTAAAGTCCATAAGCGTCTCATCATTCTTTTTTTCTGTCTTCTATCACGATAAGCGTATTTTAAGCCTCTTATTACAGCTTCTTTAGCTTGTTTCATTTGCTTACTATGAGAACCATAGTAACCTTTAGCCATCTTTAATATTTTTTTAACTTTTTTCTTTCTTACTACACCGCTAACTGCTCTCATTTTAGTCTCCTTTATTATCTGCCGTAAGGCATTAATCTTGGCATTTCTAACATATTAGTATCATCAGCTATTCTAGCTTTACGATATTTTCTTTTAGTGTCAGGTCTTTTGCTTAAGAATTTGTGGCTACCAAATGCATGAGCAAATTTAACTTTACCTGTTTTAGAAAATCTAAAACGTTTTTTTGCACCGCTTTTTGTTTTTAATTTTTGTTTCATAAACTAATATCCTTTTAATTATATTTACTGTATGCTCAATCTATATGTATGATAAGTACATATAGCTAGTGGGCTATTATAATATTTTGAAAAATATATTTATTATTCTTCAGTATTTCCAGAAGATTCTTTTTTGGCAGAAGAACCTTCAGAATCAGAAGCAGTTTTTTTTGCTTTTACCGGATTAAGCACTGCTGATAGATTCTTACCTTCTAATTTAGCAGGTTTTTCCGTAGAAGCTTCATTTTCTAAATCCTGTATAATTTTATTGATAAGTTCATAGCCGAATTCAGTATGAGCCATTTCCCTACCCCTAAACATTATAGTAATTTTTACCTTATTACCTTCATCTAAGAATTCACGAATATGCTTCATTTTAAAGTTGTAATCATGTATGCTTATCTGAGGACGCATCTTAATTTCTTTAAGCTGAACTAATTTCTGCTTTTTCTTAGCTTCTTTACTCTTTTTCTGAATATCAAATTTATACTTACCATAATTGATAATCTTACAAACAGGAGGTTCTGCTGTAGGAGCTATCTCCACCAAATCTGAACCTTCGCTTTTTGCTAATGCAAGAGCATCTTTAATACTCATTACACCAAGACTTCCCCTCTCATCATGCACAACTCTAACTTCTGGTGCAGTAATAAATTGATTAATTCTCTCTCCTTCTTTTTTTACTGTTGCCATTATTTATCTACCTCATTTAGTAGTAAATATAGAATCATTCATTCTCTCCTTAGATTCTTTTTTGAGTTTCTCTATAAACTCATTTAAATCCATATCTTTAATTTCTTGCGAAGAACGAGTTCTGATAGATAACTTTCCATTAGAAACTTCTTCTGCTCCTATTATAACTGTATACGGAGTTCTTTGCAAGCGGTATTTTTTAATCTTAGTACCTAAATTTTCATTTCCTTCATCTGTTTCTACTCTAAATCCTGCATCTTTTAATGCTTTAGCCACTTCATTAACTCTGTCAATCTGAGATTTTTCATCAAGTACATTAACAACAGCTACTTGTAAAGGTGAAAGCCACAATGGGAATTTACCATTATAATGCTCAACTAATATACCTATAAAACGCTCCATTGATCCAAGTATAGCTCTGTGAAGCATTACAGGAGTATGTTTTCTGCCGTCTTTACCTTCATAGCTTATTTCAAATCTCATAGGAAGTGAGAAGTCAACCTGTAAAGTACCGCATTGCCAGTTTCTGTCAAGAACATCTTTAATATTAAAATCTATCTTAGGACCATAGAAAGCCCCATCTCCTTCATTAATTTTATAGCTTATTTTTAATTTATCTAAAGCATTAATCAATGACTTAGTAGCAAGCTCCCAAATCTCATCGCTTCCGATTGATTTGGTTGGTCTAGTAGAAACAAATATTTCAAAGTTCTCGAAACCAAAGTCTTTATATACAGATAAATAATATTCAATAGTATTAATAATCTCATCGCCTAGCTGATCTTCAGTACAGAATATATGGGCATCATCTTGAGTAAATGCTCTAACTCTAAAAAGTCCATGCAAAGCTCCTGAAAGCTCATGTCTATGAACAAAACCTAATTCAGCAACTCTTAAAGGCAAATCTCTATAGCTATGTATATTAGAATTATAAACAATCAAACCGCCCGGACAGTTCATAGGTTTTACAGCGTATTTAGTTTCATCAATCTCTGTAAAATACATATTTTCTTTATAATTATCCCAGTGTCCGCTTCTATGCCATAATTCTTCATTAAGTATAGCAGGAGTTTTTATCTCAACATATCCGCGTTTATCATTTTCATTTCTTATATATGATTCTACTGCTTTATAAATGATCATTCCTCTAGGATGCCAGAAAGGAAAACCGGGACCTTCCTCATGAAAACTAAATAAATTAAGTTCTTTACCTAATTTTCTATGATCTCTTTCTTTAGCTTCTTTGAGTTTTTTGAGATATTTATCTAAAGCTTCTTTACTTTCAAATGCAGTTCCGTATATACGAGAAAGCATTTTATTATTAGAATCCCCTCTCCAATAACTTCCGGCTACAGACATAAGTTTATATGATTTTATATATCCTGTAGAAGGAACATGAGGACCGCGGCAAAGATCTATAAAATCTCCCTGTTCATAAAAAGATACTGTATCAGCATCTATACCTTCTATAATTTCAACTTTATAAGGCTCATTTGCTTTTTTGAAATACTCTATAGCCTCATTTTTATTCATAACTTTTCTTACTACAGGTATATTTTCTTTGATGATTTTTTTCATTTCATCTTCTATTTTCGGAAGGTCTTCTTCTGTAAAAGGTTTTTCTGCATCAAAGTCATAGTAAAATCCATCTTTAATAGCAGGACCTATAGTAACCTGAGTATTAGGATAAAGTCTTCTAACAGCCTGAGCCATTAAGTGGCTTGTAGAGTGTCTTAAAACTTCAAGACCTTCATCGGTGGTTGTAAGTATCAATTCTAAATCGCCGTCTATTTCAGGCGTATATGTAAGGTCAACTTCTGTTCCATTAAATTTAGCAGCTACTGCATCTTTGGAATCTTTTTTAGCATTTTTTTTAAGGAAGTCTAGTAAAGACTCTCCATTGGACAAATCATAAGACTGTCCCAAATAATTAATTTTTGACATTATAACACCTCTTGAATTGATACTTGTATTTGCTAAAAACTTATGCAAATATTTTGAAACATTATAACATATATAAAAACAATAGTCAATAAATCATATAAAGCAATTAATAAAAAAATAATTCAAATTAATAATAATATATTTACAGGCTCTTATTTTATTTTTAAATTCTGAATATTTAATTTGATTTTTAAATAATATTTTTTAAATTCTAATCATATAAAAAATAAGTATTTTTATTGAAAAAATATTATTTTTACTATATTATTAATAAAGTATTTTTGATATCTTTTAATTAAGAATTAAGAATTAAGAATTAAAAAAGAATAAGGAGAAAAATATGGTTAAATTCTCAGATTTAGGACTTGTTAATAGCAGAGAACTTTTTAAAAAAGCTATAAGTGGGGGTTATGCAATACCAGCTTTTAACTTTAATAATATGGAACAACTTCAAGCTATAGTACAAGCTTGTGTAGAAACTAAAAGTCCTGTTATAATTCAAGTATCTTCTGGTGCAAGAAAATATGCTAATCAAACTCTTTTAAGATATATGGCTCAAGGAGCTGTTGAGTATGCTAAAGAATTAGGCGTTAATGTACCTATAGTTTTGCACCTAGACCATGGCGACAGCTTAGAACTTTGTAAAAGCTGTATAGAATATGGTTTCTCTTCTGTTATGATAGACGGAAGCCATTATGATTACAATAAAAATGTTGAACTTACTAGAAGTGTTGTTGAATATGCTCATAAATATGATGTTACTGTAGAAGGTGAATTAGGAGTTCTTGCTGGTGTTGAAGATGATGTTTCTGCTGAACATCATACTTATACTCAGCCTGAAGAAGTAGAAGATTTCGTTAAAAAAACAGGAGTTGATTCTCTTGCTATTTCTATAGGTACTAGTCATGGTGCTTATAAGTTCAAACCTGGTCAAAATCCTGAAATAAGATTAGATATACTTAAAGAAATTGAGAAAAAAATTCCTGGTTTCCCTATAGTTTTACATGGTTCTTCAAGCGTGCCTCAGGAATATGTAAAAATGATTAATGAATACGGCGGTAAATTAGATGATGCTATAGGTATTCCAGAAGAGCAATTAAGAGAAGCTTCAAAAAGTGCTGTTTGTAAAATAAATATAGACAGCGACTCAAGACTTGCTATGACTGCTGCTATTAGAAAAGTATTTCATGATAATCCTAAAGAATTCGATCCTAGAAAATATTTAGGACCTGCACGTGATGAAATGAAAAAACTCTATATGCATAAAATCAATAATGTATTAGGATCTAATGGAAAAATATAATAAATAAAAAATAATATTATTAAAGGAGATAATGTGGGTAAACAGCATAGAAAAGTAGTTAAACGCAAAAGAGCTTTAAGAAGAATAAGAAGACAAAAAGATGCTCTAAATGCTAAAACTAAATAATTAAAAAATAAATATTTTTAAGGGCATGAGTTTATTCTTATGCCCTTAATTTTTTAACAAAATAAAAAACATATATATTTAAATTAAAAGAGGAAATAAAATGAAAAAATATATATTAATAATATCATTATTTGTCATGCTTATGTCATGCGAAAGACAAATTGGTAAATCTCCGCTTGCACTTCAAACAGATTTCGGAAGAAAGGACAATGCTGTTGCAAGTATGTATGGAGTAGCTTTAACTGTAGATAAAGATTTAAAAGTTTATGATCTTACACATGAAATACCCGCATTTAATATATGGGAAGCCGCTTTGAGATTAGATCAAACTGCTAGATATTGGCCCGAAGGTACAGTATTTGTTAATGTTGTAGACCCCGGAGTTGGTACAGAAAGAAAATCAGTTGTTATGAAAACTACTAATAACTATTATTTTGTAACACCTGATAACGGCTCTTTAACTTTTGTTGCTGAAAGTTTAGGAATAGAAGAAGTAAGAGAAATTGATGAGGCAGTAAACAGACTTACTAACTCTCAGGAATCATACACTTTTCATGGCAGAGATGTTTATGTATATACAGGAGCAAGATTAGCCTCAAAACAAATAACTTTTGAACAAGTTGGAAAGTCATTAGGAACTAATATAACAAAAATAGATTATCAAAAACCAAGATTTGAAAATGGTAAATTCTTTGCTAATATACCTATACTAGATATTCAGTATGGAAATGTATGGTCTTCACTTCCTCGTCAATTAATGCTTGACAATGGAGTACAGGTTGGAGATATTTTAAATGTTTCTATATACAATGAAGGAAATTTAATATGGAATGGTGATGTTAAGCTTGTTAATACTTTTGGAGATGCAGCTGAAGGTGATAATATGGCATATTTTAATTCAGAACTTAATTTCTCTGTTGCTGTTAATATGGGAAATTTCTCTGATAAGTACAAAGTTTACAGCGGACCTAATTGGAGTATGGAAATAATAAAAAAATAATAATTATAAAAAAGCTAAATATAAAATTGTTAGTATCGCTAAGTTTATCATATAATAATACAAAGCTAGCTAACAATTTTTATTAGCAGAAATAAAAATAATAGATTACAAATATGATAAAGCTAAAAATTATGAGCATATAGCAAATTCGCCAAAGGCGGACGGCGTCATTTACTATATATTTTCAGCGAACAATTTTTATTAGCAATAATAGGAGCAACTATGGCAAGAAGAAAAAAGAAAAAATCATCTCCTTTATTTATATTATTTATTTTATTAATAGCAGCAGGATACTATTATTATAATAATATATACAATAAAAAAGAAATATCAAAAACAGAAAAGTCAGAAAAAGAAACAGTTACAAGATACAACAGAGATGATTGGGGAGATTGGGCTGATGAGGATAATGACGGACTTAATACAAGGCATGAAGTATTAGCCAGAGAATCATTAATAAAACCTGTAATATCAAATAATAGAGTAATATCAGGAAAATGGTATGACAAGTTCACAGGAAAATATTTTACTAATGCTAGAGATTTAGATATAGATCATTTAGTGCCTTTAAAAAATGCTCATATAAGCGGTGCTAGTAATTGGAGCAAAGAAAAGAAAAATGAATATTATAATTATATGAAAAATGAAAATCACTTGATTGCTGTATCAAAAGGTGCAAATCGTTCAAAAGGCGATAAATCTCCTGTAGAATGGCTTCCTCCTAATGAAGAATATCAATGCGAATATGTAAGAGAATGGTATAAAATCAAAACAGATTGAGGGCTTACAATAGAAGAAGGTTTTGATGAAGTGTCAAACCGAGTATGCAAAGGAAAATAATTTTTATTAATATAATTTCTTTAGCTTTATTATACTATAAAATAGTTTGAAGTGTTTATACTAAAAATTTTTAATTTTAACGAATTTTCTAAGACTATGGAAAGCGGTACGAGTTTTACAATCTTCTCTCAAAATACAAATCGATAAATTAAAAAATCTAGTATGCTTAAAAAACATACTAGATTTAAAACAACAACAATCCTTAAAAATCTCGATAATAATTGCAACTAAAAAGTTATGCTTGACTTTTTTAGATAAAGAACAGAGTTTATTTCATCAATTAGCATTCCTGCTAAAAAATATCAAAAACAAATGCAGCATAAATTTATTTAAATCATTCGGGCAGTTCTTTGCATTAATAATTTTTATCACTGCAGAAGGAGGAATATTTTTAAAAAAATACAATCACGGAGGCAGTTTAATGTTAGTACGAAAATTGACTTATAAAAATATATTAGGCGGTATAGAATAATGGCAGAGTTAGAAAAGTTTTCGGCACTTTACGGAAAAATAGATTATCCTGCAGATTTGTTAACAACACCTTTTGAAGTGCTTGAATATAGAACTAGACTAGGATTAACAACAAGCGAGTTTGAGTTTATATGCTGGATATTTCATTTAGTAAATAAAGATTTTAATGAAATTAGAGATAAAGATATCAGCAGAAGATGCACAAGACAAAGAAAAAGCCTGCAGGCAAAAGGCTATTTGAAAATAAAAATAGCAAGAACATATAAAGACAAACGATGTATAAAAGTAGGATTAGTATATGACTTTACTAATTTGAAAAATAAAATTGAAGAGCTTAAAGAAGAAGATAAAAAACTTCAGAATCTCGAAGCTCCTGTTACTGTGATATATGATGAGCCTAGTTTGTTTAATGAAGATGTGGACGAAAATCCAATATATCCTGCAAAACTTTTAACAGATGATAAAGAGATAAAAGAGCTTCAGCTTCAAAATGAGTTTTTAGAAAAGTTTAAAAAATTGTATGAAGAATTATTGCTTGAAAAATTAGACTACTCGGCAAGAGCTCCTTATAAAATGCATTTAATAAAAATCTTTAAAAACAGAGTAAATAACAATATTGATGATGTTTTAGAAATTACAAAAAATGCATTTTATAAATTACCAGTAGAAAAAAGATATGCTATGAAACTGCAGGATTTATTGAAAATGGCTTTATGCCAAAAAAATGAAAGTACAAAAAATAATGATAACAAAGAAAATAAAACTCAAAGCGAAGAAACAAAAAAATACACAATACCAAGCGGAATTGATAAACTGAATTATTTATTAAAAATTATAGAAGAAGGAGGAAACCTAGATGATGCGTATTCACAAATTGCAAATTGCGGATAACGGATATTGTCTGCAAAGCTATAAAAAATATTTGGAAGAATTAAAAAAAATAGCAAGGGACGGAAAAGACCCAAAATGTACTAAATGCGATGAGTATGGATTTCTAAAAGTTCCAGATGATTTAAGTTTTTCAGGAAGACGATACAGTCTGCCTACTATGTGCGACTGTGTAAGCGATGAAAAAACTAAAATATCAGAAAAGATAGAAAGAATTGATAATCTTATAAAAACATATAATTTAGTATTCGGCACATTAGATAATGAAATGACTTTATATATTTTTGCAAAAAGATTTAATCAAACTGATCTGATTAATTCTATAAAAAAATATTTGAATGTAGGAAGTACAATGTCATTATATTTCAGAGGGAAGAGCGGAACAGGTAAAACTACAATGCTAAAAATGTTATGGCAGATATATGTTATTAATAACATCAAAGTAATGTATATGAAGGCTAGCCATTTTGAAGATTTGCATAAAAACTTATTTAATCAAAATGCTAAAGATAAAGATATGAAAGCCACTATTGATAAAAAAATAGATAATGCCAAAAATGCAGATATTATTATGATAGATGATATTGACAGCGTAGGCTTTCATTATGCCATAGATGGATACTATAAAATATTTGATAATATAAGAAGCGGAGAAAAAACTGTAATACTGACATCAAATAAAAGCTATGATGATTTATTAAAGAGTTTGAATAAAAAAACTGATTCTGAATATATGAAAGGCAGACTTACAAGCAGACTATTAAACTTAAAAATTATAGAAATAGAAATGCAGAAGTATAAAGAATTAATAACTGCTTAAATAGTCAAAATATTATTTTGACTATTTTTATAAGATTTTATTAAAAGAGGAAAATATGTATGCTAACTATAATAACTGATAATAGTTTATTTTTTATTGAAAAACCTATGCACATATATAAAGCTGATATTAATGCATCATTAATAAACAAATATAATTTAATTATTGAAGATGATAAAAAATACAAATTCTTTATTTTATCTTCAGATTGCTTAGATACTATTGATAGAGCATATACCGAACTTCGTGATAAAATCATAGATAAAAATAATAATAATATAAAAACAGATTTAGTTATTGATTTTACAAATTATAAATAAGGAGATAAAAAATGATATTTTTAGAAAAATTGCGTGAACATTATGTTTGTACAAAAATAGCTATTTTAGAAGCTGCATCAAATAAAATAGCTGAACAATATCCTATATTAAAAGATGATATGGAGATTAAAAGAAACAGATTAGAAATTAATAATGATTTATGTAACTGCTATATAGATTTAGAAGATGGAGCATTTAAAATATGTGTAGATGGAAAGACTCCGTACTGCTATGAAGATTTTGAATCAGTGCTAACTGATATAGAAGATGAGATAGCTAATAATGAATAATTCTATGTTTATAAGTTGTCAACAATGTTGATAACTTGTAAATAAGATGTTCAAAAGTAAAGAGTGTTTATAATGAGAAGTGATGAAAAAGCATATAAAAGATATCAAAGCAAAAAATGGCGTGCTTTTAGAGAAAGTTTTTTGAAAGAAAATCCGCTTTGCAAAAACTTTGAGGAATGCCATAACTTTGCTGAACATGTGGACCATATAAAAAGAATAGAAAGCGAAGATGATCCTCTGTTCTATGATAAAAGCAACCTGCAGGCTTTATGCAAAAGGTGTCATAGCAGAAAGACAGCAAAAGAAGATGGAGCTTTTGGAAATAAAAAGAAAGATTATTAACGGATATGATCATGAAAATAGATAGTCAAAAACAATATATACATATAGAACGAGATAATAAAGAAGAACGTATTATTATTGATGCTAAAAATATTAGCAGCGAAGATATTATTTATTTGTTGACTGAGTTTATATACTTTGTAACCAATAAAGAAAATGTACCTGCTGATGGTTTTGTGGATATTATAAAAGATGCGGTAAGATTAAAAACAGAATTAGAAAAAAAGGAATGAATAATGAGAGAAGTAAACTTTATAGAAAATAACGGGGTTTTTGGTATAACTTTTACATCTGATGATAAAGCAGAAGCTAACACTATTATGAATGCTATACAGAGATTTATATTAAAAAATAGCAGCAATGGTAAAAAAGAAAATATTGATAATATTTGTTGCTCTGCTTATAAAAAAGATTATTCAAGATATCCTATAGATGGTCCTAGTAAAGATGTATATTTAAATTTATTTAGTGATGACAAATTAATTGAGTTGTATAATAGTGAGGAGTTAGAGCAAGGGTATAAAGATTATATAAAAAACGAATTAAATAAAAGAGGTGTTTTTGATTTAAGTATGACTAAATCAAAAAATAAAATTGCCAAAAATAACAATACTAAAAAAGAAAAAAAATCAAACACTATAATAGAAAATATCAAAGAGCATGAACTTAATAATAAAATAGAAAATATAAAAAATGGAAGAGATATGATGCAGCTTTCTAATGAGGAATTAGAAGAAATAGCTTTATTGGAAAGTGAATTAGCTTCTATATGTGGATATTCAGAAACTGCAAAACATATTTTACAAGGCAGAAAGTTTAATCATAGCCGTGAACTTGAAAATAAAATAACACAGGGCAGAAGACTATCAGAACTTACTCTTGAAGAATTGGAAAAATTAAAAGAAATAACAATGATAGAGAGTTATAAGGAAGATATACAAAAAGAAATTGATAAAAGAGAAAATAAATCTTTTGAAGAAACATTAAAAGAAAACAATGAGATAATGTCTTTCTCAGAAGATGAAGAACAGTCTAATTATAAAATAGATGAAGATCCATTAAGTGTAGATACTGATAATATAAATAATTGGGATTTTGATGCAGACGGTGATAAAGTAGATGCGGATGGCAATAAAATGCTTTTTGATTATTGAGGTTTATAAATGAAAGACACTATTATAATATTTGATAATACAAAAGAAAATCAAACCCTGATAAAAACCAAAGGCAGCTATGAAGATATTTTAATAGGATATGCAACACTTATATATCAAACTGCTATAAACACTAAGAAAAAACCTGAAGATGTTGTTTTGGATGTATTATATAAAGTAAAAGATAATAAAGAAACTTTGTATAAATATATAAAAAAGAATAAGGGAAATAAAAAATGAATAAATTAAAATCATCTAAATATAAAAATCTGTATAACATATTAAAGAATGTTTCTTATAAACATACAATAGCTAAAGTATTTTATGATTTTATAGCTATGACAGCATTAAATATTGCAATAGGAATAAGTCTTAATATGGAAGATAAGGAAAAAAGAATAGAACAATTTAAAAAAATTGCTGTTACTTATGATGAAAATGAAATGGAGTTTTTTAACGCATTTAAATTAGGATTAGTAAATGAATACCAGAGTAACAGATATCAGGATGTATTAGGAGTTTTATTTCAAGAACTTGAATTAAAAAATGATTTCAAAGGTCAATTTTTCACACCTTATGAATTATCATACTGTATGAATAAAATTAATTTTGATAAATCATTATTGGAAAGTAAATCTTTTATTTACTGCAATGAACCAGCAGCAGGAAGCGGAGGAATTGTTATAGCTTCATGTCAGATAGTAGAAGAATTAGGCTATAATTATGCAGAAAAATTAATATGGAATATTAATGATTTAGATTTGATGTGCGTATATATGTCATTTATACAATTAAACCTAATAGGAGCTTCTGCTTTAATACAGCATTGCAATACATTAAGTATGGAAGTTTTTGATAGGTTTTATACACTCGGATATATTTTAAATAGATGCGGTGAAAGACTTCGGATAGAAAAAAAGTGCAATAAAATGTTGGAATTAATAAAAGATATATAAACCTTAAATAATAAAAAACGGAGTGTTAAAATGATTTGTGATATATGTCAAAAAAATATAAATGATGATGAGATATTGGAAGGACAAATAAATATTAAATATAAGGATAAAGATGGTATAGAAAAAGAGAAAGAAAAAGAAGGTAAACTTTGTATATCATGCTTAGAAGGTTTATCGAAGTATATGGGTATTCCAATAACGATTGTTTGTGAATATGAGGAGTAATTTATGCTGAAATGTATTTTTATTAAAAAATATTTAATAAATATAAACTGTATATCAAGTATTTATTTTGATGAAAATAAAAAGAGTATAAGGATATTTACTTTAGAAAGCGGATTGCCTACAACAATAGAATGTGATTCAGAAGATGAATATAATAAATATTATAATGTTCTAAGCTCATTATTTGATATAATAGAGATATAAAAAATGATTAAAGCGATTATTAATTATAATGATGTAAATGATGAGTTCAGAAGAATGAATGATATTCTAGGAATATTAAAATATAAATACAAAAATATTAATGTTAGTTATAAAAAAGTAAGAAGGAAAAATGAATTATTTTTAACTATAAATAATGAGAGATTGGAGTGTCATCATAATTTAGGTTTTTATATGCAGGCAATAGAAAATATATTGAATAAGGTTATAAAATGATGGTTTATCAAATAGGTTCTATAAGTTTTGGAATATTTAGTGTTATATGTATTTTTATTAGTATAACATCAAAAAATGATATAGCTAAGGCTTTCTATTTACTTTGTTTCTTTTTATCAAATATTGCTGCTTTACTTTGTGATATATTAATAAAGCTAAACTTTTAAGCAATGAAATAGGTATAGTAAAATGAAAAAAATAAAAAAAATAACACATTCGGATCTATGCTGTCTTACAGCTAAATATTTTTTGGAAAGTATTGCTTTGATAGAATATAAATGTTTATTAGTGAAGGAAAATCCTGATGTATTAATATTTGATAACTATTCAAATACAACTCTTTATGAAATAAAAACAGATATAAAAGATTTTAGAAGGGATTTATTAAAACCACATAGGATAGTTTATAAATTAGATAGTAAAATGCGTATAGAAACTTTTAAATCTTCTATAGGTACAAATAGATATTATGTATGTCCTGAAGGATTAATAAAAAAAGAGGACTTACCTATCGGATGGGGATTAATATGGTATTATGATAATGGTAATTTTAAAATACAGAAAAAAAGCGGTGCATTCAAAATTGATAAAGGACTTGAAAACAGGCTTTTAATTAATACTATAAAAAGAATTAACCATGGCAAATGCAGTAATATTTTAATTAGGGATTATATAGAATATGAATAACATTAATTAATATGGAGTGAAATATAATGAGCGATCATAACATTGTGACATTAATAGGAAGGCTAACTGCTGACCCGCAGCGAAAATATACACAAGGAGGAATGGAAATTGCTGAGTTTTCTATAGCAAACAATTATTATGTAATTACAAAAAACACTACAGAAGTAAATTATTTTGATATAGTAGCTTTTGGAAAATTAGCAGAAACAGTAAATAAATATCTTATAAAAGGAAAGCAAGTTTTAATATGCGGAACACTAAGGCAGGAAAGATGGCAGGATAAAATACAAACACTACTAAATCTAAAGTGAGAATAATTATGCAGTCAATGCAGATGCTTGCAGATAAAAAAGAAGCTGATAATAATGTATCACAAACCAATAATCAGGAATATGATGAGGAGGTACCGTTTTAATGAATATCACTAAGTTAATTGATACTTTACAATCATATAAAAATAAAGGATGTAATAGAGTATTAATATCAAATAATAATTTTAGTTCAAATCAATACATAAAAAAAATTGAATTGGACACAAATAATTCAGAACAGATTAATTTGATAATAGATGATGTTTATATACGTGATGCTATAAAGACAGCAAAACTATATAAAGATAATGATGAAATAATAAAAATATAGGAAAATATTTATGATAGAAAATATTATTAATTCATATAATACTGATAGAGATTTATCAGATATAGATGTTCTATTAGATTTATTAATAGAATTAGAAACTTTAGGAGTTAAGGAAGTTTGTGTTAATAATAAATATTTTAATAATCCAAAACAGATTATTGATATTCATAAAAAGAGATGTGTATCTGATGCTGTTTATTTATCAATTTTAAATATGGATTTTAATGAATCTATTAATTTAATAAAAGGAGAAAAAGAAAAGGATAATATTAATTATACATATACTATATAAGTTATAAAAGTTTATATTCTTTTTATTAAATGAAGGCTTTTGTCTTTAATTTAATAAAAAGGTATAAATATGGCTTCTAAAAGCAATAATAAATTAATAGCACAAAACAATAATAATATAATAACAGAAAAACAAGCGGAACTTCCGCTAACAGCGGTCAGTAGACTAATTAAGCAAGCTAACTACTTAAATATACTTGACTATATGAAAGAAGAGCAGCTTATTAAACAGATAGATTATGAAACAGAAAAAGAAAACTTTTTTAGGCAATGTTCAAAAACAAAAAGCAATCACACAAAAAGACAATATAGAAACGGACTTAATAAACTAGAGGAATACTGCAAAATGAATAACAAAAATATTTTATTTATTAAAGCAAGAGAAGCTGATGATTTTATAACGGAAGTCAATTCAAGTGAACTTTCTAATTTAAGTATACGTGCATTAGTTTCTTCCTGTTCCTCTTTCTTTTCTTTTTTAGAGAGAAGATATCCATTTATGAAAAATCCTTTTAGAGGAACAAAAACTCGTCCGCCTGTGAAAAATAAAAAACGTTTGGAAGTACCTACTAAAAAAGAAATTGAATTAATAATTAAAGATATAGCAGATCCTCTTATAAAAGTGGCCATCATTTTTATAATGGAATGCGGTGTGCGTGTTGGTGCTTTACCTAAATTAGAAATCAGAAACAACAAATATTATTCTTATTCTAAAGGAAAAGAAATAAGCTGGAAAGTTACTGACAAAGTTATTAAATTATTAAAACAGAATAATCTTTCTTTTAATTGTCCTTTCAAAAATAAAAGTTCTGAAGTGATAAGAAATATTTTTTATAGGAGTTCAAAGCGTTTATATGAACAAGGTAAAATAAAAGCTGCCTACTCTATACATGATATAAGGCATTATTTTGCTGTTACCCTATATAAACAAACCAAAGACATAGAACTCATTAGACAGGCATTAAATCATAGCAGTATAGCTATAACAGGAATATACTTAAAAAGTTTGGAGGTAGAATAATGAAAAAAAGATTAGTAGTTTGCAGATTTAATTATAAAGAATATAAGCTATTAAAAAGATTAGCTAAAGAAAACAATATGAGCGTACGTAAGTATATTAAAAAACTTATTTTAGATTATATCAATTAGATACAGTGTTGCGATAATTTGTGTTATCGCAACACTGTATCTAATGAAATTCATTACTAAATATACTTTACTATATTTTGAATTATTATGTTTGTTAAAGTATTTTACTCTATATATTATATTTTTTAATTTTTCAAAATATTTTATATCAGAAAAATATTTATTATATATTTCTCAAAAAATTTTTATAATTTGATTTATTTCTTTTTTAAAGTTTTTCCATAAACTAACCTTCATTATATACTATTTTCCTAAATTTATTGATATTTTTTCTCCAAGTAACTTATGAGAATCATCTTGATCTGTTAATTCTAATATTATATTATCTGTTATAAGTTTTTGTTTTTCTTCATTACTTATATCTTTATTTGAAAAATTTAATAGATCATTATTAAAATTACATATATATTGTATATTATATTTTTCAGCTATGTCATTAATTGTCTTTAATGCTGTTAATCTTTGCCTTGGATCCATATCAGAAAATAATTGTGAATCATGAAATATAAAATCAATATTATGCTTTCGTAATATTGATAACAATATATCAAAACAAAATAGTTTAACTTGATATATACCAGCAGAAGCATCATCATCAATGGTTATATCTATATTAAAACGTAGTTGATTATTTCCATTATTTAATTCTACTATTATACCACCTGCTTTATCTTCATAAAATCTACTAGATAGTTTTCTAAATTCTGATGTTAAATGATCTGAAATTTTATTTTCATCTATATATTGTTTAGTTTCTTTATCTAATTCAATACTTTTTTCTTTATATCTCTCATTTATGGATTCTTTTTTATTAATAATATTCAAATATTTATCTAAATTATCTCTTATATTAATAAGCTCCAACAATTTTTTTTGCATTGCTTCATATTCTTCAAGAGCTTTATGTGTTCCAAGATATTTCATACATCTATCTCGTTTTATAGCTATTAATTTTCTTTTTTCACATAGTTCATTTATTTTTTTATTGTAAGAGTTTTTTTCATTTTCTAATCTATTTATTCTTTCACTTATAATTTTTTTATGAAATATCTCTACATCTTTTATTTGTTTTTTTACTTTGTCTGGAAATATAAATTTCACTTCATTAAAAAGATTTTCTAATTCTTTTAAAGAAACATCAAGTTTAATATTTAAAGAATTTTCTATTTGTTTTAATATGTTTGTACATATAGTTATCTCATTTTCTATTTTTCTTAATTCTATAGTGAAATTATCAGCATCTATCTGTATACTATTGTAATTTTCTGCTACTTCATAATCTTCCAATTTACTTTCTAATTCTGTAATTTTATTTTCTAAATCTTTTTTTTCTATTTTTATCTTAGATTTATTTAAATTATCTATATTATCTATATATTCTTTTATATTATCATGTTCATATTTTTCTAAATTAGTTAGCTTGTTAGTTTCATCTTTTTTAAATTTCTTTAAATTAAATTTATCTTCTATAAACCTAGTTTCTATACCCAATAAGTATGATGTATTTAACAATGATAAATAGTCAGTTTCTTTAGTAGTATTTGGTTTAAATATATTTGAATACCCTTCTTTTGTAGGAGTTCTTAAAAATCGTGATATAATTGAACGAAAACTAATGCTCTTAGGAAGTTTTTCATTAAATAGTTTATCAGATAAAATAGAGTGTATTTCATCATATTTATATTCTTTTCCATCAAATAATATTATATCTTGATTATTGCAATATCGTTCTATTTTATGTTCAATATCATTTATAGAAAAATATAATATAAATGACCAGTCATTTAGTTTCTTTTCAAATTCTTTTATTTTTTTTGAACCAAGACAAAAGTCTATTAAATTTATTATTAGAGATTTTCCTAATCCATTGTATGTATATTTAGAATCGTCTATATCATTGTTATATTCATTATAACGTACGGCATTTATTATATTAATTCCTACTTTATTTTTAAAATGAACATCTTTAAATTGTTTCTTATTTGAAGTTAATTTTATTAATCGCATTTTTCTAATAACCCATCTTTATTTATATTAATTAATCCTATTATATAAAGCATATCTACAGCTTTTATAACTTTATCAAAGGAATAAATAGTATTATATTTTTTATTTTTATTAATTTTATTAACATTTTGCCAAATATTCTCGATACTTGTTGGATTAGATAACATCTTTAGAATAAGACCTGATAAAAATATCAAGCTTTCATACATTTTTAAATGTTTATTTGGTAATATTGCCATAATTACTCCTATAAATAAAATTTTAGTTTTTATTAAATTTATCAGGTGCTTTACCAATATCACATACCTGAAAAAAATATGCTAAAATAACATATATGGACTCCATAATATTTTTTTTATTTATATTACTTAAATTATTATATTCCTCTATATTAGGAATCATTCTATATGATATTTTATAAAATACACTATCTAATGAAGTATAATTTATAGAATTATATAGCTCTTCTTTATATAAATTTATAACTTTTTTTTGCAATATCATTTTATCTTCTGGATTTGATTTATAAAAATCATCCAAAATATTAGTTTGTAAATATGCATTTTGTAGTAATATTTTAAAATCTTTTAATCCATTAACTTTTATTTTTTCATCAAAATCTGGTGCTTCTAATATACTATGTATATTATTTGGTATTTGAATATTATTAATTATGTATTTTATTACATTTCCAAATAGATCTAATTTTATAAAATCAAAACCTTCAATATTTAATGGAATATGCTCTAGTATATATAACTGCTTTTCTAGTGATAAATCTGCAAACTTGTTAATAATCCAGTGTGAAGTTTTTATATTAATATCAATATTTTGATATTTATTTTGTAATTCTATAAAAAATTGATTTGTAGTTAAATCTATATTTTCAAAATTATCATTAAAAACAAAATTATATTCTTTAATTTTTTCTAAATTATCCCAATTATTTATTAATTTTTCTAAATCTTTCTCTATTTTTTTCTTTATTTTATTAGTATTTTTTGGATCTATTTTTTCGGGAGAATATACTTGAAAATATATACCTTGTCCTTTTATATATCCATCATTACCACCATCTCCATACCTTCCTTGCGGTTTTACTTGTTGAAAATCATTAGGATATAGTAAATACATTAAAGTTGTAAATAAATTCTCAAATTCTTGACCACTACTAAATAATAACCTTTGCCTAAATTGCAATAAACATATAGCTTTTTTCTCTTCAATTATCATAATTAATCTTTATAAAATTAAACTAGTTAATATAATTATTTATATAAGGACTACGATAACCTTTATTATCGCAACACCTATAATTAATAAATTATATATTTAATTCTTTTAATACAGCATCTCTAATATATTGAGATACACTGACATTATTCTGTTCTGCTTTTTCTTTTATTAGGAGCTGTTCTTTTTCACTAACACGCATATATAATTTAATGTCAAGCCTATCTTCTGTTATTCTTTTTCTGCCTGAACCTTCACGAGCTCCGCCTGTATTTGCTCTAGCACCACCCCAGCTATTTTTTTTATTATCCATTATTATGACCTCTTTTTAATAAAAGAACTAATACTACTATATTAAGTGATAATGATACTACAGATAATATTGCATTTACAGTTGTTAACATCTTGACAACTCCTTCATAATGTATATAATATTAACTATGGAAGTCAGGAGCCAAGTCGGCTAACTTAGCTCCCTTTCGTAACTAATAAAAATTATTTTTTAATTTTTATTAGCTTAACCACAATTACGATAAGTGTCAGGATATCAATAATTGTAGCTATGAAAGTTAAGACTTCCATAATTACCTCCTTCATTTCTTTAGGATTAATTATATTATACCACACTTGATGATTTTGTCAATACTTTTTCTACAAAAAATAATAGTTTATTTTAATTTTTTTCTTAATATGAATTATAACTGATTTATATTTGATTGGCGGGGGTGGTTAAAATCTCTACAGGCTTTTACTCGGTGCAACGAGTGGGGAGTCTTTTGTGCATGGCGATAATTTTTTTATTAGGGGGTACTGATAAAATTAGTGATATTATTATAATATAAAAACGCCTTCAGTTTCATAAATACTTTTAGTATCTTCAAAATGATTTTTAATCACTCTATGAAGAGCCATAATGGAGGCTACAACACCATCAATTCTTTTACGTGATCTTTGCCTATCAGGCTTAGTAGGAAGATAATTATCCCTGCCGTCTGTTCTTACTTCACAGCAGCTTATCATCCAATTAAGAACAGCATTATTACCATGTAAAAGTTTACGTTCATCTATAGTTTTTTCAAATAAAGAAGTTCCTTCAGATAAACCGCCGACTGCAAAAGATTGTCTTATATCTGTCATTTTTAACCCTTCTTTTTTCAAATGAGTGACTATTTCAATAGCTTTCCAAGGGTCATAGCCTATTTCTATAATTTCAAAATCTTTCGCATCATTTAAGATTGAAGATTCTATTACATCAAAATCTATTATATCACCGCTTGTTAAAGTAATTAAACCTTGCGAAGCCCATAATTCATAAGGTACTCTGTCCTCTTTAGAACGCTGCCTTATATTTTCTTTAGGCATAAAGAAGCGAGGCAAAAGTATATACGGACCATTATCAATAGAATCAAAACATAAAACATAAGCTGCTATATCTCTTGTAGTTGCTAAATCCAAACCTATGCAGGCTTTCCTGCCTTTTAATTCATTTATATTTATATTTTGATGTAAATAAGATTTAATCCATCTGTCAGAAGATATCCAAACCTCGCTTGCCTGTGTCCAAACATTCAAGTTTTTTGTAAGTATATCAGTTCGCTGAATAGGCTTATCTAGTCCTTCCAAAAGCCTAGATTTTAGGTAACTGTCTTTTACAGAAATATTTATGTTAGGATTAGCTTGAAAAATAATTTTATTTATTAATTCTTCCTGCTTTGAAATATCCTCTTTTTTTGTCAATTTTTCTTTATATTCTGACATAAATACCCAAATATCATTGATGTCGTCAGGCTCATATATTATTGTAAAATATTCATCATTATTTAATGAACCTTTTAATATTTGCTTTGCATATTCATATTCAGAAAAACATACTGCCGATTTATCAAAACCAGCAGTAGTAATTATAAATACAAGCGGCTGCCTTCTAGCTCCCATTCCAGATTCAAGAACATTTAATAATTCATTATCAGGATGTGCATGATATTCATCTACTATCACTAAATGCGGATTTAATCCGTCTTCAGTGTTGCTGTCCTGTCCTAATGGTTTGGATTTTGAGGCAGTATCTTTTTTCTTTGTAATCGTAGAAGTTTGTTTATATGTAATCGCTTCTTTATTAAGAGCTTTTGCTTTTCTTATTTGCCTTTCGCTTTCACTCCATGCAATTTTCGCTTGATCTTTTTTCGTAGCTATATAATATATTTCGACACCAGCCTCTGCAGGACTATCGCAGAAAAAACAATAATTACCAATTCCAGATGCAAAAGTAGTTTTTCCATTTTTTCGGCTTACCTGAACGTATGCTTTTTTGTAACGTCTGAGTTTATTTTCTTTTCTTCTCCATCCGAATATACTTGCTATTATAAACTGTTCCCAAGACTCTAATATAATATTATGATTAGCCCATTCTCCTTTTGTATGTACTAAAGATTGTATGAACATGATAGGACGTTTAGCTTCGTTCTCATCAAAATAAAAAGGATAATCATTATTTTTTGATTTTTCAATATCGTCCAAATGCCTTTTTACAGATAAAAAAGCAGCTTGACATACTGGTAATTCTTTATTTATAACTTTATTGATATATTCTTCATAGGTATACATTATATTATTTAACCATTTATCATTTTTTCAAGCGGTTCATCCTCTTTATTGTAAACAATAAAGAAGCTCAAAACTTTTTATTAATCTATTGATTAAGCATTTTTGATAAAACATCTTCTTCCTCCACAGTTTCAGGAGATGATACTTTCTTTTTGGAAGCAGGCGTTAAACCAAACTCAGTAAGCATTTTATGATATGCCGTTATAGCTTTATGGTAAGCTAAATATTCTCCCATAGTCTGAGAGTTTTTACCTGATAAATAACCAGCTATAGAACCTCCTTCATTAATCATAGCCTCATAAAGATTCATAGCATCGCCGTAATGAAGACATAAAAGCTCAAAAGCTGATATGTCAGCAGGTCCGAGCATATTTTTTTCGGAAAAGATAGGTGCAAGTTCTTTCCATTTTTTTATAGAATATTTATTAAAATAATTAGGAGGAGCTTGTATTTTATATCTTTTTTTATCATTTTTATTTTGCATAATAGACTCCATTAAAAAATAATGCTCATTAAATAGTAATGAATATAATAATTTATGACTATAAATACATTAAAAAAAATAGGAAATATAAAATAAAACTTATATTTCCTTATATTTTTTTTTATATATATATGTCTGTAATAAAAAATATAAGGAATTATATAAAAAAATGGCTGTTTCCTGATTTCAGCTATATTGATAGCAGTAATTTTTTATCAATTCAAAATGATAAAACTTTATCAGCAGTCAATCCAAATACTGCTTTAACTTTTTCTACAGTATTTGCATGCGTGAGAGTTATTGCTGAAACAATAGCTACTTTACCGCTTTTTGTATATAAAGTAAATGGAAATAATAAAATAAAAGCTAAAGATCATTCTTTATATAGATTATTGCATGACGCTCCTAATGAAGAATGCACATCAGTATCATTTATAGAAAGTCTAATCACTCAAATACTTCTGCAAGGCAACGGCTTTGTAGAAGTAGTAAGAGATAATTTCAACAGAGTAACAGAACTTTATCTAATAGATTCAAATAAGATTAAAATATATAGAGATTCAAACGGAAATAAAATGTTTGAATATTCAGATGATGGAGAAATAATTACTTTATCTCCGTCTCAAGTTATGCATATAGCAGGACTTGGATGGAACGGAGTGATAGGATATAGTCCAATAGCTATGATGCGTAAGCAAATAACCACAGGACTTTATCAAGATAATTTCGCATTAGATTTCTTTTCTAATGGAGTTAAAAAAGTTCCAATAATTTCACATCCAGATAAATTAAGTGCAGATGCTAAAAGGAATTTAAAAGAAAGTTTCAGAGAGGCTTGGGAAAAAGGTATCGTTGTCCTTGAAGAAGGAATGAAAATAGATCCTATAACAATGAACTTGTCAGATGCTCAGTTTTTAGAAAGCAGAAGATTTTCAGTAGAAGAAATATGCCGAGTGTTCCGTGTACCTCCTCATCTTATAGGAGATTTAAGCAGAAGTACAAATAATAATATAGAGCATCAAAGTATAGAGTTTGTAACGCACACAATAAGACCGTGGTGCGTTCGTATAGAAAAAGCATTGAATGGCTATTTATTAAATAATTTAGAAAGAAAAAAATATAATATAGAGTTTAATTTAGACGGACTTTTGAGAGGCGATACTCTTACAAGGCAGCAGGCTAACCAAATAAAATTAAATAATGGTGTTCTTACTAGAAATGAATGGCGGATACTGGAAAACCTTAACGAAGTAGAAGATGAATACGGAGATGAGTATTTCTGCAGTCAGCAAATAAGACCAATAAAAACAGTTTATGCCGAAAGGCACCTATTCGGTGAAACTTCAGAAAATGAGAGCAATCAAGACTTTAATATAAATAATAATGAAAATAAAAAATCAGAAGAGGAATATAAAGATGCCAGCAAGTAATAATGAAATTAGAAGTATAGATATTAAGATTCAAAAAAGTACAGACACAGAAGGTGAACCTCTTAAATTAAGAGGCTATGCTATTGTATATAATTCTTTAAGTGAGCCTCTCTATGGAGATTTATTTAGAGAGCGTATAAACAGAGGAGCTTTCACTAAATCATTATTAGAAAATGATCAAGTATGTTTATGGGGACATGATACAAGATATGTTCTAGGCAGAAAGAGTTCTGGCACATTAATTTTAAGAGAAGATGATAAGGGCTTATATTTTGAAGTTTCTTTGCCAAATACTACTTGGGCAAGAGATTTGAAAGAAAGCGTGGACAGAGGCGATATAAAGCAGATGTCTTTCGGCTTCAAAGTAGTAAGAGAAAATTGGCTTGATAATAAAGAAACATTAAAAGAATATGGAATGCCTATTCGTGAAGTAGAAGAAATTACTTTGCATGAAATATCATTAGTAACATTTCCTGCTTATACGGAAACAAATGTTAGAGATAAAAATAATGATGCCTATATTCCAAAACCTCCTGATAAACCTATACCTGTAGATAATGACGGGTTTGAAGATAGAACTAATGAATATAAGCGAAAAATACAATATCTAAAAATAAAAAATAAATAACAACAAGGAGTATCAAATTATGAAACCAGAAGAATTAAGAGCTTTAATAGAAAAACTAAAAAATGAAAATGCTTTAGCTTTAATAACTATTGATGAACTTATGCAAAAAAGAGAAACGTATGTTTCTATGAGTATAGAAGAGAGAAACATTAAAAAAGATGATATATCAAAATTGGATAATGATATAGATACTTTAATGCAGGTTGTAGAAAACAGAAATAAAGAGATAGAAAGGTATGATAAACTTCTATCACTTCAAACTAAATCTTCTATGAATAAAAGAAATTTAGCTGATAATTTGGACAATTCATCTGCTGATGATAACGAAGCTGAATTAAGAGCTAAAGTTGACAGATGGTTTAGATCAGGCAATGATAAAGAAATAAGAGAAACACTTCAGGCAGGCGTTGCCGAAGGCGGCGGATATACTATAGCACCTCAGTATCTAGTAAAGCAAATTATAAAAGACTTAGATGATGCAGTACAGATAAGAAAAAGAGCAAATATCATTCCTGCTATGAACGGATATGCAAGCATAGGAATACCTACACTTGACAGTGATTTAAATGATCTTGATTGGACAGCAGAAATCGCAGAAGTTACAGAAGATACAAATATGTCTTTTGGAAAAAGAGAAATGAAGGCTAATCAATTAACTAAGTTAGTTAAACTTAGTAAAAGATTAATAAAGCAAAGCAACATAGATATTCAAGGTTTAGTTGAGGAGAGAATAGTATATAAATTGGCTTCTACATTAGAGCATAATTATTTATATGGAAATGGACAGGATAAACCTCTAGGTATATTTGCTCAAACTTCAGATAATACAGCAGCTATTCCAACTGACAGAGATATAAAAGTAGGAACTGCAAGTGCTGCTATAACTTATGATGGTTTAGTAGATGCAGTAAGCGGATTGAAAGGCGGATATCAAAACGGAGCGGTATGGATGCTTAATAAAAAAGCAGTTGCTGCTTTAAGAAAATTAAAAGATAAGCAGGACCGTCCTATTTGGCAGGAAAGTTTAATAGCGGGACAGCCTAGTATTCTACTTGGTATCCCTGTTGTGCAAAATGACTTTATCGAAGATAAGTTGGAAGCTACAAAATATTTTGGGTTCTTAGCAAACTTAAAATATTATTGGATTATGGACAGCTTGTCTATGGAACTTCAAGTTTTGCATGAGTTATACCGCAAAACAAATCAGGTAGGTTTCCAAGTAGGATATTGGGGAGACGGTGCTCCTATTCAAAAATCAGCATTTGTAAGATTACTTCCAAATGATCAAGCGTATGCAGCTTAATAATTTTTAATAAGGCTTTTATATATGAGCAGTGATACTGAAGATATTAATAGTATAGACATTGATGTCAGAAAAGTAGTCGAAGAAGGTGATGATGACAAAGTAGTTACTTTGTCAGAGTTCAAAAAGTTTCTAAACTTGGAAGGGATTGACTATGATGATGATATACTGCATCTTACTTTAGACAGTGCAATCGGCTATTGTAATAAAGCTAATGAAACAGAATACAAAAGAGCCGATTGTCCTCCTGAAGTTAGGTATGCAATTCTTGGACTTGCTGCTCATTATTTTGAAAGCAAAACAGGAGAAGCCAGTCAAAGTGAAGAAGTTGCTTTGAAAGGTGTTCACAGATTGTTGGCTATTGCGAGGGAAAAGTTTACTTTATGAAAGTTGGAAAATTAATTCATACTATAACTTTTTATAGAACAAAGTATATAGATAATGGAAACGGAACAGGAAGTAATGAATTAATAGAATTAAGAAAAGTAAAATGCTCTATTGAAGATATAACATATAAAGATATACAGCAGGGTAAAAGAAAAGATTTAACAAGAACTTTGAAAGTACATACTCATTATTTCAAAGAGTTTGATACCAAAGGAATGATGGCCAAAATAAACCGTGAAAATGATATCTATGAAGTCATTAATATGGAAAATGTTTCATATAAAAATATAGAATGCATATTTACAATAAAGAAATTAGTAAATAATAAAAAAGCTGACAATAGAGAGTAATATGTCTGAAAAAAATAAAGTAACTCTTACAGGGTTTGATGAGTTCAGGAAAACTTTAGAAGAGTTAGGAATTGATTTTAAGAATGAAGTAAAAAAAGCCTCATTAAAAGAAGCTAGAAGAATAGCAAAAGAAGCTAATGCAAAAGCAAAAAGCAGAGGCTGGACTTTTGATAAATATTTTACTGTAAAAGAAACAAGAATAAACAAAAAGAGTAATACTGAAAGCAATGTTAAGATTACTACAATTAGCGGAAAAAGAGGCACAGCACCTGAGAAAAATAAAATAAAATGGTATAAAGAACAAGGCGATAGGTATTATGCTTTTTTTAATGAATATGGAAATAAATATAAAAATGAAGTGCCTTTGTTAATACCTCTATTTGAATCAAACAGAGAGAATATAGAAGAGGCAGTCAAAAGTGCTTTGAATATAGTAATACAAAAAGCTAATAATAAATAGAGTTTATAAATATGCATAGAGTAATTTATCAATTATTAAAAAGTCTTACTCAAGAAGATAAAAAAACGGCAGGTGTTTATTTGGATTTTGTTGAGGACAGCAATGTAGATAATGATAAAAGCTATATAGTTTATTCTCTTCAAAGTTCAAATCCTAAATATGAGTTTGAATATTCAAGAGATATTTATCAAGTTAGTGTTTATTCTACAAGTTTAGAACATGCATTAACTCTTCAGAAAAAAATAGGTAAGTATTTTAATAGTTTGAAAAAAAAGATAGATAATATTGAGATATGCGGCTGTGATATAAGCAATGAAAGCCATTCTCGTATAGATAATGCATATCAGACAATGACAATAATAGAAATATTATATAAATATTAATCTAGCATAATAACAATAAGGAGATATTATGAGTCAAACAAGTGTGCAAGAAAAAAAAAACAATAAGATACGGAAGTGCTAAAGTTTTGATAGGAGATAGATTTGATAAACTTATAAATATAGGAGCAGGACGCAATATTGCTGTAAAAGAAACTATAACTACATCAGATATAGAAAGCGACAATGCAGGAACTATAGCTACTTTAGTGACAGAACATAAAATGGAATTAACTCTTGACAGTTTAGAAATTAATTTCAAAAACTATGCTGAGGCAAGAGGCGGTATAGATAATATAGACAGCTATGATGGTAAAACAGAAGTTACAAAACAGTACATGGTAGAATCAGATACATATAAAAGAGGTGAAGAAATAAAAGTTCCATTTAGGAATGCAGACGGAAGCGAAGTAACAATAACTAAAGTAGAAAAGAAAAACTCTATGGGAAATATTCTCATAGAAGAATCAAGCTACGAAAAAATAGGAACTAGCGGAATAAAAATTACAGATAGCAGCCCTTCGGCTGTATCTCCTAGCACAGATACCTTAATTATTACATATACTAGAACTATGCCTAAAATGGTACGCATGGCAACAGGAGGAAAAAGTTCTACAATAAAACCTAAATGCATAATGATAGTTAATACTAATGCTGAGGGTAAAGAATTAAGAATATATTTACCACAGGCTTCAATAGCAGGCGGCTTAGAGTTTAGTTTCCCTTCTGATAAAGCACAGGATGTGTTAGTAGGAAAATTGAGTTTTTCAGCAACTTTAGCAGGCAATCAGCAAAGCGGAGAGCAGCTTGCATGGTATGAAGATGAACAATCTGTAGGTAAAGATGAAGAGGAAATAAAAGATACAGAAGAGGAAACATCAGATACCGAAAGTGAACCTAATGTTCCATTAACTTTAGAAAGCGATAAACCAAATGTAGATATAAGAGCAGATGGAAATGATACTGTAGTATTAACATCAAATGCTGACGAGATAACACATACAGTAGAGCCTCCAGACCAGCAGTTTTTTGATGTAAGCTATGAAGCTGAAACTAAAACTTTCACTATCACAGGAAAGGCAGAAGGTACAGCTACATTAAAAATCACAGCTAAAAAAGCAGGCAGTGAAGATATTACTAAAGATATATCTATTAATATACAAGCAGCTAATTAAAATATTGGAGTAAAACTATGGACATAGTAATTACAGATTTAGAAGAGTTTAGTAAAAAGAGAGCTGTTTACGCAAAGCTTGGAGATTATAAAATAGATGTTAATGATATACCTCTTAAATTAGCCCTTAAAGTAAATAATTATTTTAAGGGCTTGAAAAATGGTGAAGATATTGATCCTGAAATATTGATTGATGAAATAGTCATTCCTCTCATACAAAAACAAAATGCGAATGTAGATAAAGAAAAAATATCAGAAGATTTTAATTATGATCAATTATTAAAATTGATGAATATGGTATTTGAGTCTTATCTTCATGCAGGTGCTGATTCAAAAGAAACAAAAGAGGCTGATACAAAAAATAAAAAAAAAGAAAACTAATAAAAATAGAATTAATAAAGTTATTGGCACATTTAGCTAATAGCTATGGGTGGACAGAAGACTGTATGATGGAGATGAGTTTGCAAAGACTTCTGCTCTATTATACAGCTTCGTTAAATTTGCCTTATATAATTGAAGTAGAAGCACCGCAGGCGGACAGTCGTCAAGAAACAAAATTAAACAATTCTTCATCTGAAATAAAGCAGGGAAATAAAACTATAAGAAGAGAAAAGCAAGGGCTTTGGGAAATAGAAACAATAATAACGGATAATTAAAAAAATGAGCAGCTTAAATGTTAGTATATATGCAGATGCTTCCCAAGCTATTGAGGCATTTGGAAAACTTAAAGATAAAACAACCGACTTAGAAAAAGGCTTTGATAAAATAGGAAAATCTTTTGACAAGTTCGGTTCTTTAGCTACTAAAAGTTTAACTGTTCCAATAGCGGCAGGAACAACAGCTTTTGCATTAGCTACTAAAAAAGCTACTGATTTTGATAATGGAATGCGTGAAGTTCTTACGCTTCTTCCTAAATTAAGCAATGAAGGTTTTGAATCTTTAAAGCAGGAAACTTTGGCTTTTTCTAAAGAACTTGGAAAAGTTCCTGAAGAAGTAGTACCTGCTTTATATCAATCACTTTCTGCAGGAGTTCCTAGAGAAAATGTATTTGAGTTCTTAAAAACTGCAGGCGAAGCTGCTATCGCAGGTGTTGCTGAATTAGAAACTTCAGTTGACGGACTTACTTCTGTTACTAATGCTTATGGCACAGAAGTTCTTAATGCTAATAGAGCTTCAGACATAATGTTTCAAACACTGAAGCTAGGAAAAACAGACTTTACTCAGTTATCTCAATATTTATTTAATGTTATTCCTACCGCTTCAGCTTTAGGAGTGAAGTTTGAAGATATAGGAGCTGCTATTGCTGTAATGACTGCACAGGGTACTCCTACCTCTGTTGCAACAACACAGATTCGTCAGGCTTTAGTAGAACTTAATAAAGAAGGAAGTATTACAGATATAGCATTTAGAGAAATAGCAGGAAAAAGCTTTAAAGAGTTTATAGAGCAAGGAGGAACTTTACAGGAAGCTCTTCAAATGCTTGCAGAAAAAGCTGATAAAAGCGGAAAAGATATTTCTAGTATGTTCAGCAGTGTTGAGGCAGCAAATGCTGGTTTAGCTTTATCTGGAAAGAATGCAGATAAGTTTAAAGATGCTTTAGATCAGATGAATAATTCAGCAGGAGCTACATCTGAGGCATTCAAAAAAATAGATGACGGTCCAGCAAGACAGTTTGAGAAAATAAAAGCTGAGCTTAGTGCTTTAGTAGTAGAGCTTGGAAATAGTTTACTTCCTGCCCTTAATGAAGATTTACTTCCTGTTATGCAAGATAAAATAGTACCTCTCGCTGAAAAAATGATTCTTACTATTATATCTTTAATAAAAACATTCAGCGACTTACCAGCACCTTTGCAGGCTGTAAGTGTAGGCTTTGTTGCTTTAGCAGCAGGCTTTGGTCCAGCTTTAAAAGGTATAGTAGGACTTTCAAAAGGAATAACAGAAGCTAAGAAAACTATATCAGATTTTAAAAATGCTGTAAATGTATTAAAGACATCAGCAAGTTCTATTCAGGCATTAAGCACAGCTTGGAAAGCATTAAATACAGTAATGGTTGCTACTCCTATTGGAATTGTTACAGCAGTTAGTGCAGGTCTTGCAGCATTGGCAGTAAATGCTTATAAGACAGGGCAAGAAATAAGAAAATTAAAAAAAGAACTTTATGATAATTCTACTACAGATACATCTGATTTGATGGGATTAAATAGAGAAGCTGATAATATAGCTTTACTATTTAGAGAATATAACAATTTAGCAAAAGCAAAAAATCTTGATGCAGAGGAAACAAAAAGATTAAATGAATTAACAGAAGAACTTACTTCATTATTTCCAAACTTAAAAACAAAAATGCTTGATGCTTACAGTGTTATAGATGCTAGAAAAGCTAAAGATGAAGATTTCATGACTTCAGAGGAAGCTGAAAAACTAGCTAGAGCAATTGAAAATCATAACAAAGTAAAAGAAGAGTTAAAAAAAGCAGAAGAATATTATAAGAAAGGAATATATCAGGATTTAAATGCATTAGATGGTGCACATGCAGTTCGTCCAGAGTTATTAGAAGAAGCTAGAAAAGAAGTAGAGAAATGGGAGTCTAAGCAGAAGGCATTAAATGCTGAGATTACTAGATTAAATACAAATATTAGAGAAAGAAAAGCTCTTTCAATAGACGGCATTAGTATAACAGATAAAGAAATAGAAGCGAATAATAATTTATCTGCGTCTACTAAAGATAAAACAAAAACTTATAAAGATTATTTAGCTTTACTAAAAAAAGCAGAGGCAGAGGAAAATCGCAGAGTAAGCAACCTTCGTAATATGGGAGCTGAAATCAGCGATGCTGAGGCTTTAGAAGCTAAAAAAGACAAAGTAGGTGCTATACTCACAGAAATGAGTACGGTACTAAACTTAAATGCTAATCAAATAAAATATTTAAGTGATAATTACGGCTATGCATTAGAAGGAATAACAACTGACAGATTTTCTGAATTAGTAAAAGAAATAGAAAATAGTATATCCGCTTATGAAAGAGGCGTTTCTGTTGCTGAGGAGTTCGGCGATAAAGTAAGTGAAGCTGAACAACAGGGACAGAAAAGTGAAATAGTAAGAAGCGGAATAGAAAGCATAACCAATGAATTAGAACTTACAACTGAACAGGTAGAAATATTAAAAGAGAAGTTCGGCGAACTTTGGAAAACACCTACTCAAAGTTTTTCAGATTATTTTAGTGCGAATTGGCTTCAAATGCTTAATGACACTATAGGTTATACAAGTGATTTCTATTCTGCTATACAGGAAATGCAAATACAGGCTATAGAGCTTGAAATAGAAAAAAATGAGGAGAGAAAAGAGGCAGCATTAGAAGCGATAGAAGAAGAAAAAAATGCAAGGCTTGAAGCTATAGGAATAATGGAGGACTCGCAAAAGCAGAGTTTATTAAATGAAATAAAACAATTACAGAATAGGCAAAAAGTTGCTTTAGGACTTTATGAACAGGAAAGAATAAAAGCAGAGCTTGAAGAGAAACAAAAAGAACTAGCTAAAATACAAATAGAAGAAGAAGCCAAAGCTAAGCAGATGGAAGTAGAGAAAAACTATAATAATGAGAAGATGAAGCTAGAATATAATTCGCAAACGGAAAGCTGGAAAATGTCTTTAGTTCAGGCGTCAGCTTCTATGGCACAGGCAGCCATAAGTGCTTTAGCCTCATCAATGGCGGTTCCTTTCCCTGCCAATATAGCAGCTTATGCGACTTTACTTGGAATTATAGCAGCAGGCTCTGTTAACTTGGTAAAATTATCCCAAGCTAAACCGAGTGAACCTAAATACTTGGCAAAAGGCGGACTTGTAGAGAGAAGAAACGGAGGAATTAATGCTGTAATCGGAGAGGGGGCAAGCGATGAAGCGGTTATACCTCTTGAAGATAGAATACTTTCAAAAATAGGAAGTCAGATTTTTGAAGCAAGCAAAGGTGAAGATGGTAGTTATTCTGTTGATACTAATACATCAGAAACTATATTCAATCAGCCTGTTTATTTAATGCTTGACGGCAAGATAGTTGCAAGCACTATGCTTAATTTAAGCAAACGAGGTGTAAAAGTTGTCAGCCAGAGAGGTATATTATGAGATTATTATGTAATAACATATTTAATCTATTTCCGTATATTGTATCTGGAGGCGAAGATGATTTTTTTCCTATTTCTAATATATTTAATTATCAAACTCTGGAAGTTGGAAGATTTAAAAGTGAAGAAGAGGCAAGTTTATTTTTAGATGGAAAAGGTACTATAAACTGTTTTGCTATTTTTAATACCAATATAAAAAATATGAGTATAGAAATAGAAGATATATACGGCAATTTTATTTATTATGATGTTTATATAAAAAATAGTTATGGAGTTTATAATATAGCTCCTATTGAGTTTACAAGAATAAAAATAACTTTTAATAAGAAAGCAGACGGTAATATTATAGAATGCGGATATTTTATTATAGGAGAAGCAGTAGATTTTCCTCCTCATGATAAAACCAAAACGCATACTGTAAATTATACACATGAACAGTATTTTTCTCAAAGCGGTCATTATTTTTGCAGGAGGCTTCCTATCAAAAGTTATGATACTTGGAAAGTATCTTTTCCGTATTTGACTAATGCTGACAGAGAAAAAATCATTAACTTTTTTAATGAAAATAATTTTGAACCTTTTGTACTTCAAGTGTGGATTGAAGAAACTATAATGCCAAATACGGAAAGCGGACTTGGTATATATAATTATAGTAAATATGGTAAAGCAAGATATGGAAGCAGAACAAAAATTAGTTATCCTCACCAAAGGTGTACAGGCGTAAAATACTATATGAAATCAGGACTTTATGTATGTACTAATGAAGAGATAACTTTTAAGAAAGGAAAGAATGATTTATATCAGTATTCTACAGAGCTTACGTTTAGGGAGATAAAATAATGTTTGAGATTATTTATGAACCTTCCTGCATACCTCTTACTATTGAAGAGGGATATAAAAAACAAAATGAATTATTAAAGAAAACTAGATTTTTATATACAGCTTTTGAAGGAATTAAACTTAATCATTTTTTAGACATATATCCTCCTACTTTAATGAAAGGCTCTATTTGTTTGTTTTGTAATTCCATATATGAAAATAAAGAGGATATAGAACTTATTGATAACAGCACAGATGAAGGAAATAGATATATAAGATTAAAGCTATCCAATAACGGCAAAAACTTAATTGCAGAATTGGTTACAAATCTTGATTGTTTTTATAATGAAGAGCTTGGCGGATTTTATAAAGAAGTTAATGGAGAGATATATAAATATATAGCTTACTATATGTATTATGACGGCAATAGATATAATGGATATTATTTAGACAATTATAATAATGAAGTGTATTAAAAAATCAGATTATTATTAGTTTAATTCTTGAATAATAGAATTAAATAATATGAGCCGAGCCAGTTAATAAGTTTTACTTATTCACTCCAATAAGGCGAGGCGAATATAACAATAATGAGGTATATTAATGTTTAATGTAATTAAAGAACCAGTAGAAAATCCAACTAATTTATTAGATAGCTATAGACAGCAGAATATTATTATGCAGAAAATGCGTATGCTTCATACTGCTTTTGACGGTATAAAATTAAATCATTGGAGTGATACAGACAGAGAACTTCCAGATATTTTAGCAGGAAGTATTTGCGAGTTTGAAGGCAGATTATTTGAAACAAATCAAACCATAAAATTGACTGATAATATTAGCAGCGGCGGCGTAATTAAGCAGGATTTAAGATTTATTAAACTTGTTATAGTAAGAGATTCTAATAATAAAGACAATGATTATTTAAGAGCAGAAATAGCAGGCGGATATAGTGAAACAGTCGGCAATGGATTTCCTACTTATGATTATGAGAACAGAGGATTTTATAATTTGGATTCTCAAAGAAGATGTTCAGAAAAATATCTAAGAATATCAATGAAATATGATGCTAATTTAGGCGGATATGTAGAAAAGAAATATTGGAATATTAATGATATAGGAAGAAAAGGTCAGACACTAAAAAGAAAAACAGTGAGCTTTGGTGTTGGTACTCATGAGTTTAATTTTCCAAGTGATGTTAATAGTATTACAGTTCATATATGTTCAGGCGGTGCAGGAGGTTATTATGGTTTATTAGATACAGTTGGAACAGAACCAACAGCAGGCGGTAACTCTCAAATCTTAATAAATGATAAAGTTATTACAACATGTCAAGGAGGTCAAATAGCTATAAAGACAGGTACTATAACTTTTAATGGAGGAAAAGGAGGTGTTCCAAGCGGACAAGGTAAATTAATCAATGGAAATAATGGAACTACTACAAGATATGATGAAAAGAATCCAAATACAGGTGCAGTATTCAGCAATAATACTACTTTGGCAAGCGGTGGAAATGGAGGCAATGGTTCTATAAATGGTTATAGTTCAGGAGGAGGAGGCAGCGGAAGTGCTGCTATAGTAGATATTACAAGAGCTATGCTTGGTACGGCAAGTAAAATAAAAATAATAGTTGGTGCTGGAGGAAATGGAGGTACTAATAGTAACAGCAATGGTGTTGTTGCTAATGGAGAAAAAGGACAAGACGGCTCAGCAGTCATAGAATATATGCAGAAATAAGTTATATAGGAGTAAGTGAGCCGAAGCACATCTATAATTTATTATAGATGTAATTATAGCGTAGGCGAACATAGCAATAGTAATGAAGAGTTTTGCTAATATTATAGAACTTGATATTTCTAGTCCTGATACTAGATTAATATTTGCACCTTTCGGAGGTGTATGGACTGCAAGTATTAATGAAATATACTCATTATACAGCAGTTCTTATTTTAATGAATTATTTAATATTCAAGAAGATGAATTATATAATTTATTTAATATCGGTTCTATCAGTGTCGCCACAGGCGGACAGTCGTCTGATAATGACAGAGGATATATAGAAGTATTTTCTTTAGAGGATCTTTATAAACAGAATAAATCTTATTATCAATATAAAAAAGATAATATTAATTATATAGCTGTGCATTTTAATAACTTTGAAACTCCTTACAGCAAAAAGAATATTATTATAAATATTAAAAGATTATTCTCTACACGTGAATGGCTTGATAGTAATAATAGTTTAATTACTGAATTAAATAATATGTATGACGACTGTCCGCCTGTGGCGATAGAGCCTAAAGTGGAGGAAATAGATACAGCGGATATAGAAGGCGATTCACTTGCATTTGATACTATTCAAACAAATGAAATGTCTGTTACTTTAAGAAATGATGACGGACTTTTTGATGATTTTTCTAATTTATACGGCAATAGATTTTTGGTAAGACAAATATTTGACTATCAAGCGGACAGCCGAATGCCTGCCGATTTTAATAAATCGGCAGGAGCTTATAATGAGGATGGGAGCGTAGCAACAATAAAATATTCTAATATTATATTCTCTGGTTTTATTCAAAAGCCTGAATATTCTTTTTTAGAAACTATAACAATAACAGCATCAGATATAAGAGCTTCTTTTTCTACTGAGCTTCCTAAAAATGTTTTTAGTGAAAAAGAATACCCAGATTTAAAGAACTTCCCAGAGAATGTGCAAAGCGGAGAAGATACTATTGACACATGCAGAACTTTAGCAGCTGGACATGGCATTACAGTAAAATTAAAGCCTGTAAAATATTATACACCTGCACCACAGGCGGGCAGTCGCCATATACTAAATCCTGATTTGATTCCTGAAGTAGTTTTTGAAATATGCGACACTTCAAGGAATGCTATAGAAAGTATTGTGAATAGAAATGATCCGCTTGATAATAATAAATTAAAGCCTCATATATATTTTATAGAAACACCAGAAAGCGAAAGTGAAATAATAGAACGTGAAAATGGTAAGGTTATAAGCGGAGAATTGGAGATATTTATTCCAGAGTTCAAAGATTATAATGATGGAAAAGGAAGCCAAAGAGTATGGACATTAGATAAAGAAAAAGGTCAGTTAATTTTTAGAGGTGAAAAACAAGTAAAAAGTATATGTGCAGGCATGTCTGATTCAAGTACCAATATGAGTGATGAACTTATAGAAATATATGCAGAAATAGATATACCGCCTTATAAATCTTTAACTCTCATTAGAGAGATTTTAGAAGATTATGAGAACATAGCATACATAAAAGAAAATTATAATATAGAAAATTGGCAGATTGAAGAAGAACGTTCAAGAGAAATAGCAGTTCTTCTTGATAATGATAATAAAAAGACTACACTTGATTTAATAGGAGAACTTTCTTTTTTAGAGCAAGGAAGATTAGAAATAGATAATAATAAAATAGATTTTCGCCGAAGGCGGGCAGTAGCCAGTACAAGATTTCGCAGCAATGAAGCCAAATATAAAATAAAACAGTACTGCATGGGCAGGGTTGATAAAACAGTAGAAAGTTATGAGTATTTATCAAGCTGCAGCATTAAATATGATTTATTAAAGTCAACATATAAAAATACTGATTTTGAAGAGGAGGCTAAAAAAAGACATAGGATAAATGCACATGAAGAGTTTGAAACTTTATTAAAAAGAAAAGAAGATGCAGTGAGCTTATCTAATGAAATAATGAAAAGCAGATATCTATTAAAAGAGTATTATACATTTGAATATTATGAAACTTTAGATTTTCTAAAGTTATTTGATATAGTAGAGATAGAATATAAAAGAGAAACCACAAGTGAAAACGAGCCGCCGAGTAATGCAAATTACTCGGGAATTAATGGCGAGTTGAAACGGAACAACAATGGAAGTTATTATATAAAGCCATGCCTTTGTGAAATTATCAAATTAAATATTTTTGATAATGTAATTAAGCTAAGACAAATATAACAATAATAAGGAGTTTATATAATGACAGCATTGGGTGTTAAAAATCTTGGAGAAATGCCAACTGAGGATATAGCCTACAGGAAAGATCCGTATTCCAGCATAGACTTAAAATTAGATATAGAAATGGCAGCAAAAAAACTTAATATAAAAAAACCATTTTCTGTAAATGATACTTATGTCATAGCTAATTATATTAATAATAATATGGAGGATTAAGATGAAGGATTTAACATGCAATATTTGCGATAAAAGAAGTTCATGCAGGCAATTATGTCAGGCTATGGAAAAAACTTTAAATAATAGTATAGGCACAAATAAATCTTATTCTGAGAATACAGTTAAAGACTATAATTTATCTGTAGATAACATGGACAATATTATATATACTCACGGACTTTCTGATATTGAAAATAGAGATGTAAAACGCATAATAATAGCAATATTAACAAAAGATCAAATAGAGCTATTGCAATTATATTCACAAGGCTATACACAAAAAGAAATAGGCGAAAAATTAAATGTAACTCAAAGCAGCATATCTCAAAAATTAGAGGCAATAAAGAGAGAATTAAAAAGCTCACTTGTTGAGGTTATTCCTTACGTTGTTTAAATGAATTATCCTTATATTTTTTATTATAAGTATAAATAAAGATATAAGGATAAATTATGTCAAAAAATGATATAAAAGAACTTACAAAAAAAGAAACTTCATTAATAGAAAAATATATAAAACTGAAAAATGAAGAGAAAAAAAATAAAGAAAATATTGAGGCTTTAAAAGATGATGTTCTTTCATTATTAAAAGAGCATGAAGGCAAAGTAGTTCATAACGGATATAACATATCAATGCATGAAAATACATCATATCAATACAGTGAAGCTATAGTGAATATAGAAACAGAGATTAAAGTATTAAAGCAAAGAGAAGTAACACTCCAAATAGCAAAAGAGAAACAAAAAACTGAATATATAAAAGTATATGAATTACAAAACAAAAATAAAGAGGCTTAATCTATGCTAAATGAAAATACATTAAATAAAATCGGTATAAATAAGAAATGGCTTTTACCATTAAATAATGCTTTTCAAAAACATGGTATTACAGACATAAAAGAAGCTTCTATGTTCTTGGCACAAACAACTCATGAAAGCAATAATTATAAAAGACTTGAAGAGAGCTTCAGATACACTCCGCAAAGGCTTTTTGATGTATTTAAAAAAAGAGTTGGAAGTTTGGAAAATGCTAAAAAGTTATGTAGTAAGGGAGCTGAGGCTATTGGCAACTTTGTTTATGGCGGTCGTTTAGGTAATACAGAAGACGAAGGCTATAAATATAGAGGCAGAGGCATTATTCAGCTTACTGGAAAAAATAATTATAAAAAATATAGTAAAAAAATAAATGCTGACTTAGTTAATAATCCAGACCTTGCCAAAGAGCCTAATAATGCTATAGAGATTGCATTATTATTTTGGAAGGAGAAAGGCTGCGGTTTACTTGCCCGTCAAGGCGATGTGAAAGGAGTTACTAAACTTATTAACGGCGGATACAATGGACTTGAAGACAGAGAAGAAAGATATGAAAATATATTAAAAATACTAGAGGATAAAAATGTCTGATGCATTAATGGCTTTATCTATAATAGGTATTTGTATAACTATACTCATAATTGGAAAATGGGTTAAGGATCTTATTTTGCATAATAAGCAAGCTAAATTAAAAGCAAATATTAAAGACGGTACTATAGAGTTTGGAAATGATAAGGTTAATACAGAAAAAACTATAGAAAATCAAAATAAAATTGTATCTAATGCATTTGAACACCCAAAGGAGTTATCTGTATTAGAATCTAAAAACAACAGCGAAATATTAGCTTATTATCATGGCGATAATAAAGATGATGAAAATAAGTTTAAATATGATGAGAAAATTACATCGCTTACAGTTTATAAAGAATACAGCAGTATCATAAGTCAAAGTACATTAAAAGTGCAAAGTCAAATAATAAGCTATATAGTACATAATCATATACTTGATAAAGATAAAGCAGAGCTTAGGGAATATATAAAAGCAAAAAGAATAGAAATTATTAATATATATAATGAGGCTTTATCTAAAAGCAGCATTATGAGTATAAATAAGCTAGGTTTAGAAAATATATGTAATTTTTATTATATGATTATTTTAGATAAAATAGAGGATATTTATAAGTCAATTTATAATAATCATCAAGCACAATATGACAAACGTAAAGCATTTATGAAAAATCTTAAAAATATTCCTGCTGCTGACAGGTTAAAAAGCTATGATGTATTTATTAATAATAATTTTACTGAAACAACTATCAAAGACAGTGAGATAGTTTTAGAAAATCTCGAATATTTGCAAAAGTTTCTTTTAGGTATATTTCATGACAATTTAAAATATAATGGAGTTAGATAAATGAGTTTTATAGATAAACATAATGCTAATAAAAAAGTAAGTATCTATACAAGCATAGTTACTTTTATTTTAGGAGTTGTTTGGGTTAGTGTTAATCTTATCTGGAGAGGTAGAACAGTTGCTAAAGAAGAAGCTATTGCTGTTGTAATAATTTTCCTTGGTCTTAATGCAGTTAGTTTTGGAAGTGATTTAAGAGGTTTTTTGAAGATATTAAGAAATAACAATACTAATGATGATAAAAAAAATAATGAAAAGGAGTAAACAATGATTCCAATAATAACGGGCTTTTTATCTAAACTAGATAAAAGAATATTTATAGTTCTTGCAATAGTTTTGTTTGTTGCTGTTTTTATAGTATTAATAGCTTTTAAAGACAGTGAAATACATAAAAAGGAAAAAGAGATTGCACAGTATCAGGAAGATATTAAGGGATTGGAGCTTAATAATCAAACGCTTCAAAATGAGATACTTTTTATTAAAGAAAATGAGAAGTTTCAAAATAGTTTTAGTAATTCTAGTATTATGATTAAAAATATAGATGAAGAATTGCTGACAAGGACAGAGAATGAAACATTTAATAATATATCTAATAATTTTTATAAGTATTTTAATGATATTAACTTCATGCAGTACAAAAATAAAATATGTGAAAGTACCGCTTTCTACGCCTCCAGAAATATTTATTATAAAAGCTGTTACAAACAGACAAGATTTAATGAGAAGATACCAAGAAAGCATTATAAAAATTGGCGAATGGCAGCTTTGGTATAATGTGCAAGTTTCTAGTAATTACTATTTTTATAAATAAAATCTAAAAGCAGGAGCTTTATTATGGCTTTAGAAAAACCTGAAAACTATAGAGAAGTGCCAGCCCTGCAGGATGGCGAAACTATATTTGCTGAAGATCATAATCAGATAATGGCAGATATAGAAAAGATAAAAGGCGGAAAGTCTAATGAAGTTCCTGTATCTAATATTAAAGAATTAAAAGATATTTTAGATAGTATATTAGCAGGAAAAACTCTTACAGCTTCACAAATAATTTTTGATAATGAAGAAGCTAAATTAATATATAAAAAATATAATTTTCCAAAGTTTAAAACAAATATAAAGACTATTAACTTAGTATTGACTGATGAAAATACCAGCAGTGAATATACAGCAGTTATAGAAAAAGAAGAAAATAATTATAGAATGAAATCTATAATTAATGATTTTCCTGTAAATAAAATGGTATGCTTAATAATTAAAAGTATTAATGGAAATGATGATTTATATTATAAATACAGTGTATTAGGACAATTCTTTGATATAAACAAAAATAAAATATATGAATTAGATTCAAATGAATGCATAATATCTGATATGGATTGTCCGTTTGTATTTAATATATCTATTAATAGCAGTAATTTAGTATTGAGTATATTAAAGTCTATTTTTCCAACTGAACTACAAAATAAAAACTATAATATTATTTTGAATATTAAAAATAAGCAATTAAATAAATTGGATACAAATATATATTTTTCATTTATAGGACGTATTAATACTTTCAAACTCCAATTAATAAAAACAGACAATAATAAAATAAAGTTAATAGGAAATTATACTCATAAAACTAGTTTAATTCCTCCTATTTGTTATAGTCCAATCTTAGCTAATTATTTTAATATAATCAGTAATGATAATGAGCTAATCAATACAGACGGTATCACATCCAGTTCTGGAAAGCCTAAGAAGTTCGGCTTTATGAAATATAATAATATACCAAATACTTATTACTTAAAAATATCTAATCAGGATGGTTCAGAAATAGATACAAATGAAATAATAACTTTTGATTTGACTCCTGATAAAAATGCAGAAGTAGAAGTAAAAGAAAAAGTAATAGAAACTGTACAGGATGCTATAGAAGCGTTAAGCGATACATATAACGGTGATTTTGATTCAGAACCAACGCCTGATAATCCTGAAGAAGAAATATATTCTTTTGAAAAGACTACTTTTACTTTAGAAGCTGAAAGCGGAAACCAAATATTAAATAGTGATATAATAGAGAATATAAATAATTTATCACTAGTAAAAAATGCTGATGGTACTATATATTTAAAAGGTAGTTTAACTTTAAAATCAGAAGGTACAGCTGTAATAAAAATAAGCAAAACAATAACAGGGCTAAATAAAAGAAACTTTATAGCTTTATCATACGGAATACCTATTTTCTTATATCCGTATTATAAGGATAATTATATATATAATACTATCTACAACTACAAAAGAAATGGAAGCTGAAGCAAATATTGGAAATATAAAAATATATGATAATAATATAATAGCTCCAATAGATCCAAAATATTCTGAATATTTGGGTGCAGTTATAACTGAATATTTTGGAATATATTTAATAAATGGAAAATACAGATTAAAAGGTTCTGCCAATAAAGTTTATGATAGTACAGTAATGGGATTTGTAGATTATGATATAATAACACAATTTTTTAATGTTACAAATCAATATTTATTCTATGAAGATGATAACTTATTAATAAGGACAGAAGGTGGTTTTGCAATTAATTCTATTATTCCAATACTTATTAAGTTTAAAACTAGTAATTATATAGTAGATATAGAATGTCCGCTTCAGCCAAGTATTTAGAGAGATTATTATGAAAAGACCATTTGATACATTATTTAAACATAATATTTTTAATAGTAAAGAATATTATAATTTCTGTAGTAAGTGCAATAAACTTTATGAAAATAAACAATTCTGCGAATGCGGTAATTTTATTAATCTTATTAGAATAGATAAAAATATAGCAGATATCATTTTAGAGTTAAACAAAAAAGGATATAAAACTAGTCAGTGCTGCGAAGGTCATATTGAAGATGAATATTTTCATCCGTATATATATTTCAGTTATTTATTTGATGTTAATGTTTACGGCATGTCTAAACAAATATCAGAAGTGATAAGAAATGAAAATCTTCCTATTGAAACTGTTTATATGTTCAATAATAAAAATAAGAATATAGGTACTTTATTTGAAGTAAAAGAAAGTAAAATAGCAGAATTAGAAAATAACAAAGAAAAAATAAAAGATGTGTTTATTAATAGTTTTAAGATAATAGCAGAAAAATTAAAAGTTTATAAATAGTTTTAAGGAGTGAATATGTTTAAGTTAATACTAATTTTTTTAATAGGTGTTATGGTAGTTTTTACTTTTATTGAAATAGTAAAATACTATAACAAGTTTATGAATGAGATTGAAGGAACTTTTACTGAGAGATTAAAAGCTTTCATTAAAGAAAAAACATCAATATATTATTTTATTAAATTAACTTACGGATGTGTGATCTTTTTTATAGCTGTAATTTCCTAGAACTCATTATGAATACATTTATTAAAGTCTGACTAAATGAAAAAGATTTTCTGCTATGTTTAATCTTTATAGAATGATGAATAATTAATAATTTCTAATATTTTTTATTATATGTATATGGTTTTGTGTTTTTAATAGCATTTTGCCTCCTAACTTTACTTGTATCCTTAAAGACATATAAAAAAACTTTATATATTAAAAATCCAAATTATTTTATATTGATCATGTGGGCTTGTCCAAGGCTGGAACTATTCAAAGTTTCAGCCGCTTTTTTTATTTTATATTATAAATATATAATTTATGTATATATTCTATATATTCACCTAATGACATTTTGTATTTTCCTGCGTAGTTTTTAATATCATTAAAATTATTTTTTTCTACTAAAGCTGCCCAAGTCATTTTTTTTGTATTTTCGCTTTTTATTATAGATGTATCTTTTATATTTTTGCATGAATTATGTATCTCTTCTATATATTCTCCTAATGACATTTTATAATTATGAGCATATTTTTTCATATCTTTAATAATATCTTTACTACAATAAAATCCTAAATAAACTTTTTTTTCCTTTTCTGTAGGAAGTATTAATTCTATAATATCTTTAGTTTTGTTCTTTTTTATTTCTTCCACTTTTTATTCCTTATATATTTTTTATCTATACTTTATAAAAAATATATAAGAAAATATGAAAGGAATAAAAAAGGTGTAACTAACTGTTACACCAAAGATAATAAAATTATAATAGTAGATTATATAAAATAAAGATAAAAGTTATTTACTATTAGTTTATAATAAAAAATATTATTTTCAATAAAAATTAATATTATAATTTTTTATTAAACATATCAATAATATAATAATACTCTTTACTATTTTAAAAACAGTAATATAATATTGATATCAATATTGAACATAGTTTTAACTCCTGTTAAGATTATGTGAGGCTGTAGGCTTTGCAGAGCTTACAGCTGATTTTTTTTAATTATAATCATCAGATTTCTTTTTAATAAAAACTTTATACTATAAATAAAAAATATAACCCTTATTAACCTTTTTTATTGTTGATTTTTTATTTCATTTTTATAGAATGATTAAATAAAAATAATAGGATGTATATTATGAAAAAAATATTATTAATATTATTTATTTTAAGTTTTAATATATTTGCTCAAAACAATGATATTATTAAAGCAATAATGGATGAAAATTCAATTATAATAGAAAAAGTAATGAAAGATAATATAGATGCTAATGCATTAATTACAAATAGGGTTGTGAATAAAGCATATACGCCATTAATATATGCTATTATTTTAGGAAAAACTGATACAGTAAGAGAATTAATAAAAAGAGGTGCTGATGTTAATAAAACTGTTACAAATCAAAATTCAGTTACAGTACCAATAATTACCGCTAGTTCATCTGGAAATATTGACGTATTAAGAGAACTTATAAAAAATGATGCTTATATAAATAAGAGAGATGACTATAGAAATAATGCATTATTCTATGCTAAAAATGCAGATATAGTTAAAGAGCTTATAAAAAATAAAATTGATTTCAATATAATAAATAAAAAAGGAGAAACACCATTATTTTATTCAAAAAATAAAGAAATAGCAGCTGAATTAATAAAACTAGGAATTGATGTAAATGCAAAAGATAATGATGGAAATACAGCATTATTTACTGTAGGATATAATGTTGTAGAACAATTGGTAGCCTCTGGAGCTGAATTAGAAATAAGGAATAATAAAGGAAATACGGCATTATTAGATATTCCTTTTTCAACTGATTTATATCTTAAAAAACTTGAAGCATTAGTAAAAATGGGAGCAAATATAGATGCCAAAGATAAAAATGATGATACCTTATTAATAAAGTCCATATGTGATAATGATATCAAACTCACCAAAAAACTATTAGAACTAGGTGCAGATATAGAGATTAGAGATAAAAATGGAAATACTCCTCTAATGGTAGCGATATTGCAGTACGAATTAAGATATGACATTTTTAATGAAAAAGATTTAAATATAATAATTGAATTAGTTAATTATGGTGCAGATATTTATTCAAAACATCAATATGGTATAACTCCTTATAGCACAGCAGAAGACATAGGAAATAAAGAAATATTAGATATTTTTAATAATAGATAAATTATTATTTTGTTAAACCGATAATAATTATATCTAAGAAAACAACTCTATTCTTTTTCAAAAGTCAAGCAAATTTTTTAGAATAAAAATGGAGTTGTTTTTTTATGCTTAATGCTGAAAAATATAATCTTTATGATTATTCCAAAGATGTCAATTTTATCCTTCAATTTGCTGATTATCTTTCTATAGATAAAAGCCAATCAACAGTAAAAACATATAAAAATAATATTATATATTTTTTTAAGTTCATAATAAAACAAGATAATGATTATTCTATTTTCTCTGAAAAAGACTATCACTATATTTGCAATACTGAAGTCTTATACAAAAATATAAATAAAGAATTATTAGAAAAATACATATCATATCAAACAGAAATTAAATTATCATCTGATATTATCAACTGCAGAATAAATGTTGTTAAAAGTTATTTAAAGTTTTTGCATAAGAAAAAAATAATAGAAGCTAAAATATTGATAGATACTTTTGATGATATAAAAAGACCAAAGCCAATAATAAAAGAGCAGTTGGTAATAAAAGCAAATCAAACTTTAGATATTATAAAAAAATAGAAAGAACTTCAAAAGAAAGTTTCACAAATCAAAGAAATATTTTAATGATGCTTTTAATGTCAAACACAGGCATTCGCAGAAAGGAAACTGCAGGCATAGATATTAGAAATATTAATCTTGAAAACAAAACTATAACTATTTATAAAACCAAAGGAAGTAAGCCTCGCATAGTTGTTTTTTCTGATATGATCAAAGATGTATTAATTGATTATATAGCAGAGCGTGATGAGATATTAAGAAAAAATAAAATTAAAGAACAGAATAATCTTTTTATAAAAAATAATGGTCAGGATTTAGCAATAGAAACTATGACTATGATTATGAGAGTAATATCAAAAAGAAATAAGGTAAAAATAACCTGCCATTCTTTTAGACGTGGGTTTGCAACTGATATGGCAGAGAGCGGAACAGAAACTTATTTAATAAGCAAGATGATGGGACATTCAAATATTAACACAACAACAAGCAGATATATTTATGTGCTTATGAATATGATAAAAAATGCAATGAGTAATCACCCATTCAATAAAGCAAATACAGAAAAAATAAATAGATATAATGAAATCAAAAATATAAAAAATGACTTTCAGGAAAATATAACAAATACACTTAATACAATAGTCATCAAAATGAATGAGCTTAATAACAGGATTGATAAACTGAGTATAAAAAATAGATAGCTAGGCTATATATTAATACTATACCGTAATACTGTATAATAAAATATAAATAAATTATATTTATAAATAATTTAAAAATTTAAAAAAATAAAAAATAGAGGCTTATATTTCATTATATTTTTTCTAATAGTATATAAAAATAAATTTATTAGGAGTGCGGTATGCAAAAATTAAAACCTTCAGACAAAGAAAAAAATATAGGGATATGTTTGAGAGTTACGCCAACAATATTTCAAGAGATGAAGAAAGAGGCTGACAGTTTGAATATGAGAGTAAGCGAGTATTTAATAGAACTGCATAAAATGTATATCAATGAAGTAAATAAAAAGTAATCAGCCTAAATAAAAAAAGAGGGTAAGGTTCTAGGAAAACCTTACCCTTGAAAAAACATAACTTTCACTTACGAGGATACAATTATGTCTAACATCAAAATTATATTACTGTTTTTAAAAATAGTAAAGTACATTTTAACTTTTTTCATCAAAATTATATTACTGTTTTTAAAAATAGTAAAGTACATTTTAACTTTTTTCATCAAAATAATCAATAAAGATAAATACAAAAAACTGCATTGCATATTAGATAAGGCAGATTCTTTTTTAACCCTCATCATAAATATTTTATTAATAATTGATTCTGATTAAAAAATCAAAATATATATCAATATCAAAAATCATTAGAGAATATAAGCTCATTAAAAATTAACTCAAAACTTTTTGATTTAACTTTTTATAATTGATTTCTTGATTTTGTATGAGATGCACGAAATGAACATGCACGCTTTATACACTTTACTGGTAAGATGCACGAAATGAACATGCACGCTTTATACACTTTACTGGTAAGATGCACGAAATGAACATGCACGCTTTGTACACTTTACTGGTAAGATGCACGAAATGAACATGCACGCTTTGTACACTTTACTGGTAAGATGCACGAAATGAACATGCACGCTTTGTACACTTTACTGGTGAGATGCACGAAATGAACATGCACACTTTGTACACTTTACTGGTAAGATGCACGAAATGAACATGCACACTTTGTACACTTTACTATAAAAAATTATGATTTTATTTACTGCGTTTTTTCTATTAGGAGCTATTTTAATTTTTAATTTATGCTATTGCGATAACATCATCAAAAATTGAGTTTTGATTTTTGATTTGAAGGGTTTTATTTGAAACGTAGAGGCTTGTTTTTGGGGCTTTTTTAGGTTTAATATAGATTTATGTATGCCTGATTAAAAAACTTCAAAAACACGGCTTTTTTATAAATACTAGATAACTATGTTTTCTAATTTTTTATTTTTAAAATCTTTAAATCAAAAAGAAAGTTAAAAAGTAGGTAGGTAAGTAGTAGTAGTTAACCTACTGCAAGAAATGTGCCAAAAACTGCATACAAACCTACCCACCTACCTACTAAAAAATCAAATTTATTTTATTAAAAAATTAGTTTTAAAAATTTTTTTTATTTTGTTGACTTTAAAATTATTTTGTGTATATTAGTTAACGCAAGACAAATTATAAAATGCATCAAAAACAAAAGCCTGAGAAACTTTTGAAGCATTAAAGGAATCAATATGAAAGTGGATAGAAGTATAATACTATCTTCAAAAGAGTTGTATGCTCAGAAGAAAAATAACAGTAATTGTTCTTTAATTTTAATAAGCTTGAAATGCGGTACAAGTGTGAAAAACTATCTCTCAAATAGTTTGATTCCTGCTTGTATTTTGTCTTGCAATAAAAATAAAGCCTTGTACCGCTTTCTTATAGATTTTAAAAAATTCGTTAAACTTTTAAGTTTGTCAATTTTTTTATTCAACTTTTTCCCGCCGCACACCGCAGGTGGGCTTCGCCAAAGTTGCTGCCTACGGCACGCAGAGCGAAAAACGCATATACTACAGTTTGATATTTTAAGAATATGTATTAAATATAGTATAATACTATACTTTTAGCTCAAAAATGCAGTCTTTCGCGAAGCGTATCCGATCCTGTCGATGATATAGGTTCTTTTGGTCATACCTAAAGGTACTTTCTTCGGTCGCAAAATAACTGAGGGTGTGGGGGTAAAGCCACCGCAAACAATAAAATTAAAATAAATCTGTAAGTCTAAAATCCCAAATCATTAATACTAACAAAGTATAGATAAATCTTTTACTTACTTCCTCTCCATTTTCATTATCAAAATAAATATTAATTTTTACTCTGTCATGAAAATCAGTATTGGAATCAACATCAGCATCTATAGTAAAAGTATCTCTATTCTTTGTTTTTAATGAATAGCTTTTAACGACATCGTATCCTATATATTCAGGATACATTTCATATCTTGCACCAAAAGCCTCGAAAGTACCATAAGCTATTTCTAAATTATCTATTTTTTCTAATTCGCTTTTCAAATTATCTTTATCTAATTTTATGACAGTTAATTGCTGTAAAGGCTGTGCTATTTCATAATCTTCAAGCTGCTTTCTCCATTTATTTATAGTGTCATCATCCATATCTACAGGGCTTGCCAAACCTATAAAAGTATTATCATCAATTTTTACTTCTTCATCTTCACAGTTTGAATAACTTCCGTCGCCTGAATATCTGAAAGTAGTTATAAAATTAGCATCTTTGTCATATAGATTCCATATTAAAGATGAAGCAAATCTATTCATCATAGCATTATCAATAAAAATCTCTTTAAACAAATCATAACTGTATTTTTCTCCGCTTGCTAATAAAATAGCTAAAGCATAAGAAGTATCTTTCATAAAAGAAGGAATTTCTTTTCTTAATTTTGTTACTTCTTCTTTTAAATCTTCATCAAAGTTTTGAGGAATCTTTTTTAATTCTTTATTATTTTTTATATCAAAAATACTCAAAGAATAATCACTATTCAAAATTAATTTATAATTTTTATTCAATACTTTTTCACCTTTAGAATTAAATCCGAAATCAGATGAATATCTTAATTGAAACTCATTATAGCTGATATCCATTTTTTTCATCACTTCTTCAATTAAATTATAAGCTTCATAACGTACTTCAGATTTTTTTGTATTTGAATATATTTCATATAATAATCTTAATGCATATTTACTTTCTATATTTAATTTAATTATTAAAAGCGAGAGTTTTGTGTCATGTTCTTTTTTATATATATTTTTTATAGCCTCATCTCCTCCGTATATAGCATATATAAAAGCAGCTGTTTCTTTATTCGTTTCATCATATATATTTTTAGCAAAATTTACAAAAGATTCTTTATCAAGTAAATTAACGATATTGTCAACCTGCATTAATCTTTTAACATCTCTTTTAAGAAGCAAATATTCCAAATATATATATTTTAAAACTTTATTTTCAACTTCTCTTGATTTATCTTTTATCAAAACCTTATAATCATTTATAAAGCTTACTTTTTTATCATCTTTTTTATTATAATTGTTTTCCACATACTTTTCTGCTTCTTCTATAGTTTTGAAATTATAATTATCAGTAACAGATGAAAGCTCTTCACTAAACTCGCTTTCTAATCTCTTTTTTAATGACAAAATTTTTTTATTTGTATCTTTTGATATTAAATCATATACTTCTTTGACATTATCTTTTGTAATAGTTAAATAATCTTTATAAGAACCATAAAATGCCTGAAGATATGCTTTGATTTTTAACGGAAGTTCTTCATACCTACTAAAGCATAAATTACTCATTTCTGATACTTTATTTAAATCCCATTTTGATAATGAATCAAAACAATTATAACCTTTAGCAAAGTCAAACATTCCAAACATTGTTTTTAATTTTTTTGTATTCCATTTATCAAGAGGCTGATTAAAAGCTTCAGTACTGCGAAACATAGATTCCATAGTTTTTACATTGGATACATTCCAGCTATTTAAAGGCTGATTAAAGCTGTTACATTGACTAAACATCTCATTCATATTTTCAACCTTTGAAGTATCCCATTTATCTAAAGGCTGATTGAATTTAAAAGCACTTCTAAACATACCCTCCATAGTTTTTACTTTAGATACGTCCCAATCATTAAGAGGCTGATTAAAATTAACACATATACTAAACATATAACCCATATCTTCAACTTTACTAACATTCCAATTACTTATATCTTGATTAAACGCCTTAGTATAATTAAACATAGCCCTCATAGTTGTAACATTAGAAACGTCCCATTTGTCTAAAGGCTGATTAAAACTTTCCGCTACCTGAAACATACCGCTCATATTTGTTACATTGGATACATTCCAACTATTTAAAGGCTGATTGAATTTTTTACAATTATCAAACATTCTAAACATATCCTCAACATTAGAAACGTCCCATTTATCTAAAGGCTGATTAAAGTCATTACAATAATAAAACATAAAACTCATATGCTTAACTTTGGATACATTCCAATTATTAAGATTACAATTAAACTTAGCTTTAGAACGGCTTTCAAAACTATCATAACTCATATATGCAAACATATATGACATATCCTCAACATTAGAAACGTCCCATTCCTCTATACCTTCAAAATCCTTTCTGCTGCTTTTATAAAAAAGTTCGCTCATATCAGTAATAAGGCTTGTATCTACATCGTAAAGTTTTATTCCGTCAGTATATACCAATTTTTCTAATTCTTCTTTTGTTTCTGGTTTATATTTCTTCATAATATACTCCTTAATAAGTTTACATAATTTAAAGTTGTATGTGCAGTATAATATATATTGTGTAAATTTTCTATATAAAAAATAATTTTATTTTTTCATTTTATTCTGAAAATAATTAATTAGATTAAAGCATAAACTAATTTTAAATAAAGAATAATGCTGATAATACCTGATTAATTTATATTTAATGGTATAGTAATATGGCTCAAAAAATAATATGCAGTTTGAAATATACTTTACTAATAAATCTATAGAAGAAGAGAATTTTTTTTCTAGAATAAAAAATAATAAGGAATTTAGTATTTGATAATATATATAAAACTTATAGGATAATTTTAACTATGCAAAAAAATATGATGATTTATTAATGTAATGTGTATAAAAAATCAAATAATATAAATCGAAATTAAATTTATTAAAATTATAAAACAGGCCGCATGCATAAAAATAACATACAGCCTTTTAATGAAGTCTAAGAATAATCAATTCATAATTATTTAATAAGTCTTCTTAATATAAAACTATAATATAATCTAATGTTACATCTACAATATTTACGCATGTACATATATCAGCTAAGGCATATTTTTATAATCTTTGAAAATAAAAATAAATTGTTTAATTTAAAATAATCTATACATAAAAATGACTTTTTATTTTATATATTATTTATACTTAAAAAAAATTTATTTTTTAGTCTTTGCTTTTGTTTTATTCTTATGCTTAACATTCAAGCCGTAATTATTGAACTTATCTAAAACTATTTCCATTTCAGAATCAGATAAAACTGAATAATCACCTATTGCTCTTACGCCCATATATAATCTTGCTAAATTTTCAACTTCCATCATTACATGATATGCTTTAGGTAAAGTTTCATCAGCAGCAAGAAGTCCATGATTTTTTAATATACAAGCCTTATATCCATTCATAACTTCAGATATATTGTCGCATAGCTCCTGAGTACCGTAAGTAGCATATTTAGCACAAGGAATCTTATTTCCTCCGGCAACACCTACCATATAATGAATAGCAGGTATATAATCTATATTTAATATAGAAACCATAGAAGAATAAACAGCATGATTGTGTATTACTGCATTAAAATTAGGATTATCTTTAAGTATTGATAAATGAAATCTCCATTCACTTGAAGGAATTTTATCTTTTTCATGATTTCCATTTTCATCAACAAAAACAATATCATCCGGAGTCATAATCTCATAAGGCATACCAGAAGGTGTAATAAGCATACCATCTTTATATCTAATACTAATATTACCGGCAGTTCCCTGATTAACGCCGTCTTTTCTCATACTTAAGCAAGCATCTATTATACTTTTAGCCAAATCTTTTCTATTATTTTTAGACATCTTTTCTCCTTAAAAATAAATAATAATATATAATACTATACTATATTTCATTTATTTCAAAACTATTTATAACTAATTTTCTTATATATTTAATATCTCTTACAATATATAAATAATTAAATTGTACCAATATATTTTGTAAAGCATTCTATAGACTATATTAAAACAGTTAAATTAGTTTATTATTTAGTGAGTTATCATAGTAATTGATTTATATCCGTTTGCCTTTTAAAATACAGCAATACCAGAATCTGTTCTTCCGTCGCAACCTGCAAAATAAACATCATTATCATTTTTTAATATAACCTGTCCGCGTCCGAAATACCCAAAATATGTAATATAATCTTTTTTTATTATATTATGTCCAAGTGATGAAAGTTCTTTATAAATATTATTATCAAAATTATATTCTAACTCTATATTTTTATCCCCCACCCATTGCCATCTAGGCTTATCTAATGCTGACTGCGGATTTAAATCATAATCTATCAAATTACTTATTACCTGAACATGTCCCTGAGGCTGCATAAAAGCCCCCATTACACCTAATGCCCCATAAGGTTTTGAATCTTTGCATATAAAGGCTGGTATTATAGTGTGATAAGGCTTTTTATGGGCTGCTAAAAAATTGTCAGAATTAGGATCCAATGAAAAATTAGCCCCCCTATTTTGCAAAGCGATGCCTGTTTCTGGAATTACTATACCAGAACCGAATGCTGTATAATTACTTTGTATATATGAAACCATATTACCGTAACTGTCAGAAGCTGCTAAATATACAGTGTCCCCTGATGAGAATATATGATTTATAGGCTCTAATGCTCTGTTTTTATTTATAAGTGAAGCTCTTTTTTTAGCATACTCTTTTGAAAGCATTTCTTCTATAGAAGTTTTCATATAATTAATATCGGCTACATATTTTTTAGTATCTGTAAAAGCTAATTTTAAAGCCTCTATTTGATAATGCACTTTTTCTAATTCGCTTAAATTATTAAAATCAAAATTTGATAAAATATTTAAAGTCATAAGTACAGTAATACCATGTCCGTTTGGAGGAATTTCATAAATATCATAACCTCTATAATTAGTAGTTATAGGAGCAACAAACTCTGGATAATATTCATTTAAATCCTCTTTAGATAAATATCCTCCGTATTTTTTCATGAATGCATCTATTTTTTCAGCATATTCTCCTCTGTAAATGCACTCTGCATCTGTTTTGCCTATATCATATAAAGTCTTAGCATAATATGGAAGTTTAACTATCTCTCCAAGTTCTGGAGTTTTTCCATTAAATGTAAAAATATCGAACCAATATTTAAACTCTTCTTTTTTTAAATTATCAGAAGCATTCAAATACATATTATAAGCCTCTTTCCAATCAAGAGCTGCTTGAGGCTGAATGGCATATCCTTCTTTTGCATATCTAATAGCAGGTTCAAGCACATCAATAAGTTTTAATTTACCGAATTTTTTTATAAGAGAAGCCCAAACTGCTGGAATGCCTCCAACAGTTACAGGAATAACTCCATATAAAGGCATTTTATCAAAATTACATGACAATATTTTATCAACATCCAAATTCTTTGGAGAAAATCCGCTTCCATTAATAGCATACATTTTATTTTCAAAATTTATTATAGCAAAAGCGTCCCCTCCAAGTCCGTTTGAAGTAGGTTCAGCAACAGTAAGTGCGGCAGCAGAGGCAATTGCAGCATCAACAGCATTACCTCCTTTTTTTATAATCTCAATTCCAGCCTCTGAAGCTAGTATATTGCTTGTAGAAACAATATTCTTTCCAAAAACTACATTTCTTTTAGATGAATAACTATTATCATAAAAATTCATAATAAAACCCAATACTTTATTTTTATTTAATGAGTTAATTATACTAGCAAAAATATAATTGTCAAAAATATTTTTAATAATATTTATACAGAAATTATTAAAAATATTTTAATCATGAATTAAAAAACTATTCTATAAAGTCAAAAGTTTTTTATTATTTTATGATGCAATATTTTATAAGTATGGCATTCATTTATTACCTTTTGTTTATACTGACAATTTTTAAGTTTGTCAAAAATTAGTTTTTATGTTTTTAATATTTTTGGGGACTAGCTATGAGAATCATACTATCATTTCACGATCTGTGTACCGAAGAAGTCCACCTCGCGAAGCGTGCCTATGTTCCATGTCCTTCAAAAAGAACTAATTATGATATATAACTTATCAAAAATAAAGATATAATAAAGAATATATTTATTATATCTTTTTTATGAAATCAAATTATTTTTTAAGTTCTTTAATTATGATATTTTCAATTTCATCTAATTTACATTCTAAATCCCAGATACGAATCACCGATTTTTTAGGTTTATTTTTTTCTTTTTCGAGTTCAATTTTGTAATACTCTCTTTCACTTCTAAGGAATTCTAATTTTTCACGTTTCTTTTTGTCATACTCGACATCATTATTACTATCGAAATCTGCTAAATCATCACTTATTATCACACCATCAAACTTTTCAAATAATTTTTTGAATATTCCCATATTATTCTCCTTTTAGGTATTTATATTGTATAATATATTTTTTATTTTGTATGTTTAATTCTTACATAAGTATTATATCCTTTTAACTTTTTAATTTAATTATAATCTACAGGTATGACAAATTCTGACACTTTTTTGTATATGAATTAAACAAGGAAATTAATTAATATTTAAATAATTATACATTTTTTTATCTGCTGCTTTAAAAATAATTTTATTTAATTATATCAAAAAGTTTCTTATTATTTTAGAATGAAATATTTTAGAAGTATGGCATTCGTTTATTAAATTTTTTATATATACTATGACTATATAACAATAAATAAAATTATCTATTATTTTTATTAAATACTTTATTAAATAACCTGTCAATAAAATATTCAATATATCCTAAAAGTGCAAAAAACAAAGTAATAAAAAATACATTTCTTAATACTGTTTTAAGTCCGTATTTATCTATATCAACAAAAAAGTAAGGATAATAACTTCCATCTGAAAAAGAACTTCCTACTCTAGCCCTTATAAGTATAAATACAAAATATAAAATCGGTATTATAAGCCAAAGAATAGGATCTATTACTTTATAAATGCCTTTCTTATCAAAAATTATATAATCAAAAATAGTCATAACAGGCACTATATAATGAACTGTCAAATTTCTTATATATGCAAATCCAATATATTTATCAGCTGTAGGACTTAATAAAAAATGATATACCAAAAATGTAACCGTTATAGACATTGTAACTGCACCTTTAAATCTTGGATAAAATGTTTCTTTTTTCTTTATAATATTTAAAATGTCTAAAATAAAATATACAATAACAAGTATATTGCTTTGATATGTGAAGTAGTATGCAGTTTCTATATCAAGTTTAAAATTATCATAAAAAAATCCATGAAGCACCGCAAAAATACCAACTATAATTATTATTATTTTATATACTATAGAAAAATTATTTTTTATCATATTAAATCCAATAAATATAATTACTCAAAAAATTTACTGCAAATATTTATTATCAATTCTTTATTAATTAAAGTATCAATCCATTTACTTGGTATATTGTCTATACCATAATATAAACCTGCAAGTCCGCCGGTAGCTGCTGCAGTAGTATCAGTATCATCTCCTAAATTAACAGCCTTTAATACAGCATCCTTATAATTTAAAGTATTTAATAATATCCATATAGAAGCTTCCAATGTATGAACAACATATCCGCTGCTTTTTATTTCTTTTTCATAAAGTTTTTTAAAATCAGAATCAAATATTCTTTTATAATAATCAAGCTCTTTTTCATTTTTATAATAGTTATAAGAATCTTTTAATCCCTTACTAATAGCTTCTTCAATACTCATGTCATTTATTAAATTTAATGCTATAGCAGTATATATTACACATGCTATCAAACTTCTTTTATGAGAATGAGTCAATGAAGAAACATTATATATTATATTCATCACTTCATCATCTCCAAATAATTCACAATCAAAATATTTCTTTATATAAAAGGCTATTGGCAGTATTCTCATCAAAGAACCATTACCATTACTGTATTCATCAGATAATCCGCATTTTATAGGATTTTTTCCATCTTTATAATTATTTATAGCCTCTCTTGTTGTTATTCCTACATCAAATGTATTTCCGTCAGCAGTATACTCTCCACTATTATACCATAACATAAAACTATTCATAATATTATTATAATTTATATCTTTGTTATTCAAATTATCAAGTAAACATAATGTTAAACTAGTATCGTCAGACCAAGTACCGGCTTTTTTATTATGAGTACCGTTTCCAATCATATCTTTGCAAGGATTCTTTTTAATAATATCCCTTGACATAAATTCATAAGGTACCCCTAAAGCATCTCCTACAGCAAGACCTAATATTGAAGATTTTAATTTATTTTCTAAACTCATATAAAATAATCCAATTAATCAAAATGCAATAAAATTAATAATTGGTAAAATTATAATAGATATACTAGAAGTATCAATATAAAATGAAAAAATATAATTTTTAAAATAATAAAAAAGCGTATCTAAAAATATTAGATACGCTAGGGTTAGTAAATTTCTTATTAATTTAATTACTTAGCAGGAGTTAATTTAGTTAAAGCATCTTCTACTAAGGCAGCCCAAGTAGCACCGCTTACGCCATCAACATAAATATTGTTAGCTGCGATCATTTTATCATAAGCAGCTTTTCCTCTTGCAGGTCCAGAACTATGTGCACATTTTGTTAACACAACTTTAGTTAATTTACCGCCTGCAACAGTAACTTTAGCTTGATAGTCTCCTTGTCTTGTTTTATAAGTAGCTTTGTAATTTCCTAAATATGTACCATCAGGTACTTTAGCTAAATCAACTTTTCCTTGAGCAAACAAGAATAAGCTAGCTGCAAAAAGAACTATAGCTACCAAAAATAACACTTTTTTAAGACTCATACATCTTCCCCTTTTTTAATATAATTATTTATTAAAACTTTATAAACAGAGAAAAGTAAAAAAATTGTAAAGCTAATTTAATATTTTTTCTATATTCCCATCCCTAAGAAGTCCCAATAAGTTATTATATTCTACAGTTGTCTTTATCTGACAATATCTATCATCAACAAAACTTGAATATTCTACTTTTATATATTTTTCTACTATATTTTTTAACTCATCATTTTCATATTTATTATTTGGAAGTTCTTTTGCAAAAGCATTTTCTATTTTTACTTTTGATAATGCTAATGCAGCATTAAAGGCACTTGTTTCAATTTCATCTTTAGTTACTGCATAACCATTAGGATATCCTATAGAAGTAGCTATAAATTTATTCTCATTAACCCAGCCTTCATTAAAATTGATATCATTATTGATAGAAACAGTTTTTTCAGCAGATTTGCATGATACAAGTAAAGTAAAAATGATTATAATTATATAGTCGTATTTCATATAGCCTCCAAATTTAAAATAACTCTGAAAAATATTCGTCAAAATTTTATTTTTTTTAAGCATATAATTATACATAATTATTAATTTTAGAGTATAATAGTTCCGAATATATAAAAAAATATATAATATTAGCAGCGGGAATTATTATGAAAAAGTTATACATTATATCTATAGTATTTCTTTTATTATGTGCAAGAGGCTTCACTCAAATATACACATTTCAAATCGGAGAAAAACTAAATAATTCATATATTTTATCAGAAACAAATTATGCAGTCATAATAGAAAAAAATACTGCTAATTCTGGAAAAACTTTTGATATAATATATAAAAATGCCAGATTAACCGGTTATAAAGATGCCGGCAGTATAAAAATACTTCCTAATGGAACTTTAATTGCAACTATGCTGAAAACTTCTCTTGGCAAAGATATGTGGGTTTTAATATATGGAAATGTTGAACAGGAATTTGATTCTATAGAAAGAGAAATTTTCTCAGGAAATAATTCTATCGTATTTGCAAGATTAATGAATTATGGAGTAGCCGTTATAAACGGAGAAGCTAAAGTACAGTACTCTGAATTATATGACAGTGTTATTAATGATAATTCTTACGCTTTTTCTTATTCAAGAGACGGACAGTATTTTGTAAATATTAACGGAGAAGAAAAAGAGGTGTCAGCCAAAGCAGACAGACTTAAATTTTCAAATGAAGGAAACAATATAGTATATGTTGTAGAAAATGAAGGAAATGCTGTTATATTTACAGGAAGTACATATAGTGAAAGTTTTAGATTAGTAGATGATTTAGCTTCATTCAATAATAACAGTATAGCCTATGCAGTAAAAGCTATGCCTGAAATGAATACTAATTCAACAAATATGATTAGTTCAAATGATTCAATTTCAAATAGTTTTATTACAAATGCTAATAATATGACTAATGAAATAGTTACCAATACAACAACAGTAACAAATTATAATCTTTCAAATATCAGTGTCTATACAAATGAAGAAGGTATCACAGTAAAAGGACAATCCAATACTATAGCTTTAATGGTTGTGACAAATGTAATAACAAATATAAGATACAATGAATTAACAGAGCTTCCAGCAGCACCAGAATTTACAAATTCAATTATCAGTAATGAATTTATAATGACAAGCGTTATAGCTAATGGAAGAAATTATGGAGAGTTTAATTCAGTAACTAATATGTCATTCTCACCTGACGGTAAAACATTAGTATTTATCAATATTAATACCAATAATACTATGCAGTTGTATGTAGGCGGTAATATGACTACTAATTATGATATGATACATAATTATAAATACTCTCTTGACAGTACAATATTCGCATACTCAGCACAGACAAATAATGTATCATTTTTGATAGTTAATGGAAAAAGGCTTCCTAGAAACTTTGATAAAGTAAATGATATATATTTCTCTACAAATAATAGTTTAGTTTATAATGCTTCTATGAACAATAGAGAATATATAATAGCTAATGACTTTGAGAGTCCTTCTTATAACAGAATAACTTCATTTAAGTTTTTAGGAGATTCATTTGCATTTACAGGAGAAAGACTTGGAAAACATTATTACTTTATAATGAATAAAAATAATTCTATAAGAAGAGAATTCGGCGGATATGATTATGTATCGGCTATGGATAATAATCAGGAAGATGCTTTATCAATAGTATCTGACGGAAAGAATATTTTTATAATAAAAAACGGAATGATATTGAATAATCAGCAATAGTTATTATAATCTTCTACCTATATCTTTAATGCGTAAGTCTGAATATGATTTACGCATTATGATTTTAAACTAATTTATCTATTAAATTATAACTTGACTTAATTTTGATTATAGTTAAAATAAAAAATAAACTTGAATTTTGTTATAGTAATTTCAATAAAAGTAGTTAATGAATGAATAATAATGATAAAATAAGAATCATACCTCTTGGCGGAGTACAAGAAATAGGTATGAATATGACTGTTATAGAATATGGAAATGAACTTTTAATAGTAGACTGCGGATTTATGTTTCCAAGATATCACATGCTCGGTATAGATTATGTTATTCCAGATACTTCATATTTAGAAGATAAAAATATAATAGGACTTATACTTACACATGGTCATGAAGATCATATAGGAGCTATACCCCATTTCCTTAGAAAATTTCCTGATATTCCTATATACGGTTCAAGACTTACTTTGGCTTTTTTAAGAGCTAAATTAAACGATTATAAAAATGAATACAAAAACACAAAGCTGCATGAAGTTGAACCTAGAAATAAAATACAATTAGGAATGAATTTTGATATAGAGTTTATAAGGGTAAATCATAGTATACCTGACGGAGTTGGAATAGCAATAACAACACCTCTTGGAGTTATAATACATACAGGAGATTTCAAAATAGATTTAAACCCTACAACAGATAAATTTATAGATCTTTATAAATTCGCTGAATACGGAGAAAATGGAGTTCTTCTTATGCTGGCAGATTCTACAAACTGTCAGAGAGAAGGTTTTTCTATGAGTGAAAGCGTTGTTCAAAATAATATGACTCCCCTATTCGCTTATGAAGACGGAATGATTATCGTTGCAGTATTTGCAAGCAGTATAGAGCGAATACAGGATTTAGTAACTGCTGCAAAAGTTAATAATAAATTCGTAGCATTTTCAGGAAGAAGTTTAATAAAGTTTACTAAAATTGCTCAGGATATGGGATATTTAAATCTTTATGATATAGTTATACCAATAGACAAAATAAACAGATATCCTAGAGAAAAAATAGTATGCATAACTACAGGAACTCAGGGAGAACCTTATTCCTCATTATCGCTTATAGCGGCAGAAGCTCATAAACATATAAAAGTAGAAGACGGAGATATGGTTATATTCTCATCAAGCGTTATACCGGGAAATGAAATGGCAGTTACTAGAATGATAAATAATCTGTTTGATCTCGGTGCTAAAATGGTCGGCGAAGATAAAAAACTTCTTCATGTATCAGGACATGCTTCTAGCGAAGATTTAAAGTTAATGTATAGATTAGTAAAACCTAAATATTTTGTTCCTATACATGGTGAGAAAAGACATTTAATTACTCATATAAAATTAGTTGAAAATTTAAATGGATTAGATACTAAAGGATTCCTGCTTTATAATGGAGATGTACTTGAAATAGATGAAACTTTAGAAGCAAAAATTACAGAGCCTATAGAGATAAGAAATATATATGTTGATGGAAAAGGTGTAGGAGATTTGGAGGAAAGTATATTCTATGACAGAGAACAATTATCTCTTAACGGAGTAGTAGTTGCCAATGTTGTAGCAAAGAAAAATGCTGCAGGACAATATGATATAAAAGTTGATTTAGAAAGTAAAGGCTTTACATATACAGGCGGAGAAAAAGAGGGCATTATAAATAAAACTGAACAATTAAGGGAAGAAGGAATAAACTCAGCAATAGAAGCAGTTAGAAAATTATTAAATAGAAATAAAAGAACTCCTTCTACTATAAAATATGAAGTACGAGAAGCTCTGCGAAAAAAATTTATTCAGATAATAGGCAGAGAACCTGTGATATTTGTATGTTTATATATGGATCATGTCTATATAGAACAACAGCATATTATAGAACAATCACATATTAACGATGAAAATAATAATATTTCTAAAAACAATATAGAAAATATAGAAAACATAGAAATAGAAGATAATAATAAGGAGAAAACAAAATGTCATACGAAGAAGAAAAAGAGAATCAAGAAGACAGTAACGAAAAAGAATACATCGCAGATAAAAAGAATGAAATCAAAAAAGAAAAAAGCAGCAAAAGAGAGTTAATATTTACATTACTAATAATAATATCAATAATTGTAGGAGCAGCAAGTATATTTTTAAAAAATGAAAATAAAAATATATCAGTAAATATTAATTCTTCTGTGCAATCGAAAACCTCTTTGAAAGATGGAATAGCAATAGTAGATTTAAACGGAGTTATAACCCATATAAAAAGAAAAAATAGTTTAGGTATGGAATATCCTTCAGTAACAGAAGAGCTTATTTCAGATTTTGAATATTATATGCAGCATCCAAAAGTTAAGGCTATTGTGCTTCAGGTTGATAGTCCCGGAGGATCTTTAACCTCATGTGAGGAAGCTTTAAAATATTTACAGGAATTAAAAGAAAAGTATCCTAAACCAATAGTAGCATCTTTCAGATCAATGGCAGCAAGCGGAGGATACTATATATCAATGATAGCAGATAAAATATATGCTAATGAATCTACTCTCACAGGAAGTATAGGTGTTATATCTCAATTCTTTAATATATCAGAATTGATGGACAAGTACGGAATAAAAATGTATACTATAAAAAGCGGAAGAAATAAAGATTCTTTGTCTCCTTTCAGAGAACCTAGAGAAGATGAGCTTGCATATTGGCAGGATATGACAGATGAATTTGTAGGACAGTTTACAAATGTTGTTGAACAGTCAAGAGGAGATAAAATAAAAGGTAATAGAGAAGATATATTTGACGGCAGAGTATTCAGCGGAAAAAAAGCATTAGAAATAGGGCTTATAGATTCTATAGGAACTTTACATGATGCTGTAAAAGCTGCAGCAGAAATGGGCGGAATAGAGGACGAAGAACCTTATATAATAAATAAACCTAAAGAAAAAAATGATGTACTAAATTTACTATTTGCAAATATCTCAGAAACTATTAAGCCTAAATCAGGTATTCCTTTCCCTTATGAAGAAATAATGAATACAAAATATATCGGAGTGCCTATGTATATTTATATTCCAAATTATAATGGAGTAAATTAATGCAGTTACATGAAGCTATATACTATTACATATTAAAACCTAAAGATGCTATAAAAAAATCTATAAATTTTGAATATTCTATCTTTATATATTTACTTGCATCTTTAAGCATAGCTATATCAGTATTATATACAGCAGCATCTAAATCAAATATATTAACTTTAATTATATTATCATTCGGCTTAGCAGCATATATTGCAATATCAAATATAGGTAAAATAGCTGTTATTAACCTCACAATATCAGTATTTTTTAAAAATAATGATAAAAAAGATATAACAACTTTTATTAATAACTGTTTTGGTATATATGGAATATTTATTTTTATTCTTCCTATAACATTAATATTTGGGAGATTTTCTTCCCTATATTTTATACAAATTGCAGTTTTATTGTTATTGCAGTTATATTATATAATTTTACTTTATAATAATATAAAATACTCATTTAATATAGAAAGTTCATTAAAAGCATTTTTAGTTTTAATAGCTCCCATAATATGTGATTATTTATTATATATATCATTAGCAATATTAGTATTTGGAGTTTTTATTAGTTATATATAATTATGAAAAAAATTAACAAATATATTATCATTGAAACTATAGGACCTTTCTTTGCTGGCATTTTATTTTTTACATTTGTATTTGTAATACAGCTTCTGCCTGAATTAATAAGACTTATTGTAAATAATGGAGCCCCTTTATTAATGTCATTGGAAGTATTTGTATATATGCTTCCTTTTAATATAGCAATAACAATACCTATGTCTATACTTATGGCAAGCATCATAGGATACGGAAGGCTTTCCTCAGATAATGAGATAATAGTAATGCGTGCTTTGGGATTTCCTCATATGAGAATATACGCACCTATTATAATATTAGGAATTATTACATTTTGTTTTTCATTATTTTTTAACAATGTTGTTATGTCTGAAGCTAATTACAGATACAGAGCATTAATTTCATATATGGTTAATATCAAACCTTCTATCGCTGTAGGAAAATTAGAGTTCTCTGATATTCAGGATATGGGATTATCAATAGGCTCAAAATATGCTGATGATACAAGTATGTCTAATGTTGTAATATACGACAGATCCGAAACTAAAAGAGTTATCACTGCCAAATACGGGCTTTGGAAAAATAATGAGGCTAATGCTCAGGTGGTAACTTTAACTTTATATGATGGTGTTGTACAGGAAATGCCGGGATATGGATTTATATCTAATGATTATACTGTATTTGACTCTATGGATATAAATATCGTAAGAAATGTAAGTACATTGACTTCCCATGAAAGAGGATTAAGAGAAATGCCTTCTTGGGAAATAATGAAAAAAATCAATGAGTCAAAAGCAGCTGCAAATAAATCTGCTGATGATCAAATAAACGGAATGATAATAAATGCTTATCATAACATAGATACTAATGCCGTTACTATAACTTCATTCTCTAATGAATATATACAAACCAATTCAGCAGAATTAACAGCTTTAAAAGAAAAAGCTATTGAGGAATCTGTACCATATTTTTATTATGTGGAGTTTCATAAATTTATTTCTATACCTGCTGCATGTTTATTTATGGTTTTGATAGGGGCTCCTTTAGGAATAGTTGGAAAAAGAAGCGGTAAGGGATTCGGATTCGGACTATCTGTAATAGTAGTTGTTATATACTATTTGCTTATTACTGCGGCAGAATTAATAGCAGGCGGTAAAAAAGTACCTCCTATTATTGCTATGTGGTTTCCAAATATAGTTTTAGCTATAATGGGGAGTTTTCTCATGATAAGATCTTTCTTCAGCAGAGGAAAATAAAATTATCAATTTAATAAATATTATTAGTTTTTTTATTAAAAGCATATTTATGAAAATATATACAAGTAGGAATTATTCCTATAGCCCATCCTACAGGATTTGCAAACCATATTCCAACATATCCTAATGGTATTGATAAAAATACAGAGCCGCCAACTTTTATAACAAGTTCAGTTATTCCGGATATCAAAGGAATCAATGCTTTTCCAATAGCCCTTACAGAATTATTGTATAAAACTATTATACCCAAAAACGGATAGAATAAAGAAGATATTCTCAGATAGCCTTTACATATTTCTGATATTATATCTATATACTCATCTTTGCTAGATATAAATATTCTCACTAAATGATCGCCAAATAAAAATATTATTACAGCTGCCAATACGCTCAATGATAAAGAAAGTAATATTATACTTCTAAAACCTTCTTTTATCCTATCAATCTTACCAGCTCCGAAATTTTGTGCTGTGTATACCGCAAAAGCCTCAGAAATAACAAAAAATGCCATAGATGCAAATTGATTTATTCTATTTCCTGTAGTATATGATGCCACAACATTAGTACCAAAAGTATTAACTACTCCGCTTATAATCATTTCACCTATAGATAAAAATATTGCCTGTATACTCATAGATACGCCTATTTTAATTATCATAAATAAATTATCAAACTCGAATACCATATCACTTTTATTTAATTTTAAAATAGGAAATTTTTTCACTATATATAGTATGCTTAAAATAGCTGAAATCATTTGAGATATTACAGTGGCAATTGCAACACCGGCAACATTCATATCTAATAAAACAACAAATATTAAATCTAATATAATATTGAGTATAGTTGTAAGTATTAAAAAATATAAAGGAGTTTTACTGTCCCCCAAAGCTCTCAATATACTAGCAGCACCGTTATAAAAAAGCTGTCCGAACGATAAGCCTACGCATATTTTCAAATAAATTATAGAATTTTCTATTATATCAGGAGGAGTCTTTAAAAGAATCATCAAATACTTTGAAAAAAATAAACCAAATATCAAAAGTATTAAAGAACTGCCCAATGTTATATAGATGGAGTTTAAAAAAGTTCTTTTAATCATAACCTCATTTTTAGCCCCAAAAAACTGCCCCATAACTATTGAAAAAGCATTCGTAAAGCCTACAGCAAATGATAAAAAGAAAAACATAGTTGAAGTTGTTGCACCTATAGAAGCTAAAGCCCTAGAACCTGCAAATTTTCCTATTATAATGGTATCTGCAACGCTATAAAATTGCTGAAATATGCCTCCTATAAGCATTGGTATAGAAAAATATATTATAGTTTTAAACGGACTTCCGACTGTCATATCTTTTGTCATAATAAATCCTAAAATTTACCTTCTTCTTTTGACAAAAAACTTCATTACATCATTAACATAATCACTAGAAGTATCAAGAATTATACGCTCTATAGAATTTCTTTTTAAAAAATCTAGTCTTTCTTCCATAATCCTATTCTGCTCATTAAGATATTCTTCTCTTATTTTTTTATTAGACATATCGAAATAAACATAATCATCATTTTCCAAATCAGACAATACCAAAGTACCTCCCAAACTAGGAAGATGATACTCAAGCCTATCATTAACCAAACATACTATAAAATCATGACGCTTTCTTGTAATATCTATTTCCTTTTTAGGAAGTTCGCAGCAGGCATCTGTTATCAAAAAAGTAATGCTGTCTCTTTTCTGTATTCTATTAAAATATTCTAAGGCACTAGCTGCATTAGTCTGCGTACTTTTAGGAGTAAACTCTATAAGCTCTCTTATTATTCTAAGAACATGATTTTTGCCTTTATTTAAAGGAATAAATTTCTCCACCGTATCAGTAAATATTAAAAGTCCTACTTTATCATTATTTTTTAAAGCTGAAAAGCTAAGCAAAGCACTAAGCTCAACTATTAAATTATGTTTTGTTTTAGTGAATCCGAAATCTGTGGATGCTGAAAAATCTGCAAGTATTATAACGCTAAGTTCTCGTTCCTCTCTAAACCGTTTTATGAAAGGCTCATTATACCTAGCACTAACCTTCCAATCCATCGCTCTAACATCATCGCCTATAGTATACTTTCTAACTTCATCAAACTCTATACCCTGACCTTTGAAAGCAGAATGATACTGCCCTGCAAAATATGAATTCACTATTCTTGAAGTTTTTATTTCTATTTGTCTTACGGATCTAAGTAAATCCTGAGTTGTTATGCCGCTGTCTTTAAACATTGATATCCTATCATTTTTTTATTGTGCATAATATTATATTATTAAGAAATAAAAAACAATCCCTTTTAATAAAAATAAAAAATTGAGTATATAGATTAATAAATAATGTTATCAGATATTTTTAATAAAGTTTATAGCTAGCAATAATAAATTACTATCATAAAAATTGTTCGCTATAAAGATCCGTCAAGTAAACTTAACGGATGCTCACAATTTTTATTTTGCATTGTTGGCTTTCAAAAAATTCACCATCTCTTCCTGTTCTTTTTCTTCTGCCATGCTTAATGCCGTTTTTCCATTAGGTGCTTTATGATTTATATCAGCTCCTGCATCTAGCAAAACCTGAGCCATTTCTAAGTTTCCTCTAATAGCTGCCCCCATTAATGCCGTATACCCCTCTTTAGTAACCGCTTCAATATCAGCTCCCGCATTTAATAAAGCCTCAACTATTACTATATGATCCTCTATAGCAGAAACTATCAATGGACAATATCCTACATTATCAGGCTTGTTAATGTCAGCATTATTTTTTATTAATTCTTTTACAATATCACTGTGTCCGTCTATACATGCAGCTAATATAGGAGAAGTACCATCATCAGCTGTAATATTAACATCTGCATTATTTTTTAATAATTCCCTCACTACCTCTATTCTTCCAAACCTTGATGCATATATCAAAGCAGCTCCCCCATTAGATCCTTTTTCATCTATATTTGCACCAGCTTTAATTAATTCTCGTACAATAGATGCATCCCCAATAATAGCTCCCATCATTATGGCAGTATCTCCAAAATTATTCTTTTCATTTACATTAACATCTAACTTTATAAGCTCTTTAACTATATCAGTATATCCGCTGTCTGATGCCACCATTAAAGGTGTGCTTCCATTAATATCTTTTACATTAATCTCAGCCCTTGCATTGACAAGCATTTTAAGAACAGATAAATTCCCATTAACACAAGCCCACATTACAGCAGTCCATCCGTCTTTATTCTTAATATTTAAATCAGCACCTTTTGATATTAAAGTTCTTATAGTACCATTATTTCCCTCTAATACCGCAGCCATTATAGGAGTATTTCCAAAACTATTACCCATATTAATATCAGCACCACTTGATAATAATTCTTCCACTATCTTATCCAATCCAAGAAGAGAAGCCCATATAAGCGGAGTATTCCCTTCTGCATCTTTAACATTCACATCCGCACCATCTTCTATCAATTTCTGTAAAGTCTTAATATCATTATTGGCTATAGCCTTTATTATTGGTATATTTACAGGAGGCTCCTGAGATTCCTGAGAATATAAAATACCTGTAATCAAAAGAAAAATTATAATTAATGATTTTCTTAACATAATACTTTCCAAAGCATAAGATTTAATTATTATACCATATATGAAATATTATTATAATCATAAATATGATAATTTTTTATTTTTTTAATAAAAAAAGAATTATTCATATTGACAATAATATGTATACATACTATTATTTACAAATAAATTACATAAGGAGGTAAAAAATTGATGTCATTTTGGAAAAAAACCTTTTTCATTTATTTAATATTAGTTTTTTCAGTCTTTGCAGCTGAAAAAACTCCAATGGATTACCTAAATGACAACACCCCATTAAAACCTACAAAAGTATTTGATAATGTATACTGTATAGGTTCTGTGAGTGTTGTCGCTTGGGTAATAAGTACATCAGAAGGCTTAATATTAATAGATTCTATGTGGGACAACAGAGATGCAAAACTCATAGAAGACGGCATTAAAGTTTTCGGATTAGATCCAAAAGATTTAAAATATATTATATTAAGTCATGGACATGGAGATCATTACGGCGGAGCTAATTATTTGAGAGAAAAATACGGAGCTAAAGTTCTGCTTACAAAAACAGATACAGATTTAATGAACAATTTAAATACAGGTGCCAATTCACCTCGATCTCCAAAAACAAAAGTTGATATATATTCAAAAGATAAGGATATAATAAAACTCGGAGATACAAGCATCACTATATTAGAAACTCCCGGACATACACCTGGATGCACTTCTTTTATATTTCCTGTAAAATTCAGAGGAAAAGAATATACTGCCGTGCTTTGGGGAGGAACAGGATTACCAAAAGATAGAGATTCCATATTAAAATATAAAACTTCAGCTGAATATTTTAAAAAAGAATCTATTTCAAGAAATGCATTAGTATCATTAACAGCACATCTATTTGCAGATAATGGATATGCTAACTTAGAAAAAGCAGGCAGTCTAAAATCAGGAGAACAAAATCCATTTATTATGTCAAAAGAAAATATGGAAAAGTATTTAAACTCTTTAATAGAAAGGGCTGAAAAAGAATTAAATAAATAAAAAAATTACAATAATTATTAACAAAAAATTAAATATATGCTATCATAAAATTAGTTTATGATAGCATTTTTTATAAGGAGCTTAATATTAAAAATATAGGATATGATGTTTGTTATACTGCAAGAAAAATATATCAGTATATAGGCAAACAAATAAATGGATTTGATATTACACCCGAACAGTTAATAGTATTAAAGGAGCTTGCCAAAGAAGAAGGAATATCTCAAAAAGAATTATCATTAAGACTTGATAAAGATCAGAATACTGTTAAAGCGATGATAGATAAATTAGAAATAAAATCTTTCATAATAAGAAAAGAAAATAACCTAGATAAAAGAGCTTTTTCATTATTCCTTACAGATAAAGCTAAAAAAGATCTACCTATTATAGAAAATTATGAAAATCAAGTTTTAGAAAATATAGTAAAAGAATTAAATCATGAAGATAAAAACAAATTCATATCTATATTAGCAAAAATCAGGAAAAATATATCAGATGTATAGATGTATAAAGGTAAAGGATAATAAATAATTATAAAATCATCCTTCACCTTGAAATATCATTTATTGCTGAAATAATACAGCTTTAAAGTTTCTTCCTATATTTTCTGCAACCTCATAATATTTATTAGCAGCCTTTTCTTCAAAAACTTCGTTTAAACATTCTTTAAACAAATCAAGCCAAACATCAAAAAGTTTAATATCAAAAGGAAGTAAATTAATATGAGGCTGTACAGGATTTCCCATATATAATCTTTCATTCAAAAGCATAGTTTTCCAAAATTTGGCTATTTTTTCTTTATGTCTTTCCCAAGAAGCATCATCAATACCAACTGCACCATTAAATATAGGTCCTAATTGCTCATTTGTTCTAATTCTGGCATAGAATATATCCATCAACTTTTCTATACCTTCACTGTTTATTTCATTGTATTTCATACTTTATCCCCGTTTTTATTATTTAATAACTTTTATTATATATAATATAATAAAAAATTTAAATATTATTGAAGCATATAATTTTATAATAAATTTTTTTCTTATTTTACTTATTTTTATCATAAATTACAAGTATATTTTTTAATAATTAGTATTGTTATCAATCATAATATTTTCTTCATTATCAAATTTAAGTTTTAGCATTTATTAAGATATATATAGTAGTTACTGCAGCTTTTTTAATTATTAATTAATTAGATTTTTTGTAATAAATGCTATCTTTAGTTTTTATATATAAAACTCAAATAAAAAAATACGGGAAGATAATTAGCATATCTTACCCGCATTTTGATACAAATGAGTAAAAATAATATTATTTCTTACTATAATCGTAGAAACCTTTTCCTGTTTTCTGTCCTAGCAATCCGCCTCTAACCATTTTTCTAAGTAAAGCACTAGGTCTGTATTTAGGATCGCCTGTTTCTCTTTGTAGAACTTCCATAATAGCAAGAACTATATCAAGACCAATTAAATCTCCTAAAGCAAGAGGACCCATTGGGTGATTAGCACCTAATTTCATAGCATTGTCAATACCTTCAGCAGAAGCAATGCCCATAGAATATAATTCAATACCTTCATTAATCATAGGAACAAGTATACGGTTAACAACAAAACCAGCTGTTTCATTAACTTCTACAGGAGTTTTTCCTATTGCTTCAGATATTTTAATGATTTTTTCAACTACATCTCTAGGAGTATTAAGTCCTGAAATAACTTCAACTAATTTCATAACAGGAGCAGGATTGAAGAAGTGCATACCTACAACAGGTCTTCCTATTCCTGAACTTATTTCTGTAATAGAAAGAGAAGAAGTATTAGAAGCGAATATACAATCAGGTTTACAAATTTTATGTAATTCAGAGAATGTTGTTTTTTTAACTTCTAAATTTTCAAAAGCAGCTTCAATAATTAAATCTGCATCTTTACAAATCTCTTTTAAACCAGTAGTAATTTTAGATAAAATTTTATCAGCATCAGCCTGCTGCATTTTACCTTTAGCTACTCTTCCAGCAAAACTTTTAGCAATTTTTTCTTTACCGCCAGCAGCAAATTCTTCTTTTATATCGCACAAATAAACTTCATAACCTTCTGTTTGAGCAAAAGCTTGTGCTATACCAGAACCCATAGCACCAGCACCAATTACACCTACTTTCATTTTATAACTCCTTAATTTTTATTATTCTAGCTATAAACTCAATTTAGATTAGCTGACAATAAAATTTATTATTTATAAGCCTAAGGTTTATAGCTTTAAATATTTTATTATTTATTAACAAATTTTTCAACTTTTCTTTTTTCTAAGAAAGCTTTCATACCCTCTTTTTGATCCTCAGTTTCAAAACAATCGCCAAATAATTTTTCTTCTATAACGATAGCTTTGTCCATATCAACTTGTAAGCCTTCATTAATAGCTTTTTTACAATTTCTTACAGCTATAGGAGCAGCAGCAGCTATAGAATTAGCCAATTTTTCAGCAGCAGCCATAAGTTCTGCTTGAGGATAAACAGCATTAACAAGTCCTATTCTCAATGCTTCATCAGCTTTAATATTTTTAGCACTATAAATTATCTGTTTAGCCATGCCTACGCCAACTATTCTAGGAAGTCTTTGAGTACCTCCGAAACCAGGAGTAATACCAAGTCCTACTTCAGGCTGACCAAATATAGCATTGTCAGAACAAATACGAATATCGCAGCTCATAGCTATTTCACATCCTCCGCCCAAAGCGAATCCATTAATAGCAGCTATTACAGGAATAGGAAAAGTTTCTATTTTTCTAAATACATCATTTCCTTTTTTACCAAAAGCCTCGCCTTCTGCTTTACTAGATGTACTCATTTGAGATATATCAGCACCTGCAACAAACGATTTTTCGCCGGCACCTGTTAATATTAAACATCTTATATTATTAATATTTACAGAATCAAAAGTTTTTTCGATTTCATCTAAAACCTGAGAATTTAGGGCATTAAGAGCTTTTTCTCTGCTTATGGTTATAATACCAATCATACCTTTTTCTTCATATTTAATGAATTCCATTTTTTCTCCTTATCACTAAAATATTATCATAACCCATAATTTTTATATTATATACTAGCCTTTGTATTGAAGAAATAATACAAAGGCTAATAGTTAATAACCTTAATTATTTAAAAGTTATTTATCATTAATAAATCAGACTAAACACTATCTATATTTTAAACAAAAATACTATTCTCTTTCTACTATAGTAGCACAGCCCATACCGCCGCCGATACAAAGAGTAGCAAGACCTCTTTTAGCATTTTTAGCTTCCATTTCATGAAGTAAAGTAACTAAAATTCTGCAGCCTGAAGCACCTACTGGGTGTCCTAAAGCTATAGCACCGCCATTAGGGTTAAGCTGTTTTTCAACATCAATACCTAATTCTTTACCAACTGCAACTGACTGAGCAGCGAAAGCTTCATTAGATTCAATAATATCGAAATCTTTAATAGTTAATCCTGTTTTAGCCAATAATTTTTTAGTAGCAGCAACAGGTCCGATACCCATAATTCTAGGTTCAACACCGCCTAAACCGCCTGCAATCCAAGTAGCCATAGGTTTAATACCTAATTCTTTAGCTTTTTCTTCGCTCATCACTACTACTGCAGCAGCTCCGTCATTGATACTAGAAGCATTACCTGCTGTTACTTTTCCGCCGTCCGGTTTGAATGCTGGTCTTAATTTAGCCAAACTTTCTACTGTAGTTCCAGGTCTTGGACCTTCATCTTTATCAAATACTATATCGCCTTTTTTAGTTTTAATAGTTACAGGTACTATTTCTTTTTTGAAAGCACCAGCTTCCTGAGCTTTAACAGCTTTTTGCTGAGAATTAGCAGCAAATGCATCTAATTCTTCTCTTGTAAGTTTCCAATCATCACAAACATTTTCTGCTGTTATACCCATGTGATAGTTATTGAATGCATCCCAAAGTGCATCATTAACCATAGTATCCATTATTGTATCATTACCCATTCTGTAACCATAACGAGCTTTTTTAAGTGCATAAGGTGCTAATGACATATTTTCAGTACCGCCGGCAACTACTATGTCAGCATTTCCAGCAGCTATCATATTAGCAGCTATATTTACTGCATCAAGTCCTGAACCGCAAACAACATTTATTGTCATAGCAGGTACTTCTACAGGTAAGCCTGCTTTTATAGAACTTTGACGAGCAACATTCTGACCTTGTGATGCTTGTATAACGCAACCCATATATACCATATCAACTTGATTAGGAGCAACTTTAGCTCTATTTAAAGCTTCTTTTATAACTATTGCACCAAGTTCAGCAGCTGGAACTGTGCTTAAAGATCCGCCCATACTTCCTATTGCTGTACGGCAGGCACTTGCTATTACTATTTTTCTAGACATTTTTAATCTCCAAAGAATTATTAATTTTCACATTCATATTTAAAATATCAATGTGTTGCTTTTATTATAGTACATTTTTTTATTAAATTCAATTAAATATTAATTTTTTTTATTATAAACAATAATAGTATATTATTTAACCAATTACAAATAATAAAAGAGTCAAATAACTGCTTTAGTATTATATAGTTACAAAAAAAATTATATTACTATATATTAACATATCATACATACATATTATGTATATAATAATTTGTTATATCTTTTTATTAGTTTTTATGATAAAATATAAATACTATGATTAAAAATATTATAAAACTGCCTCAATCTGTAGCAAATCGTATAGCTGCCGGAGAAGTTATAGAAAGACCTGCATCTATGCTTAAAGAATTATTAGAAAATGCAATAGATTCTGGGGCCTCGAATATAGAGGTTTCTGTAGAAGAAGCTGGAATTAAATCTATGATTGTAGAAGATGACGGAAGCGGAATAAGATTCAATGAACTTCCTCTGGCTATAACTCATCATGCTACAAGTAAAATACATTCTATAGAAGATTTGGATTCAATATATACATTAGGCTTTAGAGGAGAGGCTTTAGCATCTATATCAGATGTTACTAATTTAGAAATAGTTTCAAAAAGTGTAGAAGAAAGCAATGGGGGAAAAATAGTAGTAGAAGGAGGTAAGATAATAGAACATAAACCTGCTGCTGCTTCGCAGGGTACAAAAATTATAGCTAAAAATTTATTCTTTAATATACCGGCAAGATATAAATTTCTTAAGCATATTTCAAGAGAATTTTTCCTTGTTAAAGAAGTTTTCGATATGGAAGCATTAGTTCAGCCTCAAATTTCTATGAAACTTAAAAATAATGGCAAAGTTGTAAGTTCATATATAAAAGTTGACACTTTAAAAGAAAGAATAGAAAATTATCTCTCTGACAACAATGTATTTAGAAATTTAATAGAAATCGAAATAGAAAGAGATGATGTATCAATATACGGTTTATTTTCTAACTCAAAAATAAGCCAATCCATAAGAAAAAATAATTTTATATTCTTAAATAACAGACCTATAGAGAATAGAGTTCTTGCTTATGCAATAAAAAATGCATATTCAAATGCTATACCTAAAGAGAGATACCCTTTCTTTTTCTTATACATAAATATTGACAGCAGTAAAATAGATGTGAATGTTCATCCTAGTAAAAAAGAAGTGAGAATAAAAAATGAGAGGGAGATTTCAGGTATACTGTATAATACTATAGTAAATAATATAAATTCAGGAAGCAATTTAGATTCTGTTAATATAGAAGTAGATATTGATAAAGATATAACCCCTACTTTTCCTATACAGAATAATAATTACAATACATATAATACTTCAAATTATAATACTGAATCATCAAATGAAAAAAAATATGATAATACAAACTATTCTAATAATAATTATGCTCAATATGATTTAAATGTAGAAAACAATGACAATATAATAGAAGAAAATAATACTAATAAAGAAATAAATTTAAATAGCAATAATTTTAGCACTAATAATATAGAATTTGGAGAGTATACAAGAGCCATAGGACAGGTATTTTCTTCATACATAGTGGCTGAAAGAGGCGGAGAAATGTACATAATAGATCAGCATGCCGCTTATGAAAGGCTTAATTATGAAAGAATATACAAAACTCTTATGTCGAAAAAAATAGAATATGAAAAACTCCTTATACCTTGTGAAATTGAGTACAGAGATTATGAAATTGATATTTTAAATGCCTCAAAAGAATCAATAGAATCATTAGGAATAAAATTTGAAGCCAATTCAAAGCATAGCATTATAATAGAAGATATACCAATATACATTCCTAGAAATCAAAAAATAGAAAAAATAATAAAAGACATTTTAGACATATATATAAATAAAGGCGACAATAATAATTTAGAAAAAGTAATAAAACACACTTGCTCTACTATATCATGCAAATATTCACCAAAGGCTGGAGATAAACTTTCAAACAGCGATATGCAGACATTACTTGATTTGCTTGAAGAAGAAAATATACTTACAAACTGCCCTCATGGAAGACCTTTTGTGTTAAGGCTCTCAAAAGAATATTTAGATAAAAAATTCTTTAGATAATACTATTTTTATTTTACCACTAATAAACTTATTAAAAAATAGCTTGTTAATTTATGACTTAAACATTAGCTTTACATTTATAGTTAATTTAGTATAATAAGGTTATGAGAGATATTAATGTTTTAAATGACTATTTTGTGAGATATCTATTCTCATCATCAGACAGTAATTTAATACTGCTTGACTTTATTAATTCTATAATGCTTGATTCTAATATGAAAACTTTTAGAGCTGTAGAAATACTTACACCTTTTAACTATAAAGAAAATTATAAAGATAAAGAAACTATAGTTGATTTTAAATGTATAACTCAAAACGGTACTGTTGTAATTATAGAAATACAGTTACAAGGTAATTCAAGATTTCCAGAACGCATACTATATTATTGGGCTTCAAATTACAGTAAATTATTAAAACATGGAGAAAAGTATGATGCCTTAACTCCTGTAATTAGTATTAATTTACTTAATTTCAATTTAGATGACTCAAATAATATTCATTCATGCTATATGATTTATGATACTATTAATAATAGATTATTAACGGATCATCTGCAAATTCATATAATTGAACTAAAAAAATTTAAATATGATTTATTACAGCCCGATTTAAATTGCTGGTTAAAATTTTTCACAATGAAAGAAAAAGATAATAAGGAGGTTATTATGTCCGATCTAGTAAAAGAAAAACCTATAATGGAAGAAGTACAAAAAAGATACAATAATTTTATTAAAAATAGATTAATGATGAATGAATATGATAAAAGAGAAGCATATCTATATGGTAATCAAATAATGCTTGAAGAAGAAAGAAGATTAGGAATTGAAGAAGGAATCAAACAAGGCATAGAACAAGGCGAAAAAAATAAAGCAATATCTATAGCTAAAAGCTTCAAAAATGCAGGAATAGATATAAAAATTATAAGCGAAAACACAGGATTGAGTATAGAAGAAATAAAAAACTTGTGAGTGCCTGACATTCGTTAGAATGGCAGGAGCTTATTAACGAACAAGTTTTTTATAAATGATAGAAGAAATAAAAAACTTGTGAGTGCCTGACATTCGTTAGAATGGCAGGAGCTTATTAACGAACAAGTTTTTTATAAATGATAGAAGAAATAAAAAACTTGTGAGTGCCTGACATTCATTAGAATGGCAGGAGCTTATTAACGAACAAGTTTTTTATAAATGATAGAAGAAATAAAAAACTTGTGAGTGCCTGACATTCATTAGAATGGCAGGAGCTTATTAACGAACAAGTTTTTTATAAATGATAGAAGAAATAAAAAACTTGTGAGTGCCTGACATTCATTAGAATGGCAGGAGCTTATTAACGAACAAGTTTTTTATAAATGATAGAAGAAATAAAAAACTTGTGAGTGCCTGACATTCATTAGAATGGCAGGAGCTTATTAACGAACAAGTTTTTTATAAATGATAGAAGAAATAAAAAACTTGTGAGTGCCTGACATTCATTAGAATGGCAGGAGCTTATTAACACAAGTTTTTTATAAATGATAGAAGAAATAGAAAAACTATAATAAAAAATTATGAGCATATAGCAAATTCGCCTAAAGCGTCTATATATTTTCAGCTAATAATTTTTTATAATATAAAAATAAAACTATAATAAAAATTTCTTATTATGATAAACATCATTAAAAAGCATAAAACAAATTCATTAATTTCATATTTAATAAAATCCATTTTAATTGACAGAAAATAATTTTCAATTTATAATCAATTAATGCGATACGCATGGAGGGGTATATATGAAAAAAGTATTTATTATATTATTCTTATTTAATATTCTTTTGTATTCTAAAACTTTAGATAAATCGTTATTTTCCGCCGTAGAAAATAATAATATAAAAAAAGTTAAATCATATTTAGAGCAAGGTGCAAACTGTAATGCATTAGATTCTTATAATAGAACGGCTTTAATAAATGCTTCTGTAAGAGGATATGATGATATAGCAAAATTACTTATAGAAGAAGGTACTGATGTCAATATTCAAGATAAAGCAGGTGCTACGGCATTAATGTATACTGCTAGAAATACAAATTATGAAATGGCTGAAGTTTTATTAGAAAATGGTGCTGATGTAAACATTAGAGATATAGGAGGAGAAACTGCATTATATTATAGTATTCAGCATAATAGTAGCGGACAAAAAAATGAAAGAGAAAATGCTATAAAAATACTTAATTTATTAATAAAATACGGTGCTGATATAAATACCAAAAACGATGAAGGAGCATCTCTTCTTGATGTATCCTATAGAATTTCAGAATCTTTTGATAAAAATAAAGAAATGTTTAAAATATTAGTTGAAAATGGTTTTGATTTAGAGTCAAGAATAAAGGCGGATAGATCTGATTATGATTATACTCCTTTAATGATTGCTGTTTATAAAAAAGATTATGATATGGTTAAATATTTGCTTGATAAAGGTGCCAATCCTAATACAGCAAATAATGAAAACAAAACAGCTTTAATGATTGCTATTGCTAATGATAATTTTGATATTTCAAAATTACTTATACAACAAGGTGCCAATATAAACACAAAAGATGAATATGGTTATACAGCATTAATGAGAGCTGCTATGATAGGAAGCTATGAAATGGTTAAATTTTTATTAGAAAATGGTGCCAATATAAATACTAAAGATAATGATGGAAACACTGTATTATATTATAATATTCGCTATGATCATTATGGAAAAGAAGAAATGCTAGAAAATGCTAAAAAAATATTTAATTTATTAATAAAATATGGTGCTGATGTAAATACTAAAGACAATTATGGAGCATCACTTCTTAATGCAGCTTATAGTTTAGAAGGATTGACACCAAATAGAGAAATGTTTAAAGTATTAGTAGAAAATGGTTTTGACTTAGAATCAAGAATAAAGGCTGGGGAGGATTATCCTGCTGGTTATGATTATACTCCTTTAATGATAGCAGCTTTAAGAAATGACTATGATATGGTTAAATTTTTAGTTGAAAAAGGTGCCGATGTAAATGCCAAAACACATTCTGAATATAGATCAGTAGTAACTCCCCTATTACTCTCATTAGATAATGAAAATTCATCTGTTGCAGAATATTTAATAAATAATGGTGCTGATATAAATGTAACAAATGAGGATGGAGAGACACCTTTAATGTATGCTTCCAAACTTCATAATATAAAAGTGGTAGAACTTCTAATACAAAAAGGTGCTGATATAAATGCTTTCAATAATTATGGAAATACAGCCTTAATATATGGTGTAAATAATTTAGAAACAGTAAAATTATTAGTGGAAAATGGTGCTGATGTAAACTTTTATAAAGGAGGAAGTACTGCTTTAATATCAGCATGTGAGTATAGTCATGAAAGAAATATAGATGTAATAAAATATTTAGTTTCAAAAAATGCCAATATAAATGCCCAAGATAATGAAGGAGACACAGCTTTAAATAAAACTCTTGATACTTCAGATGAAGGCAGTATTGATATATTAGACTTTGAAATAGCTAATTTTTTAATAGAGCAAGGTGCTGATGTAAACATAAAGAATAAACGAGAATATACTCCTTTGATATATCTTGGTATGGGTGAAGGTAATTTTAATAATAAAAGTTTTCAGGAATATCGTATAAAATTAGCTGAAGTTTTATTAGAAAAAGGTGCAGATATTAATGCTCAAGATTATAATGGATACACTTCTTTAATTTGGGCTTGTGCATCATCAGGATCAAGGTTTGCTGAACCATATGTTAAATTTCTAGTAGAAAAAGGAGCCGATGTAAATATAGAAGATAACCATGGAGATACTGCTTTAGATAGGGCAGAGTATTTTAAACTTAGAAAAATTACAGGTATTCTAAAAAAAGCTCAAAGAAATAGAAACTAAATTTTGATGATTAAACTTGTAACTTTATAGTTAATTTAGTATAATAAAGTTATGAAAGATTTAGAAAAATTAAAGCAAATATTAAATGAAACAGTTACAATAGATAATTTAAATAGAACTAATGACTACTTTATACGCTATTTATTTTCACATAAAGGTAATGAAAACATAGCATTAAATTTCATTAATTCTGTATTTAAAGATTTAGGCTTTGAAACTTTTAAGAAAATAGAAATATTAAACCCATTTAACATAGCAGAAAATTACGATGAAAAAGAATCTATAGCACCGAAGGTGGACAGTCGTCTTGATATAAAAGCAACTACAGAAACAGATATAACTGTTTTAATAGAAATTCAAGCTAGAGGAAATGAAGATTTTATAAAAAGAGCTTTATATTATTGGGCTTATAATTACAGCAGTAGTTTAAACAAAGGGGCTTTTTATGATGAACTAAAACCAACTGTAAGTATTAATATTACAAATTTTATTTTAACAGATGAAGATAAAGTTCATAGCTGCTATGTTTTAAAAGAATTAAATAATAATAAAATTCTCATAGACCATTGTCAATTACATTTTGTAGAGCTTCCAAAATTCAATTTTAAAGATATTAATAAAAAAATAGAAAATCTTGATAATATACATAAAGAATTCATTTCTTGGGTAAAATTCTTTAAAGGAGAAGATATGTCAAATTTAATAAAAGAAAATACTATATTTGAAGAAGTCGAAAAAAAATGCTGTACTTTTATAAATAACACTCCTGTAATGGATAAATATAAAAAACGTGAAGTAGATACATATTTCTTTGACAAAAGTCTAGAATTGGATTTAAAGAAAGCTAAAGAAGAAGGAATAGAACAAGGCGAAAAAAATAAAGCAATATCTATGGCTAAAAATATGAAAGCTAGAGATATGGATTTAAATCTCATCAGTGAATTAACAGGCTTAAGTATAGAAGAAATAAAAAAATTATAAATACTCAGTATTCCATTATGCTAATACATATAATATACATATAAAAATAAGCAGTCTAATATATAAAGTCATGCAATTCTAAAAAATAAAAAATTTTTAATAAATTCCATTTTATTATATAATATAAACAATGTTTTAAAAATTATATTTAGGATTTATTAATATGAACAAAATAGAAAACTATTTTTTACAGCATAATAAAATAAAATTCTCAAATGTTGTATTCAGCCAGCACAATAAAAAAATAATATTAAGAAATCCCAAAAAAGCACAGCAAGCAGTAAAAAAAGAAGAAAAAGATATTAATAAAGGTATGGAATCAATGAAAGAAATAAAAAATGAAGATTTAAAAAAGATATATGATGAAGTGGAAAAATGTATGAAATGTGAGACATTATGCAATAGCCGATTAAATGTAGTATTCGGACGCGGTGATGAAGAGCCTGATATAGTATTTGTAGGAGAGGCACCGGGAGCAGATGAGGATAAACAAGGACTTCCATTTGTTGGTAGAGGAGGAAAACTTCTTGATAAATGGATTGAAAGACTTAATATAAATAAAGAAAAATACTATATAATGAATGCTCTGAAATGCCGTCCTCCTGAAAACAGAGATCCCTTGCCTGAAGAAAAAGCTAATTGCAGAGATTTTTTTGTGCGTCAATTACAGATACTTAATCCTAAAATAATATGTGCATTAGGCCGTCATGGATTCGGTAATTTAATAGATTTTGACTTAAAAACGCCTTTCGGAAAAGCTAGAAATAAAGTACATTACTACAATAATAATGGAAAAGATGTGCCTGTTATAGCTACTTATCACCCTGCTTATATTTTAAGGAATCAAAAAGAGGAAGATAAAGTCATAGCAGATTTGGAGTTCATGCTTAACGAACTTGAAAAAGTTAGAAATAAATAATAATATAATTAAAATAATTTAGGAGATTTATTTGAAAAAGTATTTTATTTTAATGTTAATAATATGCCAATGTCTGATGCCCAATTCATTTGATAATATAATAGATGCTGCAGATTATGAAACTTATGAAAATATAGAATATTCCAATATTCCAAAAAAGCCCACTATATTTGATTATATAAATCATAAAAATCAATTATCTGATATTATAGAAAGAATCAACAAATATTTGGATAATAACGGAGATATTAATGCTGTAAATAAAAACGGCAACACTCTGCTTATGGAGGCAGCAGCTATAGGATACTATGATTTAGCTGATTATTTAGTAGAAAAAAATGCTGATATATCTATGACAAATGCTAATGGAGAAAATGCTTTAATACTTTCTTCACATTACCCATATATAATGAATCTACTTATAAACAATAATGCTGATATAAATATTGCTGACAATAATGGAAAAACAGCACTTCATTATGCCTGCGAGTATGGGGATTTATATTCAGTAAAACTTCTAATAAAAAAAGGTGCTGATATTAATAAAAGAGATATATTGGGAAAAACTATTCTTATGTATGCTGTTGAAAATGAACATCTTTTATTAATAAAGTATTTAGTAGAAGATTTGAAAGTTGATATTAATGAAAAAGATGATTGGGGTCAGAATGCTATGTTTTATGCTACAAAAATAGATACAGCTAGATATCTTATTTATAACAATATGAATTATACAGATGTTAACTCAATAGGATTAAAGCCTTATGAAGTTATGAAATACAATGGCTATATAAATGTATCAAATTATCTGCAAAAGTTAGAAAAAAGAAGATAACTTATAAAAAATACCTTTAAGTATTTTTTTTATAAACCGAGAATATTTACAGTATATTGGAGTTTATATGAATATCAAGGTTATTTTACTATTTATTACTATAAATATGCTTCTTTTCCCTCAATATCTATCTTTAACTAATAATAATATATTAGTTAATATAGGAGAAGGAAGAGTTGATTATACTACATATACTATATATGCAGATGCAACAGCCGATTTTGTTACAGATACCCGTCTACACCCTGAAGCATTATTAATATTACAGCAGCAGGCTGAAGAAGAAACTATGAAAACATTATATGATACATTAGGAAATATACCTATAGACAGCGAATACAATATCTACAGCATAATAGAAGAAAATAGATTTTTAAAAGAAAAAGTAGTAAATTCTATAAATAATGCCAGATTAGTAGGTATATCATATCCTACAAGAACAAGCGTTAAAGTCCTTATGGCATTAGATATCATAACAAATAATCTTATGTCAGATTTAATAAATAATATACATATGTATAAACCAGAACCTATAGTAACATATTTCGATGCAGGTACAGATTATGACAGTCTTGTCATAGATGCCAGAAATATAGGTTTTGTACCTTCATTATTTCCTACAGTATATGATGAAGACGGAAATGAAATATATAGTTTAGCATATATAAATAAATCTATAGCATCTACAAATGGATATATTACATATTCAACAAATTCTTTCCTTACAAATCAAAATATTACAAATACACTAGGAAAAAACCCTTATAATATTGTAGCATGGAGAGCCAGAGGAAGACTTTCAAGTGATTTAGTTATAGGTAATGAGGATGCAAGTATAATTATGAGCAGCCCTAACCTAAAAAATGCTATAAAAAATTGTAAAGTTGTATTTATAATAAACTAATTTATTACACTTTTATTATTCATTTTTTTTTGAAAATATGATATAGTATCTATTATATTTTTGGGATTATTTCTTATGAGTATTATAGAAAATTATATAGATGATATTTTTAAAAATCATCCGTATAAAGATGATATAAAAAAATATGTCAATAATGAAAATGACAGCATAAATTTTAATACCGAAGAAATAAAATTTACAATTTCTAATAATCATATAATATATTCAAATTTATTAGATCTATATGTCAATGATAAGCAAAATGATAGTTTAATCAGATTATTCAAAGTTATATCTATGCAAAAAATAGAAAATATATACATTTTTGAAATACTTATCATCAATATAATATCAGGTATGAATATCAAAGAAGCATTGCTTAAATGCATATCTATGAAAAAAATCAATGATTGGAACAGAGACTACAAAAAATATTCATATAATATAAATCCTATTTCAAACGAAATAATGAATGCTAAAATTAATATACTTATATATTATTATTATGCTTCAAAATATTTTCCTAAGGAAACAGAACAATACATAGAAAATATATGCTCATCAAATATCGATGACATCATAAAAGAGTATGAAGATAATATATTAATAGCTTTGATGGCTTTAACTATAAAGATATATTTTGGTGATTATAGTAAAATACCTGTTATATTAGAATATTCAAAAAAAGTAAATTATTTAGATTCTATACTTTCTCTTTTCATTATATTAAATATAGATGATAGTATACCAAAGAGATTTATAGAATTAATAGAAAATAATATGCTTAATGAAAATAAGGATTTATTTATAAATTTGGCATATATGATGAGATTGTTTTTTTTAACAAGAAAGAATTTCAGTGAAAAATTTGCAAATAAAAGTTTTGATGAATTTATACATGATCTTTCAGATTTTAATATACCGCAATATTTTATATTTCTTATAAAATATTTAGATACAAATTTATCAGTAAATTCAAGTAAAGTATTTGAAGGAATAAAAACTTTATACAGCAAAGATAAAGAATCATTTTATAAACTCTATAATATACTAAAAGAAGTTGAAATACCATATATCATAGAAATAAAAGCAGTATTAAATTGTGTACTTTTGAATGCCAAAGATGATAATGCAGATATTACAGTGCTTGACAATAATATAGATTATTTTATAGAAAACATAAAAAAAGAATTAGAAAAAATATACGATATAAAATCTGATAATATATTTGAATTATTAGAAAATAAAACTATAAATAAATATGATTTATCTGTTAATATAAGCAAAGAATTAATATTTACAACAAAAATAATAGTTCTTATGTATGACTACAATGAAAAGGCTAGAAAAGTAGTTCGTGCTTTATTGAAATCATTACCGTATAATTTGGCTATACCTTTAATGATTAAAGACAGAAAGGAATTCTATAATATTAAATTAAAAGAGATATTGGATTATTTACAGGGATATGATTTAGATTTAAAAGACTTAATAATAACATATCTATATACCTACCCTATTTACATTTTCAGCACAAAATATATATTAAAGCTGGTTACTAAAAATGCTGATTACACAATAGAAATGTTTCATGATAAAACATTTTTGAAAGCAGCTTCATATAAAAGTTATGCCCTAATAGATTTTTTAGAACTTCTATATAAAAAAGATAAAGCAGGATTCACAAATTATTCTGCTATTTGCTATGTACTTCATTTAAAAAATAAAGATATAATAAAATGTGCTTTAAGGTTAATAGAAGAAGATGAATATAATTCCAGAGCATATATTGAAAGCAGCATACATGCTTATAGAAAAGAGGTTCAATTTGAATTAAAAAAAATAATAAAAAAATGGAATTGTAATAGAAAAGGATTTAAATTCAAAACTCTTGAAGATATAAATCAATATATAGATGATTATTATGATGATGATTATGAGAATTTAATAGATTTTGTAGATGAGAATTTAATATCCGATGTGCTTCTTAGAAGTGATAAAAGTATCAAAATACCTGTAAAAGTTATGAAATATATATTGATTGAATATATGCTTCTTGATGAGCCTTATAGAATAAAAGATATAGACAGAATAATAGATTTATTTGACATGTATTCTCTTAGAAGTGCATTTGAAAAAATATATAAATATTGGTCTGATAATGGATGCGATGAAAACAAAAAAAATATTATTATACCATACTGTATTTATGCTGACTATAATCAAATAGCAAGTTTATACGACAGAATAGAATATTGGCATGATAATTTCAAATCATCTTTAGCGGCATATATAATACCGGCAATAGCTATGAACGGCGAAAAGTTTGCATTAATGATAATAAATAACATCATATACATGTCTAAAAATAAGGTATTAAAAAATGCTGCAATATCATCTTTTGAGAAGGCATCTGAGTGTTTGAATATACCTATTGATAATTTATTCGATAAAGTTATACCTAATTTAGGCTTTAATGTAGAGAGAAATAAAATAATAAATTACGGTAAGCAAAGTTTTACACTTCAGCTTTTAAGCGATTCTTATTTGGAAGTAATAGATAATGAAAATCATAAAATAATAAAAGAACTCCCAGAACCTATAGAAGGAGACGATAAAACAAAAGCAGAAGAAGCAAAAAAAGATTTAGCTAATATAAGAAATTCACTTGAAGCTATTATAACATATCAAAAAGAAAAATTAAAAAAAGTTATGTTTAACGGCAGAAAATGGGATTATGAAACATTTTTTGAAGTATTTGTAGAAAATCCTGTAATGCAGTATTTCACATTGGCATTTATATGGGGAGTTTATGATGAAGAAGGAAATTTGATAGACTGCTTCAGATATATGGAAGATGGTTCTTTAATTTCTATAGATGAAGATTTATATGAACTTCCTAAACAAATTAAATGCTATATAACTTTATATCACCCTATTGATTCAGGTGAAGATACTTACAAAACTTGGTATTATCAATTGGAATTATATGAGATAGAGCAGCCTGTAGAACAGATTAAAATAAAAAGATATATATTAGAAGACACTGATGTAGAAAATAATTCTATAATTTCTTTTAAAGGGCAAAAATTATCATTAGAATATATGGATAAATTATCTAAGGAATTAAATATAAAAATAGAGTATTATAATGAATATGTATCTTACTATATGGCAGATAATGTTCTAAAAATAATATGCGAAATAGACTGCAGTATGTATGATGAAGATGTATTGATTGAAAGCATCAAATTTTATGAATTAGAAAAATATAATAAATTTGGCAAGATAATTTCTCCTTTTGATATAGAAAGAAGATTTATTAGTACAATGATTTATTATTTATCTTTAGGTTTTTATGATTAATAATTCTTTATCATCAAACACTTACATAAAAACAAGAACTGCAATCAAAAATGATTTAAGACTTAATTATCAAACTAGAGTATGGCTTGATGTTATATCACTGCCGGCAATAGAGCTTAAAGAAAAGATAGAAAAAGCAATGGAAGAAAATCCATTTTTAGAGTATGACTTTAATGATAATTATTCAAAATCCTCATCGGCGGCATCAGAAAACGATATTAATTCTATAATAGAAAATACGGTAGAAAATTCAAAAGAGAGTCTATTTTCTCATTTAAAAAGTCAAATAGATATTACTTTTAATGATAAAAAAGAAATAGAGCTGGCAGAACAAATATGCAGTTTTATAAATGAAGACGGATATTTAACTATTGAAAGCGGAGAGATTTCCAATATATTAAATGCCGACATAAAACAAATAGAAAAAATAATTTCTATAATAAAAACATTTGATCCTTACGGTGTTGGGGCAAAAAATATTAACGAATGTCTTTCTATACAATTAAAAATGAAGCAGAAGGAAGATGATGATAAAGCTATATATGATACGGCAATAAAGATTGTAGAAAATTATTTAGATGAGTTATCAAAAAAGAATTACGAAAAAATAGCTTTGAATTTAAATATAGAAGTTAATACAGTATTAAAGGCTTTAAAATTAATACAGACATTAGAGCCCTACCCTGCCAGAGAATATGATACATCATCCGTTAAATATATAGTACCGGAATTATTTATCTTTAAGGAAAATGAGCATTGGATTGTAAAAACAGATGAAACTTTTATACCCCACTTGAAAATTAGTAAAAAATATATTAAACTATTAGATAGAGAAGAAAGTAAAGATAGCATAAACTTTTTAAAAGAAAAAAAGAAAGAAGCTGAAAGCCTTATAAATGCCTATAATGATAGGAAAAAAACTTTATTAAAAATAGGCGAAGCTCTGCTTAAATTTCAGATAAATTTCTTTGAGTATGGAAAAGAGTTTATGAAGCCATTAACTTTAAAAGATATGTCTTTGGAGGTGAGTTTAAGCGAATCCACCATAAGCAGAATAGCTAATGGTAAGTATCTTAACACTGTTTGGGGTACATTTTCTATAAAATATTTTTTCTCTAGAGCCGTCGGCGGAGGACTTGGTTCTAGGGGCGTTAAAGAGATTATAAAAAGAATTATAGAAAACTCTCAGGCAAAATTAAGTGATGAAAAAGTCAGACTGATACTCAAAAGTGAAGGTATTGACATTTCAAGAAGAACCGTAGCTAAATATAGAAAAAGTATGAATATTTTTTCATCAAGAAACAGATAAAACAAAAGGAGACTTTATGCATCAAAATATTATTGGAAAGAATGTAAGAATCACTAAAAATGTCAGAGAACACATAGCAAATAAGATGCAAAATATCAAAATACATGCAGACAGAATAATAGATGCCAATATTATTTGCGACTATATGCATGGCGAATATACTGTACAGGGAACTATAGCTTTCGGTAAAAAAGTATTTCATGATAAAGAAAAAGAAAAAGATTTGTATGTAGCAATAGATACTATGTTTCAAAAGATAGAAAGAGAAATAAGAAAATCTAAAGAAATAAATATAGACAGAAGTCAAAGAGCTGTTGTAGATAAATCAGTACAGGCAGAAGAAGATGACAATTCTTATTCAATCAATTCTGTTGGAATATACGAAAAACCTTTAGATGAACTTGATGCTGTATTGCACTTTAATAGCGAGAAAAAACCTTATATGGCTTATTTACCTATTAAACAAGGAGAGGATTTATTCAGTATAAAAATAGGAAAATTTCCTGTATTCTTATTTAAAGGCAATGATAATAAAGTATTTGAAGTATACAACAATAATGAAGAATATTGGAATATAGATGAAGTTAGTGTAACTCCTGACAATCACATAGATGCAAGCAAAAGTGAAAATTATTTGATAAAAGAATATAATGTGAGTGAAGCTGTAAATTATCTTACAGAAAACACTGATAAAAAATTTGTTGTTTACATAAGCAGCATAACAGAACAGGCAGAAGCTTTGTATAAAGAATCTGATAATTCATTTGTTCTAATAAGAATGTTTGATATCTAATTTATAATTTATAATTACCATTTTGGAGGGAATAATAATGAGTTTAATAGATTATATTAATAAAGATTCTATAATGATAGATGTTCAGGAAACGGATAAAGAGCGTCTTCTCTCTAAAATGGTTGAGCGACTAGATGAATGCAAATTACTTGTAAGCAAAGATGATGCTGAACATGCCATTATGGCAAGAGAACAATTAATGAGTACAGGTGTGGGAAACGGTATAGCAATACCTCATGCCAAAACTGATGCTGTAAGCAATATTGTACTTAGTGTAGCAACTGTAAAAAACGGAATTAATTATAAATCTGTAGATAAGAAAAAAGTATTTGCCGTTTTTATGCTTCTAGCCCCAAAAACTTCAGCCAGCGAAAATTTAAAAGTTCTTACTGCAATAGCAAAAATACTAAGAGATAATCCTCATTTCTTGGAAAAACTTATCAATGTTGAAAAACCTGAAGAGATTATGGAACTTATTGCTAAAGAGGAAATGAAAATATAATGCCTAAAATAACAGTATCTAAATTCTTTGAACTTAATGAAGCTAAAAATAATGCTCTGAAAATAAGACGCTTAACCGGTCTTATAGGAATGGAAAATGAAATATTAGGCTATGATATAAATAGACCGGGTATGGCATTATTTAAGTATTTCAAAGATTTTGCATACGAAAGAATACAAATACTAGGAAAAGGCGAAGCTAATTATATTCTAACTTTAGATGAAGAAAATAAAATAGATGTATTTGAAGAAATGCTTAGTTATCAAATACCTATATGCATATTCACTTACAATATAAATCCTCCTGAATCGTTCTTGGAAATAGCTAAAAAAAATAATATATGCGTAATAATAAGCGAATTAAAAACATCTGATATGATTAGGGGAATAGAAGCCCTAATAGAGGAAGAATTCATGGAATCTTTTACTATACATGGCGGATTAGTAGAGGTTTTCGGTGTTGGCGTTTTAATTTTAGGTAAAAGCGGCGTTGGAAAAAGTGAAGCCACTTTAGAGCTTATATCGAAAGGACATAGACTTATATCCGATGATATAGTTGAATTTAAAAAATTAAAAGACGGCAGAATAATAGGAAGAAAGAACGAATACATAAAGCATAATATGGAAGTTAGAGGAATCGGTGTAGTTGATATAAGCAGGCTTTCAGGCATGAGTGCTATTAGAGATAAAAAAAGACTTGATTTAATAATAGAACTTGAACATTGGAAAGATGATGAACAATATGACAGAATGGGATTATTTGACAAAACTTATAATATATTAAATACTGAGGTACCTTATCAAAAAATACCTGTTCGCTCAGGAAGAAATGTATGCATACTTATAGAAACTGCTGCCAAAAATTACAGATTAAAACAAATGGGATATAATAGTGCTAAAGAATTAGACAAAGCATTAATAGCTCAAATAGAAAAGAAAAAACCAGATATAGCAAATAATTATTGATTATTATTTTCATCTTCTATTTTTAAATAAAGTATATCATTATTATCACCGCTTACAGATGTAAATCCGTTTATTATAGCAGTTTCTATAAATCTGTTAGGAGATGAATATTCTGCTTCCTCAGCACTAAGTACTTTAACCTCTTTTTCTAAACGCTCTATTTCATTATCTAATTTTGACAATTCTATAAGTATTTCATTAGCTTTAACATTTCTTGCAAATGTAAAAATACTGATTACTATCACGAATAATATTATAACTATAAAAAGCGATCCTATAGAGTAAGTTTTCTTTTCTTTTTTATCTACATTTTGCTTCTTTTCATTCATATTTATCTCCAAAATTATACCTTTTGAGCTATTCTCATCTTCGCACTTCTGCTGGCAGGATTAGATTTTATCTCTTCATTTGTCGGAAGTTTAACTTTATTATTTAGAAGTTTAAATATACCCTCTTTATTCTTAGTTTTCTCATTTTCTTTGAAAAATCTTTTTATTATTCTATCTTCTAAAGAATGATAACTCATAACTACAACTACACCATTTTTTTTGAGTATAGAAGGTATATTCAATATTGATTTTTCAAGTATATTAAGCTCATCATTAACTTCTATTCTTATAGCCTGAAAAACTAAAGTTGCCGGGTGAATTTTGCCGTATCTTTGAGATTTATCTGTATTATGAAATATAATATTTTCTAATTCTCTTGAAGTTTCTATTTTTCTTCTATTTCTTTCCCTTACTATAATATTTGCCATTTTTTTAGCATTACTCATCTCACCATAATCTCTAAATATCCTCTCCAATTCTTCTTCACTGTATCCATTTATAATATCATAAGCACTTTTATCATTAATCCCAAGCCTCATATCAAGCATAACATTATCTTTAAAAGAAAAACCTCTTTCAGCTTTCTTAAAATGAAATAAAGACACCCCTAAATCATAAAGCATAAAATCAACATTACCAATTATACTATCATCTAATTCTTCCATCATCTTATCATAAGTATTATTATAGTAATGAAACTTATCATAATTTTTAAGTCTTTTTTTAGCTATTTCAAGAATTGCTGAATCTCTTTCAAAGCTATGCACTTCAAGATTTAAATCTAGCATTGCCTTAGTATGTCCGCCCTCACCTAATGTAGCATCAACAGCTATTTTAGCATCATTTGGTATGAAGCTCAGAACTTCTTTAAGCATAACAGGTGTATGCACTATATCTAATTCAATATTATCATCCATTGTAAATATTATCGGAACAATTAGTATTAAAATAATTTTAATAAAAAAAATAGTATAATTTTTTATATTGCTTTTTTTATATATTTGATTATCATATATAAATTAATATATAATAATGAAGGAGTTTTGTATGGGAAAATTAGGAAGAGTTTTATGGTTAATTTTTGGTATTCTATTGATAATATCAGGAGCAGCAACATTATTTAATCCGATAGAAACTGTTTTAATGTTAGCTTATATAATAGGATTTTTAACAATATTCTCCGGAATAAGTTCTATATTCTATTTCTTTAGCTTAAAACATAAATCCGGTTCTACTTTAATTCTATTAGATGGTATAGTATCAGCAATATGCGGTATTATAATTATTTCTAATTTACAAATAAGTGGTGCATTTATACCTTATATGGTTGCTTTCTTTGTAATAGTAAGAGGTGTTGTGGCAATATCTTCTTCTATTGAACTTAAAAATCTAGGATATAATCAATGGGGACTTTCAATATTAAGCGGAATACTTACTTTGATTGCAGGAATTATTTTAACTTTTAATCCTATACTTGGTGCCGTTTATATTAGTGTTATAGTTGGATTATCGTTAATATTATATGGTATAATAACATTACAATTATGGTTTGCTTTCGGCAAATTCTTTAAAATATGAAATTATACTGATAGATATGTATTGATTTTATTTACTAATATTGTTAAAATGAATCCAATTATTAATTTGGGAGAAATTTATGTTTGAAAAGAATTTGAACAGCACTATATGCTTTTGTAAAAATATAAAATATAAAGAAGTAATCGATGCAATTAAAGAAAATAATTATACAACATTGGAAGAAGTTATGCATCATACAAAAGCAGGCATCACCTGTTGGAGCTGCAGAGGGGATATCAAAGATTTATTAGAAGAATATAAAAAAACAGGAAATATTCAAAGTATAGAAGAGAAATAATAAAAACGGAGATATCTAAATTGATAAATAATGATTTTATATGTAAATGTAAGGAACTTTCTATTGAAGAGATAAAGTATTTAGAAAAAGAACATAACATAAAAACATTAAAAGAACTTGTAAAGCATACTAAAGCCGGAAAAGAATGCGGAGGATGCAGAAATAAATTGAAAGAAATGTTTAAGTTCAATTTAAAATAATCTTGGAACATAAAAAAGGAGAGTATTTTTTAATACTCTCCTTTTTTTATATCAACTATAATTCATTAATTATTTAACAACATCATAAATAGCCTTTGCATTAAGACCATATTTATTAATGAGTTCTTCAACAGTTCCAGATTCTCCAAAAGTATCTTTTATACCAATTCTTATAAGTTTAACAGGATATTCATCTGTCAAAACTTCAGATACGGCAGAACCAAGTCCGCCTATTATAGAATGCTCTTCAACGCTAATAAGTTTCTTATGCTTTTTAGCCATCTCTACAATAATTTCTCTGTCTATTGGTTTTATAGTATGAATATCAACAACCGTTACAGATATTCCGTCTTTTTCAGCCATTTGAGCTGCTTCTAAAGCTTCTGATACCACTATTCCGCATGCAAATATACATACATCTTTACCTTCTCTAAGTATATTAGCTTTTCCTATTTTGAAAGGAGTATCCTGAGTTGTTATTATATTAGTAGCAGGTCTAGCCATTCTTAAATAGCATGGACCGTCATATTCAGCAGCAGCAAATACAGCTTTTTCAGCCTCAAAAGCATCGCAAGGTACAATTACTGTCATATTTGGTATAGAACGCATTAAAGATATATCTTCAATACTTTGATGACTAGCACCATCTTCGCCGACAGATATACCGGCATGAGTAACTGCTACTTTGACATTTAATTTAGGATAGCAAATAGAATTTCTAATAATTTCAAAAGCTCTTCCCGCACCGAACATAGCAAAAGTAGAAGCAAAAGGTATTTTACCTTCAATAGCAAATCCTGCAGCTGCTCCCATCATATTTTGTTCAGCTATTCCCATATTAAAAAATCTATCGGGGAAAGCAGATTTAAAAAGTTTAGTCATAGTAGATCCGGATAAATCTGCATCTAAAACTACAACATTTTTATTTATTTCGCCTAGACGCTTTAAAGCCTCTCCATAAGCATTTCTTATTGCCTTTTTTTCCATAGTAATTATTCCTTAAATTTTATACTTAAACAAAAATTTTCATTAATCAAGTTTATTCAACTCTTCCATAGCCTTTTCATATTCTTCTTTATTAGGAGCTTTTCCATGCCATCCTACAGCATTTTCCATAAAGGAAACGCCCTTACCTTTAACTGTTTTTGCAATCACACATTTAGGCTTTCCTGATACTTTTTTACCAAATACTTCCTCAAGTTCTTTTTCATTATGTCCGTCAACAACATAAGTTTCAAAACCGAATGCTTTCATTTTAGCTTCTAAATCACCCAAACTCATAACATCATCATTTTTGCCATCTATCTGCAATCCATTATTGTCTATTATAAGAGTATAATTATCCAATTTATAATTAGCAGCAGCCATAGCAGATTCCCAGAAAGTGCCTTCCTGAGCTTCTCCGTCTCCAGCTATAACAAACACTCTGGCATCTTTTTTATCTAATTTATAGCCTAAAGCAGCACCTAAAGCTATACAAACACCCTGACCCAAAGAACCTGTAGAAGCCTCAATACAATCTAAATTCTTTTTGGAAGGATGCCCCTGAAGTCTTGAGCCTAATTTTCTGTAAGTTAAAAGCTCATCAGTTGGGAAAAATCCTCTATGTGCTAATGTAGAATAAAGTACAGCAGAAGCATGTCCTTTAGACATAATAAATATATCCCTGCCGTCCATCTTTGGATTTTTAGGATCAATATTCATAATCTTAAAATATAAAGTATGCATTATTTCTACCAATGACAAAGAACCGCCTATATGTCCTGAATTGGCATTATAAACCATACTTACTATATCTTTTCTTATTTGTGTATTTAAAGAAGACATAATAATTCCTTATTTAATATAATTTTTTTAATGATACAATACAAAAATATTATTGTCAAATAATATAATTTGTTTGCTATTATTGATTATAAAGCATATTATTTATATATTCTATATCTTTTTTACTGACACTTCTAATACTTATATTACTGTTAAAATCTTTCTTTTTATATTTCATTTCTTTTATATAATAACTTTTGAGAAGTCTGTTATTTTCTATAAATACAGCTTTTACTTTTTTATTCACACTTTTTATATAATGTTCAATACTCAAAGCAATATTAACATTCTTCACTTTCCAAGCTGATAAATATTTTAATGGCTTACGAAATTTTGTATAATTAGCTCCCCTGCCCTTTGCATGCTTATTGAATCTATTGACAAGATTATTAGTAATGCCTGTATAGTATGAATTATTTTCACAAAGTATTATATAAACATAATAACTTTTATTATCTTCCATTTCTTATATCACTTATTATAGTATCAACATCTATATATATGTCATTATTATATTTTTCAAAAATCTTACATACATTATTATAATCTTCTATTGTATCAACTGTAGTTCTAAGTTCCGGCATAGCAAATTCTTCTTTAACTTTAGGATTTTCTATTTTAAATTTATCCGGATTTCTATAATGATACTGTGTGATATGTTCATGTTCAAAACTGTCATTAGAATTATCATCAGCTATTTTTAATGCCTCATAATTTATCACTTCCACACCGCTGCCGTAAGGAAGTAAATCATAATGACTCAAATCAGCATTATTTTCTATATGATAATCTATAATCATATCCAATGCTTTAATGCTAACCAAAGGATTATCACCTGTAGCACGAACAACTATATCAGCATTGAACTCTTCAGCGGCTTTTCTATATCTGTTAAGCACATCTTCTTCGCTTCCTATAAAATAACTGCATTTCAATTTATCAAATATATTTTTAAAAGCTTCATAAGATTTTTCTTCGGTTGCTACAACTACATCATTAGCCCTTTTAGAACTTCTTAATCTTTTAATAATAAGCTCAAGCATACTATCGCAATTAGCAATAGGTTTTAATGCTTTTTTAGGAAGTCTAGTAGAACCCAATCTTGAAGCAAGTATAATAACTATCTTTTTCATATTTTTATAAACTCTTAACTAAATCATTAATTTTTATAACCTTGGCCCATAACTCTTCAACCTTACTCAAATCAAATATAGTACCTGAATCTGAAGGACTTTTATCAGGATTAGGATGCACCTCCATAAATACAGCATCTATTCCCAAAGCAACAGCCGATTTCAATATAGCAGGTATAAACTCCCTAGCCCCTCCTGACTGTCCGTTATTAGCAGAAGGCATTTGAAGTGAATGAGTGGCATCATACATAACAGGTGCATAATTTTTCATTATTTCCAAATTCTTCATGTCAACTATCAAATTACCATATCCGAACATTGTACCTCTTTCACATAAAAATAATCTGTTTTCATTTATAGCATCAGTACATTTATCAGCTATATATTTACAGTCATAACCGCTTATAAATTGTCCTTTCTTAACATTAACCGCTTTTCCTGTTTCGCATGCCGCCCTAAGCATATCAGTTTGCCTGCATAAAAAAGCTGGTATCTGTAAAAAGTCAACATACTTAGCAGCTTCCTCAGCATCAGTAGGTACATGTATATCTGTTAAAGTTAGAAAATTAAATTCTTTACCGACATTCTGAAGTATTTGAAGTCCCTCTTTCATTCCAAGCCCTCTGAAAGATGAAAGAGATGTTCTGTTTGCCTTATCAAAACTTCCTTTAAAAACTAATTGTATATTTAATTTATCTTTTATTTCTTTTAATTTTTTTGCTATAGTCATTGTCATTTCTTCGCTTTCTATTACACAAGGACCTGCAACAAATATTAAATCTTTATTTTTATTAGTAATACCTTTATAATCAAAAATCATATTATATCCTTTAAAAATACAAAAATTATGTTTATATGATACTATATTAAAACTTAAAGTCAATCTGATTATTAATGATTATATAATGCATTCAGTACAGTATTTCTTAATATTACAGCTAGTTGTATATATGCTATTATAACAATATATGAATAAGGCTCAGTAATTTTTATTATACAATTATATACAAAATTTTAAATCCTTATCTCACCTGTTAAAAGTCTCTGCATAATACCTTTCTTCTGTTCCTTTCTCAAACCCAACTGCTTTTTAAGATTCTCAATTTCATCATCTATAACTGAAAGAAAACCTGCAATTTTTTTCTGTTCCTCAATACTTATACTTGGTACTTTTAAAGTAATTATATCCTTAGCATATATATGAGGCTGTGCTCCGCCTGTCTGCATATAATATATTGATTCTTGTATATAACTTAAATAATAAAATAAAAATTTAATATTATATTTTTTATTTTCAGTATATAAAACATTGCAGTCTGAAGCCCAAATTTTATCATTATGAAGCCAAACATAACCAGAATAAGCTCCTGATGCACTGATAGTTATACAAGGAAAATCATGTGTATACTCGCTATGATAATATGCAGGAACTTTACCTCCTGCTATAACAGGAATACTTCCAGATAATATTTTATTTTTATTTATATTTTTTCCTTTTTCTATAAAAATAATATTTTTTTCAACTAAATCAGATATTTTTATTTCTTTCCACTTATCAGTAAATCCGTAAAATCGAACTTTACCGCTTAATACTCTCTGCATTACACCTTTCTTATACTGCTCTTTTTTCTCTATTAATTTATTAATATTCTCTATCACATCATCACATAAAGACAAAATTTCTGATATTCTTTTTTGTTCTTCCAAAGGAGGTATAACACAATTATATTCTCTTATTAATTTTAAAGATACATTTTTTATAGTTGTACCTGTAGAATAGTTATATATATAATTTTGAAATTTTTGAGAGTCTAATAAGTATTTTAAAAATTTTCTATCATTATTTGGATTTATATTCAAATAACATACGCTTTTTCCTAATACTACTTTTTCATTATTATATAATGCAGTACTTCCTATAGTGCCATTAATAGATAAAAATATTGTCGTATCATTTAATGTTTTTTTATATTTATTATATTCCGCTTCATCTACTTTTTTGAATCATTTTTAAAAACTATTTTTCCATTCATTAAATTATTTCCATTTATGAAATAATATTCACCGTCATCATTATATTTTGGTGTTCCATGCAATCCGTCCCCTATTATAGAACATATATTATTCAATTTGCATTCTTTCCAGCCTATCGGTAATTGTAATTTGTTACTGCTCATAATAAAAAACCTCATCAACTATAAAAAGTATAAACAATATAATGATTTATTCAAGTAATAAAAAAAATAGTGTATTTACTTAATTTTAAACATAGTATATAATCGGACTAAATCTAATATTGGAGTTTTTATTATGATTAAATTAATTGAAATGAAAGAAAATTTACAGAACAAAGATTTTTATAAACAATTATATGAATATGCTTTTCCTCCTGAAGAAAGATGGAATTTTGATATGACTTTGGAAAACAAAGATAATCATAATTATAAATTTTATGCTATATTAGATGATAATATACCTATAGGCTTAACTATGCTTTGGGATTTAGAGGATTTCAATTACGGAGAATATTTAGCTATAGATAAAAATTTAAGAGGTAAAAAATACGGTTCTCAAGTGCTTACCAAAATACTAGATATGCTTAAAAGAAAATTAATAGTTATAGAAGTAGAACCTTATGATTTAAATGAAACAGCCAAAAAGCGTATAGAATGGTATAAAAGATTCGGACTTATACTTGCAGATTATGATTATGATATGCCTTGCATTGATGAAAATCAACAAATATCAAGTATGAAAATGAAAATAATGACAAGCAGAAAATTACAAGACAAAAATGAGCATGACAATATAATAAAAATAATATATAATAAAGTATACAAACCTAGATTAGATGAATTAGATAAATGGAAATAAAACTAATTGAAAGTATTAACTACTCAAATTATAGCGAAGAAATTATAAAAGACTCTTTTAATATACGAGAAAATTGGAGTTTAAAAGAGTCTTTAAATAATCAAAAACTCAAAAAAAATCTTTATGAAATTAAAAAAGATGATATTCATATCGGCGTTTGTTTATGCTGGATATTAGAAGAATTTTTATATATAGAATATTTTGCCATAGAGAAACAATACAGATGCTTAGGCTACGGCTCTTATGCATTAAAAGAATTAATGAAAATGTATAGTAATATAATAGTAGAGGTTGTGCCTGAAAATACAAATGATTTAGCATATAGAAGAGTAAATTGGTATAGATCTCTAGGTTTTTATTTATATAATGATACATATCCATATCCTTATTTTCTTGACAATGGAGAAGTTTCATTTATAGATTTCAGATTAATGTCATCAAATGAACTCACAAGTTATGAATACAAAAAAATAGTTAATCTTCTTCATAAGAATATATACAATTTATATTGATTTACTAAAATATTTATACTATTATATAGATATAATAATCACATTTTGAGGTATTGAATTATGAATGATAATAAATACTCGCAAAAAATAAAAGAATTAATAAAAGAAATGACTTTGGAAGAAAAGACATCTCTTTTAAGCGGTAAAGATTTTTGGTCTACAAAAGAAATAAGCAGACTAAAAATAGATTCCGTATACTTAACTGACGGACCTCATGGCGTTAGAAAACAAAGTACAGAATCGGGAGAATTAAGTTTGCAAAAATCTCTTTCATCAACCTGCTTTCCTACTGCCTGCTGCTCTGCCTGCTCATTTGATCCTAATATAATGTATGAAATGGGAGAAGCTATATCAAGAGAGGCTAAAGCAAATAAAGTTTCTGTGGTATTAGGGCCGGGAGTAAATATTAAAAGATCTCCTCTTTGCGGAAGAAATTTTGAATATTTTTCAGAAGACCCGTATCTAGCCGGAAAAATGGCATCAGGTTGGATAAACGGTTTAGAAGATAATGGAATACAAGCAAGCATTAAACATTTTGCTGCTAATAATCAGGAAACTTTAAGACTTATAATAGATAGTGTTGTTGATGAAAGGGCTTTAAGAGAAATATATTTATATGCCTTTGAAATAGCTATAAAAGAGGCTAAACCTTCTACCGTTATGTGTTCCTATAATAGTGTTAATGGAACATTCGCATCAGAAAATAAATATTTGCTTACAGATATACTTAGAAATGAATGGGGATTTGATGGAATTGTTATTTCTGATTGGGGTGCTGTAAATGACAGAGTTGAAGCTCTAAAGGCTGGACTTGATTTACAAATGCCTTCAACTAACGGCGAAGATGATAAGAAAGTTTATAATGCTATTAAAGAAACCATTATAGATGAAAAAACATTAAATAAAGCTGTAGAAAGACTTTTATATTTCTCGCTATATTCTATGGATAACATTTATAATAATTTTGATTATGACAGAGAAGAACATCATAATATAGCTAGAAAAATTGCAGAAAACTCTATAGTATTATTAAAAAATGATGATAAAATACTTCCTGCCAAAAAAGATAGTAAAATTGCTGTAATAGGAGAATTTGCTCAAAAGCCTAGATATCAAGGTAATGGAAGCTCTCTTATAAATCCTTATAAATTAGACACTGCAGAAGAATATTTCAAAGAAAATAATATAGAATTCAATTATGCTAAAGGATACGATTCAAGCTCTCCGGATATAGATAATGCTTTAATAGAAGAAGCAGTAAATATATCAAAAGATAAAGATATTGTGATAATATTTGCAGGACTTATCAACTCTTATGAATCTGAAGGCTTTGACAGAAAACATCTAAATCTTCCGGAAAATCACAATCATTTAATAGAAGAAATTTCAAAAGTAAATAAAAATATAGTTGTTGTACTTTCTATTGGTGCACCTGTTTTAATGACTTGGATTGATAAAGTAAAAGGAGTGCTTAATTTATATTTAGCAGGAGAAGCCGCTGTAAGTGCCGCTTTCAATATAATATTTGGTATAGTTAATCCTAGCGGAAAATTAGCCGAAAGTTTTCCTTTAAGTTTGGAAGATAATCCAAGCTATAAATATTTTCCGGGAGGCAATAAAGCTGTTGAATACAGAGAATCAATATTCGTAGGTTACAGATATTATGATAAAGCACAGAAAGATGTTTTATTTCCATTTGGGTTTGGATTATCATATACAACTTTTGAATTCTCGAATTTAATTGTTTCAGATGCAAATACTATTGCAGGGCTTGATAATATACATGTAGTTTTTGATATAAAAAATACGGGTGATGTATTCGGATGCGAGGTTGCTCAGATTTATATTTCTGCTCCTGAAAACAATGTATTTAAAGCACAAAAAGAATTAAAAGCCTTTATAAAAGTATTTTTAGAACCGGGTGAAACTAAAACTATCATATTAAAATTAAATAAAAGAAGTTTCTCTTTCTATAATGCCGATACAAAACAATATGAAATAGAAAGCGGAATATATACTATATATGTAGGCAATTCATCAAGAAATTTATTATTAAGTAAAAGTATGGAAATAAATTCTATTAATTATTATCAAAAAAGAATTGACAGCTATTTCAACTTTAAAGAAATAAATATCTCAGATGATGAATTTCAGCAGCTTTTAGGAAGAAAATTAAAACCTATAAATATTAAAGCCTCTAAACCTTATCATCTTAATAATAATTTGAAAGATTTACTCGATGAAAATATAGCAAAAGATTTTTATAATAAACTCTTATCAGGAATTAATGATATATTTAAAGATGATAAAACAGATACTAAAAAGATGTTTGAAAGTATGATACTCGAAACTCCTCTTCGCTCACTTCCTACTATGAGTGCTGGAATCATTACAAGAAAAGATATTGAAAATTTAATAAATACTTTAAATAAATAATTAATAAAAAAGCGGCAGAACTAATATTAATACCTGCCGCTTATATTTTTAACTCAATGATTAATCATCAAATTTCTGTCCCATTATCTGACCATTACCTGTTACCATAACTTCCATCATATTATTTAATTTTAATTTATAATTTCCCCACTCTTTTTCTGCATCAATAATAGCAGCCTGAGGATATGCATTTCTCACAGCTTGTACAACTGCAGGAGGAAAAGCTGCATCTGGTATAGGTGCATATTCACTGTCTATATTCTCCCAATCTCCATTAGGCAAAAAGTCTATAGATACGCCATTAGACAAATTTACATCAAATTTTCTTCCGTCTCTTTCAACTTTCCAAATTTGAACACCCGGAAATACTCTTTGTATAAATGCAGTAGCTTGCTGAGGCAATGCTGAAGGTGGAACTACCATATCAGCAAAAAGACTAGAAGCTGATAAAATAAATAATGATGCTAAAAAGATAAATAATTTTTTCATGGTTTACTCTCCTTAATATCCATATATAAATTTATTTACAATTTTTGTTATTTTTTCTGTTATAATAATATGGGTAGAAGATTAACTCCTACCCGCAACAAACAAACTTAAACTAACAAATATTAGATAATTGTACCGCTTTTAACTATTGTATTTTTAGGAATTATTACAATACCATCTCTAATACAATAGAATTCACTATCCTGATGCTGTATTTTCTTTTTATTTGTAATAACAACATCATTTCCTATCCTCACATTCTTGTCTATAATGACATTTTTAAGAGTGCATTTTTTACCAATACCTATTTTAGGGATATGCTTAACATTTAGTCTTTCAATGTCATCGCTATCCTCATAATAGTCGCTTCCCATCATAACTACCCTTTCTAATGTAGAACCGCTTTGAACTACAGAACGAACACCTATAACACATTCTTTTATAGTAGCATTCTCTATCCTGCATCCGTCTGCTATAATACTAGATGTTACAGCAGCCTTTTCAACTTTAGAAGGAGATAAGTAACGAACATGCGTATATATAGGAGCCTTTTCATCATAAAAATCAAAAGGAGGATTCTTACTTCCGAAAGATATATTGGCTTCAAAATAAGCCTTAATAGTTCCTACATCTTCCCAATAACCTTGGAAAGCATAACTGAATACTTTATATTTTTTTATAGCTTCAGGAATAATATCTTTTCCGAAATCTATCATAGATACATCTGCTAAAATCTCTTTGAGTACATTTCTTCTAAATACATAAATACCCATAGAAGCCAAATATTCTTTTTTAGGATCTTCTATATTAAACATTTTCTTTTGATCTTCGCTTAATTTTAAAGTATTAAGCACCTCATCTTCTTTTGGCTTTTCATGGAAGTTAGTAATCTGACCTCTTTTATTGACAAGCATAACACCGAAACCTTTAGCATCTTCTCTAACAACAGGTACAGTACCGACAACTATATCAGCACCTGTTTCAAGCATATGCTGAAGCATTACATTATAATTCATACGATATACTTGATCTCCTGAAAGTATTACAACATTATTAACAAATTCATTGTCAAAATGCTCTAAATTCTTTCTAACAGCATCAGCCGTTCCCTGATACCAATCTATATTAGTATCTGTTTGTTCAGCTGCAAGTATACTTACATGACCGCCTGAAAAGTTATCAAATCTATAAGCATTATATATATGATTATTCAAAGATGCACTATTAAATTGTGTTATAACATATATATTTCTAAATCCGCTATTTATACAATTAGATACAGGTATGTCTATCATTCTATATTGACCGCCTAAAGATACAGCAGGCTTAGAACGAGCTTTTACCAAAGGATAAAGTCTTGTTCCTCTGCCTCCTCCAAGTATCAAAGCTACAGTATTAAATGCTCTCATAAAAAACTCCAGTAATTTTTTGTTATACTAAATAATTCATATAATATAAGTATAGTAAAAAAATTATTACTTTTCAAGGATTATTAATCATATATTACAATACATTAAAATGTTTTAAAGCATTATAAATACCATTATTATCTACATCATCAGTGATATAATCTGCAGCTAGCTTCACTTCTTCATTGGCATTGCCCATAGCAACTCCTATAGCAGCATGCTTAATCATAGTAATATCATTACCGCCGTCTCCAAAAGCCATAGTTTCAGATAAGTCTATACCGTAATATTCTATTATCTTGTCTATACCTATATGCTTGCCTCCGCCTTTTGTATTAACATCAGTAAAGTATGGATGCCATCTGCTGGATTCGCAATTTTTAAATATTTTACTCATTAATTCTTTTTCTTTTTTCTCATCTACAAATAAATTTATCTGCAAAATATTATCTATATTTTCTTCTAAAAAATCATAATAATTATCAACTGCAGGTATAGGAAGATTAATAGATTCAGAAACTTTTTTAACTTTACCTGTAACATAATTAATATATATACCGCTGTTCATCATTACAGAGCATGGGAATTGTTCTTTATTCTTTAAATAATCTATTAATGAATATATTTCCTCCTTAGCTATACCATGTCTGTAAATTGATTTATCTCCTATATAACAATCAAAACCATTTGCTGTTATATATCCGTCAAACTCTAAATCATCTACATTGTTTATATGATTTTTTATTCTTCCTGTTGCTATAAAAACTTTTATTCCTTTTTCTTTTAAAATTTTAATAGCCTCTTTTGAAGAATCTGAAATCTTATGTGTATTAAAACTAACTAAAGTACCGTCTACATCAAAAAATACTGCCTTAATCATATAGAAATCCTCACATTTATACATTAATCTAATATATTAAAGTGTTTTAAAGCCTTATATATTCCGTCATTATCAACATCATCAGCGATATAGTCTGCTATATCTTTAACATTATCATTGGCATTGCCCATAGCAACTCCTATAGCAGCATGCTTAATCATGCTTATATCATTGCCGCCGTCCCCAAAAGCCATTGTCTCAGATAAATCTATACCGTAATATTCTATTATCTTGTCTATACCTATATGCTTGCCTCCGCCTTTAGTATTAACATCTGTTAAAGCCGGATGCCATCTGCTGGATTCACAATTTTTAAATATTTTACTCATTAATTCTTTTTCTTTTTTCTCATCTACAAATAAATTTATCTGCAAAATATCATCTATATTTTCTTCTAAAAAAGCATAATAATTTTCCGCTACATTTATTTTAAGATTAATAGATTCTAAATACTTAGCAGCCTCCTCTGTAATATAATTGATGAATACACCTTTAGCCATCATAACAGAGCATGGAAATTGTTCTTTATGTTTGAGATAATCTATTAATGAATATATTTCATCTTCAGCTATAGAATGTCTGTAAATGGACTTATCTTCTATATAACAATCAAAACCATTTGCAGTTATATATCCGTCAAACTCTAAATCATCTACATTGTTTATATGCATTTTTATTCTTCCTGTTGCTATAAAAACCTTTATTCCTTTTTCTTTTAAAATTTTAATAGCTTCTTTAGAAGAATCTGAAATCTTATGTGTCTTAAAACTAACCAAAGTACCATCTATATCAAAAAATACAGCCTTAATCATATAAAAACCTTTATTTACTGCATATTAATCTAATAAATTAAAATGCTTCAAAGCCTTATATACTCCGTCATTATCAACATCATCAGTGATATAGTCTGCTATATCTTTAACATTATCATTAGCATTGCCCATAGCAACTCCTACAGCAGCATGCTTAATCATACTTATATCATTGCCGCCGTCTCCTATCGCCATAGTTTCAGATAAATCTATACCATAATAATCTATTATCTTATCTATACCGACTTCTTTACCTGCATATTTTGAATTCACATCAGCAAATGAAAAATGCCATCTGCTTGATTTAGAATTTTTTAAGATATTATCCATTAAATATTTTTCTTTATCCTCATCTACAAAAATATTAAGCTGAAGAATACTTTCATAATTATTTGCTATATAATCATTAAAATCTATAAAATCCGGAACTTTAACATTTGCCATATTATAAAGATGCGAAATAGCATCGCCTCTATAATTAATATACAAATTATCACTTGTTATTACAGTACAAGGAAATTTATCTCTATTAAGATAATCAGCTAAAGCAAATAAATCATTTTTATCCAAAGAAACTCTATATATTTCCTTATAGCTTCCATTATCATTTATAAAACAGCTTCCGCCGTTTATTGTTATATAGCCGTCAAATTCTAAACCATCTAAATTATCTATTTGAAATAAAGCCCTTCCGCTTGCTATAAAAATCTTTATTCCTTTTTCTTTTAAAATTTTAATAGCTTTTTTGGAATAATCAGAAATTTTATGCGTATTGAAACTAACCAAAGTACCATCTATATCAAAAAATACTGCCTTTATCATCTGTTAGTACCATCTTTATTTTATAGTTTTGAAATCTGCTAAGAATTAAATAATAATACAATTATTATTTATCAGATGCAGTTTGTTTTTTAATAAATAAAAGACCTAAACAATTTTAGGTCTTTTATTATAAAAATTAATTAAGATATATTATTCAATGCCCCTAAAACAGCATTGGCAAATTCCTTTGAAGAAGCAGGACCATTCGCTGTTATAATGTTTCCTGAAACAACAACATTATCCTTCAAAACATTGGCATTACCATGTCTCACATGCGATTCATCAGCAGACAAACAAGTAACATTAATTCCTTCTAGTATTTTAGCATTAGCCATCATTACAATACCGCTTCCTATACCAGCAACTATCTTTTGATTATCCAAAAATAACTTAGCAAGCCCCTGAGTACGCCAATCGTCCCATAAAGTTATACTTCCTATTCCTCCTATAAATACAACAGCATCGAATTCAATGGCATCAACCTCGCTGAATAGTAAATCAATATTTGTCATACCGCCTAATTTACCCTGAGCTGTACCTATAAATGTAGAGGATACTTCTGTTTTATAACCAGCCGCCTCAAAAATTTTTTTACTCTCAAAATATTCTTCATCTTGAAAATTCTGACCGGACATAACATACAATATTTTATTAGTTTTTCCCATTAACCATATCTCCAATATTTATTCAAATCATTATAAACCGCAATTTCTATCATAATTATTCTTATTCAAAATAGCAAGTTCATAAGCCTTAACATATTCTTTGGCACTTTTCTCCCAAGAATTATCTATTTTCATAGCCCTTTTTTGCATAGCAGTAAATCTATCTCTATGATCATAATAAACGCTTACAGCCCATCCTATAGTATTATATAATGCTGAAGAAGTAGAATCATAGAATTTAAATCCTGTACCTTCTCCTGTTTCCTCATTATAATTCTCAACAGTATCTTCAAGCCCACCTGTAGCATGAACTATAGGTAAAGTACCATATCTTAAAGAGTACATTTGATTAAGTCCGCAAGGCTCAAATAAAGAAGGCATTACAAACAAATCGCATCCTGCCTCTATCAAATGTGATAATTCATTATTATAACCAATATAAGAACCTACCCTTCCCGGATATCTCTTAGGTATATCTCCAAAGAAACTTTCAAGACCTTTATCTCCTGTACCAAGTATACAAAACTGAACTTTCATGTTATTAACTAAAGAATCTATTATGGAAGCTATAAAATGATATCCTTTCTGATCAACAAATCTTCCTATTGCTCCTATCAAAACAACATCATCATCTTCCTCAAGTAAAAATCTTTTCTGAAGTTCTTTTTTACATACCTTTTTGCCTTCCATTTTATCTGCAGAAAAATTTTCAGGTATAAATTTATCTTTTTCAGGAGACCAAACATTTTCATCAATACCATTAAGTATTCCGAAAAAACTTGTTGTCTTATTCTGTAAGTAAGGAGCCATACCATGCCCTCCGTAAGGAGATGAAATTTCTCTTGCATAAGTAGGGCTTACAGTAGTAACTACATCAGAAAAGAATATTCCGCCTTTAAGCAAATTTATATTACCATGATCCTCAAAAGTATCAGGGCTAAAATTATTCCAACCTAAACCTAAATAATCATAAGTAGTAGCAGCATTATATATACCCTGATAATTTGCATTATGTATAGTAAGCATACTAGCAGCATGTCCTACTTTGTCATTCCAGTGCCAAGTTTTTATATATGCTGGAATAGCCGCAGTCTGCCAATCATTAGCATGAACCACATCTACATTTAACTGCAAATCCTTACATAATTGTAAAGCAGCACGAGAAAAGAATCCGAATCTCCAAGCATTATCCTGATAATCATTGAAAGAAGCATCATGATAAAGTCCTTCTCGGCTGAAAAAATTATGATGTTCTATAAAATAAAAATCAATTCCATCTTTTACAGTCTTAAATACCGAACACCATTCTTCGCCATTACCCATCCATACTCCCATAGTAGGAAGTACATTCTCTAAATAACAATCTTGAAAATTGATATCTCTATATTTAGGAAGCACTACAAATGCTTCTACATTAAGCTTCTTCAAATAAATAGGCAAAGCACCAACAACATCAGCAAGTCCTCCTGTTTTTATAAATGGTGTTGCTTCAGATGATGCTATCATAACTTTCATTTTTGACATATAAAACTCCTAAAAACTGGAATATATTTTTAAATATATAACTTTATTTAAAAACTTCAAGCGAAATTATGATTTTAGAATATTATTACATATAAAAAGTTTAATAATAATAAAAAAAATTCTATTCTTTATAAATTAAATACTAATCTCTAATATTTCTAAAACTTTATCTCCAGCAGGTACTTTTATAGTTACAACATCGCCAACCTTTTTAGATAATAATCCTTTGGCAATAGGAGTTACTATAGTTATTTCATTTTTACTCATATCTGCTTCTAATTCACCCACTATTCTATATTCAAAAACTGCATTTCTAGTTTTATCTTTAACTTTTACCCTTTTACCGAAAGTTACAGTGTCTTTATCCAAATTAGCAGGATCTATTATTTCACAGCCTGCCAAATCACTTTCTAACTTTGATATTTGAGCATTCAATAATCCCTGCTTTTCTTTAGCAGCATGATACTCAGCATTTTCTTTTAAATCGCCTTTTTCTCTAGCCTCTGCAATAATAGCAGGCAATGTTTCAAACTCAGCCTTTAATTCAGCAAGTTTAGATTTAGCTTTATCATATCCTTCTTTTGTTATCGGTTTAGCCATTTTCAATATCCTTAAAATTAGTAATTCTGATATTATAAACTATTTTTAAATATTTACAAACAAAAAAGATTAATGATTAATCTTAAAATCAGATAATTTATATATTGTTAAATTCATATTTCCAATAGCCTTAAAAGAATATTCATCAGGATAATATCGGCTAGAAAATACCATCTCGCCTTCATTTATAAATATCTCTATAGCCGAAGTATCTATCAATATTCTTAAATTTTCTAACTTTTCTAAATCAGCACTTCTTTTATATCTTCCGCCTCCTATTTTCTTTCCTATATCGTTTACAAACTCTAATATAAATTTATTATCTCTATATTTAATAGAAACACCATCTGAAATCAATAATTCAAAATTCTCAGAACTTTTTATATTATCAATTAAAACTTCATAAGAACTGATATCTTTTGAAATTAAATTATCAGATAATGAATCATAAGAACATTTATTTTCAAATATTTTTTTCTCTCTTAATTTATCCAAACTTCTATGAGGTTTTTGATAAAGTTTTCCATTTTTGAAACTCAACTCTCTAGCTACAGTAAGACAATGCTGCCAACCATATTGAACAGTTAAATTTTTATGATCATCTTCAGTATCAGGAACTCCCATCCAGCCTATAATAACTCTATTTCCATTCTCATCTAAAAATGTCTGCGGAGCATAAAAATCAAATCCTCTGTCAAGAACTGTGAAATTATTAACTTCTATATATTCTTTATTTTTATAATCATCATTAATCAAAAAATATCCGGAAAGGTATATATTTTCGTATATGCTTTCAACTTGTTCGACACCTTGAGGACATGTTATTAAAATATTTTGTCCGTCTAAATTAAATAAGTCAGGACATTCCCACATATATCCGAATCTATATTCAGACTTTACTGTGCTTGTATGCTTCCAATTCCTTTTATCTTCAGACTTAAATATTAATACTTCTCCAATATCACTATTTCTGTCTATACCATATTTTCTGGCACCTTGAACCATATAATAATAATCGTCTTCTTTCCATACTTTAGGGTCTCTTATATGATTAGTTATATCTTTAGGATAATCTTTCATTTCCATTAAACATTCTTTTTCAGAGAAGTTAATACCATCTTCGGAGACAGTAAGCATGGTATTAGCCTCTCTTCCGCTTTCTATGTAATCATGTCTGCCTAGAAGTTTTACATTTCCTGTATAATAAACATATAACTTATTATCTTCTATAAGGGCAGAACCTGAATACACGCCATGACAATCGTATTTTTCATCAGGATATATAGCAGCTCCAACATATTTATAATTGATTAAGTCCTTACTTATATAATGCCCCCAAAATTTTAACCCGCCTTCAACATCAAATGGAGAATATTGAAAAAATATATGATACTCTCCTTTAAAATATGATAAAGCATTTGGATCATTGAGCCAGCCTACGGGAGGCATTAAATGAAAATTCAATCTCCATTTATTGTTATTATCATTAAAATATTCAGTTTCTTTTCGTTTTATTGCTTCTTCAAAAATTTTACTAACCAACCTCATTTCATTTTCCTTATATTAATAAATTCATAATAGTACTTAATATCATGTATAAAAAATATATACATGATATTAAGTGAATAAATTATTTTATTGGATTTATGTAGAATTATTTTGTAAATGTCTATTTTAATTTTTACTCATCATCTTCCTGCATATACTCATCAGGAACACCAAAAAACCAAGTAATAGTGAAAGACAAAACTACAGTAATTAAAGCAACCGCAGCATAACCAGCTAACTGCTTTCCGTCATAAATATAAAGCAATGCACCGGGTATTCCTGTAACTCCATTAGCAGTAGCTTGTAAATTTAATAATCTCGCTATTAATCCTGTTATACCGGCAGCAATAGCACCGCAAACCATAGGTTTTATTCCGTATCTTATATTTATACCAAATATGGCAGGCTCTGTTATACCAAGCCAAGCTGATAATGCAGCACCGTATCCCATAGCTTTTACACTTTTTCTTCTAGTTTTTAATGTAACAGCTAAACAAGCAGCACCTGCAGCTAAATTAGCAACGGATAAAAGAGGATTAATAGGGTTGAAAGAAGTAGCAGCAAGCAATGATATTTCTATCAAATTCATTATATGATGTACCCCTGTTACAACTATGAATATTATTCCAAACCCTATTATAAATCCTCCTATTCCAAAAGGTAATGATAAAGAAAAATTTATAGCTATCAATATCCATTGTTCGACTATATGGAAAATTGGTCCTATCACAGCTAAAGACAATAATAACATTATAAGTAATGTTAAAAACGGAGTAGCTAGTATATCTATTATATTTGGTATTACTTTTCTCAAATTTAATTCTATTTTAGAGCCTATAATACCAGAAATAAGTGCAGGAAGTATGCTTCCCTGATATCCTACTATAGGTATAAATCCGAATAACATTATAGGCTTAACTCCGCTGTCAGGATTGGCTACCAAGTAAGCATTGGGCAAAGCAGGTGAAACAAGCATTAATCCTAATAATATACCCAATATAGGAGAGCCTCCAAAAACTCTGAATGTTGACCAGCATACCAAAGCAGGCAAAAATGCAAATGTAGTTTCTGTAAGAACGCTCATAAATGTCATAACAGAAACAGGTATATTTGATACTTCTAAATTAAATAGTCCCAAAAAGCTGTCATTAATTAAAGCACCTTTAAGTCCTAAAAATAAACCTGTGGCAATCATAGCAGGCATTATAGGTACAAATACATCAGCAAATATACGAATGAACTTTCTAAAATTATTTTTCTCTCCCACTTTTTTAGTTTCTTCTGTATCTTGCTTTGCTGCTCCTGTAACACCCAAATTAATGATTTCAGCATAAACTTTATTTACAACTCCAGTACCCAATATTATCTGATATTGATCAGAATTAAAAAATACTCCTTTAACACCCTCTATTTTCTGAACATCTGAATCCTTTATACTTTCCCTTTTTTTTACTATTAATCTTAATCTAGTGGCACAAAAAGTTGCAGAAATAATATTATCTTTATTAACTACTCTAATAATTTCTTCAGCAGTTTTTTTATAATTGATAGCCATAATAAAAATCCTATTGAAATTGTTTTATATGTAACCGGTTACATAGTATATTATAGCAATATTTTTATATTTGTCAAGCATTATATATATTTTTATAAAATAATTATATAAATTTGTATTTTAACGCAAAAAGTATATAATTTATTAATATCAGGGTAGTAAAAATGGGTACAAATAAAAAAATTACAATGAAAGAAATAGCTGAAATCGCCGGCGTAACAAAAACTACTATATCCAGATACTTTAATGGCGGATATCTGAAAGAAGAAACAAAAAAAAGAATCAGAGAAATAATATCAGAATATGACTATGAACCAAATACATTTGCAAGATTAAAAGCAAAGAAAAGTCATATTATAGGAATAATAGTACCAGCATTAGACTCTACAGTTGGAGCAAGAGTATTAACAGGGATAGAGAAAACGCTTAGAGAAAAACATTATATGCCTATCATAATGAATACAAATCATCAGCATAAATTAGAACTGCAGTATATAGAAAAATTAAAGAGATTAAATGTTGATGGCATAGTATTGAGTGCTACATATATCACTGAAGAACATAAAAACATATTAAAAAAATCAGATATACCAATAGTAATTTACGGTCAGGAATGCAGTGAGGGAATAAGCATAGTTAATGATGATTATAATGCCGGTATAGATATAGGAAAATATATAGGAAGTAAAAATCATAAAAATATAGGATTTATAACAGTAGATGAGAATGATATTGCTGTTGGTATAACAAGAAGAAACGGTGTATTAGATGGATTAAAAAAATACGGCATAGAAAACATAAAAATAGAAGTAGCAGATTTCTCTTATGAGAAAGCAAAAACGGCGGCAGAAAATTTACTGAAAAATAAAGATATTGATGCTATAATATGTTCAACCGACAGACAGGCATTGGGAGTATATAAAGTATTAAAAGAAATGGGATTAAAAATTCCGGATGATGTATCTGTAATATCTTTCGGAGGATATGATATCGATGAAATAATAGAGCCTGAACTTTCAACAATAAAATTCGATTCTTTCAATGCCGGAGTATGCACAGCAAATACATTAATAGATTTAATTAACAATATAGAAGTAAAAGAAGTTATATATGTTAATTATGAATTTTTAGAAAGAAACAGTGTAAGATGAATATAAAAAACAACTGACTAGAAAAAATTATAATCAGTTGTTTTTTTATTTTTTAAAAAATATTTTTAAATAATCAATTGCAATCGATATCTATATAATCACCTAATTTAAAATGATTATTAAAGTCAGCATATTTATCTAAAGTTTTTCTTTTTATAAACTTTCCGTCTCCCTTAGTTCCTAAAAACTTATTATCTTTAAATACTATTTTTCCTCTTGATATAACGGTATCCACAGAACATAAAAGCTCCATTCCCTCATAAGCTGTATAATCGCATGCTCCATGCATATTTGATTTTGTAATTACAGATTTTTTCTTAGGATCTATTATAGTAATGTCAGCATCAGCATTTGGTATAATAGCTCCTTTTTCTGGATAAAGTCCGTATATCAAAGCAGGATTATAACATAAAGTTTCAACAAATTTATTAATTGTTATTCTTCCTTTCATGACACCTTCTGAAAACATCAAAGGATATCTCTCCTCTACTCCTCCTGCTCCATTAGGGCATTTAGTAAAATTATCTTTTCCTTTAACCTTATCAGTTTCATAATTGAAAGGACAATGATCTGTAGCTATAACTTGAATATGTCCATCAGAAATAGCTTTCCATAATCTTTCGCTATCTTCTTTTTTTCTCAAAGGAGGCGACATAACAAATTTAAGTCCGTCTTCTCTGTCATACTCTTTATCTGTCAAAACTAAATATTGAGGGCAAGTTTCAGAGAAAATATTTTTATGTCCTAAAGCTCTCGCATTAACTATCTCATCAACGCTCTTTCCTGCAGAAGTATGCACTATATATACAGGGGCATTTCCCGCTATAACAGATAAATGTATAATCCTATTAACTGCCTCAGCTTCAGCCTCAGGAGGTCTGCTTATAGGGTGATAATGTGCAGAAGTTTTACCCTCTTCAATAAATTTCTTTTTTAAATATTCTATAACATAATGATTTTCAGCATGAAAAGCAGAAACGGCATTAAGTTCTTTCATCTTCTTTAATACACGCACAACATTATCATCTTCTATTTTATAGTTATAAGTTAAATAAAGTTTTGTACTTTGTAAACCTTCCTCTTTTGCCAATGTTTCAAGTCCTTTAAGTACATCTTCATCAACATGCTGTAACACTCCATGAAAACTATAATCAATAACCGCCTTATTGTCAGCAAGAGTATGATAATATTTTAATTGATGAAATACATCGCAGCCTTTAGGACCAAACCCCATATGATCAACTATAGTAGTAGTACCTCCGCATGCAGCAGCAATAGTACCAGTATAGAAATCATCAACTGCTCTGCCTATGCCAACATCTATATCCATATGTGTATGAACATCAATACCTCCAGGCATTACATATTTACCTGAAGCATCAATAATCTCTGCATCTTCGCATTTTAAATCAGAACCTATTTTTGAAATTTTCTCATTTTCTATTAATACATCAGCTTTATAAGTTTCTAAAGCATTAACTACTGTACCATTTTTTATAAGAATTTTTTTCATATTCTAGTCCTATAATTATAACTTTTATTTAACTATAAAAAACTTATTTGCAATAATACATGCTATTCTTACTAATATTAGGAACTCACAAGTTTTTTATTTTTATTTATATATAAAAACTTATTCGCTTTTTGGGTCTAGCAAATGAATCTGTACGCATTATACGAATTTGCTAGACACCCACAAGTTTTTATCATAGTCTCTCTATTTCTTCTATACTTAACCCCGTCATTTTACTTATATCTTCAATACTCATATTAATATTTTTAAGATTTAACGCTATAGTTTTTGCTTTATTTATTTCTCCTTGTTCTATACCTCGTTCTATACCTCGTTCTATACCTTGTTTAATTCCTTGTTTAATTCCTTTCTCTATACCCTGCTGAAATCCTATCTCAATACCTTCTTTTTTCCTTCTGCTCTCTCATACTGAAGCATAGCAGCTTGTCCGTAAAGAAAAGTATCTCTTTCATTATATGCTGACATCTCTTTTTCATCAGCTACAAATCTTTTATATTTATCTATTACCTTACTCATGACTCTATTTCCTCCTATTAGTCTATTAATATCTTTTTCTAAATCTTTAGTAGTAAAAAAATCAATCCAAGATAAAAGATTATTTCTATTATACTCATCAATACTAGCATTTTTTAATATTTCTGCAAATCTTTTAATCTCTACAAAATGTATCTGAAAATCATCTAATTTAAGGCTAGGATTATTAATATCTGATAATTGAAGACATTTATGTTCTTTTTTTATGTCAGTTTCACTTCCTATATTTAAATTAAAATTTAAAAAACTAATACTAATCATCTGATTTATATTAATATAATTCTCATTCTCTTTTAATTCAGAAGCTATATTTTTTGCTATATAATATAATATTCTTTTTATAAAATTATTATTTCCTATCAGCTGTATTTCAATAAGTATCTTTTTACCATCTTTAGTTTTTGCTTTAACATCAAGTATAGACTCTTTTAAATTCTCATTTTCTGCTAAGTTATAAGGATTAATAATTTCAAGGCTACCAACCGACTCAAAACCTGCATCATTCAAAACAGCATTAACAATATTTTCTAATATATCCTCATCGCCTTCAGTACCAATTAGATATCGTACAAATAAATCATTAAGCCTGTTAATCTCTTTCATAGTCTTATTATACTAAAAAATTTTATTAATATCAATTTATAATTTATATAATTTTTATTAATAACAAACTATAATTTAGAGCTTCAGCAGATATAATATAAAATCAGTATTATAAACTTTATTAATTCCATATTAAAATATTAATATATAAATTTATTATTAATATTTTAAATAGTAATCTTCAATAATATATGCATTAAAAAAGGCTTACCATAATATTATGATAAGCCTATTTTTATTATAAATTTTATTATGGCACTACATAACCAACTTCTTCTTCACCGTACATATCTCTATATTGTACTTTTACATTCAAAGCCCTAAACTGTCCTGACTGAGCTAAATTTTTAAAACTGTTATAGTATATGAAATACCTTCCAAAATCTATATTCTTAATTTTGTTAAGCTCAGCAGCATAATTGATAGAGTAATCAGCATTTATAATATAACCATAAGTATTTTTAGTCATTAAATCCAAGAAATAATTAGATTTATTTGTACCTATATAAACTTGGTTTAATGATACAGCATTATTTTTAGCAAAACTTGCTGCATCGTTGAAGTTCATCATGTCAAATACTCTGTCATCAGGACTAGTTACTGAAAAATGTATAATAGCTGTTTTCTTAAAACTATTTCCTGAAAGTCTTACAGCTTCATAATAAGCATCGTCTAAAGCTGATATTCCACCTGTAAAATGGAAAGCATTAGCATTTTCAAGTATTCTCAAATTTCTTGCATCATAATTATCAGCCTTATAAACCTGATCATTATAATGTATAACTAAAACTTCATCATTATTAGTTAAACTCATAGTGAAGTTGCTGATTTCTTCTTTTATTTTACTTTCATAAGGTTTAGCAGCAAGACTGTCCTCTATCAAATATATAAATCTGTATTCATGCAATTCAGGTGCATCATAGAAATTAACTTTATGAGCTACAGTAGAATTCTCAGTAACAAAGAAATTTTCAGGAGTTAATCCAATTACAGGATTCATAGCTCTATCCCTTACTGTAACAGAAGCTACAACAACAGGAAATCTGTTTAAATATTCTCTGTCTACAAATACATCCAAATTAGCATAATACTCTTCTTTTCTAGTATATACATCTATTCTTCCAGACATAAAGTCTGTCAAATATATATTTCCATTAACCCCTTCAGCAACAGAAGTAGGAGTTACAGTATATCGCTCAGAATTATTAAATACTGTAAAATCAGATTCAATTATATCATAATAAAAAACCTTGCTTCCATCAGCTATATAAAGGTTTCCGTCTCTAGCAAAAGATAAACCTCTAGGCTCATTAAATAAATTATGTCTTATAGTTTGAATATAGTTCCCGCTCAAGTCAAATTGCTGCACTCTTTTATTACCCATATCAGCAACATAAATATATTGATCATTAACAGCTATACCTGCAGGAGAAAAAAACTCTCCTTCATTTTCACCAAGTTTTCCAAAACTAAATAAGAAATTTCCGTAAATATCAAATACTGCTATTCTATTATTTCCCGTATCAGAAACATATAAATTACCATCTTTATCAAGAGCAACTGAAGAAGGACCAAGAAGCTGACCATTACTTACACCGGATACACCAATATTTGTAATATAGTTATGATTAGAATCATATTTTAATATTTTATCTTTTTTTGTATTTGCTATATATATATATCCGTTTGCATCTATATCAAAACCTCTAGGATTTTCCAACTTTTCATAAGGATAAACTTTAGCTACAAACTGAAGTACATTTCTCCACCAGCTAGTCTGCTGTTTTTCTAACCTTTTTCCATGAGATATCTTACCAATTAAATTTCCGTTAATATCAAATTTTTTCAAAGCAGAATCACTGTAATCCAACACATATAAACTTCCATCAGGCATTACTTTTATCTGTATGGGCTGATTTATATTTTTTCTAAAATTAAGATTAGTAGAGAACGCTTTTAAATATATAAAATTACTCAAAGTATCCTTTTTCTCTTCAACGACATTTGCCGAATCATATTTATTAATTTTAGAAAGTATTATAGGATCTTCATAACCCATTCTAGTAATATTAAGCCATTCATTAATAGCTAAAGACATATATCCTGCTTTATATAAAGCCTTACTATACCAATATCTTATGAACTTGTCAGTAGGATTTGTATTAAGAGAGTTTCTAAAACTAGCTATGGATGCATCATATCGTTCCTGATTATAATAATGCACACCTCTTAATAACTCTCTGTATGAGTCATAAGTTTCTGTGTTTACATAATACGGAGTTTTGTCGAAAGTGTATGAAAGCGATATAGTCATTAAAAATAATACTATAACCGCTAGAAGTTTTATTCTCATAAATCCTCTTTTATAGTTTGTGATATTTTTGCTCTATAATAGTGAACAAAAGCCCGCTATCGGGATTGAACCGATGACCCTCACCTTACCATGGTGATGCTCTACCTGCTGAGCTAAGCGGGCAGTTTTGTAAAATATTATAAAATTACAGAATAAAAAAGTCAAGCAAACACAATTAAATTTATTATGTTAACTTACTTTATATACCCTATAATGTTTTTAACATAATTCTGAGTTTCCTCTATATTAGGAATCCTCTGTAATCTATCTACCAAAGCAGGTCCTGCATTATACGCCGAAAGCGACAAATCAAGTCTTCCGTCATATCTGTTCAGCATTTGAGATAAATATCTGCTTCCAGCCATAATATTAGTATACGGATCTTTAAGCATTTCTTCATCTGTAATACCTAAACCAACACCCGTCTTAGGCATTATCTGCATCAAACCTACAGCACCCTTATGACTAACAGCATTTGATACATAGTTTGATTCCTGTTTTATTACAGCTTTAATCAGATTCTCCGGCAAAGAATATTTTTCAGCTGCTTCTTTAATTATATCATCATACTTAGTAGGGAAACTTTCTACTGAAGCCTTTTTATATGCATTAATAGCCCTAGCAAAATTATTTGTATTTTCTTCATAAACTCCAAAAGATATTTTTCCTTTAAAAGCATCTGAAGAAGTATCTCCATTAATAACTTTACCATTATCTAATTTTTTATTAGTATCATTAATAACAGAACCGTCCAAATTATTATTAACTTCTACACTATTAACTTTACTTTCTGTATTATTTCCAGCCATAGCTTCATTTAAATGTTCAGCAAATGGTTTTGAAGGAAGAGTAGTATTAATAGGAGCAAATCCAAGTTTATTAAAAGTTTCCTGAATCTCCCCTATTCTTGATTGTATTCTTTGTACAGATTCTATCATAATAATACCTCTTAATATTCATAAGCATCGCCGGCAACATACTCTTTCTTCCATTCGTCCAGCTTAGCCTGTTCTTCTTTATTCATTAACTTTTTATATTCTAATAATTTCTTTTCTTTTAATAATTCAACAGCCCTTCTCTGTCTTGAAGCCTCCTGCAAAATTTCCTGCCTTCTTCTAAGCTCCACACTAATTTCAGCCATATTATCTTCATGGATAGATATCTGAGAGTTCAAAGCAGTTATATACTCTCCCAAATAAATACTCATAGAAAGCATTTCATTATCATCTTCTATGCTGTCAACATATCTTATCCCGTCATCTATTTTAAGCAGGCAGCTATCTTTTCCGTCACGCTCCTTATTATATTCAGCAGAAACTTCAGCTACTTCAGCCTGCCTTTGTTTTTCTATATTTTTTCTAAGTTTATATAAAGGCTCCAAATTAAAATTAAATCTCTTCATACTACAATAAATCCAACAATTTTTAATTTACCTAAAGTATAACAACATCATTATTAGCATATTCTACATTGTCGGAAATATTTGTTCTGTCTTCTGCTCTTTTTACATCTCCGCTGTTTACTAAATCCTCTTCTATCTCTTCCTGCGAATAGAACATAGATAAAAGAGCCTCTTTACTGTCAGCAAAACTAGAAACTTCATATACGTCCTGCTGCAAATATCTATCCATCATAGGCTTATAATCAATAGCTCTGTCAACATCTGGCATACTGCCCTTAGCATAGCCGCCAATCATTATAAGTTCTTTAGCCTCATTATAATCAGCACTCATCTTTAAAAATTCTCTTGCTGCCTTTTTATGCATATTGGAAACTACTTCATTCATAATCCTTGATATGCTTTTATTAACATCAATAGCAGGGAAATGCCCTCTATTGGCTAAATCTCTTGATAAAACTATATGCCCGTCTAATATACCTCTAACAGTATCAGTAATAGGTTCGTCCAAATCATCGCCTTCAACTAATACATTATAAAAAGCAGTAATAGTCCCTTTATTAGAAGTACCTGTACGCTCCAAAAGTTTAGCAAGCTCTGAAAATACACTTGGAGTATAACCTCTTGTTGTAGGAGGCTCACCTCTTGAAAGTCCAATCTCTCTTTGAGCTAAAGCAAAACGTGTTACAGAATCAACCATAAACATAACATTTTTGCCTTTATCTCTAAAGTATTCTGCTATGGTAGTGGCAGTATATGCAGCACGTACTCTCAAAAGCGGGGCATCATCACTTGTAGCAACTACTAATACACTTCTTTTTAATCCCTCTTCTCCAAGGTCTCTTTCTATAAAATCTCTTACCTCTCTTCTTCTTTCACCAATTAATGCTATAACATTAACATCAGCATTGGTATTTCTAGCTATCATTGACAAAAGTGTAGATTTACCAACACCAGTACCGCTCATTATAGCCATACGCTGACCTTGACCTACAGTAAGAAGCCCGTCTATAGCTCTAACACCAGTTTGTATATGCTTTTTTATTCTAGGTCTGTTCATAGGGTTTACAGCATTATGAGATACTGGAACTGGAGTTTCATAAAAATTATGTCCGCCTCCTGCAAGAGGTTTTCCTCTGGCATCAAGCACTGTACCTAATATCTCATCGCAGCACATAACTGATAAAGGTCTTTCAAAAGAATAAACCATATTACCGAAAGTTATTCCATTAACAGGTCCGTAAGTAGCTAAAAGAACATCTTGATTTCTAAAACCTATAGCTTCCGCATCAAGATAGGTGTCATCATTCATATATATACGGCACATATCCCCAAGTTTACAAAATGGTCCCTCGCTTATTACTAAAGAACCTATAACTTCTTTAACCTTTCCGTAAGATTTTAATAAAGCTACATCATCAACTACTTTTCTGTACTTGTCAAATGTTTTTCTTACCTCTTTAATAAAATCTACATTTTCATCTTTTATCATCAGCAAGCCCTATTACAAATTAATATCAAAATTTTAATTAAAAACCTTTTATAGGTTCAACTTCTTTAATAGCAGTTTCTATTTCATTAAGCTGAGTATTTATTCTAGCATCAATATCGCCGAAGTCAGTTTCTATCATACATCCGCCCACATCAACATTAGGGTCTTCAAGAACAGTTACACCTTCTATCTTATCAAGCATTTGATAAAACTCATCTTTATGTCTAGCGGAAACTTCCAAATCATCAATATTAACTCTAATAGTGATTTTTGTTCTTCCTTTAATTCTTCTTAAAGCTTCCTGAATATTTCTAATAACTATACCTTTATCTCTTTCTGTAAGCATTTTTACAACGCGTTTAGCTATAAGTACAGCTACTTCAATAACCTGAGCTTCTGCTGCATCTATTATTTCATTTCTTTTATTAATAGTTTCAGCTAATATTTTTTTCATTTTTTCTGTTAATTTAATCAAATCATTATTGCTGTCAGAAAAAGACTTTTCAAAGCCTTCATCATATCCTTTAGCATAACCTTCTTTGTATGCTGCATCTTTAATAGATTCAGATTCGCTTTGTATTTTTTCTTTTTCAGCATTAGCATCTTGTATTATCCTTGAAGCATCAACTTTAGCCTGTTCGGAAATAACATGTGCCTCATTTTGTTTTGATTTAAATATTTCAAAGGCCTGAGTTTTAGCATCTTCAATAATTCTGTCTGCCTCATCAACAGCCTTTCTTCTCATATCTCTCAAATCTTCTTCCCACTGAGCTCTAAGTCCTGCAATCTCAGCTTCAATCTCTTCAATAGAAGGACCTTTATATTCCTCCTGAGACTCTTCATAATCGAGTTCTTCTTGTGATTTATGATGAGGTACAGCAATATTAACTTTTTGAGTAAGCTCTACAATACTTTTAGATTTAAAAACCTTTTCTGGCATAATTTAAACTCCATAATATTAATAATCAAGCATATATTTTTACATCATACAACCATTTCATCTTCACCAGCACGGGCAACAACAATATCACCTTGTTCTTCAAGTTTACGTATGATATTAACGATTTTCTGCTGTGCTTCTTCAACATCTTTAAGACGAACAGGTCCCATAAAGTCCATATCCTCTTTAAGCAATGCAGCAGCACGTTTGGACATGTTTCTGTAAACTTTATCCTGAGCATCTGTATCAACACTTTTAAGTGCTTTAGCCAAATCGCTTGAATCAACTTCACGAAGTACTTTCTGTATAGCTCTGTCATCAAGTAAAACGATATCTTCAAATACAAACATACGTTTCTTGATCTCTTCTGCAAGTTCCGGATCATCTTCTTCCAAGCTCTCAATAATACTTTTCTCAGTAGATCTATCAACGCTGTTAATAATTTCTACTATAGAGTCTATACCGCCGGCAGAAGTAAAGTCTTCGCTTGCAAGAGTAGAAAGTTTTCTTTCAAGTACCCTTTCAACCTCTCTTAAAACCTCAGGAGAAGTTCTGTCCATTATGGCAATACGCTTAGCTACATCAGGCTGTATCTCTGTAGGCAAAGCTCCCAATATACTAGCAGCTTTTTGGGCTTCCAAATATGCCAAAATAAGTGCTATAGTTTGAGGGTGCTCACCTTGTATAAAGTTAAGCAAGTGAGCTGGGTCTGTACGGCGTATAAAATCAAAAGGTCTAACCTGTAATGAAGAAGTTAATCTATTGATTATATCGCTGGCTTTCTGACTGCCCACAGATCTTTCAAGCAAGTCTCTTGCATAATCTATACCGCCTTGAGTTATGAAGTCCTGAGCTATCATCATCTCTTGGAATTCTCTAAATACTGCATCCTTATCAGCGGATTCTATATTTTCAAGTCTCGCGATATCAAATGTTATCTGCTCTATTTCTTCCTCTCTCAAATGTTTAAATATTTCACTTGAAGTTTCCATTCCGAGAGATACTAAAAATATAGCAACTTTTTGACGGCCGCTTAGCACTCGTTGTTTTTTATCTTTTTCTTTCTCTGCAGGCATAATTTATACTCCTAATTTTTATTATACTCAATTTTATTATTTACATTAATTAGCTTTTATCATCAGCCATCCAAGTACGAAGAAGCTGAGCAACATCATCAGGTCTTTCATGACTTACTCTTATAACTTCATCCATAAGTTTCTTACGAGCTGCATCTTCTAAACTCATTTCACTTATAGGCTCTTCATTAGCATTCATCATAGCCTGTCTACGCATTTCCATCTGTTTGCGTTCAAGCTCTTCTTCTCTAAGTCTGCGTCTTCTAGCAAGTTCTTTCTGTATAGCTCTTATTGCTAATGCTAATACAAACAGTATAAGCAAAGAAATCATTGTTATGATTAATGTCTTTCTTATAAATCTATCTCTCATAAGTTTAGCATCTTCAGCATTAAATCTGTCCCAATGGTCAAACTGAATATGTGTTACGCTTACTTGGTCTCCTCTTTTCAAATCATAACCAATAGCAGCCTGTACTAATGAAGTAACATTTCTTATCTCCTCTGTTGTTACTGGGTGATACTCTCTTACATAACTATTTCCATTAGTTATGATAGGATCTCCATTCTGATCATAAGCCTTAGTCCATCTTCCGTCCAAAGCAACTGCAGCAGATATTTTACCTATTTGATAACTTCCTTTCTTAATAGCTTCGTATCTTTTGCTTAATTCATAATTGTCCTGTGCATCTGTTTTTGTATATGTCTGCCATCTGTCGCTTTTATCTTTATATCCTGGAGGTACATTTTCTTCAGCACCTGCAGCACCTTGAGGTATAAATTGCTGTCCTTTCCAATCCTCTGTTACTGTACGGCTTGATACTTGAACCTTATTAGTAAACTGACTGTCATCATAAGGTGTTGTAGGATCATCTTCTTTTAATATTATTGGAAGAACTAAATTATTTGTTATACTAACATCGTCCCATATAAGTTCTAATGCTATTGTTGTTTCTACTCTGTTAGTATATATTCTTCCTAATGTTTGTCTTATTTTATTTTCTATCTTTTTTCTTTCTCTGTCAACTATTTTTAACTCTTCCTGAGCTACTTTTAATTTTAAGTTTGCAGCTTCATCTGTAAAGTCTGTTAATACATAACCTGTACTGTCTGTAATTGTTACAAACTCTGGTTTTAATTTATCTACACCCATTGCTATTAATTGCTGCAAGCCTCTTACTGTTTTAGGGTCTCTTAAAATATCCTCTTTAAAAGGCTGTGCTCTAATAACTACTGATGCTGTAACAGGTGAATCTATATCTGTTAAATATTCTTTCTTAGGAAATGCCAAATCAACTGTAGCTTCCTGTACAAAATCTAATTTAGTTAAAAGCTGAGTTATAGCTTTAGTTAAAGATCTTCTTTTATTGATATCAAGTTCAACATCTGTTATACCAATACGAGGGGCATCAAATAATTCCCAACCGTCAACTCCTGTAGGCATTCTTCCCTCTTTTACCAATTCTAATTCTGCTTTAGCCTTATCAGCTTCGCTATTAAGTGTAATGAATCCGTTTCTGTATTGATATCTTATGTTATTTGCATCCAAAACTGCTATAACATTTCTAGCATCTTCCTGAGTCAATGCCTGCTGAAACAATAATGTTCCTGTTCTTCTTGATGTAAGCATTATTGTTGCTATTATTGCTCCTAGACCTATTACTAAAATACCTATTAAAACGGCTTTTTGCAATGTTGTTGTTTTAGCAAAAATATTCTTTATTTGACTTGTTAATTTATTTATAAAGTCCTGCATTAGAAACCACCTAATAAAAGTTATCTTTAGAATTTATCGGATATAGTTATGTTTACTTTATGAAAAAATTATGAGTTTACATAACTATTTTTCTTTTTTTATGAATATTAGTTTACATAATTATTTTTGTCAACAAGTAAACATAATATTTTTTAAATTTATATTGGACTTTTTAGATTTTTTTGTTAAATTTAATCATTTAATATTAATGTTATTACAGACTAACATTTTTTTATGAAATTTTCAACCAAACTCAAAGAAAATAATACACTCTGCTCTCTTACTGATTGTCTGCTGCCTGAAAATATATTTTTATAAGCCTTAATATAGCCTTCTGCTGCTAAACATATCCATACCAAACCAACAGGTTTCTCATCACTTCCACCAGATGGTCCTGCTATTCCGCTTATTGCTATTGATATATCACTTTTCATTATTTTTCTAGTATTTTCTGCCATTTCAAGTACGCATTCTTCACTTACAGCTCCGTATTTTTCTAATGTCTGCTTCTTAACATTTATAATCCTATGCTTAATTTCATTAGAATAAGTTACGAAAGAACCTTCAAAACATTCAGAAGAACCTGAAACTGATGTTATGCTTGAAGCAAATAATCCGCCTGTACATGATTCGGCCGATGTTATCTTTAATTTTCTATTTATTAAAAGTTTTACAACTTCAATAGATTTTTCTTCTATTGATTTTGATTCTATAGCTTTCATTACTTCATTTATTTCACTTGCTTCATTATTCATAATTAACACCTAAATTTTAATAATAATATAATTATAAATATTTTTTATTCTTTGTCAAAATTATTTTTTATTATATTATAATTTTTTATATTGTAAAATTTTTTTATTTCATCTGCAGTTTTATGCAAATCATTTTCATTTATTCTTCTATGCTCTTCTCTTCTAAACCAAGTAAGCTGTCTTTTAGCAAAATTTCTAGTTCTTTTTTTTATAAGCTCAACAGTATCCTCTAAACTCATAGATTGATTAATTAAATAATCATAAATCTCTTTATATCCAATAGCTTGCATTGATGTATAAGTATTATTTATTCCCATATCTATAATTTTTTTTACCTCATCAAGCAAACCCTTTTCAAACATTATATCAACACGCTTATTAATATTATCATAAAGAGTTTCTCTATCAATATCAATAACATAGCTTAAATAATCCAAATCAATTACAGGTTTTCTTAATTTTTTTAATTCCGAGAATTTTCTTCCCGTATTGTAATAAACTTCCAAAGCCCTCACAACTCGTCTTGCATTAAATCTGTCTATATTTTCTGCTGCTTCCTTATCAATATTTAAAAGCTCCAAATATAAACTTTCAAGCCCGTATTTATCTATTCTTTCATAAAGCTCTTTTCTAATTTTTTGTGAGGATTCCTGATTATCATTTTCTTCATCAAAAATACCATACTTTATAGCATCTATATAAAAACCTGTACCTCCTACGCCGAATATAGGAACATTATCTATGCTGTTTATTACATTTTTAAATATATCTAGGTATTCTTTTATATTGAAATTAACAGAAGGTTCTAATATATCAACCATTTTATAATTATATTTTTTTATTTCTTGTGCGGAAGGTTTGGCAGAGCCTATATCCATATATCTATAAACCTGTATAGAGTCTATAGATATTATGGCGGCATTATTGAAATAGTTATCTATTAATTTATGAGCAAAACTGCTTTTACCTGAAGCTGTTGCCCCTGATATAAATACTATCTTTTTCACTATTTATTTATTCATCTTTTTTCTTTGAAGATTTTTTCTTCTTTTTGGATTTTTCTTCATCCTCTTCATAGTCATCATCATAATCATCATCAGCATCATCTGAATCAGCAGCTGCATATTCAGAATCATTTTCTTCTTCTGAGGAATCATCTTCTGAAGCATATTCGCCCTCATCATAAGCTACTTCAGAATGTTTAAAAGGTGCTTCTTCATCTACAGTCATATCCACACCTTCTTCATATTCATACTTAATTTTTCCGTCAAGTATGTTTTTCATAACAGTAGGTATATATTTTCCGCCTCTGTATTTAGTTTCACCTTTAAGAAGCGTACCGCCGTTTTTAGCTAATTCAATCATAGCTTTGCTAAGTTCATAGCGGTTTCCTTTATATTCTATAAGTTTCTCTAACGGTATTATACCCATATATTAAACTCCATGTATATATATTTAAATTTATAATTTTGAATTGATTGCTTCTTCTAATTTTTTATAAGCTTCTTCAATATCATCATTTTCTATGATAATATCAAATTGATCTTTATATTCTAATTCTCTTTTGGCATTCCAAATTCTGAGTTTTATACTTTCTTCAGTTTCAGTTCCTCTATCTTCCAGCCTTTTTTTTAGAATTTCCATAGAAGGAGGTGTTATGAATATATAATTAGCATCTATTCCCTTTTCTTTTATATATAAAGCACCCTGAATATCTATATCTAGTATCAAAATATTATTTTCATCATCAGCTTTTTCTAATTCTTTGAATGAAGTTCCGTAATAATTATCATGAACTAATGCCCATTCTATGAAATCGCCTTCTGATATCATTTCTTCAAATTTCTCTTTATCTATGAAATAATAGTCTTTACCGTCAACTTCATTTTCTCTTTTAGTTCTAGTGGTATGCGAAACACTGAAAACTGCATTAGAATGATTAGCCATATACTTCTTTATTAAAGTAGTTTTGCCGGCTGCCGAAGGGGCTGTAATAACAACAATATTGCTCATAATACACCAAATATAGAATTGCATCTTATTATATTATATTAATAAAAATATTTCAAGTTTTATATTAAAAATATTCATATATTATCTATTAATATATTATACATATCATACATTAAATAAACAAGTTTGCTTAAAAATTTATTTCTGCATAAAACTGTTATATTAATTGATATTTATTTATTTTAATGTATAATAGGTCAAGTTCAAAAATCAAGGAGTTAATTATGTCAGAAGTTAGAGTTCGTTTCGCTCCGTCTCCAACAGGTTTTTTACATATAGGAAATGCCAGAACTGCATTATTTAATTGGCTGTACGCCAAAGCTATAAAAGGAAAATTAATTTTAAGAATAGAAGATACAGACCAAGAAAGAAGTACTAAAGAAGCTGTTGATATGGCTATAAAATCATTAAAATGGCTTGGAATAGATTGGGACGAAGGTCCTGAAGTAGGAGGAGATTACGGTCCGTATTTTCAGTCTGAAAGACTTGATATATATAAAAAATACACTGAAAAACTAATGGAAGAAGGTAAAGCATACTATTGCTTTTGTACTTCCGAAGAATTAGAAAAAAAATCTAATATGCAGAGAACTCTCAATCAGCCTATTATTTATGACGGCAAATGCAGAGATATACCTTTAGAAGAGGCTAAAAGAAGAGTTGCTAACGGAGAGCCTGCTAAAATAAGATTCAGAGTTCCAAAAAATCAAACAGTTACTTTTGATGATTATGTAAGGGGAGTTGTAAAGACAAATAGTGATGAAATAGGTGATATCATTATTGTAAGAGAGAATGGATTTCCTACTTACAACTATGCTGTAGTTATAGATGATATGCTTATGAAAATTTCGCATGTAATAAGAGGTGAAGATCATATATCAAATACGCCTAAACAAATACTTATTTATCAGGCATTAGGTGCTGAAGTTCCTAAATTTGCTCATACTTCTTCAATACTTGGAAATGACAGAAAAAAATTATCAAAAAGGCATGGTGCTGCTACTTTAATGGAATACAAAGATGAAGGATTCCTTCCTCAGGCTATGAGAAACTTCTTAGCTTTGCTTGGTTGGACTCACCCAGACGCTTTAGAAACTATGGTTGATGATGATATGATTAAAGCTTTTAAATTAGACCGTTTCTCTAAGAGTCCAGCCATTTTCGATACTGCTAAATTAAGGCACTTGAATGCTTGGCATATTAAAAATACAAATTTAGATGAAATTACAGAACTATTCATACCATATCTAGTAAAAAGCGGATTTTTAAAAGAAAATTATACTGAAGAAGAACATGCTTGGGCTAAAAAACTTGTTTCTGTTATAAGACATAACTGTGTTGTTTTATCCGACATTGTAAAATATGTTCCTGTTTTCTTTGAAAATGATTTTGAGCTTACTGATGAAATGAAAGAAATGGTTAATAAAGAAGAAAGTAAAAAACTTCTTCAGTTTATAAAAAATGATATAGAAAATACTGATGAAATTACTGATGAGTATATGAAAGCATTAATCAAAAAAGCTCAGAAAGAAACAGGATTAAAAGGTCCTAATCTATATCACCCTATAAGATATGTATTGACAGGAAGTTCTGCCGGAAGCGAATTATCACATATATGCGAGCTTCTAGGCAAAAAAAATGTTCTATACAGATTATCTAAATATATTTAATATAATTGGGGTAAAATATGATTAATGGTAAACCTTTAATACTTGCTGTAGATGATGAAGAATCTATTAGGGATCTTATTAAATATACTTTTGAGCCTCATGATTTTGAAATCGTTACAGCAGAAAATGGTAAATCAGCTATAACTATATTAGAACATAACCCTGTTGATGTTATTATTACCGATTTGCTAATGCCTTCTATGACAGGACTTGCTCTTATAAGAGAAATGAAAAAAAGAAAAAGTTCTATACCTATTATAATAATTACTGCTTACGGCAATACTGAAATGGTAAAAGAGATTATTGCAGAAGGTGTTTTCAGATTAATAGAAAAACCATTAGATTTTGATATATTAATTCCTATAGTAAATGAAGCTATAGAATATAAAAAAGATCAGGAAAATAAATAATTAATTTCATTAAAAAAATAAAAAAAGGCTTGAGTTTATTAATAACTTAAGCCTTTTTATTTACATATTGACATTAAATAATATTAATATATCATATATTATATGAATAATGCACTTTTTATAAAGTATAACAAGCTACAAGCTCTAAATTTATAGTTTTCAATAATAATTTATCAATTAAAAATACATACTTAATCAATAATATAATATCTTTTGTTATTGCAAAAATTTTAATTAATAAAAATTTAATAAATATATTTTTTAAGGAGAAAAATATGAAAAAACTTTTACTTACATCAATGATGTTATTATCTTTATTTGCTGTAGGATGCGGAGATAGAGTTACGGCACCGCAAACAAATGATAATAATAGTCATTCACAATCCTTTACAGGTAATTTTACATTCGGAACATTTGGAAATGCTTCTGGATTATCAATAAATGAAGACGGAAGTATTTATATGAATATGGATAATGTTTTATTAACGATAAAAAAAGAAATGGTTACTAAAATATCCGATTCACAGTATGCAATAAAAGGACAAATGCCTACTATAAAATATGATACTTCATCAGCAGTTACAAAATCAGTAATGTTTGCTCAAAGTGCCTCTGATATGAATACAGTAGATGTATCACTTAATTTAAGTGGCGGAAGTTTATCATTATCTGGTACAATTAATGATAATAGTGTAAGCGGAAATTTGAAAGAAGTAAGCGGATATATACCAAGCAGCTATACAGGTACATATTATCATGCATACAATGAATCTGCTAGTGAAGAAGTAGAAATAAAAGCTAACGGTTACTTTAGCATGAAAGCAATACAAGATGGTATCGTTGCTTTTGAACAAGAATATACTGATAAATTGATAAAAGTTTCTGAAAATGAATATATATTAAACAATTCTGCTAAAATGGATATACCAGCTACCGGAACAATAAGCGATTCAGAGGCTGAAAGTGTAATAACATTAGAAGCTATGAAATATTATAATATATCTATGAAATCTACTTTAAAATTTGAAAATAATATTATGACAAGAACAGCAAATTATTTACGAGTAACTCATCAAGATACTGAAGAGTATAAAAAGTATATTCAAGAAGTTGCTAAAGACAGATCATATACAAACGAGATTAACTATTCATTATTTACACTAGAGTTAGAAAATACAACTTTAAACATATATACTAAAAAATAATAAATAGTTATAGATAAATAATAATAAAAGGCTTGAGTTCAATAAAAACTTAAGCCTTTTTTAATTTTTAAAACAAAATATTAACAAATCAATCAAAAAGATTCTCTATTTTTTCTCCTGCTTCATCTAATGCCTTTTCAGGCTTTTCACCAGCTTTTTCCATATTTTTTTCTGCTTTATCCATTGACTTTTCTATTTTATCAGTAACTTTGTCTATACTTTTTTCGACTTTATCATCTTCACAAGATACAAAAACAAATGATAAAATAATAAAAGCAATAAAAATAATTTTTTTCATAAAGTTCTCACTCCTAAAATATTTTATTCTGCCAATGAACAGTAAAGTATAGCCCAATAGGTATTCTTAGCATTCTTATATATTCCAATGCCAATATGAGTATAATCCATATCTAATATAGAAGAAGAATCGCTTGGATCTTCAATCATAGCTTTGAATATACCGCTTGCAGTTTCATATCCTGTTCTTATAGATTCTCCGTAATAAGCTACTCTTATACCATTTTCTAAGTATACAGTATGCATTTCGCTTCCGTCAGGTCTTTTAGATTCAAAAACTTTTGATATCTCTTCTGCTCTAATAGCTGCTGCTTTTTGCAAATCTTCACTTGTTTGATATGTTTCAAGTCCTGCTCTTTGTCTCTCCTCGTTTATTAACTTAAGAAGTTTTGCAGACTGCTCAGGGTCTTGGGAAAATAAAGGCAATGCTAAAAATAAAATACTAAATGTGATTAAAATAATTTTTTTCATAATAAAATCCTGAAATATTTATATAATATATAATCATTATTAATCATAATCGTAAAACACTTTATACTATTTTTACATCAAATAGCCGCCGCTTTTTTCTAAAACTTCAGCATATTTTTTTACGCCTGTATTAACATTCATAAAACTCTTATCATAACCAATAGCTCTTAATTTCTTTAAATCCGCCTGTGTATATTTCTGATATTTACCTTTCAAAGCATCTGGAAATGCTATATACTCTATTTCAGCTGATTTATAAACTTCTTTTAGTGCCTTAGCAATCTCTACAAAACTCTCAGCATTTCCTGTACCGCAATTAAATATACCGGATTTATTTTCATTCTCAAAAAAGAAATTATTAACAGATACAACATCATCTATATGTATAAAATCCCTAAGGAAATTCTCACTTCCTTCAAATATTTTCATTCTCTCCCCTGCTTTTATCTGATTAAACAAATGAAAAGCAACAGAGGCCATTCTTCCTTTATGATTCTCCTGCGGTCCGTAAACATTGAAATATCTAAGTCCTACAACCTGACTTTGAACTTTATTTTCTTTGAATAATTTATTTAAATATCTGTCAAACTGATATTTTGAAAAAGCATAAACATTCAAAGGATATTCATTTTTTTCATTCTCTTCAAAACCATTTTCACCATTACCATATACTGAAGCACTTGAAGCATATAAAAATCTTATTTTTTTATACAAACAAACATGAAGTATATTTTTTGTATATTCATAATTATTTTTCATCATATATTTGCCGTCTGTCTCCATAGTATCAGAACAAGCTCCCTGATGAAATATAGCCTCAACTTTATTATCATTGACAAATGAATTTAAATAATCCGAATTAAAATCTTCTTTATCAATATAATCTCTGAATTTAATTCTATTTAAATTCTTATGTTTAGAAGCGTTTTTCAAATTATCTACTATTAATATATCATCAATTCCTAAATCATTTAATCCCCTTACTATATTAGAACCAATAAATCCGGCTCCTCCTGTTACTATAATCATATTAAATCCTCCGATTCTTATAATTTATATTATTAACTATTAATTTTTTTTATAATATTAGTAGTAGAATATCCATCAACAAAATCAATTAATACAGTCTCCTTTGAATATTCTCTTCCGACAACATTTTCTATTTTATAATCTCCGCCCTTTACCAAAATATCCGGTCTTACTATTTTTATAAGTTCAAGCGGTGTATCTTCATCAAATATAGATATATAATTAATGCATTCTAAAGCAGAAAGAACAATAGCTCTGTCAATTTCATTATTAATAGGTCTGTCATTTCCTTTTAAACGCTTTACAGAATCATCGCTATTAAGTCCTAATATGAGTAAATCTCCAAGCTCTCTAGCCTTCTGCAAATACTCAACATGTCCGCGATGAAGTATGTCGAAACAGCCGTTTGTAAATACTATCTTTTTATTATCTTCTCTATATTTATTTAATACAGTGTCCAAATTATTTCTTTCTATGAGTTTTTTATTTATCATTATTAATTGATTCCAATTTTATATTATTATATTAATTATATCATGTAACATATTAATAACAAGAATTAAAATAAACTTAATAAAATAATAGTTAAACTTTATATTCTAAAAAAGAAATAAGCTCTATATGATAAGTATCAGCAAACATATCTATAATATTTAAATCTGATAAATTATAATACTCTTTTAATAAATTAATATCTCGTGCAAAAGTCATGGGATCGCAAGAAACATATATAATTTTTTTAGGCTTAATTCTTATTATTTCATCTATTGCTTTTTTATTAATTCCTTCTCTAGGCGGGTCTAATATTAAAACATCAATATCATAATTAATATTTTTTAATGTTATTAAAGCATCTTCATTTTTTATTTTTAAACCATATTTATTTGCTATAAGTACAGAATCTTTATTTATCTCTGAAGAAATAAATCTATAATTATTATTAAAACTTTTTATTCTATTTTCTAAAGCTGCTGTAAAAAATCCGCTTCCTGCATAAAGCTCAACTATAGTACTCTCATTATCATTTATATATTTAATAACATTATACTGAAAATCATCAAGAAGATATAAATTACTTTGAAAAAATGTTTTATGCCCTATCGGAATATTGCCGTATTTAGTTTTATAAAGTATAGTGTCCGCTCCGTAGCTTTTAATATTTTTATTATACTTTACGGTTATTCCTTTAAAATATCTTTCAAAAGGCTTTATATTTATTTTTTTATTAAGTTCAATAAAAGCAAGAGCTTCGCCGTTATTATTTTCTATAGCATAAATATTTCCTGTTATATTGTTTTCAGATGCAAAGTTTTTTATTCTTTCAAATAAACTCTCTTTTAAAATAAAGCATTCATCAATATTTACAAAATCATTGCTTTTAAATCTATAAAAACCAACTCTTCCGTTATTGGCTATCATATTAACTCTAAGTCTGTAATTAAAATCTTTACTGCAAATTATTTTTATATCTTTATTAAAATCAATATTTCTAAGAGCATTTAAAACTATATTCTTTTTTATATCTAATTGTTTATTATATTCTATATGATTAAATAAACACCCTCCGCATATACAAGCATACTTGCATTTTGGATTTATTCTATACTTAGAAGATTCTATTATTCTATTTATATAGGCATAAGAAAATTTTTTGCTTTCTTTAGTTATAATAATATCTAATATATCGCCTTCAACACTATGGGGTACAAATATAACCTTTCCGTTTTCATCTTTTGCAATTCCATATCCGCCGTAAGCAGTGTCTATAATTTTAACTTCCATAAATTTATATTAAAGTTTATCTATTTCCTCTATAGTTAATCCTGTATTATCGCTTATAAATTTTACATCCAAACCTGATTTTTTAAGACTTCTAGCTATAGATAATGCCTTATTTTTTTCTCCCTGTTCAATACCTTGTTCTATACCTTTTTTCATTCCTTCCTCTATACCCTTTATACGCTCTTCATTAAGCATTAGAACATTAAAATAATCTCTTTCATAATTACTGTAGCCATTATATAAATCATTGCTATTAACAAATTTATTATATTCATCATATACTTCTTTCATTATAGGATTTTTCTTTACTAATATTTCCATAGTATCCTCCAATTTATCCTTAGAATTTAAAAACTCAAACCAATCTGATAAGCCTTCATATAAATTACTATTATTAATGAACTTTTTCAATTCAAGAAAATGAATTTCCAAATGATTAGTTAATATATGATTGGTTTCTAACTCTTTAATAAAATAACAGCTATGAGGTTTATCTATATCTTTTATCAAATTAAAATCTAAAATATTAATACTTATTACAGGTGTTAAATCAGAATATATATCCTTAGATTTTAAATTTGTAAAATAATTTTTAGCCCAATAGTATAAACTTCTGTATATAAATGAATGGTTGCCTATTCTTTGTATTTCTATAATTATAGTTTCGCCTGATTTAGTTTTAGCCTTAACATCTGCTATTGATTCTTTATCAAAAACATTTTCTTTTAAATTAAAAGTGTTCAAAACTTCTATATATTCAAAAGGCTCTTGATTAGAGTCTATTCTCACAGAATTAATGAGATTTTTTAATATATGCTCATGTCCCTCTTTTGCAAACATATAACGCATAAAATAATCATTTAAAGGATTAAAAGTTTTTGCAGTATTTAAATTTTTTCTCATAAATATATTATACTGAAAATCATAAAGTTTGTCAAAATAATATTTCAGTATTAAAAATAATCAGAAAAATAAACCTGTTCTTTAGGTATAATAGATTCCAATAAATTTATTCCTTTTATACCGGATTCTATTCTTCCTATTTTGTACAGATAAGAAGGAGATTTATAACTCATAAGCATTGTTGTAAGAGTTTGAATATTCATTCTTATAATGTATCTGTCTTTACCATTTCTTTTATATTCTTTATTAAGTCTCTTACAAATAGTATTTTTATTTTCGTCCCAATAAATTAAAAAACTTCCGTTATTCCATTTAGCCATATTATCTTTTATTATTAAATTGATTTTTTTATTTTTAGGCCTTCTTAAAAAAGGATAATCATTAATAAATGCCTTGACATCAGTAATTCTAGCCATTATATAAGGTCTTATAATTTCTTTTATTTCGCTGTCCTCAAGCAAAAATGCTATAGGTTCATTAGTATAATTATAACCTTGAACTTTATCTACCATAGAGAAATGTGCTGATATATAATTCCAAAGTCCAAGTCTAGCTTCAAAATTAAGATAAACAAGTTCTTTTATATGAAACACATCATTTTCTATAACATAAACTAAAAAACCTTTAGCCTCCTCTTTTTCATCATAATATATTGCAACTATAGTATCATCTACTTCCCATCTCCAATACTCTTCCCATTCTAAATCTCCTCTGATTAAAGAACCATGCCTTGTACGAGAAAATTCATTATAAAGCTCTATTAGATCTTCACTGTCAGAAGAAACTCTCTCTACCCTTCCCTTATTCGTTATATTTTTTGGAAGCTGAGTATCTTTTATCTCAAAACTCATCTTGTCGGAAATAATCTCCCAGCCCTTTCTTCTATAAAATGGTATTGAATAAGGATATAAAACAGATATAGTTTGACCTTCCTTTTTCATATTCTCAATACTCTTTATCATTAAATCATTCATAAGCCCAAGATTAGAATATTCAGGATAAGTGGCAACTCCGGTAACGCCTCCCATTTTATATATAACCCCATGTATATTCATTTTCATAGGATAAACAGCAATTTGAGAAGCTAACTTTTCACCGTCAAACCAACCCAAAACTTTAGCCTTACTTAATACAGCAGATTTCGCCTGTTTTATTTCATCAATATCATAGCCTAAATTTATAAGCTCATTATTGCTCACTTGAAATGCATATCTTAATAAATTGTTAAAATCATCTAAATCTTCTAATGTTAAATATCTTATTCTAAATTTATCTTTCTTTTTCTTTATTATATTATCTTTACTATTATGAACGCTCATCGATTTTGTACCTATATTTTACATAAAATACAGTTAATATAAATAAATTACTATCAATTATTTTCTGAATTTTCTATATTAGCCATAAACAACTCATCTGAAGGAAGAACTAAATTTTCAATATTATCTTCTTTTCCCTGACATAATTTAAAGAAATCGCAAAACTCGCAATGCCTTCCAACCTTTTTGTCAAATGCCCTATCATATCTTATATCATCAACTATCTCATCAAACCATTCTCTTAAATAATTAATGGATTCAGGCGTAAACTCTATAGTATCTAATTTGTCATCTTCAAAATGATAATAAGAACCGCTTGTAACCTTACATTTAAGGCCGTCCAATATACAGGCATATAATTTCAGCTGTATTGTCTTTCTTTCTCTCTCCTCATTATCTTCACCGACATCATAGTATTTTGTTGTTTTATAATCTACAATCTGTAATGTTCCATCGGCAGATAAATCGATTCTGTCTATTCTTCCAAATAAAATATAATCCCTTACCCTATTTTCCATATAGCTTTCTATTCTATAAGGTACTTTCTGTCCGAATGAATTAAAGAAATTAGAAAGCATATAAAGCCCTCTTTCGCCAAGTTCTTTTTCTTCTTCCCTGCTATTGAAAAATGCTCTTATACCGCTTCTTTTCCATACATTTCTGAATATATTATATAAATTATCTAAAGTTCTTTCTTCAGCCCTCTGCTCATAAAATTCTTTACAAGCTAAATGTATAGCATTACCAAATATAAAATAAACATTAACACTTCTTTTTTGCTTTTTAAAAGGTTTTTCTATATAAGTATATCTATACTTTCTAGGACAAAGCAAATATGTAGACATGCTGTATTCACTAAATCTTTGTAATTTTTTAGCTTCCATAATTTTTTATTATTACTAATAAAAATTGCCTGCAAATATACTTGCATGACATTAACAATTATTTACATTATTCTTTATTATTTTCAGATTCTTCTGAAGTATATTTATTAAGCAGGGCTTTTATATCTGTATCAGTAGTAATATCCACCGGTTTTTTACCTTCTATGTCAGCTATATTGGCATCTGCATTATTTTTCAAAAGAATCTCTACAGCCCTGTAACTATCAGAAGCGGCTGCAAAATGCAAAGCAGTCCAGCCGTCATCATCCTGAAAATTAATATCCGGCTTATATCTAATCAATGTAGCTATAACTGTTACTTGATTATTCATAGAAGCCCACATTAGAGGAGTAGTACCTGTACTGTCGCCGACATTAACCACATCTATATCCGAATTTTTTGCCGCAGCAGATTCCAATATTGCCGCAACTGCATTCGGATATCCCCTTGCAGCAGCAATATGAATGGCCATAGCATCATCTATAATATCTTTAGCAAGCACATCAGCCCCATAGCTTAAAAGCATACTAACTATATCAGCATAACCATAATATGAAGCAAGCAAAAGAGGTGTCTGACCATCAGCATACCATTTATTTTCTCCATCCATTAATATTGTATTAGCAGGAAATACAGGATTCATATCAATTCTTTTATGAGATAATAATAATTTTACTATAGCCGCATTATTTGCTCTAACAGCTACATGCAATGCTGACCAGCCTTCAGAATTAGTACTATTAACATTTGTTCCTTTTGATAATAATTCTCTGACTTTACCAACATCACCTTTTTCTATATAATCAAAAAATTCATTGTTGGAGTTGGTAAGTATATCATTTTCCAAAGTTTCAGAATTCGTCATATTTTGCGAATATAATATAAAACTAAATAAAAACAAACTAACCGCAACAAATATTTTTTTCATAGAAATACCCTCTAACTATATTATATTTTTATGAAATTATAGTATATATTTAAAAATATACAACAATTAATATAATAATTTTCATATTTCACTACTTGATATATTATAACATATAAACTAATATATCTAAATATTTTAAAAAAGGAGATTCTTTTATGAATAAGTATAATAAAAAACTCTATAAAAACTTAATTGGTAAAATTAATTTTTTTTATTTCTCTATTTTTTATATTATGTTAATTACTCTAAATATTAAAGCATATTCTCAAACTACAAATACCAATGATATAAAAAGATACGGACAATTATCAGCATCTTTAGAAATGGTTGCTTATGGGAGAATGAGCGATTTAATAGAGCAGACAGGAAATGAGGATACATTAGGGGTTTTATTATACGGAGACTTGCATTACATAAAAGAATATAAATATGCCTCAATAGAAGCAGCATTCAATGCTAGATTCTATGAACCATTATCACATAAAGCAAGATTTTATCAAAACATGTCCCCTCCTGTTTTTGATTTCTCTAAAATGAATATATTTATAAATTTTAAATATGTAGGAATAAGAGCAGGAGTTCTGGAGCCGTATACAAAAAATATACCTATGACATCATACTTCCCTACATTATTTTATTATCATACTGTAAGCAGCAATAGAGCAACAGTACTTTCAGGACCAAGAGACATGCCTATAGGTTATGAAACACAATTCATACCAAGATATGATACAGGTTTAATGGTAGAAGCCAATTTCTTTGGAGTTTTTATTGGAGTTGGTTTAATCAATGGAGAAATGGGGCTTGATGCCAATTCATCTAAAGGCTTAATGGCTAAAGTTTCATACAGTAATGATTATATTAATACAGGTGTGGCAGGCATTGTTACAGAAATAGGTTCTCAGCCTATTAAAGAATGGGGCGACAGTGTTAATGCATTTTTCTATTTCAAGAATGGAAGAGACGGAAGATTTACAGTAGGAATTGAAGGCTTTTGGTTTAGACATGGTATAAGAGTAAATAATGAATATTTTCCCGGAGCAGCGAACACAAATACACCTCATTTCAATAATGGATATTATACAGATTTTTCGGTACAAACCTTCAATGGCGGACAGCCATATTATGGTATGAGCGGATTCATATTTTTTGAGGCTAGAAGATTATGGAAATTTGATATAACTGCTCATTTCGGCATACATGATAATAATATATTTTCTGATGCCGAAGATATTTATCAGCTTAAATACAGAGCGTTCTTAAGAATAACTTTTAATGTAACTGATGACTTTAAAATAATGATTTCAGATACATTCACTTATGATCCTGTATATAAAAATAATTATCAATATTATGAATTAGAAAACAGAAATCAGGTTGGGGTTATTTCTTATAATGAAAAAAACGGACATTATACTGTAGATAATGATTTTTATTTAGGTTTAAGTTTTAAATTCGGAGGAGTATGGGGAAATAAATAGACTATTAAAAAATAATTAAAAATTAAATCTTTATTTTTTTATTATATAGTTTATAATACTTCGCATGAAAAGTATAGATTTAAACAAGATAAATAGAATAGTATTCAAATTCGGTACTAATGTTTTGAGAAATGATGATGGATATATATCTCTAGCTAGAATATATTCATTTATAGAAGCCATTGCCAAATTTCATAAAATGGGTAAAGAAGTTTTAATAGTTACTTCAGGAGCTGTGGGATTAGGTGCTAAAAAAATTAATGCTGTAGATTTAGATGAAGTAGCTTTAAAACAGGCTTGTGCCGCTATAGGACAATCGCAGCTTATGTCAATATATGAAGACGGATTCTCAAAATTTGATATAATCACTGCACAAATACTTCTAACTGAAGAAGATTTCTCCAATAGAAGAAGGTATTTAAACTTGCATTCTACTTTGAGTATGCTTTTAAAATATAAAGTTATACCTATCATAAATGAAAATGATACAGTATCAAGCGATGAGCTTAAACAATTATATGATGTTACTCAGATAAGTTTTTCTGATAATGATAAACTTTCTGCCTTGGTAGCAAGCGAATTAGATGCGGATTTACTTATAATACTATCAGATATAAATGGGCTTTATGATGATAATCCTAAGACCAATCCTAATGCTAAATTCATATATGAAGTATTTGAAGTTACAAAGGAAATAGAAGATTTAGGACTTGATGCTTCAAAAGGCGGAAGAGGCGGAATGAAAACAAAACTTCAGGCTGCTAAAATAGTTACAAGATCCGGATGTGCATTATTCATAGCTAATGGCAAAAGACCTAATGTACTTAATGATATTTTTGAAACAAAAGATAAAACAATATTCTATCCTGTTGAAGAGCATGATGAGCTTTCAACAAAAAAGAGATGGATTGCTTATGCCACAACAATAATAGGTAAATTAATGGTTAATGCTGGGGCTAAAAAGGCAGTTTTAGAAAAAGAATCAAGCCTTCTTCCTATAGGAATAACAAAAGTAATTAATACTTTCAAAAAAGGCGATATTGTAAGTATAATAGATGAAAACGGAAATGAGTTTGCTAGAGGAATAATTAATTACAATTCTAATGATGTAGAAAAAATAATAGGACATCACTCCGATGATATATTAAAAATACTAGGCTATAAAAATTATGATGCTGTTATTACAAGAGATTATATAGTATTATTATAATATAGTTCTTAATTGATTGGCAGCATCTTCAGGAGTAATAGAATTAATAAACACTCCGCTTCCTAATTCATATCCTGCCAATTTACTCATTTTAGGCATTATATCTAAAAACCAATGGCTTGAATTTTTATATTTATTTTCAAGTGTTGGTAAAAGAGTATGAAGCACATAATTAAAACTAATTTCACCCAAAAGTTTATATAATCTGTCAAATATATCTTTCAATATACTTGCAAAATCCAAAATATTAGAACTAGAAACATGTATAATGCTGTCTGCATGATCTTTAGGAATAACATATATCTGATACGGAGATCTTGAAGCAAACGGACATATAGCTATAAAGTTTTCATTTTCGCATATTACCCTTTCATTTAATGATTTTTCTTCTTTTATTATATCACAGTATACGCATCTTTCATTTTCAGTGTAATATTCTAAAGCACCGCTAATCTCACCATACATTTGAACGGGTATAAAAGGAGTTGTTATAATTTGAGAATGTGAATGATAAAGACTTGCTCCTGCCTCCGGTCCGAAATTTTTAAAATAAAGACTATACATCATATCTTCATTTTTTCCTAAATCTTTAAGCCTCATCATAACAGCTTTAAAAATATAAAAGAAATCTTCTGTCTGTGCATGGTAAAAATTAAAATAATGATTAGGATGTTCTATAATTACATCATGAAACCCCTTAGAACTGCTGGCATGAAAAAGCTTATTTTCTTTAGGCAATTCATTTTTATGGGTTTCAGATATTATAGGGTATTTATTAGGTACAATTCTAACCTGCCAAATTTCTTCTTGTTCGGCATAAACAGTATAAACAGGATCCGGAGTTTTCATCTCATGCCCTCTGCAAAAAGGACAACTGAGTTCAGAATTAACTATATGCTTTTTATCTAAATTAACATAATCACTAGGTCTTCCTGTTCTCTCAGATGAAATAATTACAGACTGTTTTGTTACAGGGTCTTTACGAATATGCGGCATAAAAATATCAACCTATTAATCTTTTTATCTTATCTTTAATCTCTGTAAGATTTCCTGATTTTAATATATAGCCGTCAGCATTCCAAACAGAAAACTCATGTCTATAATTGTTATATGCTGTACATATTATGATAGGCAATTCTCTATGTTTTTCTCTAACCTTAGCCAAAAAATCTAAGCCGTCCATTTTAGGCATTTTTATGTCCAATGTTATTAGATCAATATGAGGAGTACCTTTATCAAGCATTTCTAAAGCTTCCTCACCGCTATCTGTGGATACAACATCATATCCTTCATCTTTAAACTCTTCTTCAAAAAGAGTTCTAATGCTTTTTTCATCATCTAAAACTAAAATTGTCTTCTTAGCCATAGTATTCTCCATGTATCTTATACTCATATTATAATAATTGAGTTAAAAAAGTCAAATAGAATTTTTTAATTTGATTATTACAATTATATTTTTTATCAATAAACGATTATAAAAAAACGGCATTCTATACTACAATTTTTACTTTTTTTCACTTTCTATAGATTTATTATAGCTTGCAATAATACTTTCTATAATACCGCTTCTAAGTCCTTTTTCTTCCAAAACTTCAACTCCCTTTATAGTAAGTCCCCCCGGAGTGCATACGCCATCTTTTAATTGAGCAGGATGCTTTCCTGATTCCAATACCATAGCTCCCGTTCCCTTAAAAACCTGTGCCGCCATTTCTATAGATGTTTTTCTGTCTATTCCCATAACAACTCCTGCATCGCTCATAGCCTCTATTAATATATACATAAAAGCAGGAGAACAGCCGGCCATAGCATTATAAGCATGTATTTCTTCTTCCTTAATAACCTTAACCATTCCCACTTTTTTCATCAATTCTACAACGCCATTCTCAACAACCTTATTTTCTGTTTCAACAACAGATGTAAAACCATTACATGTTTTAACAGGTGTATTAGGCATTATCCTCACTATTCTGCTTCCGCTGAAATATCTTGATAAATCCTTTTTAGATACAGAGGCCGCCACACTTATAATGGTAGAACCAACCTTAATAGATGATGATATCTCAGCAGCAACAGCTGGTATCATATAAGGCTTAACTGCTAAAAATAAAACATCTGCCTCGCTGGCTGCTTTTCTATTATCAGTATAAACTTTTATTCCTAGATTCTTTTCAAGATAATCTTTCTTCTCCATAGTTTTTACGCTTGCTACAATATTGGTATACTCTATTCCGGATTTGATAAAGCCTTCTATTAAAGCTCCGCCCATAGCTCCGGCACCAATAAATCCTATTATCATATTAACTCCTTTTCATATAAAAAATTCAAACTTATATAAAATAATACAAAAATATAAAAAAATGTAAAAATATATTTTATTAAACTTTCATAAATAATTATACAATAATAATAAAAATTAAATATATACTTTTTGGCAATTTTGATATAAAATAAACCGCATTAAAAATAATAGGATGTAAAAATGGAACTTTTAGCACCTGCTGGAAATAAAGAAAAATTAGAAGTAGCATATCATTATGGAGCTGATGCTGCATATATAGGCGGAGCATTATTTAATTTGAGACATCAAAGCAAAAATACAACTATAGATGAACTTGCTGAATGTGCACAGTTAGCTAAAAAATTAAATAAAAAAATGTATTTAACTTTAAATGCTTTCCTGCATGAATATGATAAAAATAATTTAAAAGCATATTTAAAAGAAATACAAAATTTAAATATAGATGCATTTATAGTGTCTGATTTAGGAGTATTAGGTATAGTAAAAGAAACAATACCGGAAGCTAATATTCATATAAGCACTCAGGCTTCTGTTACAAATAGTTATTCTTGCAAAATGTATGAAAGTTTAGGAGCCAGCAGAATAATATTAGCTAGAGAACTTTCTTTAGATGAAATAAAAGAGATTAGGGCGAATACTGATTTAGAATTAGAAAGTTTTGTTCATGGGGCTGTATGTATGTCATATTCCGGAAGATGTTTGTTATCAAATTTCTTAAATAATAGAGATGCCAACGGAGGAGAATGCTCTCAGGTTTGCAGATGGAATTTCAAAACATATATAGAAGAAAAAACAAGACCCGGAGAGTTTATGGAAATTGAAGAAGGAGAAAATCATTCTACAATATTAAGCAGCAGAGATTTACAGATGGCTGAATATCTGCATTTACTTCAGAAAGCCGGTATTGATTCTATAAAAATAGAAGGCAGAATGAAAAGCGTATACTATGTAGCTAATACAGTTAGAGTTTATAGAATGTTATTAGATCTGCTTGAAAGAATCGGTTATGATTCATATCCTGAAGCTATAAAAAAAGAACCTATTGCAAGTTATTTGAAAGAGCTTGAAACTATAAGCAGAAGAGAAAGAGATACAGGATTCTATTTCGGTAGGGATAATATAAAACCTACTCTCAAAGGATATCTCAAAGGCAGAAGACTTATGGGTATGATTTCTGATGACAGTGAGGAATATGCAAAAATTACTGTATATAACACTATAAAAAAAGGAGATGATTTAATATATATAGGCAGAGATTTTATAAAACATAATGATAATAGATTTAAACTATTTATAAAAACAGAAGAAAATGAATTTGTAGAGACAGACAGCATTAGAAATATAGATAATGCCTATATTAAATCAGGAGTGCATGATTTCAAAAAATACGACATTATCACTATAGAAGAAGATTAATAATAAGAAGATTAAATTATGATACTAGGTGTTGACTTCGGAAGAAAAAAAACAGGAACTGCTTTTATGGATATGGATATAAAAATTCCTTTTCCATGCAGGCTCATAGAAGAAAGCAATGCTAGAAAAGTAAAACGGGCATTGATTGATATAATAGAAGAAAAAAATATTGATACTGTTGTTTTTGGTCTGCCTTTATCTGATGAAGGAAAAGAAAGCGAATGGTGCTCTGAAATAAGAAGATTTTCTGAGTTTCTTTTAAAAAGTGTGAAAGTTGATATTGTATTTGTTGATGAATACGGTACTTCAAAAGAGGCAGATTTTATATTAAGAGGAAAAAAGAAAAAAGTTAAAGATAAAGCTAATGATTTAATTGCAGCTGCTTTAATATTAGAAAATTATTTAAATGTTCTTAATATGAATAAGAAAAACCAATAATATAACTATTTACTATTTTTATAATTAAATAGTTATATATATTAATAAAAATATAAAAAGGTAATAAAAATATGAATATAACTAAAAAATATATAACATTATCATCTATAATTGTAATTTTAATAATAATATTAATTGCTGTAACATTTATGAAAAACAGAGGATATTCACTTCCCGAATTAAAAAAAATAAACTCAAATATATCTGAAATAACTATAAAAAGAGGAGCAAATGAAACTATATCTATAAAATACAATGATAATAAATGGACTATAAATGATAAATATAATGCTGATAATAATTTGGTAGATACAATTAGAAATGCCTTGAGTACTATACAGCCTATAGAAATAGTTTCAAGGGGAGATGATAACAGCATTTCAAAATATAAATTAACAGATGAAGAAGCATTAACAGTTTCAGCATTAGACAGCTCATCGAAAGAAGTAAGAAATATAAAATTTGGTATGAAATCCACTTTCGGAAATAGCGTATATGCCAAAATAAATAATGACAATAATATATATCTTCTTGGAAATACTCCTTCAAATCCTAAAGATATATTCGATAAAACAGAAAATGACCTTATAAACAAAACTATATCTCAAGTGAGAAATGATGATATAGAACAGATAACTATAGAATACAATAATAATTCATATACATTGGCAAAAAATACTAATGATACTAATAATACTTGGATAAAAAATTGGAATAATAATACTGTAAAAGCAAATGATGTTTATACAAGCATATTTACTTTGGCAAATTTAAATGCTGACGGTTTAATAACTAATGCTAATACAAGTAAAAACGCATCATTATATAAAATCAATATACAGGCTTTGAATGGTAATGTATCCTATGAAGTATTAAATAAACTCGATGACAATAACTATGAAATAGTAAGCCATAATGATAATAACAGATACTATATGACAGAGAATTCATTTAATACATTTATAGAAGCAGTAAATTATATAATTAATTGATTATAATTGAAAATAATAAAAATAATAAAATATGGGCTTTAATAAGCTCCTTTTTTTATATAGAAAACAAAAATCACATAGTGAAAGATTCACCCAAATAAACTTTACGGGCTAATGGATTATTGATTATTTCTTCAGGAGTGCCTTTTACCAATATTTGTCCGTTACCCATTATGTACGCCCTATCAGTAATTCTTAAAGTTTCGCGTACATTGTGGTCGGTAATCAGTATTCCTAATCCCTTTTCTTTTAAAGAAGCTATGATGTTCTGTATATCTATAACAGCAATAGGGTCAACTCCGGCAAAAGGTTCATCTAATAATATAAATTTAGGATTAACAGTCAAAGCTCTTGCTATTTCGCATCTTCTTCTCTCACCTCCTGAAAGAGTATAGCCATTCTGTTTTCGTACATGCGTAATATTAAACTCTTCAAGAAGCATATCTGTTATAGCCATTCTATCCTTAGCAGACAATGCTTTGTTATATTCCAATATGCTAAGCAGATTATCCTCAACAGACATCTTACGAAAAATAGAAGCCTCCTGAGGTAAATATCCTATTCCTAAAATGGCTCTTTCATGCATGTGAAGTTTTGTAATATCAAGATCATTGAGATATACATTTCCTGCAGTTGCTGTAACGAATCCTACAGTGATATAGAAACTAGTAGTCTTTCCAGCCCCATTAGGTCCTAAAAGCCCTACAACCTCGCCCTGCTTCACATTATAAGAAATATCGCCTATTATCTTACGCTTTCCATAATATTTAGTGAGATTAACAGCACGAATCTCATAAGGGTTTGATTTATCATAATTAAAAAAATTCTCAGCAGTTACAGGAGCAGAGGGCATAGTATTTGTATTATCCTGTTTTTTGAAAATATTAAGAAATTTACTAAACATATACCCTCTCTTTATTATTATTATTAATTATTATTGTACATTTATATCGAGTCCGCCTGAATGCTTTTCAGTATTCAAAGTATTCATAGCCTTATCAAATGTATAAAGGTTTCTGCCATTTAAATTACCGTCGCCGAGCATTTTAATTTTTTCCATAATATCATTGAATAATTCTTCTTCTTCAAGCTGTTCTTGTATAAACCAATCTAAGAATCTAGATGTAATATAATCTTTATTATCCATAGCTTTTCCTACTAACTCATTTATGCATGAAGTTATATATTCTTCATGTTTTAATACAGTTTCAAACAAATGCTCTACAGAATTAAATTCGCTTTGAGGAGCCTGCATATCATTTATAACTGCCTGTCCGCCAACTTTATTTATAAAATCTCTAAATTTTTCAAAATGCTCTAATTCTTCTTTATAGTGTCCGTATAAAAAGCTGCTGCATCCTTTCAAGCTTTTCTTATCGCACCAACCTGCCATATTAAAATAAAAACTAGCAGAATATAATTCTTTATTTAACTGCACATTTAACAATTTAATAATATCCTCTTTTATTATGGACATAATAAACTCCTTTTTAATATTTTATAACCTTTAAGTATTCTATAATATGTTTTAAAATTATCAAGAAAAAAATATAATATTCTTTATAATTTCATAAGCCTAGGAACCGTTACCGCACACCAAGTAGCACGGTATCGTTTAACTTTTAAGATAGTACAATGTAAGTTCGGCTGATTACTCTTCATTATACAACAAAATATTAAAATAAAAAGATATAACATTCTATAATGCAAACATATAAATAAAAAGTAATCCCTAAATAATATAATAGTGAGCCGAAACCGTATTACAGCTTTAGCTGGAATACATTTATAGGTTTCGGAGAACATAACAATAGACTTGTTTCAAAACTACTTGACAAGATTACATATGAAAATTTCGTAATTTTATAATTTACAAAATAATGTTTGATATGTTTTATAAATTATTGTTTTAGTATATAAATATGCAGTCTTTTTGCTTCTCGCCGAAGGCGTACTTCGTATGTGCCACGCCACTGGCGGACAGCATCCAAAAGAAGTGTGGGTTTTGCGTAAGCACGCAGAGCGGTGGGCAAAGCCCCAACTATAATCAAAAAAATATTAAATTAAAAAACTATAAATATTAAAAATTTGAGTTTTGAAACAAGTCTAATAATAAAATTGTTTTTTGTCTTCTTTTTTACAAAAACTACTTGCCGTAGCGGCGATCCGCACCGTATTTCTTAATATTTCGGATAGTCCACTGTAGGTACGGCATCGTACTTTTCATTATACAATTATATTCAAAACTTTAAATCCTCACCTCACCGGTTAGAAGCCTCTGCATAAGCCCTTTCTTCTGCTGTTTGCGAAGCTCCAACTGCTTTTTAAGATTGTCAATCTCTTCGTCTATAACCGAAAGCAGCCCCGCAATTTTTTGCTGTTCTTCAATAGATTTTGGAATTTTTATCTCCAAATATTGATATTCAGAAATCCAATATCTTTTATGAGCTTCAGCATTGAATTTAATCATTTTTATTAATTCATATATTAGTTTTAAATTATATTTATTTGAGCTAAGTATTTTAATTGCTGAAGATTTTACTTTAAAAGGGAAATTAACATATTTTGTTTCTGTAGTAAAATCATCAAAAATTATGACCGGAAGTTTATTGTATATGCCAATTTTTTCATCTGTATAACCAAGTATAAAAGTTTTTCCAGCTGTCAAAACAGGACATTCATATCTGTCATTATATTCATCGCTTTTAACTATATAATTATTAGGTTGTTCATATGAAAGAATATCCCCAAGCCTCACAGTCTGCCATTCATCTTTAAAACCCTTGAAACGAACTTCACCGCTTAGCACTCTCTGCATTACGCCTTTCTTATAAAGCTCTTTCTTCTCTATTAGTTTAGTAAGGTTCTCTATAACATCGTCGCATAATGACAAAACTTCCGCTATACGCTTTTGTTCGTCTAGGGGCGGCAATATAAAATGTATTAATTTTATTTCATCTATTGAAGCTACATTTTGTATAGCACCACCTCTAGCATCACTGTATATTTTATCTTGAAATATTTTACTTTGAAATAAATTTAGAAAATATTTATTATCTATAATATTATTATTTAATTTTATTTTTAATAAAGCTTGATTTATAATCCCTTCTTCAACATCATCAGGAAGTAATATTATTTTTCCTAAAGTTCCTGAACAACTAACTAAAAAATCTCCTGCTTTACATTTAAATGCTGATAATTCATTGTATTTTTCTTTTGTAATTCTATATCTACACCAATAAGGATCATTATTAATTGGATTATATTGTTCAAAAACTTTTATCCCTTCTTTCACAAAAAATTCTTTCTTTAAAGAGCTACCAAAAGGTCCTCTTTTCATCGAATATTTTTCATTAGCTAAAATATCTTTTAATTTAAATTCTTTCCAACCTTGGGGAAGCGGCAGAGCTTTCATAATATGCCTCTATTAAATATAATATGTAATTCTTTACTATATTATACTATATTATACTATATTATATAAAAAATTCAAAATTATTATTAATTTATCAGATTCTTCACTTCCTCCCAGCTTAATTTATTTATGTCGCCCATAGAATCGCCCACTACAGTATCAATCAATAAACGCTTTTTATTCTGAAGTTCTAATATCTTCTCTTCTATGGTGCCTCTTGTGATGAGCTTATAATTAGTTACAACGCGTTTCTGTCCTATTCTGTATGCTCTGTCTGTTGCTTGATCTTCTACTGCTGGATTCCACCATAAATCATAATGCATCACAGTATCAGCCTGTGTTAAGGTGAGTCCTGTTCCTGCTGCTTTAAGGCTAAGTAAGAATATAGGTGCTTCTCCGGCATTGAATCTATGAACTAAATCCATTCTGTCCTTTGTAGAGCCGTCCAAATAAAAATAATCTATTCCCAATTTCTTAAAAGCAATACGCATGAGATTAAGCATTCTAGTAAATGAGCTGAATACCAATACACTATGTCCGCCTGAAATAGCTTCTTTAATCATCTCTATAAACATATTAAACTTGCCGCTTGTATGACTCTCGCCTCGTAAATCTTCATGCATTAATCTTGGGTGGCAGCAAACCTGTCTTAATCTTGTTAATGCTGAAAATATTTCTATATGAGACTGAGCAAAACCTTTTCTTTTTACCGTTTCAAATATTTCTATTCTTGCCGCTTCAAGTATAGACATATAAAGTTCTTTTTGATCTTTAGTTAAATCGCAGTAGCTTACAACGGTATGTTTAGGAGGCAAATCTGTAAGTACATCAGTTTTTAATCTTCTTAATATGAAAGGTGCTATTCTTGTCTTTAAATTATCCAAAGCCTCGCTTGAACTGTCCAACCCTGCAAGTATAGGAGCTTCATAATCTTCAACAAAATCCTTATGCTTGCCCAAAAATCCAGGCATAAGAAAATCAAACATTGACCACATCTCGCTTATACTGTTTTCTATAGGCGTACCGCTTAAAGCAAGTCTTTTTAACGATTTTAAACTTTTAACCATTTTTGCATTCTGAGTATTGGCATTTTTTATATGCTGAGCCTCATCTAGTATGAGATAGTTAAACTCATTTTCACTCAATGCTTTTACATCTCGTCTTAATGTAGAATACGATATCACCGCAACATCATAATTACTTACAGCTTTTATCTTTTTCATTCTTGTTTTTAAATTGCCTGATAATACTATTACTTCAAGAGAAGGAGCAAATTTTTTAATCTCGCATTCCCAATTAGCAACGCATGAAGTAGGAGCAACAACTAAAGAAGTAAGTTTATTTCCATTTTCTTTTTCTTTTAGTATTGTAGCTATAGTCTGAAAACTTTTGCCAAGCCCCATGTCATCTGCAAGTATTCCATTTAATGACATATCAGCTAATTTTCTAAGCCATTTATAACCTACTAACTGATAGCTTCTAAACTCTCCGACTATATCTTTAGGAGGTGTCTCATCATACTCAACCCTTTTTATATTTGCTATAGTATCCACAGCATTATCGTCCAAATCAAGCTCTATACCGCTATGTTTCTCAAGCATATCTGCAAAATAAGGAGCACTGAACATAGGAAGCAAGTATCTATTATCCTCTTTTTGTTCTATAGGATTTTCTTTAAACATCTTAGCTATATAATCAATTACTTCCAAATCTATAGGTACAAATGAACCGTTTTGAAGCCTTATATATTCTTTATTTTCTACTTTTACAGCCCTTACAATTTCAGATAAATCATGAAGCTCTTTAACACCTTCAAAAGAAAAATTAATCTCAAAGAAGTTAATATCTTTAGTTAAAGAAACTCTCATTTTAAGAGGCTTAACATTCAATTTTAATGATTTGAAAGATTCACTATAATAACAAGTCCAGCCCCTGTCCTGAAGTGCAGGAAGTATTTTGTAGCATAAATAAAATATCTTCTCATCATCTGAAGTAGCAAAAGTATAATCTCCGACTTTCTCCAAATATTTAGATAATGTTCTGCAGAAATATTCTTCCTTTTCATTATCTCTGTAAATCTCTGTAACCTCATTGTCAAACATATTGCTGCTTGTAAACTTTCCGGAATAAGGGTCAACAGTAAAAGAACCATATTTAAACTTTATAGTAGAAAATACATTAGTGCCGTCATAATCCAAAAATACCAATGCCTGAGCTGGAAAAGCCAATATATCATTTTCTTTTATATCTTCAGGAAGCTCTATATTATCAAAGTCTTTTTTAAGATTAGGAAGCACCCTTGAACAGAAATCTTTTATATAATCTTTTTTTACTATTATACTGTCTTTAAAAATATTCTTTTTGATTTTAGGGTATGAAGGATTAGTTTCATAGAAAATATCTTTATAAAGTATAAAATCACAATTCTCTCCGAATGTATATACTCTATTTAAATCAACATCTTTTATACTAAGATTAAGCACTAAATCTTTTTCTTCGTTATAGTAGCTTTCCAACTGTAAATTTAAAATATCATCGCTGAATGTTATAACTCTGCTTTCAAGCCTTATATTCGGCACATCTTTTAAAAGCATAAGACACTGATAAGCATTATAATCTTTAAACCATAATTTACCATTTTCCTGTATTTGTTTAGCCTCTGAATACAAATTATTTAAAAATCTTATTAATCTAGCCTCTGTCTTGCTGAAATCTTCAAGCTCTATTACTCTTTCAATATCTTCAATATTTTGTTTATCTCCAATAACGCATGAAAATAAGAAATTCTCAAGCTCTCCTACTCTGTATTCTTTTTTATTTTCCAAGTCTATTAATTTTAAAGAAAGCCCCAAAGTCCTTTCATTATTACTGTCGCCCCTTAAAGATAATAACACCGATAAACTATAATACTCCCTATAAAGATTATCCCTGTAATTATCCATTAAAGGAGATCTGGTATAATAAAGCCAATCTTTGCGTAAAGGATCTATTATTTCTGATGATTCTTCTTTCCTGCTTCTGTCTATTCTCTTATTATCGCTTTCTGTAATAATAACACTGTTTGCTATAGTTTTTATAGATGCATTTGCAAGCTCATCATTTTCTTTAGCATTAGCATTTAAATTTAAAAAAGGATTATCATTTTCCTTAATTTTCTTTTTAGACTTACCCCTAGTATTCATTCCCATAACCTTACTATATTTTTACACATCATTTTTAATGGCTTTTATAATAATAGAATTATTAAAAAAGTCAATATTATATATTGTATAAAAAAACATGATTTTTGATAATATGTAAAAAAGAATAGTTTTGATTATATTATGATAACTAAATTATGTTAACACAATATGCATTTATAGTTGTTTTTTATATTATTTTATCGCAATATACTCAAATCTTTGAAATAATTTTGGGCATCATTATAACCCTGTTCTATTCTTCTTTCAGCACCTTTTGGAGAGAAATCAAGCACGCCGTAAAAGAAATTGCCTAAGTCTTTAGAGGGATACATTTCATAAATATTGACATTATCTTTCTTTTTCACAGGCTTTTTATAATCCAAATGTATAACTATTATGTCTGTACAATTTTCATAAAGATAAAGAGGCTCTATAGGACAATCATCTGTATAATAGCCGTCAAGATAGAATTTATTATCAATCTTTTCTGTAGGAAATACCGCTATAAGTGCGGAAGTAGCTAAAAGTATTTTCTTTATTCTTTCATTAGAATTGCCGTTTAATTTGAAGTATTTTGATTTTATAAAAAATGGGGCATTATATTCTGTACAGGAAGCGTATATATTAAAATGATAATTTGACAAAAGATTAAGATCTATATATTTATCTATGATTTCTATTAATCCTTCTCTTGAAAACATACCGAATATAGAAGATTTATCAATTTTAAAATAGTCCTTAATCTTTTTAGACATTAGAATTTTTGTTTCTATTTCTTCTTTCCAGACTTTTACGGCTGTATCATAATTATTCATAGCCATAAGACAAGCATTCAAAGCACCTACAGAAGTTCCGGAAATAGCAGACACTTTATCATATATACCAGATTCTATTAAATATTTCCAAACGCCTATATGATAAGCACCTCTTCCCCCTCCGCCGCCTAATACAAGTCCGATTTTTTTCATACTCTGATTATTATAAAAAAATACTATTGCATATTAAATACACAATAGTATTATATTAAATTAATAATTAATTACCGCCATTATTCTGATTAAGTGAAGACTCAAGTCTCTTTCTTTCTCTTTCAGCCTGCTGCAATTCTGCCTGCATTTGATAATATGAAGCTAATCTCTGCTGTCTGTATTGTTCTATACGATCTTTTTCATCGTCCATTCTTCTTTTATTATCATCTAAACGGCTTCTGGTCATAGCAATACTATTTTCAACAATACCCCTTGTTTGAGAATAAGGAGTTATAAAATCGCTCATAGTATAAGCAACTCCTGTATCCGGCACATCATCGCCTGTGGTATCATTAGAAAATAATTCTTCTATACCGTCCATCTGCGTTTCTATTTTATTCATGAATTTTTCTTCATCTACCTGTAAGAAACCTTTTTTTACTTTAGACCATTCCTCTCCGGCATTTCCTCTGTTTATTCCTATCTGATCTAGAAGTGCCAATTCCTCACCGTACTCTGTTTCATAAGCATCAGCAACTATCATTCTCACCCTTTGAGATAAAGTGCTTACAAGAGTATTTCCGCTGAATACCCCTACAAAATAAAGTTTCTTTCTCAAAGCATCATCTGTCATATCATAATTAAACTCTATTCCCAAAGTGGTAGCCAAATCATTTAAATCGGTTCTATTCATAGCTTCAAGTCCGTCTCTAATATCTCTCGATAAAGGTCTTTGTGTAGTATCATTAAGAAGATCTATAACCTCATTATAAGCCCTTATAAAATTAGCTATAGCATTAACTACTCCCTCTTTATCAACTTCAATAGTAGTAGCAAATGCCTCAGGAGTAACTTTTTTAGCTGTAATATTAAGTCCATTAACTACATCATTAAACTCATTACTTTCGCTTAATACATCAACTCCGTCTATAGAAGCTCTAGCATCTGTAGCCTCTGAAACCAAATAATTAGGTGCATCTTCTTCCTTGCCCATATCCTCAACTAATAAATCCTTATAAAATACATTATATCCTGGATTCTTATTTATAAGAACAACCTCTGTTATTACATCGCCCTCTTCAAACTGTCCGCCTATAGGAATATTCAGTCTTTGCCATGAGGCACTTATAGTAGGTAAAGCAAAGAATTTTTCTACCTCATCTCCTGCTTTATTTATATATTTTACACCGATAATCTCAGAGTTAAATCCTGTAGCATCTATTGGTTCAGGTGCTTCCGCTTCAAGTCCTTCTTTAGCCTTTCTTTCTTCTTCTAAGGCTTCTTTATATTTCTTTATATCTTCAAAAGTTCTAGAGCTGTCTGCAGGTGATAAACCTTCTCCGTATAATTCAACATCTTTATATATTACGCTGTCTATTTTATTAAAAGTTACGCCTGTATCAGGTATAGACAAATCAACTGTAGGAGGCATAATAGGAGCTTCTTCATCATCTAAAGTATCAGAAACTCTAGCTGTTATAGATAGAGTAATATTTTCATTAGCTTCTGCCTCTCTATGCAATGGAAGTGATAATTTATTCTCGCCCTTTAATACTATAAAGTCATTTTTTACCATATAGTTAGTAGTTAAATTATCTGATTCATCTTCCCATTTATTCAAAAGCTGCTCATTAAATATATGTCCCAAATGCCTATAAGGGCGTCTAGTAAACATATTTAGCTCTTTCAATATACCGGAATCATCGCTTACAACTTCTACTATATTTTTGGAACCTGTTTTTACTAGGTCCATAGTAAGAACCTGTAAATTTCTTGATTTCTGAGTTATTGTAGTTTTTATTTTCTTACCGAATGCCTTATCTATAGCTTTCTGCAAATTTACCAAACTTCCGCCTGCAAAATCTATAGTAGTTTCTTCCTCTCCTATTTTCAGAACTATTTTTCCCGCAGGAAGAGTATCAGTCATATTGAAAGCCTTTGATGAAAATTTCTGGCTTGCCGCTATATCCTTAATAGCTATATCATAAGTGGTGGTATTTGCTAATCTATTGGCTGTTACTGTAAAATAATCCGGTATGCCTTCCCCTGTACCTACATAATTTTTGAAAGGAGAACGAAAGCCGTAAAGCTCTTTTGAGGCTGTAGATAGCGTATCTAATCTGGATTTTAAATCCTCATAAGCAGATATTTGTCTTTGATAATCCCTTGCATTATCTGCCAAATTAGAAAGCGTGGTGCTTCTTTTATTTACCTCTGCTTCCACTGCATTTTTATATACTTCATCAAGAAAAGCTTCACTTGTTGCCATATACACACCTCTCCTTATAATAATATATATTAATAAAAACTAAAATTCTAATATATTTGTAAAATAAATCTATTTTTAAATTATCGGAACAATGAAAAAAATAATAAGAACAATATTTTTTATTATAAAATAGTCTTTTGTACTTGAATTTTATTTTAATATACTATACTATAGTACGGTAGATAAATTTAAGGGAGAGTTTGTGGAAGTTTCAAATAAAAGCTGATTTTAGCTATATTCCTGCCGGTACATAGATTCTATGTAGGAAAAATAGAGGCATACTATATCTAATTACCGCAGGAGTATTTGGTACATTATAGACATTGTAATGATCATATTAGACAAATTTACCGATAAAGAAGGAAGAAAGCTAAAAAATAAGTAAGTTAATCAAGGTTAGTATTGTTATGATGCTAACCTTTTTATTAAACTTTAAAAATCTGTTGCTTCTCTAATTAAAAACTTTTATAATTTAATATATTAAAAATGCTTTTCATAACTTCATTAACTTTTTTGATTATTGTTCCATTACTCTCTCCAATATAAATATAAATACCCTGCTTTGATTATCATAACAAATATACATATTCTTATTTAGTATACTAAAAACAAACAATAAAACATACTTAATATTAAGCCCTTTTTAAAAACATTAATTTTCTTTTGGTGAACTCTATAATCTCATCTTCAGTCATCTTATCAAAACCAAGCCTTTTTTCTTCCTCAAGCAATTTTAATTTCTCTTCACTCTCTTTCTGCATTTTAATTAACTCTATTTCTTTAAGCCGCTCTTCTCTCTTTATCAATTCTTCCTTGCTGTAATGTCTTTTAATAGTGTTTTCTCTGTCTCCTTTCATTAAATATATTTTTAAATAGATAATAAAATCAAGCCATATACCTGATAAATTGTCTTTATACTCTACTTTTTGTTTTGCCAAATTAATAGAGTCCCTCCAATCATATTTCCTATCATAGAAAATTGATTTAATTTCTTCCTGACTGTATTTAGTCTTAAAAGAATGTACTTGATATAATTTACTAGCTTTATTTCCTGTAAGAAAATTAAAAGTATTAATAAGATCATTTACAAATATATCAAATTCTAAACAAGCAGAGGGAGAGTCAATTTTTGTATTATCTTTATTATTTAAGTTATTATCTTTATTATTATCTTCGTCTTTTTTATCTATACCGTCGCCCAAATTTTTACTACACTCTATAGGCTTTTTTGCTGATACAAAATTAAATTTTTTTATATATATTTTTCTCTTCTCATTATTTTGTTTAGTTTTATCATACACGCATTTTATATAATTATATTCTTCAAGCTGTTTTACAGACCTTGAAATAGTATCTTTACTCACAGAATAGATTTCTGCAAAATAATTATTATTAGCCCAGCAATAGCCCTTATCATTGGTAAGTGCTGCTATTTCTCCGTAAATAAGTTTTGATAATGATTTTAATCTCTTATCATGTCTTACATTAGAAGGTATTATAGTATAATAGTTTTTATTATTTTTCATTTTTATTACACCTTAAAAAAACTTTATACTATATACAAAAAATATAATAGATTATAAGTTTATATTAATGCTTTTTTATCATTTTCTATTGATTTATTTTAATTTTTTAAATTAATGATTTTAAAAACTCTTTCAAATCATCTAGTATGCTATTATCTAAATCCCATATATCTTTTTTCATAGCAGACTCAAAACTGCAGAATTTACTAGCTTGTTTTTGTTCTGATTTACTGCATGTATCAAATCTAATATAATTATTTATATAGAACTTATCAAAATCTTTATCACTTATATATTTTCCATTATTTTTTAAGCATTCTCTCCAACTCTCTAAACAATCAGCAAAAACAGAATCAGATTTTTTTATTGATTTTAATATAGTTTCTAATTCTCCATATCCATCTACATTCATAATATAACATACAAAATCAATATCGAGTTTAGAAGACTTTTCTAATTTATTTATTACTGTAAGATTTACATCATCACATACATTTTTCAAAGCATTATTTATAAACTCAATTCTTTTATTTATACCTTCTTTATCAGCATCCAAAATAATTCCTACTCTATCATATTTATCAAATTTTATATCTTTCAATTTTTTATTAAGGTTACTAATTCCATCTAAACATTCAAATTCACAAATACATTCAACATTTACATTATTAATATTAGAATGTTCAATTAATCTTTCTATAAAAAATTTATCATTTTTACTTTCAACTATTATTAAATTATTCACCTCTAAACTCTCCATTATTAAGAAGTGCATATTCTAACTGCTCATTATCTCTATCTTTTATATTAATAAGTCCTGTTTTTTGATTTCTATAAAACTCTAAATATAATCCTTCATTGTCTTTATTTTCTTTATTAAAAGCCTCTATGCATTCTTTTGAATGAGTAGCAGCAAATACCTGACAATTAGCCTCTTTAGATATATCAAAAATCAATTTCCATAACTTAGGATAATTTGTATAATGTATTCCATTTTCTATTTCATCAATAAATAAATATCCGTCCTTACTAGCCCATATTGCACAAATGATTGCAATATATCTATTAATACCTTCACCAAATGAAGATAATAAAACAGGCTTCTCTCTGTCTTTTAACTTTAATTTCAATATAACCTTATTATTATTAAATATTTGCCTAAGACCAATAATATTTTCATCAAATATTTTTAATGAATTATCAACATAATCTTCCTTACCCAAATTTGTTAATTGACCATATAAAGATGCTGTATATTCTTCGTCAGTTTTAAAAGAATGTATAAAATGATAATCATCTTTAATTATTATTTTATCATTACAAAAATCGTATATATCTAATTCAAATTTACTATTATCAACAATTAAATTAAAATAAGGATGAATAATCATTTTATTTTCTTTTGACGGATCTTTTATATATACCATTTTTATTTTTTTATTATTGTATTTAATATTAATAATATTCTCATCATCATTAAAAAAATCTATATCAATATCATCATTTTGTCTGCTTTTAATCATTTGTCTTATATTAGTATGAAGCTTCAAAGCATCTTCTGAATATACGGCAAGATTAACTCCTTCCATAAAAGAAGTTTTTCCTACATTATTCTTACCGCCTATCAAATTAACTCTTTTAAAACCATCAAATTCTAACTTTTTAAAGCATTTAAAATTTTCAAAACATATATTTTTAACAAAATGATTTTCCATTACTGCCTCTTAATATTTTAAAAAATATTATAGTTAATCATATACTAATTATTATATTTTTACAATAAAATAAAATCTCAAACAATATATAACGATTATAAATATTGAAATTTATAAAATTATGTATTAATATAAAATCTATGAATAATGTATCAGTATTAATTAAACCATCATCATCTCTATGCAATATAAATTGTAAATACTGCTTTTATATAGACGAAGCTAAAAACAGAAAAATAGAAAATAACGGAATCATGACTGAAAAAGTAATGAAAGCTGTAATAGATAAAGTTCTTCAAAATGCTGATAAAAATGCCTTATTTTCATTTCAGGGCGGAGAACCAACTGCAGCCGGAATTGAATATTTTAAGTCATTTATAGATTATGCTAATGAAAGAAATAAAAAAAACATCAATATAAATTACAGTATACAAACCAACGGATTATTAATAGATGATAAATGGTGCGGTTTATTCAAAAAAAATAATTTCTTAGTAGGACTTTCTTTTGATATAATAAAAGATATACATGATAATTATAGAGTAGATAAAAATAATAATGATACATATAACAAAGTATTAGAAACTAAAAAATTATTTGATGCTTTAAATGTGGAATACAATATACTTACAGTTCTTACATCCGAATTATCAAAATACCCTAAAGACATATACAAAAAGATAAAGAAGCTGAATATAAAATATACTCAATTCATACCATGCCTATCTGAAATAAATTCATGCAATAATGAATATTCTATAAAACCAAAAGAGTTTTCATACTTCTATAAAGAAATATTTTCATTATGGAAAGAAGATTTTTTTAATAATAATTATTATAGTATACAGTTCTTTGACAATATTATTCCATTATTTTTTGGAGGCTATCCTCCTATGACTTGCGGTATAAACGGAAAATGCACAAATCAGATAATAATAGAAAGCAATGGAGATGTTTTTCCTTGCGATTTTTATTGTTTAGATGATTATAAAATAGGAAATATAGCAGAAGAAGATTTGGCTGATATTTATTCAAGCAGCAAAGCAAAAGACTTTATCAATGAAAAAATAAACAGAATAAATGATGAAAGCCATTCATTATGCCGCTCTTGTAAATACTTAAGAGTATGCAGCTCTGGATGCAAAAGAATGGAAAACAATATGTACATAGATGAAAGCGGAGATTTCTGCGGATTTAAAGATTTTCTTGATTATGCTATAAATGATATGATGATAATATGGAAGATGATATCAAGATAAATGAGTTTATAATAATAAATAACTTATTTATGAAAATGTTCGTATATATTATTTGCTGCTTTATAGCTTATTCCTGGTATATTTCTAATGCTTTCAAAAGATGCATTTTTTATATTATCTATATTTATAAAATGAGAATACAATTTCTCTATAGTTTTTTTACCTATACCCTCTATATTTTCAAGTTCACTTTTAACCATTTCTCTGCTTCTTTTCTTACCATGACTGCTATTAACCCATCTGTGAGTTTCATCTCTAACCTTCTGTAAAAAAAGTCTGGCGGGTTCATTATCGCTTAATTGTACAGGTTCATTTCTATTTGGCAAATATATCTCCTCAAACTTTTTAGCTAATGCCATTATAGGCTGTCCTTTTATATCAAGTTCTTTCAATGCCTCTATTGCTGAATTAAGCTGTCCCTTTCCTCCGTCTATCAGTATTAAGTCTGGGAAAGTAAGATTCTCATCTCTAAGCCTTTTATATCTTCTGTAAACCGCCTCTTTGATAGAAGCAAAGTCATCTATGCCTGTAACTGTTTTCATATTAAATATTCTGTAATTCTTATTGTCAGAAACCCCATTAACAAATCTTACCATACCAGCCATAGTATAGCTTCCCTGAATATGTGCTATATCGAAAGACTCTATTACAGAAGGTGCTTTTTTCAATTTGAATATCTCCTGAAGCCTTGTTATTCCTAAAGGTATTTCTCTTATCAATGCCTTTTCTTTAAATAAATGTTTGGCATTCTCATTTGCTATGCTCATTAAACCTTTTTTGCTTTTATCGAGTTTTATATCAACATCTCTGCCTGAAACCTGCTTTAAATAATCTTTTATTATATCAGCATCATTAATAGGAAAATCCGTAGATATAGAAGCAGGTATCAAATTGGCATGAGTATAATACTGAGTAAAAAAAGCAGAAAGTATTTCAGAATATTTCGATACGCCTTTTTCTGAATAATATTCATCATCATTCGGAGAGTGCATACTGAAAGTTTTTCTGTCAGCAAGTTTACCTCCTTTAACTGATAATATAACTATTATATAATTTCCATTCTCTCCATAAGCTCCTATTATATCAATATCATCGCTTTCAGGAATATAAATACTCTGCTCTACTGTTATATATTTAAGCAAATCAATTTTATCTCTCAAATCTTTAGCCGCCTCAAACTCTAACTTCTCAGCATGAACAAACATCTCCTGCTTTAATCTTGCCACTAATTCATCAACATTGCCATCAAGCACCATTATAGCATCCTCTATGGTTTTATCATAATCTTCTTCACTAATTAAATCGGCACAAGGAGCAGTACATTTTCCTATATGATGATAAAGGCATGGTCTTATAGGTCTTTTAAGCGGAAAATCATATTTGCATCTTCTTAATTTGAAATTATCAATTATAAACTTTACTATATTATCCGCCCTTTCAGCAGCAACATAAGGTCCGTAATATTTTTTGTATTTTCTTGCATTATCTTTATCTATTACATTTCTAGCCTTTATCACTCTCGGAAAATGCTCATTTGTTATTGCTATAAAAGGAAATGATTTCTGATCTTTAAGAAGTATATTATAATGCGGCTTATGCTTTCTTATCATCTCAGCTTCTAATATCAAAGCCTCAACTTCATTTTCTGTAAGTATATAATCAATATCTCTTATATGCTCTACTAATGCTGTTGTTTTTGCATCTTTATTTGAATTGTTAAAATATGATGAAACTCTTTTCTTTAGAGATTTTGCCTTACCTATATAAATTATTTCGGATTTGGAATCCTTCATAAAATATACTCCGGACTTATCCGGAATAATTTTTAATTTTTCATGTATATAACTTTTAACTTCCTGATTCATAATTTTCAACTTTTTATTAATTATACATAAAATAATAAAGTTTGTCAAAAAAGTATACTATATATTACTTTGTATATTTTTTAATATTATAATCATTAATATATAGTTAATCAATATAAATAAAAATTTCATATAAAAATTACAAGTAATAAGCCTCATATTTTAATAGTATTAATATAAATAGATAGAATTATAATTAATATTTTATTATCACATATCAAAATTAAAAATTAATAAATAAAATTATACTAGCTTTACATTTATAATTAATTAAGTATAATAAAACTATGAAAGATTTGGAAAAATTAAAACAAATACTAAATGAAACAGTTACAATAAATAATTTAAATAGGATTAATGATTATTTTATACGCTATTTATTTTCATATGAAGGAAATGAAAACATAGCTTTGAATTTCATTAATGCCGTATTTAAAGATTTAGACTTTGAAACTTTTGAAAAAATAGAAATATTAAATCCGTTCAATATAGCAGAAAATTACAATGAAAAAGAATCTATAGTCGATATTAAGGCTACTACAGAAACAGGAATAACCGTATTAATAGAAATTCAATCCAAAGGTAATGAGGATTTTATAAAAAGAGCTTTATATTATTGGGCTTATAATTACAGCAGCAGTTTAAACAGAGGTTCTTTTTATGATGAATTGAAACCAACTGTAAGTATCAATATAACAAACTTCATACTAACAGATGAGGATAAAGTTCATAATTGTTATGTATTGAAAGAATTAAATAATAATAAGATTCTTACAGATCATTGTCAGCTGCACTTTATTGAGCTTCCTAAATTCAATTTTAAAGATATTAATAAAAAAATAGAAAATCTTGATAATATACATAAAGAATTCATTTCTTGGGTAAAATTTTTTAAAGGAGAAGATATGTCAAATTTAATAAAAGAAAATACTATCTTTGAAGAAGTAGAAAAGAAATGCCATACTTTCGTCAATAATACTCCTGTAATGGATAAATATAAAAAGCGTGAAATAGATGCATATTTCTTTGATAGGAGTATAGAATTAGATTTAAAAAAAGCCAAAGAAGAAGGAATAACTGAAGGTATAGAACAAGGTATAGAACAAGGTATAGAACAAGGTATAGAACAAGGTATAGAACAAGGTGAAAAAAATAAAGCAATATCAATAGCTAGAAATTTCAAAAAATCCGGTATAGATATAAAAATCATAAGTGAAAATACAGGTTTAAGTATAGAAGAAATAAAAAAATTATGAGCGTTTACTAAATTTATTTAGCAAACCATTTAAACGAATAATTTTTTATGAATATAAATAAAGAAATAAAAAACTTGTGAGTATGTGATAGATATATATTTTTATTAAATAATTTTTTATGTATCATAAATAAAAAATCGCTAATATATATTTAATTGTATTTAAATATAAAAAAACAAACATACTCCTATAAAAATAAGAAAATGTTTGTAAAAGTGAAATATCTATATATAATTATTTACTAGATGCTTTAGTCTCCCAAGGAAATAAAAGCCAATTATCATGATTAATATTTTTATAACTGTATCTAGGCTTTATTTTACTCGTATGCTCTCTTACAAATAAAGTAGCAATATCAAATTTCTGATCATCAAAATATTTTAAAGTTTCTCCTGTATCTGATATATCATCAATAATTAAAGCAGATTTATTTTTTACTTTTAATCTCCAAACTTCTTCCATATTTAAAACCATAGGAACTTTAAGTCTATGCGAAAGCATAACTGCAGGTACTAATCCGCCTCTTGCTAATCCGTAAATAACCTCATAATGAATTTTTGAATCTTCTATTTGTTTCGCTAATACTTCTATAGCTTCATCTATATTTTCCCAAGTTATTATATCGTATTCCATTATAAACCCTCTTTAATCTTCACAAATTATGCCCTTAAATTAATATCAAATCTTGTTTTTAGCATTTCAAGCAAAGATTTTTCCACACTGTTAATATCTTCTTCCCTTAAAGTTTTATTAGGATCATAATAAGTTATAGATATTGCTATGGACTGTTTTCCTTCTTCTACTTGTTCCCCAACATATCTATCAACTACACTCACATTCTGTATGATATTATTAAACTTAGTTATAGATTTAATAACCTTGCTGAACTCTATATTATTGCCGCAAACTAAAGCTAAATCTCTGAATACTGCCGGATATTTTCCTATATCTTTTAATTTCTGTTTTTTAACTCTCTCTTTAACCAACTTCAAAGTTTTTCTTATATCAATATCCAAGAAATATACTTCTCCGTTTATATCGAAAAGTTTAAGAAGTTTAGGATGAAGTCTTCCAATAATACCTATTTTCTCCCCGAATATAACAATCTCACCAGACATAGTAGGTATAAACCATTTATTCTCTTTAGGTATTAAATTATAATCAGTACATTTTAAATCTCTCATTAAAAGCTCTTCTATCACTCCGCTCATATCAAAGAAATCATAAGCTCTTGCTTCTTTATTCCATAGTTTTTCCTGATAAAGTCCGAACATAACAGCAGATAAATGCTTTTCTTCTATAAAGTTTTCATTTTCTTTATAGAATATGTTTCCTACTTCAAATAAAGCACCGTTTTTATGCCTGTGATTCTGATTATAAGCTACACTATTAAGAAGTGAAGCCAAAGTTACAGGTCTTAAAACATCCATTTCATTAGTTAATGGATTTACTACTTTTATCAATTTTTCTTCTTCTATTCCCATAGCCTTAAATACATTACTATCCCCCATAGAATACTGCTTAGTTTCATAAAGCCCATAAGAAGCCATTCTATGCTTAACAAAGCTCACTTCAGCATAATCAGTGTTTATAGGATTACATTTTATATGCGGAACATTTGAAGATATATTATTGTAGCCATATACCCTTGCTATTTCCTCTATTAAATCTTCAGCTATAGATAAATCATGTCTGTAATAAGGTATCTCTACTTTAAGATTATTTTCCCCTAAAGCTACGGCTTTGAATCCGTATCTTTTGAAAATAGAAGATATTTCCATCTTATTCATATTAAGACCTAAATATCTTTTTACAAGTCCGCAGTCAAATACTATTATATTAGCATCAAACTGCTTAACATTTACCTCTTTAGATCTTGAAGCTATTTTGCATGAATTATCCAAAGTAACTATTAAATCAACAACTCTATTCAAAGCGGCAAGTGTAAGAGTATGATCTATATCTCTTTCAAATCTGTATGAAGCATCTGTTTTTGTCTTAGTTGCTATTGTAGATTTTTTCACCGCTATATGATCAAAATATGCACTTTCTATTAAAATATTTTTAGTATCATTTTCGATTTTAGTGGAATCACCGCCCATAACTCCGGCAACGCCAATAGGTTTTTCGCTGTCAGCCACTACCAAAACTTCGTCTGTAAGGTCTATTTCCCTGCCGTCAAGCAAAGTAATTTTTTCTCCGTTTCTGGCATTTCTAACTATGATTTTACCATCTTTTATTTTGTCAAAATCATAAGCATGCAAAGGCTGTCCGTATTCAAGCATAACATAGTTTGTAACATCAACTATATTATTAACAGGATTTATACCGCACATTTTTAATCTTTTCTGCATCCAATCAGGAGAAGGTCCTACAGTTATGTCTTTTATAAGTCTGCCTACATATTTATAGCAGCTGTCAGTGCTTTCTATTGTTATGTCTATATTACCACCTGCAGCATCATAAGTATTAACAGAAGGAATGCTTACTCTTCTTTCTAAAACTAAAGAACATTCTCTGGCAAAACCTATAATACTTACCAAATCTCCTCTATTTGCTGTGATTTCAACATTAAATATATGATCTGTACTTCCTACTATTGTAGAAAGAGAATTTCCTAATATGCTGTCTTTATCAGCATTAACTTTTTCTATATCTTCATCTAATATCCATATACCATATACGCCTTCTACTTCTTCATAACCCAATTCTGTTCTGGAACATAGCATACCATTACTTTCAAAACCTCTTATAGAAGCCTTTTTTATGGTTAATCCGTTTGGAAGTTTAGCACCTATCATAGCCACAGGAACATATATACCCTCTTTTACATTAGGGGCACCGCATACTATTGAGAGTGTATCTCCATCGCCAACATCAACTTTACATACACTTAATTTATCAGCATCAGGATGTTTATGTACAGATGTTATTTTACCTATAATAACACTCGGTATATCGCCTCCTGTAGTTTCTATAGATGAAATTTCACTTCCTGCTAAAGTTATTTTTTCAGCAATTTCCTCTACACTAAATCCGTCTAAATTAACAAATTCTTTTAGCCAACTTAATGGAACTCTCATTATTATATCCTCAACTTAATTCACTTAAAAATATTTTTATTATTGCTATATATTTCAGCCTCTATACTTATTTAATTAAATATTTTCACCATTGCTTTAAGAAATCTATATCGTTTTCATAAAACATTCTTATATCAGTTATTCCATATTTAATCATAGCTACTCTTTCTATACCCATTCCAAATGCAAAACCTGTATATTTATTTATATCATATCCAACATGTTTAAATACATTAGGATGAATCATACCTGCTCCCATAAGTTCAAGCCAGCCCTCTCCGCCGCATGTTTTACATCCGCTTCCTCCGCATATTACACAAGTAGCACTCAAATCTGCACCCGGCTCTACAAATGGGAAATAATCTGGTCTTAATCTTATCTGTGTCTTATCCCCAAACATTTTTTTACAGAATAATTCTAATATACCTTTCAAATCATTAAAACTTATTCCATTATCAACCATAATCCCTTCAACTTGATGAAATACAGGAGAATGTTTTGAATCTATAGCATCTCTTCTTGCACATTTACCCGGTGAAACAACTGCTATAGGAGGAGGCGTTTCCATCATGGTTCTTATCTGCATGCCTGATGTATGAGTTCTAAGTACATGATCTTTAGATATAAAGAAAGAGTCATGACTATCTCTTGAAGGATGATAATATGGTATATTTAATGCCTCAAAATTATGAAAATCATCTTCTATCTCGTTACCTTCCACAACTCTAAAACCTATTTCTGTTAAAATTGAAACTATTTCCTCTTCTACTCTGGTAAGAAGATTAATTCCGGCAGATTTTGGTCTTCTTCCGGGCATAGTTATATCTATTTTATTCTTCTCTAAAGAAGATAAAAATTCCCGCTCGGATATTAAATTTTTCTTTTCCAATAAAGAATTCTCACAATAACTCTTTATCTCATTAATCTTTTTTCCGAACTCTTTCTTCTCCTCAATATTATCTATAGAAGATAGACTTTTCAAAAGCTCTGTTATTTTTCCTTTTCGCCCTAAATAATGAATTCTTATATCATCTATTTCAGCCTGAGTATTAGCATTTTCTATGCTGTTTTTTAAAAAGCTATGAAGCTCCTCTAGATTCTCCATTGATTTTTCCTATAACACAAAATTAAATACCGTAATATTATACCATAAAATTATTTTCAATACAATAAAAAAAATGATATATTATATTAATGAATTTTATGTTTAATAATTTAAAAAATTTTTTCAATATTTTCAATAAGAATTTTAACTTTTTTCAAAATATTTTTATCATTTTCTTTATCACACAATAAAATATTTTTTATATCTTTATCAAAATTATTTGGAATTTTACTGCATAGCTTGAATACATAATCTAAAAGCTTCTTTTCTCCCACATGAAGTTCTTCATTTAATGCAAATAAAATATCAAAATATGATGATAATATAGCCGTAATCCTATGATTAATACTAACAATATCATTTCTTTTTACTGCTTTTTCTAATTGCTCATAAAAAGATGCTATTTTCTTTCCGTACATAACATTAAAATTTTTTTCTATTATGTTGTTTTTTAATTTATTAGGATATTCTCCATTTAATTCATCTTGAAACTTCTTAAATTTTCCGCCTTTATCATAAAGTATATTAGAATGTTTGATATTGTATAAAAAAGCAGTAGTATATCCTATTTTTGAATTGCAGCCTCTCCATACATATTCCATCTCTCCTTCAGCCCAAGATAAATCCCTATACATAAAATCCAAACATATACCGCTGTCTTTTAATATCATCTCATCGCCATACTCAAAATAATCATTTCCTATTTCATAATAAGAAGCATATTTCTCTGCAAATTTTATCCTCGATTCTACATCATCTTTATTCTTTAATAAGCCTTTGGAATAAACATAAATATCATAATCTGACATATCATCATTTATCAAACTACTCCTTGACCCTGATAAAACTATGGAATCAATATTATTATTATTTTCAGTAATTGTTTTTATATAATCATTCAATATATCATTTATATGCATAATAATTTCCAAATATATAATTTTTTAATTATACTTATAGTATTTTTATATCAGTGTAATTTTTGCTTTGTACTATATAAATATAACTGTAACACAAATTCTTTTACAATGCTTACATTATGATACTTTATAATACTTTATGCTAATATATTCTAATTTATACGCTTTAAGCAGTTAAAAATAAAAATGACATCAATTTATAATTTTTAAGAAGGCTCTATCACAAACATAGTGGCTATCATTTTGGCAAGCATATTATCTTCTTCATCTCTTATAGTAGATTCTACTATAATTAATCTTTTACCGGCACTTATAACCTCACCTGTGGCTATTACTTTTTTAGAAACAACAGGCTTTAAAAAATGTATTTTTAATTCAGAAGTTACTGTTTTATAGCAATCCTTAAGCATAGTGGCAGCAGCATGACCTCCTGCAGTATCTGCAATAGCCGAAACCATACCTCCATGCATATATCCCAAATATTGTGAAAACTCTTTTTTATTCTCACATGATATTACAGCTTTTCCCTTTTCTAAATGTTCAAGCTTCATTCCTACAAAAGATAAAAAATCCTGAGATTCAAATCTTTTTTTTATTCTTTCATAAACTTCTTTTTCTAACATCTTAATCACTCCTAATATAATTTTAAGCAGTCATTTATTTTATATTATAGAACACTTATTTCAAAAATCTTTATGATAAAAATAAAATACTCAATTTATATTTTTATCAATTTTCCAAAATTCCATTAACATATCAACTGACCTATACAGATATTATAAATATTTTTATTATTAAATTATTAAAAATATGTTTATATTATTTAAAAATTCAATCAATATTCTAGTAACTGAATCTGATATTAAATAAATATATTTTGTAATTAGAAATTTAATTAATTTTTATTATTAAATTATCTATAGAAAATATTTGATAATCATAAGTATAGCATAAAAAGATATTAAAGACAATATTTACTATTTGACTATACAAATGAATAAAACCTATTATAAAAACCTATAAAAAATAATAAATAAAGCCAAGCACATAAAACTATACTTGGCTATAATATTTAATTCAATATTCTAAATAAAAAATTTATATATATAATTAATAATAAACATAGCAAATAATATCAAAGGCAGAAAATAAGTTACATAAATTCTTGAAAATTTAGGAAATTTTATTCCCAAACCAGAATCTACTTCATTAATGAAATTGTCCCATCCCCAGCCATATTTTGACACGCAGAATATTATTATATATATCCCTCCAAGCTCAACCAAATTATAGCTTACTATAAAATCAAATAAATCTAAAAAGCTAGTATTTTGTCCCATAGGCTGTATGAATGACAACACATTAAAACCCAAAGCAGTAGGAAGCGAACATATAAATACTACTATTCCAACTAATATAGAAGCCTTATTTCTATGCATATTAAATTCAGACATAGTAAAAGCTATTAAATTTTCAAATACAGTAACAACGGTAGTTAATGCCGCCATAGCTAAAAATAAAAAGAACAATGTCCCCCATAATCTAGGCATAGGCATTGAATTAAATATATTAGGTAATGTTACAAAAGCTAAACCAGCACCATCTCCGGGATTAACCCCAAAGGCAAAACAAGCCGGAAATATTACAAGACCAGCAAGAAATGCTATTAAAGTATCTAATATTACTATTATTATAGATTCATTAGTTAAAGATCTTTCCTTTCCTATGTAGCTTCCGAATATGGTCATACTTCCGACACCAATTCCCAATGTAAAAAATGCCTGCCCTAAAGCTGCATATATAACCTCAAAAAACTTCTCTACTCCCCCATCAACCATTTTGGATAAATCAGGAAGCAAATAGAATTTTATACCCTCTACAGCACCTTCTAAAGTAACAGATCTAATTATTAATACTATTACTATAACAAATAATGATGACATCATAATTTTAGATGCTCTTTCAACACCCTTTTGCAGTCCTTTAAAGCATATCAATATTCCTAAGAATACTGAAATGAATAAACTGAAAACCATTATCGCAGGATTGGAAAGCATCTTTCCAAAAAACTCAGCTATACCATCAGGTGTGAGTCCCAAAGTAACTCCTGAAGCCATATAATAGGCATAAGTGATAGTCCAGCCTGTAACACTAGTATAAAACATCATAAGTATTAAACAGCCTAACATTTGCACATAGCCTATTAAATGCCATTTAGAACCTTTTTTCTCTATTACCTTATATGAACCTGCAATATCTTTTTGTCCTGCCCTTCCAATACTAAATTCCATTATAAGTATTGGAAGCCCTACAATAGCTAAACATATTAAGTATATAATGACAAAAAGAGCTCCTCCGTATTTTCCTGTTATATAAGGAAATCGCCATATATTGCCAAGCCCTATGGCACATCCGGCCGATACAATAATAAAACCAATTCGGTTAGATAACCTCTCTCTTTTTTCATTATCCATATAAAAACCACTCCATAAAGTTTATTAATCATAATATTATACAAAATTTCAAAATTACTTCAAGTAGTAATTTATAAAATATTAATTTTTTATCTAATTTTTTGGCATATAATATAATTATTAAACATATAAAATATTAAAAAAGGATTACTATAATTAATAGTAATCCTTAAAAACCATATAATATATAAATTAATGTATTACAACTACACGAACACTGTTTTCCTGCCATCTTCCCTGCCATTTGCTTCCGCTGACAAGTATAGCAATATCTCCATGATTAGCTAAATTATGTTTGATTAATGTATCTTCAAGTATATCAATCTGTCCGCCATGACTTATACCGGCACTGAAATTCAAATCTTCAGGCATGAGTATAGTATAAACATTATGACATATAGAAAGCCTGTTACATAAATCAGTATCAGCAGACATAAAAACTATAGGTGTTTTAGGTCTTTTTTTAGATAAATTTTTAACAGTATGTCCAGATCTTGAAAGAGCAATTATGACTTTATTATCTAAACAATATGATAAATAAGAAGCACTGTCAGTCAATGCATCATTAACTCCCCTGTCTAAATAAGACATATTTTCATGCAAATCTCTTATAACGGATTTTTCTGCCGCCTCTACTATAGAAACCATAGCTTTAACAGATTCTATAGGATAATCCCCAGAAGCAGTTTCGGCAGACATCATAACAACATCAGTACCGTCTAAAACAGCATTAGCAACATCACTAGCCTCAGCTCTTGAAGGCACAGGACTCTTTGTCATACTTTCAAGCATTTGGGTTGCTATAATAGTGATTTTTCCTATATCATTTGCCATTCTTAATATCTTCTTCTGCCAAACAGGTACTTCTCCAAATGGTATTTCTACTCCTAAATCTCCTCTAGCCACCATTACGCCGTCAGAATGCTTTATTATATCTTCTAAATTCTCAAGAGATTCAGTATTTTCTATTTTTGAAACAATACCCACATCTTTAAGATTATTATCATCTAATATCTTTCTAAGCCTAATAACATCTTCAGCCTTTCTTACAAAACTCATTCCTAAATAATTAACTCCATTCTTAGCAGCAAATAAAGCATCATTAACATCTTTTTCAGTAAGAACTTCTGTTGTAACATGTGCCCCCGGAAGATTAATACCCTTACTGCTTAATATAGTACCTCCTGTTATAACCTTACATACAACAAGTTTTGAAGCCTCATCGCTTGATTCTACTATAAGCTGTATAGTACCGTCAGATATTAATAGCATAGAGCCTGATTTTACATCATGGGCTATATTGGAATGTGTTGTAGGTATAATGCTCTCATCATTAGTTTCTTTATATCCGCTAAGTTTTACTATATCGCCTTCTTTTACGGTAATAGGCTCTTTCAATTTACCTATTCTTATTTTAGGTCCTTGCAAATCTGCCAATATTGCAACAGGTTTTTTTAACTCATTCGATACTTTTCTTATTATATTTATTCTCTCTAAATGCTCATCATAAGTTCCAAAAGAAAAATTTAACCTGCATACATCTGCCCCATTTTCTATAATCTTTCTTATCATATCCTCATTAGACCATCTTGGTCCTAAAGTTGCTATTATTTTTGTTTTTCTCATTATAAAGTATCCTTTCAATTTTTATTTTCATTCAAAATTAAAATCAAATATATATTTAAATATAAAAAAATAATTCAATAATTAAAAATAATTTTTCATTTTTATAAAAAAAATCAATATATTATAATTTATACTTTAAAAATATATAATATGATATATAATATTAATATGGATAAGTTATTTAAAAAATTAATTAATACCCTGATAATAATTTCTTTTTTATTATTATTTTCTTCATGCGGTCAAAGAACTAAAACTATAACTCTAACAGATATAGCAGTAGATGTTCCGGAAGATTTTAAAGTAGGATTTTTAGATGGGACAGTTGCTATTGATAATACAGTGGAATTCAATGAATCTTATGGAGTAGAAAGAAATACGGCTATATATACTGTTGTATATACAAAATATAAGCCTATATATAATGGAACTATAACTTTAGAAAAAGCGAGAAATGATATAGTAAATGGATTAAGAAACAATCAATTTATTAAAGAATTTGAAATAGTTAATGAAGGACTTGTAGAAGGCTCAAGCAATTCTTATAAAATTTTACTTAGTTTTTACTATGGTCCTAATAAAACTTATCATAAATCTTTTTCAATGGTTCATGAAAATGGATTGCTTCAAATAATATGTATGTATAATGCCAACAGTAAAAAAGATGATAAAGAAATAGAAAATATTATTAAATCTGTTAGAATTTTAGATTCTTCTAATACCAATAATTAAATATATTCCTTTACTATATTAGAAAGTTCTATAACTTTATTTATATCTAAAGTTTCGCCTCTTATATTGCCGTCAATATTTGCATTATTAAATATTTCATCAATATATGCTTTATTTATATTCAAATATGGAGAATTAATAAAATTATTTCGTATAGTTTTTCTTCTATTATGAAATAGAGTTTTTGAAACAGATTTAAATACTTCAATTATATTAATATCAGCTTTTTTTGGTATAATGCTTATAACTGATGAAGTAACCTTTGGAATAGGATAAAACACATCTTTTGAAACATTAAATTCCAATTTAATATCAGACATAAAATTCGCAAATAAAGTTAAAGAAGAATAATTCTCAGTATTTTCTTTTGCTATAAGTCTCTGTGCAAAATCACTTTGAACCATAAATACAGCATAGTTCCATTTATCATAAGATTCATATAAAAGCCATTCTATTATAGGACTTGCTATATTGTATGGTATGTTTCCATATATATCATATTTATTTTCTGAATATGGTATATTAAATGTTAATATATCTTTATGTATTATCTTAATATCATTAAACTTCTCTATTAAATGATTGTATAAAGCATTATCATATTCTACTATAGTAAGATTATCTTTATATATAGAATAAAGCATATTGGTTAAAGATCCAAGCCCTCCGCCTATTTCTAATGCATATTTAGATCTTGATAAATTACTTGGTATTGTATTTGCGATATTATATGCTATATTTTTATCGCATAGGAAATTCTGACCTCTATTTTTATTAGGAAATATAGACTTGCATTTCAAATATTCTGTAACTTCTCTTTTTGAATATAAATTATCTAACATCTCTAGGAATTCTGGCCATTTGGAATATAACATATAGGATAAGGAATGCAAATACAAAAACAGCAATAATAACACTAATTGTTATATGAGATGCCATTAACATTAACATTGCAAGATAATTTATTAAAACTTTATAAACCGTAACAAATAATAATGTACCTAAAACACCTGTAATCCTATTGTAGAAATGGAATTTATCAGTAGATGCGGCAAGTCTGAATCTGAATGAATAATATGCTATTATCATAAATAATAATAAATAAGCTATAGGTTCTATATTCTTAACTAAAAGTTCAAAATTAATATCCTTATCTGAATATCCAATTTTTTGAATTTCTTTTCTTAAAGTAAAAAGCTCCAATAAATTAACATATTTTAAATTTATAGAAGTATAATTCTTAATAATATCTAATGTACTATATGATATATTAATAGGAATAACTTTGCTGACAGCATCATTGTATATATATTCATTCTTGTTAGTATCAAAATATGCCTTTAATATTATATTTTTAGTATTATTTGTAGAATTAAAAGAATCAGCTATTTTTCCGTATAGAAAATTATCGCATCTTACAATTTTCAATTCATCATCTAATTCCATAAGTGAAATATCAAACATATATAAACTATTTTTAAACATTGCACTAGATGCTGAAGAGAGTAAAACATTTTTACTTAGCATTAAATTTATACCATTATGACTGAAAGAAGAAGAATTTTTCAATAAATCCGTATTATCAATATATGCCTCTCTAATCTCCTGGGCTTCTTTAATAAAGAAATTATATCTAGTTATAGCATCTCTTATAATAGAATAATAATTATTTATTTCCGCTATATTAGGATAATTCAAATAAAGCTTAGAAATATTTTCATAAGCTATCCATAAATATCCGCTTTCATACATATCAATAGTTTCTGACAATTTAGCGTATATAGATGCTTCCTGAGGAGTAAGATTACCATAGTACAGAGGTTTTCTATTCATCGCTATATTAATTCTATTCATATAGTATAATGCCATAGGATTATTATTATCCAATTCTAATACCTGACTAAAATATTTACTTGCTGAATTATAATTAGATAAACTGAACTCTCTAGTACCTAAACTCATTAAATTAGTTATGTTATTAAATTTTTCTTTATAAAGTTCAGCCTCTTTAGTCATTTTTTCTTTTTGTATAGACTTAATGAGCAAAAGAGTATTTCCGTCATTATTATCATAAAACAAAGCTTCTTCTGCCAAACTAGATGCAGCATCCAAATTTCCTGCCATCAATTGTTCTTTTGCTGATTCATAGGCTTCATTTTTTAATTTTAATTCATATTCATAATATATTTTTGCATCTCTAATACTGTTGTATTCTTTCAGCTTGGAAATAAACATATTTGTAAAAGAATAATCATATACAGCATAAAAACAAACAAGTAAAACAATCAATCCTATAGGATAAGCTATAACCTTTGATATACTTTCCTGATATAAATATTTAGCTTTAAAAAATGATAAATAGACTGATAATGCTATTACATACGGTATATAGCTTTTAAAAAATATCAAACTAGAGAGAACATAAGTAGAAAGAGCATAATCTTCCCCCTCTCCCCTGCTGTACAATATATATACAAAAAGTATAATAAATATACTTAAAATACTAAGTAAGAGAAAACTTAATATAATACTCTTAGTAATACTAATTTCTTTTTTCATGAGTCTATATTTTCTTCAATAATTTCTACTTCCTCTTCAATAATTTCCTGAGGTCTTAATTTAGGTTTTTCTTCATAAATATCCTGAATAACCTTTTGAGCTAAAATTTTAGGAGGTAAAACCGTAAAATTATTCAAGACTATATCAAAATATTCTAAAGCTTCTTCATACTTTTTTTGATAATAATAGCAAAAACCTATTTCATAATAAGCCCAAGCAACATCTTTAGCATAATTTTCTCTATCAAAATTATCTATTATGTACTGATAATAGGCTATAGCAGTTTTATAATTTTTATTACCGAATTCAGTATATCCTTTTTCAGCTATTATTTTAGGATATTGTTCTTCCTCTACAGAAATTTTAACAGCTGAAGCACATGAAATCAATAAAAAAACAACCGCCGCTAAAAAAATAAAATCTTTTTTCACTAAAAATCCATTATTTCTTTATAGTATATACTTCATCACGTACAGGTAAACTCTTACGCAAAGTCTTAAGGAAACTTCTTAAATCACCCATTTCCTTATAGTCATCGCATTTTTCCACAGTTCTCCTAGCTACTGTAAAATACTTGTACATTTTTTCTTCGCCAAGTTTTTTACGCCATTGTTCCTGTGCACATTTTACTCTTAGCAAATATTGATTACCATCTATACCGCTTACTTTTCTGAATAAAACACAATATCTGCAATTGGCACAATATATACCTGTTTCTGACAATTGTTCATTTTGTTCTTCGCTCATAAATACTTACCATAAATTATATTTTTTATATTAAGAGTATAACAAACTTTAAGATTAAAGTCAAGATTTTAATGTATGAATAGCTTTAATATAATAAGATTAACTTAGTAATAATAATAGGAAAATTTCAATTTTTATAAAAAAATCAAATTATTTTTTATTATTGCTAATTAAAAATATTACGAAAATGATAAAAGTATGAAAAAAATAATATTAATAATGATTATAATATGCAGTGCATATAGCTACACATATTCACAAGAGGCAAATTTTCAGGATATATACGAAAAGATGAAAGAAAAATATTCAGAAATGTACCCTAGAAAATTTGAAGCATATATAGACGGAAAAATAGTACAAAGACAAATAGATACTATTCCAGCAAAAAGTTATGCAAAAACTAAAGATGATATAAAATTAAGATTTACTTTTGAAAAAGGATATAAGCCTACAATAATACTTGAAAATGTGGATAGTTTTTATAGAAACATGTTTTCTGTATTTGAAGGAGCTTTGGAAACTATTGGATTTTATACTTTAGTTGGAAATAATAATACCTATAGTTCTATATCCAAAAAATTCACATTTGAAAATATAGAAGATAAAAAGGATGAATACAAAATAACTTTGAGAGCTAAAGGAGAAAATGATGCCTATAGTGTAACTTATACAGTAAACAAAGAAAATTATATAATAGAAAGAGCTGAATATTATAATAAAAACTCTAGAATATATGATGTAAATATTTCGTATCAGGAAATAGATGAATACACTTTGCCTAAAACAATTAAATATAAAAGTTCTGACGGAAAAGTTAATTCTGAAATAGAATTTGTTGATATAAAAACTTATAAATAATAAATGGATAGGAAATTATGAAAAAAATATTATCAATTATAACTTTACTAATATTAACTATGCCGCTTTATTCTATTGATGTGCAGAGTTTATTTAATCTTTCAAACAATGGAGAAATTGTTTATTATAAAAGCGATAACATAAATAATGCTGAATATAGTCAGGCTGAAAAATTAAAATCTGAGCTTCAAAGCAAAGGATATAAAGTATATTCTATAGTTATTGCAGATGTTCTTCCTAAAGAAGGTAATGAATTTATAGCTTTAATGTCTTCTGCTCAGGGAGATAAAATATCTATATACAATAAAGATAATGAAGAATTTTCATATAAAACAGACAGGCTAGGAAAAAATGCTGCTATAGATTTAGAAAATTTTTATGATAAAAAAAATGAAATTGGAATAATAAAATACTATATCATAAATGATGACGGACAGGACAGAGACATATATATGTATATGTTTAGAATAGATGGGGCTAGTATAAAATTTATTGCTGATGTAGTTTTATATAAAGAAATTAATTCTATGAAAAGCTCTGTCATCACTCAAATGGATAATATTTTTGAAGATATTGACGGAGACGGAATATATGAAATGCTTGTAGAATCAAGAGAGATAGTAGGCGGAAGTAATGAAAGAGTTGAATATCAAATTTACAAATTAAGTAAAAGCAAAGGTAAATATGAATGCATTATGTCATCTTGGCTTGAAGAAACACCTGTAGATTTATCAAGATATTTCAGAAAAAGAATAGAAAAATAATCAGCATATTGTTTAATTAAAAATATTACTTATTATTGCTAAGAAAAATTGGGGCGGGAATTCTAAATAATTTTTTTAATTTTATTATAACTCCCCACCCTATAGTCTTATTGATCTATTTTCATATTTTAGCATTATTTTTCTTATATACCTTAACTAAAAAAGCATACCCACCCAAGTGTTATTTAAAGTTTTAGAATATAAACCGCACGAATAATAAAAAACTAGTTAATAATATAAATTGAATTATTAACTATATTAAAATAAAAATCTATTTACCGTGCGTATCAATAACAATAAAATATAAAATTATAATTTCATAAAGCAGTTTTGAAATAATTATAATATTTAATTATTTTTATTAGCAGAATTTTTAAATATGGACACAGCATAAAGAACCGCTGCCAATATTATTATAGCTAAAGTAATAGCCCTATTCAAATTAACTTCTTCTTTATAAACAAAAATTGCAAGCAAAGTAGCAAATAAAGGTACAAAAAACTGAAGAAAACCTAAAGTAGAAACCTGAAGATTCTTTGCTGCCTTAGCATATAAATACAAAGGTATTCCCGTAGCAATCCCTGCAAACATTAAAGCAATCCAAGTATGAATAGGCTGAGAAGATGCCGGGAAATATATTTTACTTAAAATTATTGACGGTATAAGTATCGCTAATGTTTCTAAAAATAAACTCTCCCAACCTGAATATATAGTTATCTTTTTGAATAAACCATATATTGAAAAAGTAAGCCCTATAAAAAAAGCCATTACAGGCGGTTTTCCAAGGGTGATTGTTTGATATATCATACCAATAAACATTAAAATAATTGCCGAATATTCTAATGCTGTTTTTTTCTCTCTAAAAACTATAATACCGATTAATATACTTAAAATAGGTGCTATATAATAAGCAAGCCCCGCTTCAAGAACATGCCCAGAATTAACAGTATAAATATATAAATACCAATTTAACCCTAAAAAAATACCCGCTATTATTATAGATATTAAAGGCTTAGCTCCTCTGTATAAATTTGCTTTTTTATATATAATAATTATCAAAGTAAATACAAAAGTAGTTATAACTCTAATTCCTAAAACAAAAGCAGAATCAAAATTCTGAACAGATTTCCAATAAAGAGGAAGAAGCCCCCACATTATATATGCAGCTGAAGCTAGTAAAATAGATTTATTATTATTTGACATAAATATATCCAATATAATTTTTTTAGATGCAATAATAAAATTTAATAAAAATATTTTCAATATATTAACTTCAAATATTTATAAAAAATTAAATCTTATATTTATTTGTATATTAGACTTGCTTCAATAAAAAATAATTATGTTAATATATTATTAAAAAGGGATTTTCATAAAATAATTGATTATAAAATTATTATTGTGCTGAAAAAACATATTTTTTTATTTTGTAGAAATTAATAAAATTATATAAAAATACAATAATAACATACCAAGAAAACTATCTTTATAAGCTATGCTTTTTCTTACTTCTATATATTTCAAACAATAATATTTCAGATAATTGTCTTTATATTTTTATGTTTCTGCCATTTTTATATTTTTAAAATTAATTTCCTCTAAGTTTTTTAATAGTATCTTTTTTATTGTCGCTGTCAATTATGGCACTTCCAGCCACAAGGAAATTTGCACCTGCCTCAACTACCCTATTACAAGTATTAATATTAACTCCGCCGTCAACTGCAAGAATTATATCTCTATTTCCTATTAATTTTTTAGCTTCTTCTATTTTTTTTATAGATGACTCAATAAATTTTTGTCCGCCGAATCCAGGATTTACGCTCATTATAAGCAAATAATCAATATCATCTATAATAGGTTCTACTACATCTACTCTAGTATGAGGATTAAGTACAATACCAGCTTTGATATTATGTGCTTTGATTTGATAAATTAATCTATGTATATGAATATTACCCTCAAAATGAACGCTTATAATATCAGCACCAGCTTTTGCAAAATCATCAATATGCTTTTCAGGATTTACTATCATAAGATGAACATCAAGAGGAATACTGCTTATTTTTTTTATATCAGAAACTATTTTAGCTCCGAATGTTATCTGCGGAACAAATACTCCGTCCATTATATCCAAATGAAGATAATCGCTTCCAGCTTCTTCAAGTTCTTTTACAGCATTCTCTAGATTTGAGAAAGATGCTGTAAGTATTGAAGGAGCTATATTAATTTTATTCATAAAGTTTTCCTTATTTACTAATAACTAATAATCATATTTTTTTTAATCTGCTTATTTTTTTAATAGATATACTTGCCATCTCTATTTTATCCAATGCTTTTTTTGCAGCATTAGTTTCTGCTTCTTTCTTGCTTTTACCTATACCCAAAGCAAAATTTTTATCATTTACAAAAACTTCAGCTTTGAACATCTCATGATTATTATCATCATAATACTCATAAGATTTATATATAGGGCTAGTTTTATGTTTTTTTTGTATAAGTTCTTGAAATATAGTTTTATAATCTTTGTCAAAATTTTCAATATCCAAATTACCAAGTCTTTCTTTATATGCACGCATAACAAATTTGTATGCACTTGTAATACCGGAATCCAAATATATCGCTCCGACTATAGCCTCAAATAAATCTTCAAGCATATTATCTCTATACCTGCCTCCTGAAGCTTCTTCCCCATGCCCTAAAAGCAGAAAATCGCCAAGTTTAAGCTCTTTTGAAATATCAGCCAAACTCTTTTGAGATACTAAAGAAGATTTTACCTTGGATAATACACCCTCTTTACTGCTGTTATATTTTTTAAATAGATAATCTGAAATGACAAGAGAAAGTACAGAGTCGCCTAAAAATTCCAATCTCTGATTATATTTCATTTTCTTTTTTGATTCATTAGCATAAGTTCTATGAGTTATAGCCTCCAACAAATAAGATTTATTTCTAAACTCATATTTTATAGCCGCCTGACAATTATTTAAGATTTTATCTATATTCATAATCATATCTGCCTAACAGTATTGTATTTATAATACAATGAATAAAATAACAGTCAAGAAAATAATATAATTTTTTAATATTTTTTAATAAATAAAAATTAGGTATTTTATCATAAACTCTAAAAATAGCCATAAATATTGCATTTAAGTACTATAATAAAATGAATTAATTTATGATTAAATATTTTCTATATTCTGTATATAATTTATTAATTTTACATAGCCATATTTATTATACTTTTAATTATGTATTAAAACATTATAATATATTTTGTTTACATAATAATATACATCTAATTTTACATACAAAAGCAGAAAAAATATATAAACACAATTAATCCCTATTTAATATAATTTGACTAATTATTTTTTTATTATAGAATACTTTTATTATGGAAAAAATCATTAGAAGAACGGCATTAACTATAATATACACTTTATTATTATCTATAATAATAGTTTCAATTATATTTATACCAAAAGGCTATAATTTTTATAAACATTGTAAGGAATATATAAACAAGCCATTCTCAAAAGATGAGTTATCCCTAAATGAAGAAAGAGCTTTAAAAATATATGACAGAAACTCAATACTAATATCAACTATATTTCCAAAGCATGGAGGATTTTTTGAAGAGGTAAAATATGAAGACTTATCAACAAATTTGATTAATGCTGTAGTAAGTGCAGAGGATAAAAACTTCTTTAACCACAACGGTATAGACTACAAGGCTATAATAAGGGCATTTTTATCAAACTTAATAAGCGGAAAAGTAGTTTCAGGAGGGAGTACAATTACTCAGCAGCTAGCTAAAAGTATAATTCCTCGTGAAAGAACATATATTAATAAATTCTATGAAGCACTTGATGCCGTAAGACTAGAAAAAAATCTCACAAAAGAAGAAATACTCACTGAATATTTAAATAGAGTATTTTTTGGAAACAACTGCTATGGTGTTGGGGCTGCAAGTGATTTGTACTTTCATAAAAAAGTTAATAATTTAAATAATAATGAATCTGCAATGCTAGCTTCTATAATAAAGTCTGGTACAAAGTTCAATCCTTATAAATATGAAGAGAGATTAAAATCAAGAAGAATATATGTATTAGGAGAGATGAAAAATAATAATTTCATCACAGAAGAAGATTATAATAAAAGTATTAATGAAAAATTAAATATATATAATGATAAAGATAAATATACTTTTAAAGCTCCTCATTTTACAATGTATGCTAGAGAATCACTTGAACAGTTAAAATATACAGGTGTAACAGAATTAAGAACTACATTAGACTATAATATGCAAAAGGAAGCTGTTTTGGTAATAAGCAATTCAAGTCAGTCGCTTCATACTTTTAATGTACGAAATATTTCATGCGTGATACTTAATGCAAAAACAGGAGAAGTGCTTTCAATGATAGGCTCTATGGACTACTTTGATGCAGAAACTCATGGTGCAGTAAACGGAGCAACCGCATTAAGACAGGCTGGAAGTACATTGAAACCTTTCATGTATGCTTATATATTTGATAAGGGAGAATCCCCTGCTTCTGTTATAGCCGATATTAAAACTTATATTAATTCACCTGGAGGAGATTATATACCGGAAAACTTTGACCATAAATATAGAGGTCCCGTTACTATAAGAGATGCATTAGCCAATTCTCTTAATATACCTGCTGTTAAATGGCTTGCAAGATACAGTATAAAAGATTTTCAGAATATACTTTTAAAATCCGGATTAAGTTCTATAGATAAAAATCCAGACTATTACGGATATTCTTTAGTGCTTGGAAGTGCTGAAGTTCGTTTAATAGACTTAGCCTCTGCATATACAATATTCCCAAACTCTGGCACATTTATAAATAATTATTCTATAACTTCATTAAAGAAAGCAAACGGTGAAGTTATAACACTTCCTAAAAAAACAACTAGAAAAGTTATATCAGAAGAAAGTGCATATTTAATAACAAGCATACTCTCTGACAGAAATGCAAGAATGGGATCTTTTAGAAGCTATAAAGGAATAGTATATCCGTTTTCTATAGCAATAAAAACAGGAACATCAAAAGGATCAAGAGATGCATGGGCTGTAGGATACACTAAAGATTATATAGTTGGTATTTGGCTTGGAGACTTTGCAGGAAGCGAGATGATTAATATAACAGGCGGAAATGGTGCTGTGCCTATACTTTATGATTTATTTACTATGCTTAATAAAAGTCAGAAAGAAACTAAATGGGATAAACCAGACACTATAGTAAAAAGAGAAATATGCCTTATAAGCGGAAAACTTAGAGGAGATTTCTGCAAAGAAAGCCGAATCGAGGAGTTTTCTCATATAAATGTACCAAAAGAAGAATGCGATGTTCATAACTTATATATAAAAACAAACTCTGACGGTTCTGTTACAGAAAAAGTTTTTATTAATCTTCCTAATGAATATAACGGCTGGATAAGAGAGCAGCAAATAGAGCGTCCTAATTCAGAATGGACAAAAGTTAATAATATATATGCATATAATAGAATGAAAAATAATAATCAGAACAGTAATTTAGAAAGTATAAATCAGGAGAATAGCTTTGATTTAAATTCAGCTGACAGCGTTCAAATGAATGTAAACAATATAAATGCTCATTATGCTTCATCAGAAATAAAAACTGATAGCAGCATAAATAATATAAAAGAAAGGCTTTCAATAAAAGAGCCTACAGATAATTCCGTATATAAAATAGATTCAACTCTCCCTATAGAATATCAAAATATATTCATATCATCATACATACCTAAAAATGTTGTAAGTGCTAATTTATACTGCAACAAAGAAATAATAGCAAATATCAATGATTTGAAAAAAGAATATATAAGATGGAATCTAAAACAAGGAGATTATACTTTTTATATAGAAGCAAAAACGGAGGAAGGAGAAACTATAAAAAGCCCTCCTGTAAAAATACATATACAGTAATAAAAAACAGTATTGATAATTTTTTTAATACCGATAATATTAATAATATAATATGTATTTTTATGGAGTTTTATTTATGTTGAATAAAAAAATTATTTCTATGCTGCTAATGCTTTCTATGGCTTTCTCTTTGCAGTCAGCTTACAAGACTAATCAATATATGAAAGTTGTAGATGTCAAAGGAAGAGTGAAAATATCTTCTCAAAAAGCTGTAGTAAAACCGGCACAAAACGGCGATTTATTATTCAGCAAAGATAATATCTCCACAGAAAATGATTCTTCTTTAACTTCATATTTAGAAAGCAATAATATATTTAAAGTTAAAGGAAACTCATCACTAAATATAGATGAATCTTATGATAAAACAGGAAATACAAAACTCCATTTAAATAAAGGAGATTTTTTAATTGCAGCTTCATCTAATGCCAAACCGGACTCTATTATAGTTTCTACTTCAAATGCTAATATTAAAGTATCTGGTATAGCAGCTGTTACATATACTAATGGAAGCACAAAAGCACAGTTCTTATATGGAGATGGGGAAATCAATGGTACTAAAGTTAATCAATTTATGGAAGCTAATATAGATAATTCCAATAAACTATCTATAAAAGATATAGAATTAAATCAAGATTTAACTAACACTATAAATGAAATAACTTCAATGCCTTATGTTGAAACCGTTGTCTCTGAAAAAATAGATATTAGTAATATAAAAAATCAAGTAAGTACTGAAACCAATACTGCATCAGAAACTATAGATTATGTAGGTAATACCAATGAAAATAGAACTACATTCATTATTACTAATGAAACAAAAAGATAATTTTTAAATATATAAAAATAATTCCGATATACTATTAATGAAATATTTAAAGAGTTAGAAAATTGAACAGTAAAACAACAGAATTTTATAAAAGATTCCAATATTGTATTTCATCTGATAAAGAAATAGCTAAAAAAGAAGAGGATATATTAGAAAATATAATAAATATGTCCAATAAAGAAACTGCAGCTTATATGAGACAGTATATAGCAAAATTAGTTTCTTACCGTAAAAACTTTTTAGATGCAGAAACCGCAGAACTTATATGTAAAATGCTTATAGAAATAAGTTTTGTATTAAGAATACAATATATTAATTATTTAAAAGATAAAGAAAATAATACATTAAGAAATGATGATTATGATATAAATAATTTATCTAAAATACTTCAGATTCTAATATCAGAAATAGCGATGATAATATATACAAAAGAATATGAAACAAATAATATATTCGATAATTTTTACGCTTTAAAAACTAATAATATAATAGGTCACTGCCTAAGAATATTTTTTATGATAATTGAAGCAACCTCCTTTTTTAATGAAAAACTTAACAAAGGTGCAGCAAATAAAATGAGAATTGACTTCAAAAAAACATATTATAAATTCTCAGAAAGGATATATAAAAGATATAATTTAAACAATCCCAATACATTAGATTCAAATGTAAAATTTGGTGTAAGAAAAATAGAAAACAGCACTATTTCAGAAATTGCTATAGGAGTATTAATGCATGATATTTCTTTGGATAAACCCAAAGATTATATACCAATACAAAGCGAAGAAAAAGATAATCATTCCATAAAAGACTATGGTTTTGCTAAATATTTTATGCGTGGTAATGAGGGTGTTGCTTTGACTGTATCTCTTCATCATGAATATTATAGTCATGGATACGGACTTTTTACAGAATTATATAAAGCAGTATTAAGAAGAAACCCTAATCATAAAATAGAATACATAGTATCTTATGATTATAAAGATATATTAACATTGCAAAGTCTTACATATCTTCCTGCAAAAATGCTTGAAGTAATTGATGTTTATGATACTCTTACAATGAGTATGAATAAAACTCCAAAAGAAGCTATTTCTTTTATGACAGAAAATTTCTTGGAAAAAGAGATAATGCTTGATCCTATAATTACAGACATATTCATAGAATATTTAAAAGAAATAAAAAGAATCAAACTATAATAATTTAAAAATAACTTTTAATAATTTCTTTTATGCCGTCTTTATCCAATTTATAAATTTGTAAAAGCTCATTTCTTGAAGCAACTTCAAAAAATTTATCAGGCAAAGCATGAATTTTTACACTTTTATATACTTCATTATCAGACATTAATTCCAATACCTCACTTCCAATTCCGCCTTTTTTCACACTTTCTTCTATTATTAAAACTTTATCAGCCTTTCTAATCATATTTAAAATAGTTTCCTCATCAAGAGGCTTTAAAGTAGAAAGATTCAATATTGAACAATCAAAATTAAGTTCATCAGCAGCATCAGCTATATCAATAAGTGTAGGACCATAACTGATTATAAGATTTTTTTGTTTATTATACTCTCTTACAATATGTGCCTTTCCTATTTCAAAATTATCAGATACAATATTTTTTTTCAATTCTCTTACAGATGCTTTATTATACCTCATCACTGTAGGACCTTTATATTCTATACATTTTTTTACCATGTCCCCAAAATCTTTTTCTCCAACCGGAGCCATAATTGTTATATTAGGTATGATTCTTAAAAAAGATACATCAAATACACCCTGATGAGTATCTCCGTCCTCAGGAACAAGACCTGCCCTATCTATCATAAGTTTAACATTAGCATTCATTATCCCAATATCATGTATAACCTGATCATATCCTCTTTGCAGGAATGTAGAATACAAGCATACAAAAGGTATTATACCATTTTCAGAAAGCCCTACGGCAAAAGTTATAGCATGCTGCTCTGCTATTCCTACATCAAAGAATCTGTCTTTAAAAAGTTTGGCATATTCAGTCAAACCTGTACCTGATTCCATAGCCGCAGTTATAGCAACAATATTTTTATTTTCTTCAGCTGCTTTTATTATGCATTCGCCTGCCAGATTAGAAAAAGTTTTTGAAGAGGATTTATTTTTCAATTCTCCTGTTTCTATATTGAAAGGAGCTATGCCATGAAATTTAGCAGGATTTTCTTCTGCTATTTTATATCCTTTACCTTTAATAGTATTAACCTGAACTAATCTAGGACCTCTTATTGATTTTACTTTCTGAAAAGTACTGATTAAATCTTCAAAATTATGTCCGTCAACAGGTCCGAAATATTTAAATCCCATTTCTCTAAAAGCAATTCCCGGAGCAACAAAAGTCCTTATTGCACCTTTTCCTCTATCTATAAATTCATTGGCAATATCTCCAAAAGGCAATGTTGATACAAGCCCTCTAACTTTCTCTGATGCTTCCTGAACTAAACTATCATTTAAAGTAGTATTCAAAAATTTAGATACAGCACCTATATTTTTACCTATAGACATTTCATTATTATTCAAAACAATTATTATATCTGTATTTGTATTTGCAATATTATTCATAGCTTCCAAAGCCATTCCGCCTGTCATAGCACCGTCTCCAATAATAGCTATAACATCGCCTCTAAGTCCTAAAATTTCTTTTGAACAAGCAAGACCGTAAGCAAATGACAATGAAGTAGATGAATGTCCTGTTTCTTCAATATCATGCTCTGATTCTATTCTTTTAGGAAAACCTGATATACCGCCGTAAGTTCTTAAAGTATTAAATTTATCTTTTCTTCCTGTAATAATCTTATGAGTATATGATTGATGCCCTACATCAAATATAAAAGCATCTTTAGGAGAATCGAATAAATAATGCAGTACCAAAGTTAAATCTACTACTCCTAAATTACTGCCTAAATGTCCTCCCGTTTTTGATACATTATTTATTAAAAATTCTCTTATCTCTGAAGATAATAATTTTAATTCTTCTATATTCAATTTCTTTATATCAGAAGGAGTATTAATAGATTCTAAGTACATATACAGCCCTAAAATTAAACTTATAAATTCAATTATAACTATAAAACATTTTATTTCAATATACCAAAAATATATAAATTATAAATTTATACTTGATTTTTTTTATATACATGATATAATCCGTTCAATTTGTAAAGAACAGGATAAAAAATGAAAAATATGTTTCTTAAGCACAGGATAATTTTTTATTTACACACCTATTTTATTTGTTTATTTAAATTTACGAATTTGAAATTTTTTAAAAGGAATAAAGTTGTTATCTTTAACAATTTTATTCCTTTTTTTTATGCCGAATTTCAACAAAACTATTAACTATTTTTTAAGGGAGAAATAATGAGGAACTTTATATCTATCAAAGAGTTATCAAAAGAGGAAGTTATTGAAGTATTAGATGTAGCTAAGGAGTTAGATAACACTGATAGTAGAGAAAGAAGAAAAATTATGGACGGAATGATAATGACCAGCATATTCTTTGAGCCTTCTACTAGGACAAGATTATCATTCACATCAGCAGCTTACAGATTAGGATGCAAAGAATTAGGATTTGATAACCCAGAACAAAGTTCCGTAAAAAAAGGAGAATCTTTAAGAGACACCATAATTATGGTTTCTGCATATTCAGATATTATAGTCATGAGACATAGTATTGACGGAGCTGCTAAATTTGCTGAAGAAGTTACAAACTGTCCTATTATAAATGCCGGAGACGGTGCCAATGAACACCCTAGTCAAACTCTGTTGGATTTATACACATTAAGAGAAGAATTAGGAACTATAGAAAATAAAAAAATCGCTTTTGTAGGAGATACAAGATACGGAAGAACTGTTCACTCTCTAGTAGATGGATTAATGATGTTTAATGGAGAGTTTTATTTTATATCTCCGGATGTTATACAAATACCGGATTATGTATTAAAAGAATTGGATAATGCCAAAATTAAATATAAAAAACTTAGTAATTATGAAGAAGTATTAAAAGAAATAGACTGCCTATATATGACTAGAATACAAAAAGAAAGATTTGATGATATTAATGAATATGAAGAAGTAAAAAATGCATTTAGAATATCAAAAGACGATATTATAGGAAAATGTAAAGAGGATATGATAATACTTCACCCTCTTCCAAGAGTTGATGAAATTAATATAGATTTAGATGATACCAAATATGCTAAATATTTTATACAGGCTAGAAACGGAGTGCCTACAAGAATGGCTATGATGGCTTTGGCTACAGATGTTATAAAATCTAAGGTAAAAAGAAAAGAAATGAATTATGAGGTTGTAGAAAATAAAGAAATAGTTTGTCCAAATAATAAATGCGTTACACATTTTGAAGAGACAAAAAATAGAGTTGTGAAGAAGGGATACGGAGATTTCTGTTATTACTGCAATAGAGAAATAGGTAAATAAATTATTAAGGTAAATTATGATAATCAAAAATGCTAAAATACCAAACAATGAAAAAATAGTTTCTATAATAATAGAAAATGGAAAAATAAAAAATATAGATTCTGATAATAACTTTAAAAAATATATATCTGATAATAAAGTAGATGATATAATAGATGCTAATTACAATTATGTGATTTCAGGAATAATAGATCCGCATACACATATGAGAGATCCCGGACTCACTCATAAAGAAGATTTTAATTCCGGAAGCAAAGCATGTGCAAGAGGAGGAATTACAGTATTTTTGGATATGCCTAATACTGTACCAAATACTATTTCAAGAGAAAATCTCATTGCAAAAAAATCTATGATTATTGGAAAATCTTATGTGGATTACGGATTTCATTTCGGAGGAAGCAAAGCAGATAACAGCAATGATATAAAAAATATTATTAATGATGCAGCATCAACAAAAATTTTCTTTAATGCTTCTACAGGAAATATGCTTGTAGAAGATGATAAAATATTAGAAAAGTTATTTGAAGTTTCAAAAATAGTTACAGTTCATGCAGAAGATAAAATGGTTGATAAGGCAATAAAAATAGCAAAAAATACTAATACTCCGTTATACTTATGCCATTTATCACTAGAAAGCGAAATTGAATCATTAAAAAAAGCAAAAGATTCAGGAATGATAATTTATGGAGAGGCTACTCCTCATCATTTATTTTTAAATACTGAAGATGTAAATAAAAATGATAGAAATAAAATGCTCCTTAGAATGAAGCCTGAATTAAGAGAAAAATCAGATAATAAAGCATTATGGAAAGCGATATCAGATGGTACTATAGATACAATAGGAACAGATCATGCTCCTCATTTGATAAGTGAAAAATTAGAAAAACTTACATTCGGCGTTCCTTCTGTTGAACATTCGCTTGAATTGATGCTTAAAAAAGTTAATGACAATACTATAGATTTAAAACTGCTTACAAAAATTATGAGTGAAAAAGCTGCAGAAATTTTCTCTATGAAAGATAAAGGCTTATTAAAAGAAAATTATGATGCTGATTTAGTAATAATAGATTTAAATGACCATTCAGAAATAGAAGAAAAAGATATAATCACTAAAGCAGGCTGGTCTCCTTATATAGGTTTTCAAAGAGGAGGCAAAGTTTTAACTACTATAGTACGCGGAAATATAGTATATGATAATGGCAAATTCACAGACAGCTTTATAGGAAAAGAAATAACTTATAGTAATTAAAGCTGAATAAATGAAAAATTAAGAACTTTATTCGTAAAATATAAAGTGTGTGAATAAAAAAACTTTTTTAAATTTAATTATTTACAATTTTATATTATTATATAATTTTTTATATATGTACTTTTGCAACTTTTACATCTGGAAAAGTTAATATATTTTATCACTAATTACTGCCAGCAATAAATTCACTAAAAAGTTATAATATGATTAATATATAATTCCTATTAGTAATATTAGCAGCAATAAAAAATTATTATTGATTTTAATTTTTATACATTATAATATTTCTCTTATTAAAAAATAATGAGAGGAATTAAAATGATAAAAATTTTTATTACTATTTTATCAAGTATTATAATTCTAAGCTGCACAGCAAATAACAATAATACCGCAGCAGAAATAAAACTAACAGATTATTCAGACAAAAATAATTGGCTTAATATCCCTTCAACATCAAATGAAGCAGATGTATTTTATCTATATCCTACAACATGGAGCAGAGCAAATTCAAATGACAGTATAGTATGTCCTATAGACTATGAACCTATGAGAAAAACCGTTACCAATTCTATGCTTGAACAAACAGGAATATTTGAAGAAACAGCAAATGTGTATGCTCCGTTTTACAGACAGGCTGATGCTTTATACTTGATGAATACAAATAATAATATTAGTAAAGAAGAACAGGATAAGTATTTTTATTCTTCACCAAAAGAAGATGCAATAGCAGCATTCGATTATTATATTAAAAATTATAATAATGGAAAACCGTTTATATTAGCAGGGCATTCTCAAGGGGCTATGATGATAAAACAAATATTAATTGACTATTTCAAAACAAATGAAAATTTAAAGAACAGAATGATAGCAGCCTATATATTCGGATATTCAGTTACAAAGAAAGACTTAGATGAAAATCCTCATTTGAGATTTGCAAACGGAGAATATGATACAGGAGTAATAATTTCTTATAATACAGAAGCTCCTGATTTTAATGGATATAACCCTACACTTCTTGAAGGGGCTATTTCAATAAATCCTATATCTTGGACATTAGATGAAACTCTAGCCGCAAAAGAACAGAGTTTAGGTGCAAATATAGCACATAATTATGGAAACCCTAAATCCAACATAGTTACAAATGCAGGAAAACCTTCAAAAATAGCCGATGCCAAAATTGATAAGGCAAGAGGTGTTGTAAAATGCAGCACTATAAATCCTGATGACTTTTATGTAAGAGGAGGAGGAATTTTTGAAAAAGGTGTTTACCATGTTTATGATATTGCTCTTTACTATTATGATTTAAAAGAAAATGTAAAAAAAAGAGTGGGAGCTTTTTGGAAATAATTATAAACTAATAAAAAATGGACAGGATAATATATTCTTTATTATCCTGTCCGCAACATGGTTTATAAAATATAAATACGATATTGTCAAAAATTAATTAGCTACGAATTCTTTTCCTCTCTTGTCTAAAACATTCAAACTTATAGCATTAAGTCTTACAGTCTCATAATTGTCTATCTCTAATATTTCTACAACTCCTACAACCTCTATCCAATCCTGAGGATTAGGTATATTGCCTTTATAATCAAATTCAAAACCCGCAACACCATCATATCCGCAGCAGCCCGGACCATATCTGAATACAAAATTAAGTTTCTCTCCCGTATCCTCATCCGTAAATCCGTCATATATGCCTTCTAATTTTATTAATTTGCCCCTATAATCTTCAGGATTCAAATAAACATCATTGCATTGATTTATAAACATTCTCTCTTTTATTTCTATGATATTATTCATATCCAAATTTGATGTATCTATTTTATCCTGTTTAAGATCATTATTATCTGCTGAATTATCAGAAGACCTGCTTTGAATACTGCTATAGTCATATTTTTTCTTTGGTATATCAACATAATTTTTTTCTATATTAAACCAACCATCATTGTATTCTTTTTTTGAACAAGAAGAAAATGCCAATAATACAAAAAATAAAAATAATACTTTTTTCATAAAATATTCCTCCTTTTTTATTTTACACCTAATCTTATAAACCTTCCTACAATGGAAAATATTAAAAGCATGGCCAAATTCACCATAACAATACATGCCCCTGTAGGATATTCAAGCTGAAAAGAAGCTATTATGCCTATAAAAAAGCAAAATACAGATAATACAGCCGATGAAATTACTACACTCTTAAAAGTATTAAATACACGCATAGAAGTAAGTGCCGGAAATATTATCAAACTTGATATAAGCATAGCACCCATCATTCTCATACCTAATACTATAATCAAAGAAGTGAGTATAGATATAAGCATATTATAAAATTCGGCATTTATTCCAACCGCACGGGCAAAATTTTCATCGAATGTTACCAAAAATATCTTATTATAAAAAAGAACATAAAGCACTATAACTACAATACTTACAGCAATACTTATATAAACATCGCTTTTGCTCATAGCAAGTATACTTCCAAACATATAATTACATACATCTGTATTTATACCTGTTTTCACAGTAATGGCAATAATACCGACCGCCAAAGATACGCTTGATATTAAAGCAATAGCAGCATCTCCTTTTATTTTACTGTTTTCGCTTAACCTTAAAAGCAGTATTGAAGCTATAGCAACTATAGGTATTGAAAGCTGAAGCGTAGAAAATCCAAACATAAGTGAAAGAGATAAAGCCCCAAATCCTACATTAGAAAGACCAATACCTATCATAGAATATCTTTTTAAAACCAAATTAACGCCTAAAAGTGCAGCACATAATGATACCAATATACCAACTATAACTGCCCTCACAATGAAGGTATATGAAAAAAGTTCCTGAATCAAAGCAATCATCTCATATCCTCCCCTGATATTCTTTTATATATATCTGTTTTTATATAGTCCTCTGTACTTCCAAAGAAAAGAATATTTTTATTTATATGAAGTATCTTATTAGAATATTTAACTGCATTCGATATATCATGAGAAACCATTATAATAGTTACCTCATCATTCAATTTTTTTATTAAATTATATAAATCAGCAGTAGCTATTGGATCAAGCCCTGTAGAAGGCTCATCAAGTATTAATAATTCTTTAGCAGAACATAATGCCCTAGCCAATGCTACCCTCTGCTGCTGTCCTCCTGATAAATCTTTATATGACTTATTTTTTAAATTTTCTATATTAAGTTTTTTCAAATTATCCAAAGTTATTTTTTTATCTTTAGAAGTATAGAAAGGAAGAAACTTCTTCTTATTTAATCTCCCAGAAATCACAACTTCAAATACACTTGCCGGAAATGATTTCTGTACTATTCCCTGCTGCGGCAGATATCCTACTTCATTTTTCTTTATAATATCAAAAGAAATAGTACCTTTTTTAGGCTTAATTAGTCCTAGTATAGTTTTTATTAAAGTAGTTTTGCCTGAACCATTTTCGCCTATTATTGAAAGGTAATCTCCTTTGCATAAAGAAAAATTGATATTGGATAATACCTCATTATTGTCATAAAATACTGATAAATCTTTAATATTCAACATCAATTTTTCACCCTTTCATATTAATTTAAGCCTTTTTTCAAACTCTCTAAATTATCCCTCATTATAGATAAATATGTAACACCTGAATCAAATTCTTCTTTACTTACATTTTGTCCTGAATGAAGTTTCAATTTTTTTGCCCCTGTCTGCTCAATCAATGTATTTGCTATTTTTTCATTGCTTAATTCTATATAATACAAATAAGGTATATTATTATCCTTGATATAATTTATCAAATAGGCAATAGTTTTCGGACTAGCATCAACCTGACTGCTGCAGCCGTTAAAAGGTGCTCTATATTCCAATCCATATTCTTCTGCCAAATATCTAAATGGAAATCTATCTCCGAATACTATATTTTTTCTTTTAGAGGAATTTACTGCATTTCTTATTTCATTATCTAAAACGGTTAATTCCTGATTATATTTATCAGCATTTGATTTATATATGTCAGCATTATCAGAATCAATTTCAGACAAAGCATTGCATATTGCACTAACCATTAATTCTGCATTTTTAGGAGAAGTCCATATATGTTCATCATAAATGCCTTCATGTGTATGACTTTCTTCAGCAGCATTTTCATGTTCATTATGATTTGCTTCTTCTTCATGATCATGATCTTCATCATGCTCCATACCTTCTACAATTTCTTCATCTAATGCTTTTACATAATCTATAAGTCTAATTATTTTTTTCCCATTAGTATCCATAGAAGATACAACTTTTTCAGCCCACTCTTCACTTTCACCGCCTATATAAATAAATACATCAGCATTTTGTATATCTATAACATCTGCAGGTGTAGTATTAAATGAATGAATTTCTATACCTGGTTTTATTATCATTTGTAAATTCACATTATCTCCGGCTATATTTCTGGTAAAATCATATATTGGAAATATTGTAGTTACAACTTTTATTTTATTGTTTTCTTTGTTTGTATCAGCATCATTTGATGACTTATTAGTATTACATGAAATAGATAATACGGATATAATAAAAATTAAAATTAATATTTTCTTTATCATAATAAAAAATCCTTTATATTAAAAAATTATAATAGTAATGTATTAAAAATAATAAAGGACATAAAATCAATTTGTAAGTTTTACCTTTAACTTAATAGGACTATTATTCAAGTAAAATATCTTTTTTCTTGTTCCTAAGAAAAATATGCATGAAACAGATAAATATATTATTACTGAATTATATATATTATGAAATTTTACTATTTTACTTACAGTTTTTACTATAGAAAATATTTCCATACAAGTTTCGCAATCTGCATTTAAATGATGATTATGATGATATGAATGATGAATTATATAAAATGCAGGAAAAACATATATGGATATGATAAAAACAAATAATATTAATACTAATCTCATAATATTTTTATTATAATCGATAATAAATAATTGTCAATTATAATGAATATTTATTTTTATTGTTCAATATAAAATAATAATATTTCTCATTATAATTCAATATATAAAACAGGGCTGTCTATACCTGAGAATATAGGTATTTCTATTAAAAATGCATCTTTTAAATCATAAACATTAACATCTTTTATATCATCATAAGAAGAAAGATAACATGAACTTACTGTAGGTATATAATCTTTTGAAACTATTAATTTCATTTTCATAGAACTATACATAGATTCATATTCCCTATATTCAGATGTATTTTGATAATCTTTAAAAGGCATGAATAAAAATTTATTTCCATTTCTTATAGGCAGCAATGAATTTATATCTTCTGTTACATCTCTTTCTTTTATAATGCCATTTACATAAAGCCCTATTTCATTGTCATTATTTATATGCTTGAATTTAAAATTTCTAGGATAAGATCCTCTAGCTTCATTTTCCATATCTTTTAATATTTCTTCATAATAATAGTCAGGAACACCATTTTCATAACCTTCCGAATAGGCCGCTAATTCTATTAAAGATTTAGATATAGTAACTATTGCCACAACTGTTACATTCTTATCTTCATCTATAGTTACATATTGTGTATAATCTAAACAGCTTACAAAAAACAGAGAAAGAAATAAAGTAAGTATAATATTTTTCATAAAAAATCCTTAATTTTTTTAATATATAATATCACAAAAATAATAAATAACAATCTAGTATTATATTTTACTATTGATATTTATTTTATGATATATTAAAATCAGTTTCAATAATCATATAAATATTTTCGGAGTTATTATATATGTCAAAGTTAATCGATAAAAAATTATCAGATTATATTAATGATGTTGACAGTTCTCTTCCTGCACCGGGAGGAGGAAGTGTTATGGGAGCTGTAGGAAGTTTAGCTTGTGCATTAGCAGGTATGGTTGGATATCTTACAGTTAATAAAAAAAAGTTTTTAGAATTATCTCAGCAGGAACAAGATAACTTTAATAATGCTATAGAAAATATAAGAAATATTAAATGCTGTCTAATGGAGATAGTTGATAAAGATGCAGAAAGTTTTAATGCTTTTATGGAAGCTATGAAACTTCCTAAAAATACAGAAGAAGAAAAAGCAAAAAGAAAAACTGCAATATCTGAAGCTGCCAAAAAAGCTATAGATATTCCTTTCAATGCTTTGAAGTCCTGTTATGAATTAATGCCGTTTTTTGAAACAGTGATTAAATATGGAAACAGTAATGTTATTACAGATATTGCCTCAGCTTATATTTTAGCATTTGCATGTGCTAAGGGTTCTGTACTTAATATTAATATAAATATACCTCTTATAGATGATGATGTATTTTTAAATAATATAAAAACAAATACAGAAAAATATATAAATACTGTGGAAAATAATTTTTATAATATAGAAAAGCAAATATTATTATTTAGAATATAACAATAAATAATATTTATTATATTCTTTTTATCTAAAATTATGTTATAAATGTAAGATTTGTTATACAAAATTCTAATTTTATTTTTTCATATTGATATTTTATTCATATTATGATAATCTTTCAATAACAACAAGGGTTTATAAAATATATATTGGAATAAAAATATATTAGATTATTTTTGTTTTTTAATCTAATTTATCTAAATGATTTTTATATTTTATTCTTTGACTATATTTTTATAATTTTATTCTCAAAATCTCTTTATTCTTAACGTTAGTTATATGTATTCTTTTAATAGGAGGTTCGAATGAGTATAACAACTAAACACATGATATCCTTAAGTGAAGAGGAAAAAGAAAAAATCAAAGAATTTATTAAAAAGGAAGGAAAATCAAAAAGACTTATTTCTAGAGCAAATATCATTCTGGCATTAGATGAAAAGAAAAACACAGGACTTACTCACACTGATATAGCTAAACAGTATAATGTTACATACCATACGGTTGTAAACATTATTAATGAATATGTTAAATCAGGGTTAGATGAAACTCTAACATATAAGAGAAATCCTAACAGCAATAGAAAAAAGAAACAAGCCAATTAAAATTAATGATATTTATATGTGCGGGATATATTGTTTTCATCAATTATTTTTAATAATCTCGCACATGAAAGTATATCGGCATCTATATATTTAAACATATATTCTACATTTTCATATACATTGCTTATCAAATTAATACCGAAATTTATACCTGTATCAATGTTTCCTGTCATAGCTAAATCATCTGTAATAACTACACCATTAAATCCTAAATCTTTCTCTAATATATAAGCATATTTTTTTGACATACTAGCAGGATACTTATCATCTATATATTTATTCTTTATATGTGCCGCTAAAATAATTTCAGCTCCTGCTTCTATGCCGCTTTTAAATGGAATAAATTCATTGGATAATAACTCATTTGTAGTTTTATCAATACTTGGAAAATCTTTATGTGAATTTACCGCTGTATCTCCATGTCCGGGAAAATGTTTTAATACACTTATTATACCAGCATCTCTTTGGGCTTTTACCGTATTTGAAACCATTTTAGAAACTATGTCAATATTAGTAGAAAAACTTCTATTATATATATATGAATTGGTATCATTAGGTATATCACATAAAGGTCCTAATATCATATTAATACCTAAATCAAGTAAAAACTTAGATTTTTTGTATGCTATATTATATGCATATTCAATGCTATTTGAATCACCTATATTTTTTGCAGATATATCTTTTAATTTATCAAATTTTATACGATTAACTTCTCCGCCTTCCTGATCTATAGAAATTAACATATTTGGGTTAACATATTTTCTTAAATCTGATGTTAATTTTTTTAATTGTTTTTCATCTGTTATATTATAATCAAAAAGTATTACTCCCATTATATGATTATCTTTAAGAGTTTTAATTGTTTTTTCTGAAAGAACTTTATCTTTTATGCCTACCATTAAAAGAAGTCCCCTTCTCTCTTTTTTATCCATATTTGCAGCTTTATCTATATAATCAGATAAATCAGGATAATCTTTCTTTAATTCAGATATATATATACGCTCTCCAATCATATTCGAAGCAGTTTTGCATGAATATATAAACAACATTATCAAAAATAAATACAATACCGCCTTTACAATCTTTTTATTAACTTTAATACTTTTGAACATAATTCTAAATCCGTTTCTTTTATATTATTTTGTATAATATTTTTTATATTCTTTATATTATTTTTATAATAATTATAGGAAAATACATTTATTCCATAACTAATTATATTTTTATTATCTGTTATATAATCAGTCATTATAATGCCTTTAAACTTCATATTATTAAATAGAAAATCTCTATATTTATCATTATTTTTTATATGAGACATTACTATAATATCCGCATCAGCTTTTATTCCCTCTAAAAAAGTTTCTCTGTTATCAATAATACTTTCTATATTCTCCGTATCTTCATCTATATATAATTCATCATCATAGTATTTTGGAAAATATTTTAATGCTGTTATAAGCCCATTATCTTTATATGCTTTTACTGTACTATATATCAAATTGGAAGCGAGTATTTTATCATCTGAAAATATATGCTCTTTAAGATGAGATTTTTCATTACAATAAGTATTGCATATTGGAGATAAAATCATATTAACGCCTGCCGACTTTAATTTTGATGCTCTTTCAGATGCTATTTTGTATGCATATTCCTCACTTTTTCTCTCGCCTATATAACTAGAAAAAACTTTAAACTTCTTATCATAATATATACTGCCTGTATTTTTATAATCCTGATCTATTGCTATAAATATTTTTCTTTTAACTTTTCTTTTAATTTTTTTTATTATTTTCTCAAGGCTTTCAATATCTAAATTATCTATATTGATTATTATGCCTGATATATTTGTTTTATTTATTATATCCATCAAATTATCATCATAATTTTTTACTGATATTATAAATGGTATTTCTTTTTTATTTTCAATATTTTCTTTAGTATTATTATTTTTCAATACGATATTAAAATTGTCATAAAGATAAATAAAAATAAAAAATAAAATTAATAATATTGAAATTATAACAATGTACATCATTATTTTATTATACTTTATTTATATAATATTTTTATATATTATATACTAATTTTATTATTTATCAAAATCATTTGCTTTAAATAGAACTAAATAAACTTTTAATTAGATTGTATATTTTAATTTATAGTTTTTCTATTTCTTTTATACTTAGTCCTCTTAATTCACTAATAAGATTAATATCCATATTTTTATTTTTCATATTTTTAGCTAGTGAATATTTTTCTTGTTCTATACCTTGTTCTATACCTTGCTGAAAACCTATTTCTATGCCTTCTCTTCTTCCTTCTGCTCTCTCATACTGAAACATAGCAGCCTGTCCATAAAGAAAAGTATATCTTTCATTATACGCTGACATCTCTTTTTCATCAGCTACAAATCTTTTATATTTATCTATTACTTTAGACATGATACCGTTACCTCCTACTAACTTGTCAATATCTTTCTCTAAATCTTTAGTAGTAAAAAAATCAATCCAAGATAAAAGTTTGTTTCTATTATATTCATCTATACTAGTATTTTTTAATATTTCTGCAAATCTTTTAATCTCTATAAAATGTATCTGAAAATCATTAAGTCTAAGGTTAGGATTATTAACATCTGCAAATGTTAAACATTTATGCTCTCTTTTTATATCAGTCTCACTTCCTATATCTAAATTAAAGTTGATAAAACTAATGCTAATCATCTGGCTTATACCAATATATAAATCACTTTCTTTTAATTCAGAAGCTATATTTTTTGCAATATAATACAATATTCTTTTTATAAAATTATTATTTCCAACTAACTGTACTTCAATAAGTATCTTTTTACCATCTTTAGTTTTTGCTTTAACATCAAGGATTGATTCTTTTAAATTCTCATTTTCTGCTAAATTGTAAGGATTGATTATTTCAAGATTACTCACAGATTCAAATCCAACATCATTTAAAACAGCATTAACAATATTCTCTAATATATCCTCATCACCTTCAGTACCAATAAGATATCGTACAAATAAATCATTAAGTCTGTTAATCTCTTTCATGATTTTATTATACTAAAAACAAACTATTTTGTCAAAAATAAAAAAGCAATATAAGAATGTCAAAAAATATTAATTCAAATACTTAATAATATTCTCAGCAATATATATGGCATCCTCTTCTTTTAAAGTACTATACAATGGAAGAGTTATTTGATTTTTATACATATTAAAAGCATTTTTATAATTATTAATATCATACCCCAAATCAATATAAGCCTTCTGAGCAGGAAGAGGCAGATAATGAACATTTAAAGTTATTCCAATTTCGGACATTTTATCTATAAGCAAATCACGTTCCTCTTCTTCATAATCCTTTATTCTAATCAAATATAGATGATAAGATGACTCGCTAAAACTATCCTTAAAACTAGGAAGTATTATTCTTTTATTGCTAGATAAAATTTCATTATATATGCTTACTATTTTTTTTCTATTATTAAGCATAGAATCATATCTTTTAAACTGAGATAAACCTACGGCCGCATGCAAATCGCTCATATTAGCTTTATATCCTGCTAATTCAATACTATATCTCCAAGCTCCTTTACCTCCTTTACTTTTATCCAAAGCACTTTTATTTTGTCCATGAAGTGATAATACAGAAAGCTCTTTGTATATATCATCAGCATTGATACTGCCTATATCATTAAAAGATAAAGCCCCTCCCTCTGCCGTTGTAATATTTTTTACAGCATGAAAAGAGAAAGAAGAAATATCAGCCTGAGAACCTGTTCTTTTTCCTTTGTAAACAGCACCTATAGAATGAGCCGCATCAAGTAAAAATAATGGTCTTTTTAATTCTATTTGATATTTATTTTCTGAAGCATTAAATAATTCTTTTTTACTTTCAAGTATTTTTATAATGCCGTCATAATCGCATGGCTTTCCTCCAATATCCACAGCAATAACTGCTTTAGTTTTATTAGTTAAAGCCTTTTCTAATTTTTCTAAGTTTATATTAAAATCATTATCAGATGCATCTATAAATACTACTTTAGCCCCAAGATGAACAGCTACATTTGCAGTCGAAGTATAAGTATATGCAGGAACTATTACTTCATCTCCTTCTTTAATACCGAACATAATTAAAGCTAATTCCATAGCGGAAGTTGCACTTGAAAATAGTTTTACTCTTTTTACATCTATGTATTTACAAAGTTCTTCCTCAAACTCTTTATTAACAGGTCCTGTAGTTATCCAGCCTGATTTTAATACTTTAACTACTGCTTCTATTTCACTGTCTGTTATATCCGGAGGTGAGAAGGGTATTACTTTATTCATAAGTTCTTCCTTTATACTTTCATATTATTCTGATTATATTATGTTTACTTTACATAATTATATAATATACAACATATAAAAATAAATCAATAAGAATTTTTTATTATTAATAACTGCTTTTAATTACATAAGTTATAATTTTTTTATTTACACTAAGATATTAACAATTTTTATTAGCAATAATAAAAAATAAGAATTTTTAAAATACATTTTATAATAAATAAATTTACGAATATGATTTGACAAAAAATTAACATAGGTATAATATTTTTAATCAATAAAAAAAAATAAATTAGCGGTGTTCTATTATGCTGAGTATAGAGAATTTAATTATAGTAATTATAGGCTGTTCAATAGCAGGTTTTGTGGATGCAGCAGCTGGAGGAGGCGGACTTATAAGTCTTCCGGCATATTTAATAGCGGGAGTTCCTCCGCATACGGCATTAGCTACAAACAAATTCACTTCAACATCCGGAGCTATAGTTTCTGCTTTTACATTTTTCAAAAATGGTAAACTTACAACTAAACTAATAAAATTTTTAATACCTATGACAATATTAGGTTCTATTGTAGGCGTTCAGGTTATAGTATTAATAGATGCTAAAATATTGCAGCCTTTAATAATGATACTTATTTTAGCAGTTGGTATTTATACTTTATTTTCTAAAACTTTTGGAACCGATAACCTATTTTATGAAAATAATTTAAAAAGAAAAAATTATATAGTCGGTATGTTTTTTGCTTTTCTTTTGGGTTTTTATGATGCAGTATTCGGTCCCGGAACAGGAAGTTTTTTAATAATGTTTTTTGTTATGTATTATAAAATGGATTTTCTTCTTGCATCTGGTAATGCCAAGGCTTTGAATTTTACAAGCAATTTATGTTCATTGATAATATTTGCAATAGAGGGAAAGGTTAATTATATGGCTGGAATATTTGTTATACCTTTTATAATGATATCCACCTACTTTGGTGCTAAGTTTGCAATTAAAAAAGGAATAAAAGTTATAAAACCTATATTTGTAACTATATCACTACTTACTACATTAAAAATATTAATAGATATAATTAGATAGAAAATATAGTATGTACTGAAAATTTTTAAGTTTGTCAACTGATGTCTTTATATAGAATTATCAACTTTTTTTCCGAGACTTCGTCAAAGTTGCTGCCAACACCATACCTAACGGTACTTCCTTCGGTCGCAGGCGGACATTCGTCATAAAAGAACTGTGCGTTCTACGAAGTACGAAAATATTAAAAACATAAAAACTAATTTTTACAAAATTAAAAAAATTTCAATATATAATAAGTGTATATTTAATAATTATAACTTCTCTGTCAAAATATTATAAAGCTTAATCATAGCTTCAGCAATTTCTTCAGGACTATATTTTTCTGTATCTATATAATCCCAATAAATCCAATGTTCATCTTGTTGGAATTTATTAAATGTACTATTTATATCATTTATAATATCATGTAGTTTTCTTACTTCATTTTTATATTTTTCTGTACATATAGAAATATAATAAGGCTTATCCTTATTATAATGCGTTTCTAATGTTACAACAATATCATATTTAACTTTTATATTTAAAATTACAGAATCACTCTTTTTTATAACATTTTCTATAATTTTTTCTTCAGATAACTCATCAATATTTTGTATATTTTTTAATGTAAGGTAATCTTTAATTTTTTTTATATATTCAGATTTACCGAATATATTTATGTTATTTTTTATATCAATTTCTTTTCTTTTTTCAGTTAATAAAGATGTAACATTATTAAAAATAGTTATATACTCATCAACCTCTTCTACTGTTTGTATGTCTTTAAAAATATTTTCTTTTAATAAGTTTTGTATTTTTTCTTTTGTCATATCAAGCTCCTTTGTATTATTGCTTAACATGTTGGCATTATGTATGGTCTGTATCATAGCAGATTTCAAAAGCCTATAATCTCTTATATATTTATTATCATTATCTTTAAATAAAATATTTTTCTCATGCAAAAAATAATACTTTTCATTTTCTAAAATATTCTCAAGCCATAAAGCTATATCGCTATGTTTTAATGTTTGAAAATTATCTCCAAGTTCTTTTTTTGATTCTTCTGATAAAGTATAAGATTCATAACCTGAAGGATTGAGAAAAATCATATATAATTTTTTATAATTATCTTTTTTCTTATTATAATAATCCTCTAATTGATTTTTCTGCTCTTTAGCATATATTTTATTTTCTATAATAATTGCAAACTCTTTTTTATAAGATATAAACAAATCTATTCTTCTACTCTCTGCATACTCTTCTCTTTTTATTCTTATATCTGAATGATTTATTTCTTCAATACTATTTAATCCGTAATTCCAATTAAATTTATTATGCAAATATATTAAAAAATCTTTTATAAAACTTAATTGACTACCTTCATACTCTATATTTACTTCAAAGAGTTTAGCAAGTAAATTACTATTATAGTTTTCATATCTTTGTAAATTTACTGCATCAAATATACAAATCTGCGGAGGATATTTTTTCATTTCTTCTTTTATTTCTTTTATTACTATTTTTATTTGAGGAAGAAATTTATTTAATATATTCGTTTTTAATTCTTCTTCCTCCAAAAATGATTTATGTATAGACTTTATAGTATTTTCTAATGCATTATATTTTTCTTCTTCATCTTTTTTAAATTCATTTATTAAAGTTAATAATGTATTTTCAATAATTTCTGTATTCATATATTGAGTATAATAAACAAGCATAAAAAAATCAATTAATTTATTATTAAGAAATTATTTACACCCCCACCCTATATCTTTATTATTTTATTTTCAATTTTAATCTTTATTTCCTTACTGCTTCAAACAAAAAAGCATACCCGCCCAAGTTTTGATTAGATTTATAATTAACTAAACGCACGGTTAATAATTTTTTTAATATTAATAATATTATGAATTATAACTTATTTATATTTTTCATATTATTTATCGTGCGGTATTGAATTTGTTAATTAAATAAAAATTATGATTGACATTTTATGATTTTCATAATAGAGTAATCGGCATGCGGAGCGGGTAAACGCGGTATTTAAGTAACTAATACTGAGGAAAGTCCGTACCTCTAAAGGGCATCATGCAAGCTAACGGCTTGAAGACGAAAGTCTATGGAAAGTGCAGCAGAAAATATACCGCCGATTTGGTAAGGGTGAAAAGGCATGGTAAGAGCATACCGCATTTGTGGCGACATGAATGGCAGTGTAAACCCCATGAGAGGCAAGAGCAAACAGAAACGGATTGCCCTTTTCCTAAGTTTCAGGTGGCTCGCTGGAATATTATAGCAATATAATATCAAGATAAATGTTTACCTTAAATGACAGAATACGGCTTATAGCTCCGCTTAATTTTTATAATTATACCTTTTAAAAATTAAAAATAGTTAAATAATATTGTTATTTTTTTATTATGAATATATTATTTATCAATCATAAATAAAAATTGGTAAATAAATGGTAAGTATAATCATCACAACTAAAAACTCAGAAAATTTTATAGCTGATTGTATAAATGCTGTAAAAAATTCTAATTATAAAGATACTGAAATAATATTGGTAGATAATAATTCAACTGACAAAACAGTAGAAATAGCTGAAACATTAGGTGCTAAAACTTTTATTAAAGGTCCTGAACGATCGGCACAAAGAAATTATGGGGCTGAAATGTCAGGCGGCGAAATAATAGGATTTTTAGATGTTGATATGACTTTATCAGAAAATGTTATAACAGAATGCTTGGAAATTTTTGAAAATGATAAGGATGTACAGGCTATTTATATACCTGAAAAAATTTACGGAAAAAGTTTTTTTAATAGAGTAAGAAGTTTTGAACGTTCATTTTATGATGCTACTGTCATAGATGCTGTAAGATTCTTTAGGAAAGAGGCATTTATAAAAATAGGAGGCTTTGACCTAAACTTAAATGGTACTGAAGATTGGGATATAGACAGAAGAATAAAAAAAATAGGAAAAACTGACATAATAAAATCCCCATTATATCATCATGAAAATCATACTCTAAAACAATATATAGTAAAAAAAAGTTACTATGCTTCAAATTTTGATAACTACTTCAAAAAATGGGGACATGATAAAACTACAAAAAAACAATTTGGAATGTTTTATCGTTATATTGTTGTTTATATAGAAAATGGTAAATGGAAAAAACTATTAGCCCACCCTATTTACTCAATATCTATGTACTTCTTAAGATTCTTAATAGGCATTGTTTATATACTTTCAAAATTTAATATATCAAAAAAAGAAAATGTTTATAAGGATAAAAAATGTTAAATTTAAATGATAAAAAATCATTAATAATACTTTCAATAATAGCAATTATAATGGGAATATTTTTAAGATTTTATATCTATAATAAATCAATAATAGGAAAACCTCCAAGACTAGATGAGCAGTACCAATTCTATCAAACAGAAAAACATATAAAAGAAAAGAGATTTCCCATAGAAGGTGTTTTTCTAAATACTCCAGATACATATTATAGTGAAGAGAATTCAAGAGTTCCCGGAGGATATTTTTATTTATCGTATATGCTAAAATATCTTATAGGCGGAAGAACCTATGAAGGAGCAAGATTTATTAATATGCTCATTTCTATATTAGCAAGTATTATATTTTTTATTTGGCTTTATAAAAGATTTTCGCTAACCACATTTAGTATTATTTTAATGCTTATGTCTGTTAATGTATATTTCTTAAATGCCGGAAATAATATATATAATCCCCATAATCCATTAATACTATCTTTTATTTTTTTACCTGTACTTTATGAATATTTATTTAATGAAAAAAAATTCATATATGCTGTTTTGCTGTTTCCAATATTAGCATTATCAGCACAATGCCATTTTTCAAATTTCTTTTCTCTAATCCCATCTCTTATAGTATTCTTAATAATAAGATGGAAAAAAGATACAAAAGAAAATATAATACCATTGTCTATAGGAGTATTCATATCATTTTTAACTTATCTTCCTTATTTAATATATCAATTTCAAAATAATTTTGAAAGCATATTAAAAATATTTGGAAGAAAATCGGAAATAGATGCTGTCAATATAATACAGCCGCCTCAAATTTATTCAATATTCCTTTTCACTACAAATGAACCTGGAAATAAATATGTAAATGGAATAAAGGATATAATAAACAGTTATTTTGGAAATAATCCTTTATATATTTTTAATTTTATATTTTATATATTATCATTTGTATTTGCTTCAACAGCATTAATTTATGCTTATAAACATTTCTTTACTAAAAAGATGTTAACAGATAATGATAAAAAAACAAATACATTAAAAGATTTATTATTATTCTATATTGTATATGTAATAACTTCTATAGTATTCTATATGCTTGCCAATATAGGAGCTGGAAGACCTCATTATTTTTATTCATCATTTACTTTAGGATTCGTACCTATAATATATTTTATAGAAAATATAAACTATACAAAAAATAAATATATAAACTATATTTGCTTATATGCTTTATTAAATATTATAACTATTTTTATTTATAGAATATAATTAAAACTTTATTATACCATTAAAAAATTGTTTATCTCTCCATTCGATAAAGTCTTCAAATGTTGTAATGTTATTTTGTAAAACGGCTTTATAATATTCTATACCCATTATTTTTATATCATCAGGAGTTTCATATTTTAATTTTAATATTATATTTCTTTTTTCTTCAGTAAGCATATTTATTATATCATCAGCAGCTTTTTCAAAATATCCGTCATAATAAGATCCTTCTAGTATATGAATAATATCAATCTGCCAAATTTCATATTCACTGTATTCATAAAATAAATGCCACTCTATACAATGCTCATCTGTATATATTGAATTTGTATATGTAACTTTTCGTATATTTTTATTTGAAGCTATTTTAGATATAGCATAAAAACTTTTTTCTATATTTAATTCAGAAGTATAAACATGAAAATCAATATCTTTATTTTTCATTAAAAGTCCCATTTTTAAAGAACCTACTAAATTAACTCTAGCACCAATATTTTTAAAAGCATTTTCAATATCAAGTTCTTTTATAATATTAAATGCTTTATTCTGATTATAATTAGAAAGTTCTATAATCTCATTAATATGATTATTCATAATTCAAACCTAAAAAATAAATATCATCTTTAATAAATGATAAACTATTTTATTTTATTATTCAATAAATAATATTTAAAATACGATTATGTAATAAATATAAAATAACAAGTATTAATTTAATAGAAAGTATTGCTTATATTTTAAACTTTAAAATCTTCAATATATTCACTTTATATTCACTTTTAACAACATTTTATATTCTTGACAATTTAAAATTTTATAGTATAAAGAATTAACATAATATTAACTGTATTTATTAATTTGAGGCAAGCAGATGAAAAAAGGTAAAAAGTCCGAAATAAAAAAATTAAGAGTGAAAAAACATAAAAATCTTTTACTTGTAAAAAGCGACAGTGAAGAAGATAAAAGAAAGTTAGAAACTATTAGAGATATACTCATAAATAATGATGATGATCAGTCTAAATATGATTTGCATAATTACTTTTTGAATAATAAAGGAGAGGCAATTTTTAAACATCTTCCTTTTTTTGATATATATGAAAGACATTTTTCAAAATATAGGGGTAAAGATATCAATATGATGGAAATTGGTGTAGGAAGCGGCGGAGCTGTAAAGATGTGGAGAGAATATTTCAGAAACAATAACCCTGAAGCTAATGTTCATATATATGCAATAGATAAAAATCCTAAATGCAAACAATTTGAACAGGATAATATAAAAATATTTATAGGCTCTCAAGATGACAGATATTTTTTAAAAGAAGTAAAAAGTCAAATTCCAAAATTAGATATTTTAATAGATGACGGCGGACATAGAATGAATCAGCAAATTATAACTTTTGAAGAGATGTATGAACATATAAAAGATGACGGACTTTATTTATGCGAAGATGTTTATACTTCATATTGGCCAAATTTTGGAGGCGGTTATAAAAATCCTAATTCATACATAGAATATACAAAAAATTTAATAGATTATCTTAATGCATATTGGGCTACAGAAGAAGATGATTTATTTCCAAATGCCTTTACAGACAGCACCTACTCTATTCACTATTATGACGGCATAGTAATAATAGAAAAAAGAAAAAGAGATACGAGATATAATGATATATGCCAACAGGCTATCATAGGTAAAACTAAAGAATGATTAAGAGTAAAGACGATTTTTAATAATATTGTTTGTATAATAAAGAATTAGAAGCTGCATTAAAAATTATGATAAATTGAAATATTATAAAAAATAAAAACTCTTAATTTTATTCTGGTTATTTTATTTTCCTTTTCTTTTTGCCGATATATAAGCAAAACTATCAAAATATTTCATAATACTTTCATCTGTATTATATTCATTATCTCCAAGCAAATAATCGCATAAAACTTCTCTTAATCTTGTAAACTCTTTTATACTATGTTTTTTATACTGAGCTAATATAGTTAAATCTATAAGCTCCAAAGCTCTGTATGCAGCATTTTTAGAATATTCAGAATTATTTTTCTTTTTAAATTTTATTGCTCTGTAAACTTCGCTTCCAATATTAGCCATCTGTTCTGCAAGACTTAAAGTTTTCCATTTTCCATTTGCCGAATCTTTATGCATATAACTCATAAATATACCCATTACTTAATGATTAAATTATTTAATATTTCTATTATTTTATTTCTAATATTTTCATCTTCTACATATCTGCTTCTATTATTATCAGAAGGTCTTATATTAATTAAAGAATCAAACTCTATAAAATCTTCATCATCTAATTCAGGGTAAATATTAATACCCCATAAATTATGTTGTGAAGAACCATTTTCTATAAGTAAAGATTCTAAATCGCTATGAAGTTCTGCATCCAAAGCTAATTCATTTTTTTCTATATCAACGACACCCTTAACCATATCTGTAAAAAAATTTCCAAGCATATTTTTTATTTCTGCAGCTTCAATGCTTTCCTTTATAATTATCATAAAATATTAATACCCCATAAATATGTTTAATAAACATAATATTAACGGCAATATAATTTTTTTATAGAGAAATTTAATATGTGTATAAATATTTTTTATAATTTATATTCCGATAATAATGTATAGTTTTTATCATTAGTAATAATAAAATTTTAAATGCTAGGAAGCTAAAAATTGTAAGCGTATATAAAATTTATTTTCTATACTTTTTATGAATGCATAAACAATTTTTATTAATAATAGTAAGAAAAAATAATAAAAGAATTTTAGATTATTACGAGAATAGAAGCGATATAATAATCATTTCTATATTAAAACAGGAGATAAAAAATGAGAGTTACTGAACAAGCCCAATTAAATGGATCAGTTAGTGCAATAAGAAGAAATAAAATGGAAATGGGAGCTTCCAAAACAAGGCTTTCCACTGGTCAAAGGGTACAGTACCCTCACCAGAATGTTACAGCAACTATTAACTCTATCTATTACAGAACAAGAATGTCATCAGTAGACAGATATCAGAATAATATAGTTGACGGAAAAGAAAGATTGAGCGTAGCACATGATTCTATGTCAGCAATAACAGAAGCATTAAACAGAGCTAGAGATTTAGCAGTACAAGGTGCAAACAGTACATACGGTGCTGATGACAGAGCTAAAATGGCTATGGAAGTTGAGGAAATGATAGAGAGAATATATGATATATCCAAAACTCAAAGCAAGGGAGAGTTTATTTTCTCAGGTACTAGTATAAAAACTGCACCATTCAGAGCATTTTACGGATATGATGAAAAAGCAGGACGCTCTATAGTACAATCCGTTATGTATGAAGGAGATGGAAATGCCCAAAATAGAGAAATAGAAAATGGACAAGTTATTAATGTAGCAACTCCGGGTAATTATGCTTTTTGGGGAACTGATATGGAAATAATATCCACAACCGATGCATCAACTTATATTGCTGCTGAAGATCAGGATATTATGATAGATGATATGGTTATCAATATTAAGCAAGGCGATAATATTGAAGCTGTAGTACAGAGAATAAATGATGCTAATGGAAATGTAAGTGCCAGCATAGGAGATTTAAAAGGCGGAGAAAAAGTTATACAATTAAAAACAGGCTCTCCTCATAAAATACTTTTACAGGATTTAGCAGGAGGCACAGTTTTGCAGGATATAGGATTAGTAAGAGAAGGTTCTGCTAATAATCCGGAAAATAATTATGAGCCTAGTGCTTTAGTAACAGGAAAAAGTGTATTTGAAAGTTTAATATATTTAAGAGATGCTATGCTTAATGATGATGTAAGAGCTATAGGCAGTGAGGCTTTAGGTTATATAGACAGCTCTTTGGATAATGTATTAACAGTACAGGCTAATGCTTCTTCTAAAGTAACAAGACTTGATATGGGTTATACTAGCTTTGAAGATCAAAAACTTGCTATTCAAGAAGCTTTGGCTAAAAATGAAAATATAGATTATGCAGAAGAGATTATCAATTTTAATATGTGGGAATATGCTCATAATGCTTCTCTTCAAACAGCCGGAAGATTATTAGGCAGAACTCTTATGGACTATTTAAGATAATATAAAAAATAAAATGCTGACAATATAAAATATTTTTAATGTATAGAGGGAAATAATTTTATGCCGGAAATAGAATCTAGGATATTAGGAAAAATAGAAGTTTCAGATGATTCATTATACCATCTAAATGGTACTATATTAGCATTTGAGGACTATGATGAATTTTATCTTGTCAATATGGATGAGGAAGGAACTTTTAAAATTCTTCAGTCTAAAGACAATAAAAATGTATGTTTTATACTTATAGATCCGTTTTTAATATTTAAAAATTATGAACCTGATGTGCATGATGATGATATAAAATATTTAGGTATAGAAAATAATGAAGATTTATACCTGCTTACTATTGTCAGCATTCCAAATAGTGATTTTAAATCTATGAGTGCTAATTTAGTAGCTCCTGTAGTTTTTAATATAAAAAATCATAAAGCTAAACAATGTACTGTTTCAGGTGATAAATACACAACAAGACATTCCATTCTTTTAGAAGATAATGATTCTTCAGAAAATGCCAATACAGAAGAAAGGAGTTCATGACATGCTTGTACTTTCTAGGAAAATCAATCAAAGCATAGTAATAGGAGATAATATAGAAATAATGCTCGTAGATATACGAGGAGATCAAATAAAACTCGGTATTAATGCTCCTAAAAATGTAAAAATATTCAGAAAAGAAGTTTATGAGGAAATAGAAAGCCAAAACTTAGAGGCATCAAAAGAAGCTACTGCTGATAAATTGAATATTTTGAGTAATTTTGTTAAAAATAAATTTGGTAAAAAACAGTAATTAAATAATATTATTTTTCTTAAAATTCTTATAAAATCTAAACTTCATTATTTTTATTTTTAAAAAAGTAATAAATGACATAATAAGTCATCAGCTTGTAAATGGATTAATCAATCCGCCGTTTTTTATTAAATTAATTGGCGTTAAAATTATATAAGTTATCAAGAAATTAAATAATGATATTATAGCCGAAAATATTAATAGCATATTATATGTTTCTAAAATTCTATTAAAGAAATGATTTATAAAAATAGGAATATCAAATTTAAAAAATACTTTCATTATAATAAATATTGTATTTAGTATTAATGATAAAGCAAATATCACTATAATACCTTTTGAAGCATGCGAAATATCTGCTGGGCTTAACTCCATATGAGAAGCTATTGCTATTGATAAATATAAAAATATCCAAAAAGTAATATTTTTGAAAGCAGAATACTCTACCACATTTTTTATAATATTTATAAAAATATTATAAGTATATACAAAGATATTTGATATTGTATAGTAAAATATTGATAATATATCAGAATTAAATACTTGTTTATATTTTATAATAGGAATTTCAAAAATATTATTTTTTAATTCAGGAGCTAATAAAATAAATAATAAATAAACTATCAAAGTACCGATAATAATCGGCCCTACCCCTATAAAAAAATTACCCATTTGCTGATACCAGCTTCTTGAATCATAACTATGAAGAACATAACCTATAGTATCTGATTTCGTATTGAATAATTTAATATCATTAATTTTATGTTTGAATAATAAACAAAATAAGGCATGTGAAAGCTCATGTATAGGAGTACCTATCCAGCCTGTAATATAAACTTCTGTTTTAGAGCCTAATGTTTTAGCAAATATTCGCCTAGTAATAGAAGAAAGCACATATAAAATAAATCCGAATATTATAATGCTTCCGAATGATCTGAATAAATCTATTATAGTTTTAGTTAGTATAATAACTATAAAATAAAAAAAATCTTTTATCATTTTTAATTCCGTATATGAATTTATCGGAAGAAAATACCTTTTAATTTACTCTTAAGCTTATATAAAATATAAATAAAGTATGCACTTGAAAAAATAGAGTTTATACTATAAACTATTACGACGATTAAATTATTTACATTATTAGATAATATCTGTTTTGTATTATAGTATAATGATAAGTGGAGAAAAAATGAAAAAAATAATATTTATGATGCTATTAATATTAAACTCTTTTGCTTTTGCTATAGATGATATAGTAGATAAAGATAATATGCATAATTTAATAGAAGGAGTAACCTCAACAAGATTCGGATCAGATAGAATCAGCACCATATATGATTTTGCTCCGCTTATGAATCATAATACCCCTTTTAAGTTAGGAGTAGCAATATTAGATTTATCACATATAGTCGATAATAGTCATACAAACACTGACGGCAGCAGAAAATTAGCTTTTTTGCCTAAAGGTTTTGTAGGATTAAGCTACGGTATATTTGGATTCGGATATCAATTTAGTTTGTATAATAATCTTAATGATAAAAATAGTACAGTTGCACATAGCCATTCATTTTCTTTTGGTTTTGCTACAGAAAAATACCGATTATCATTACCTGTTTCTGTATCTGTAGGAGATTCTTCATATTATGGAGGAAAACTTTCTGTAAGTACAACGCCTAAATTCTCATTTATGTTTAGAGGCGGATTATTAGATGAATTTACAATGTCGCTCCATTACGGTATACAGCTTTCTACAGTTACGAATGATGTAGGCGGAACAAAAATAGCTCCTATGGTATTAGGAGGATCTTTATACGGCAGTATAATGCTTACAAGATTTGATAATTATCCTGTTCAAATAAGTCTTCCTGTAAAATTAGCTTTCTATTATGGTATAGGTGCTAGATGGGCTACTATAGATGCAGGATATGCTGAAGATGCCACACTTAATTATTTATATGATGATGTAGGAGGAAGATCTACTGACAGCATATATTTCTATATATTAATGCCGGCTAAATTTGAAGCTAAATTGGGGGCAATATATACTTATGTAATGCCTAGACTTATGTTTGAGGGTAAAATATATAAAGTGGATGGTGAATATAATTTGCATTATGGAGTTGAAGGAGAAATTCGAGTTACTTTAGTGGAAAATTTTACATTCGGTTTGACGGGCTATGCTGAAGGTCAGGGAATAATGAAAAAAAGTGCCGACTTTAATATATATAATGCATTCGGCGGAGGATTGGACATCTGGGGCATTTGGCGGTACTAATTAATTTATAAAAATTTAAATATAAAGCAATATACATATTATAAAGTATATTGCTTTTTTATATAAAACTTAATAATTTATAATGATTGCATATTAATATTTTATTTCCTCTTTTTTAAATAAACTATACTAATCAATTATGTTTTATGATATTTTTTTAATAATATATTAAAAAGTTATTGTATTTATCATACAATTTATTATATTATTAATAGATGATTGTGATAATTAACTACAATATTTAGTAATTATTTCACATAAAATATTAGAGTCAATTAATGGGTAAAAGGAGGTATATTATGACTAAATTATTTAATATTTTAAATAACGAATGTACTTTTCTTAGTGATGAAGACTACGGCTCATTAATAAGTGAATATTATGAAATAATAAGTAAATACATATAAGAATTATATTATTTGTTTCTCCTTAAAGCCTATGCATTTATTGCATGGGCTTTTTTATTATAATTAATCTTTTATAGTTATATATTGACAAATAAATAAAAATGTGTATACTATATATTAATATAGATTTCAGAGGTAAAATTATGAACTTAGAAGAAAAACTTGAAATGTACTATAAAAACTCGCCTATAGAAGATGATATAAAGAAATGCGAATCTGCAAATGATTTCAGCAAAATAAGGAAGAATTCTTATGATTATTTTTATTATAGAGATGAGTTTTTGAAAGATTATTTTACTATAGAAGATGAAGCATTAAAGAAAAGATATGAACATTTTGTTAAGATACTTCTTTACGGAAACGATAAAGAAGGAGAAGGCGGAACTAGATATGTTATTCTTGATTATATAGTCAATAAAGATTTTGAAAAGTCACTCAGATATATGGCTTACGGATATGAGAAAAGACATAAAGAGAATGTAAGAACTCTAAATGGTGAAGAATTAATATATACAGTTTTTGAAGATTTTAATAAATACTTCAGTAAAGAGTTTGAAGAATATACAGATAAATATATTGATATTATTAATAACAATGACAATAAAAAAATACTGCATAAAATGGGAAGAGATGCTGTAATACCATTGATTGCAATATGTTCTGTTATAAAAAATAATAAAGAATGCGATGAAAAATATATAAATGCGGCTATAAAATCATTTGATATTTTTCCAAATCTTTATGACACTTTAAATGTAATTGCTGCTCTTTTAGATAAAAACGAGGCTATAAAAAATAAATTTATAGAAGTATTAAATAACAATGAAGAATATATTATTGATATAAATATTGAAATTGGACAGTATTTAAGATTATTAGATTACAGCAATCCTTATAAAGCCAAAGATAAATTCCTCAAAGCAATAAATTATCCAAACTCTTTTATATTTATAGCAAAACATTTTGAAGATTATTTTCGTTATGAGTTCATTTATGGAGCAAGAGATTTATATTTAAACTATAGAGAAGATTTTTATAAAGTTTATAATTTAGTAGGAAATGATTTAAAAAATGATAGAAACAAAAGAATATTTATAGTGCTTAGCGGTGTTTTACTAGAGAATAATGATAATAAAATAGACACAAATAATTTAAAAAAGTCTATACCCGTATTTCAAACTATAGTTAATAAATTTACAGAAGATAATTCAGATAGATATAATAAAAGACCAGCATTTACCACTACAGAAAAAATAGAAGAAATATTTGATAAAGATAAAAATAAACTCTTTGATACGCTTATTGAATATTATACAGACAAAAAAAATACATACAATCTATACAGCAACAGATGGGATAGCCTTCCTGAATATAGTATTGAGACAGAACTTTATTATTTATACTCTCTATTTAATTATGATAGTGCAGAAATGAAAAACTATAAAAAGTTTGCTATTGATATTTTTAAATACTTACCAATTCAGTTAGCAGTAAGAAAATATATAGAAGTGCAGGCATCTATAGGAAAGAAAACTCTAAAAGAAGTTATTGATAGTTTATTAAATAATAAAGAATTGAATATTACATTAAAAGAAATTCTGCTTTCATACTATTTTGATTATGCAGGAGATTTTTCAAATTATTATTATGACTATGGCGGCAAATGCCTTCCTACATTATACAAAGAGCTTAGATGCGTAGATGAAAATAATAATGTTATTATAAACAGCGTAAAAGATGAATTGTTTAAAAGCTATTTTGATGAAGTGGTAAATATATTAAATGATGATAAGTTTATAAAAGATAATATAGCATCAAATAAAAATACAGCATTAGATATATTAAAGACTTTGTATAATAAATATAATTATGAAAATTATCATTTGATTTATACAGTTCTTGAAAATACAAAGAGAGCCGAAGTAAAAAGACATTGTATCAAAGTTATTTCTGATAATGAAGCTATTACAAGAGAATATGTCGAAAAGATGTCAGAGAAGGTAAGATCATCAGAACTTAAAGGGGCATTAAAAAATATTATTAAGAATTGGAATCTTAAAAAATACGGCAATAATTTCAAAAGTATTGATGAGGTTTTGGAGTTTATAGATACCTACTACAATACAAATTATGAAAAAAATATAAAATTCTTAGATGATGTTCATTTGACAAAAGTTTTATACAATAATGGAAAATTGGCTGATGAGAGAATATTTAAATATATTATTATGGAATATATGAACTTAATTGAGCCTGCCAGATTAAAAGACTGCGATATGCTTACTGAGATTCTTGATACCTCTTCATTTACTAATGCTTTAGAAATGTTGTATATTTATTGGAAAGATTCTAATTACGAAGCTAACAAAAAAAATATTTTAATACCTTATCTTTTATATTCTGATAATTCAAAGATAGATAAAGTTTATCCTCTTATAAAAGAGTTTGCTAAAGGTTCACGCACTGTTATGGGTGCATTTATTGTAAAATGTATCGCATTAAACGGAAAAAGCTATGCATTAATATTAGTAGACAGCCTCACAAGAAAAGCACCTACTGCTAAAATAAAAGAAGTGGCAATAGAAACTATGGAAAATGCTGCCTACTTACTTGATATGACAGCCGATGAGCTTTCAGACAGAATAATACCTAATTTCGGATTTGACAGAAAAGGCGAAAAAGTTTTAAGCTATGGAGGAGAGGCAAAAAGAACATTTACATTATCAATAAACAATGATCTTGAACTCACAATAACAGATAATGACAAACAAAAAATAATAAAATCGCTCCCAGCTCCTAACAGCAAAGATGACAAAACAGAAGCAGATAATGCCAAAAAAGAATGCTCTGCTCTCAAAAAAGAGATAAAAACTTTAATACAGAGTCAGAAAATAAGACTTCAGAAAGTATTATTAAACGGTAGAAAATGGACTTATGATAATTTCAAAACTGTATTTGTTGAAAACCCTATAATGAATCTATTTGCATTAAAACTTATATGGGGTGTTTATGATGAGAATAACAATTTAATAGAAAGTTTCAGATATATGGAAGACGGCACTTTTAATACTGTTGATGAAGAAGAGTACACTATCAAAGAAAATGCTTTAATAACTTTAGTACACCCTTCAGAATTAAGCTCTGACACTATAGCAAAATGGAAAAACCAATTATCAGACTATGAGATATCGCAGCCTATAGAACAGCTTGATTTTAAATATTCTGATATTAAAGAAAAAGATATAAGCGAAGATAAAATTACTTCTCTTAATTCCAAAAAAATAAAAGCAGGCGTATTGATGTCATTAGCAAATAAATACGACATGACTAGAGGCGAGACTATGGACGGCGGAAGTTTCTGCGAGTACATATTAAAAGATACTTATCTCAATATTGCTGTTCACATCTCATTTGACTATATGTATTTTGGAATGGACGCTAATGAAGATATTGAGTTTGGAGATATAGAGTTTTGCGAGATAAATGACGGTATTGAAACTCTAATTAATCCTCTAAAAGTAGAAAAAAGATTTGCTTCTTCAATTTACAGTATAGTAAAAAGCGTTTTTGGAGATTAATTTTTATTTATTATAATACACACTGTAAATAGATTAAAAATTTAAACATAGTTAATAATTCTGTTGATTATTAACTATATTTAAAAATAGACTATATAAAATTTTTAATTTTTTACAAAATATATTCTAATATCATTATCATTAATATATACGTATGTCATTCTAACATTAAATTTTTTACAATATTTTTTAGATAATTCTATAAATACAAAAGTATCACACCATTCACTAAATTCTTTATAAAAACTATCAATATATTCAATTTTTATGTAAAACCCAAAAAGACTGTTATTAATAGCTCCATTAAATAATTTTGAAAAATCTTCTATAAAAGAATTAGCACTATTATATTTTGTTAGATCTATAGAATATTGGGTATAACCTGTAGGATATTTAATATCAATGGCGAAAATATTTATATACATTACTAAAAATAAAATTAGTTTTTTCATTTTTTATCCTTAATTATTAATTTTCTACTTTATATATCAAAATCTTCTGAATATGGATAATCAATTATGTCTTCTAATTCTATATAAATAGTAATCCCAAATTCATCCATCATAATATTTTTGATATAATAAAATGTAGTACCTAATTCTATTTCCACACTAATGTTTTTTAAACAAAATTCAGTATATTTTATACATTCTTCATAAGCTTCAATATCTGATTCTCTAAAATCATGAGGTCTCAATGGATCCATAAAAATATGAATATAATAACTATAATACATTTTTGATTTCGCGTTAATTATAAAAGAACCTATTGTAAATAATACAGGATTATCAATTTCTTCATAATATTCTTTCTTTTTATCTGAATAATTAAAAGAATATTTAGGAATATTTTCTTGTCCAAAAATAGTAGAATTAAAAATTAGCAACAAAAATAATAAAATTTTTTTCATCTGTTAATCCTCTATTCTTTAGCACCTAATTCTTTAAGTTTTCTTATTTCATCTTTGTCAACATTCCATTCTATATATTTACCTAATATAGTTTTTCCTTCTTTATTTCTTATATTTATATCAGCATTATAATGGTATAATAAAATAATACATTCTATGGAAGCACATTCAAATAACGCAGTATCTCCATTATTATTTTTGTAGTTAGGATCAAATCCTTTTTTTAACAACATTTCTGCAAGTTTTAATAGATTCCACGCTACAGCTGAAAATAAAAGATTACTACCATCATAATCATCTTTTATTTCAAGTAATTCTTCAATAGTTTTTTTCTCTAAATAAGAATAGACTTGATCAACAAGATCCTCATTTTTAATATAAGAATCAAGTATTATATAAGATATTTCTTCAGTAAATAAGAAACTTGATATTAATAAAAATAATAAAATAATTTTTTTCATTTTTTGCTCCTAAATATAGTTATTATTTTAATATGGTATTATATATTTACCATTTTTATCTTTAAATTTTAATATTAACAAGAAAAATATATCTATAAGATAAAAAAATCCAAATACATAATAATTTGGTGTATTAAAAGAAACTATTAAAATTATTAAATATATTATGCCAGTAAATATTTTACCAGCATAAAACCTATGGAACGAAGGAAGTATTACAGCTAAAATTAAAGCAACCTTCCAGCTCTTTTTGGATATATTTCCGCTATCTTTTATAAAATTAAGTTTTTCTGTAATTTCTTTATTATCCTTATTATTTTCAAGTAGTTTATTATAAATATCTTTTGCTTCTTTAAATTGACAATTTTTATTATAAGAATTTCCAAGCCAAGCCAAATTCCAATCATTGTCAGGATTTAACTCTGTCGCTTTATTCAAACATCGTATAGCTTCTTCATAATTACCATTTAGATTATAAGAAGCACCTAACCAACTCCAATTAGTTTCATTATCAGGATTTAACTCTACAGCCTTGATTAAAAATTTTATAGCTTCATCATATTCTCCATTTCTACTATAAGAACATCCTAGCCAATACAAATTAACTTCATCATCATGGTTTAATTCATCAGCTTTCTGAAAATACTTTATGGCTTCTTCATATTCTTTATTATTATAATACGCTTTTCCTTGTTTTAATAACTCATCATAATCTTCTGGCAATGGATTTTCATCTTCATAATTTTCATCTTTATCTATATCTTGAACAGATAATATTTGTACATTTCTTACCCGTCCGTAAGCTCTTTCTAATCTCTCCAAAACATTTTCTTCTGAATTGGCTTTAATATTTTTAGTATCTGACTCCCATCTATAATAATTATTTACTCCTCCTCTAGTATAAAGTTCAAATTTAACATTATACTCTTTAGCATTTTCATTCAATTTATCATTAGCATTTGCTGCTTTATATGTTAAATTTTTAACAGTTTCTTTTACTACTACTTTTGCTACTACTTTTCCAAAATTACCTAATAATCCCATTTTAAAAATTTCCTTAAATTAATTTTTTATTTTACTAAAAATATATCATCAGAAAACCAATCAACTGAATACATAGTTCCCACTATTCCGCCTGCTTGCTGTGAATTATTTAATTCATTTAAAGATCTGCTAAGTTTATTATTTACACTAGTTAATTGATTATTGATATCATTAGATGTATTTTCATTCATAATATTATTACTCCATAAAAAATTATTTTGTTGCTACTTTAAAAACTAATACTGCTAGAAGAACTACTATAATAACTCCTATACCACCAACTATTAAAAGTCCCCATTTTAAAAATTTTACTATCCCTCTTAATGAACTATTAGCTTCTAAAACTCCATTCTGTATGCCGTTAAGTCCGCCTACAATCAGTAATAATGCATCCTCAAACCAGCCTACTATTGGTATGACATCAGGCACTAAATCTACAGGTGAAACCGTATATATTAATGCTAATATTAATGGTATCCAAGGTGCTATTCCAGATTGTGCAGGTTTGTTGGAATTATCATCATAGTTATTGTAATCGCTCATAAAAAACTCCTATTATTTTATTATAATGCTGGTGTATGTTTTCCATTGTTAATTCCATTAGGATGCCTTGGACAATTCTGAGAAGTTAATGAACTTAAAGAAGTTAATGAACTTCCGCAATATTTACAAATGTAACTAGATTTTTCGCTGCCCTCATAAAGTTTATGCTTTCCTTTATTAATACCATTTGGATGTCTTGGACAGTTTTGAGATAATAAAGAAGCTGCTGTAGAAAACTTAGAGCCGCAATATTCACAGTAAAAATTTGACATAGTATTCTCCTATTTTATTTTTTATTGCAATGCCGAAAGAGATGGCATTAATATATTTAAGTATTTCCGAAGATTGAAATAAATTTTTGATAGTTATTTGATAGAATGGGTTTATAAAGTTTAATAAGACATTAAATGCGATGCGATGCGATTAAACAACATAATTAAATAAACCTTATATTAGTATTTTCATTAATTAAGTATATAATATAATTAACATTTGTCAATATTTTATATCTTTATATAAAAATAAAAAGCACTTATTAAGTATTTTATTTATTGATACTCACGGTAAGTGATTAAAAATTTAAACTAGTTAATAATTCAGAAAACTATTATTAACTAGTTTTTTATTTATACATTAAAAAAATTTAATTACTTATTTTTGATAATAATTCTTCTCTCTGTTTTTCCCCAATATTCTTTATATGAAATATTATCATTAAAAATCATAAATTTTTTATCATCAGATAGATTGAATTTATCTTTAGAAAAATGCTGCATACCATCTATTAATTCAATAGCTTTTGATTTATTGGTATTTATCAAATCATTTACAATATCGACTTCTGATAACAGATATTCATGCCTTTTATTATCAATTTCTTTATCAATATCAGAAATAAATTCTTTTATTTCTTTTTTATAATTTTTATCTGCTATTTTTTTATAATATTTATTTCTATCATTATAAGCCTCAAATACATACTGATAATTAGAATAATTCATTTCATTATTCAAAGTATTTTTAAAATCATTAAAAAAATTTGTGGACATATTATCATATAATTCTTTTTTATCTTTTTTTAATGCAGCAACTTCATTAATATCTGCGAAAGGATAAATATATTTTAAATGCATATTATTATTTTTATCGTATGCATCATTAAATTTTTTATTTTCTATCAAATTAGAAATTTCATTACTTGATAAATTAATATATTCAATATTATTTTGTCTGTAATTATTGGCATATAAATATCCATATACTGTAGGAACACCAATTAATAATAATAGCATTGACAGTAAATATAAAGCTGATTTTATTAAATTAGTAGTATAAAATTTAAATCTAATATTAAATAAATAATGATAACTTATAAACCATATTAATGCTGTAATTCCAGTTATTATTAGAGAAGATAATATAGATAATAATATAAATTTAATTATACCAATACTATATGCATTAAAATCAACTAAGATTGATACTAAAAATGATATTGCAAATACTATAGGCATAACTATTATCATTTTATTAAAATAATTACTCAGACTTTTTAAAACATTATGTTCTCTATAATCCTTATATTTATTAAATAAATTACTAGAAATCAAATTAATACTGTTTCTATTTTTAAATATTACATCATCATTTCCGTATGACTTATAAACATTCTCTGTTACCACTTTAGGTATAAAATCTATCTCATCATCATTATTATTATTTACTATAAATAATGTACCTATGGTTGGGTTATTAGTTGCTACGGAATAAAAATCCGAATTTTTATAAAGCTCCATAGTACACTTAGCATTACTATCATCTATATTTGGACATTCATAATCTGCTGAATATTCTTCATTAAGCCATGCTTTGAATGTATCTAAAGCATATTGATATAATTTTAAAGTATAAGAATCTCTGCAATAAGATTTAAAAGATAAGGCTAGTCCATTAATTAAATGTTCTTTATTTTGTATATTCTTTTCTGATAATAGCAATTTAGAATCATTAATCATTATTTGTTCTGTCAATTTTTTATTATTATTAAGAAGGTTTATATTTTGCTCTACAGCTGACATTTTGGCTTTTGCCGTACTTTGTAATGTAGGCAAAGCCTCATAAAAATTTTTTTTCTTATCTTCTAATACTTTTTTCTTTTTAATATTTATTAAAATTGTACTAGCTGCAGCTACACCAACACCTAATAATGGATTTATAAAAGAAACTGACATTATGCCTATTCCTGAAATAGCATTTCCTATATCTATCCAGCCTGATGCTATCTTATCTATTGCTGCAAATATATCATCTAGATCCTTTTTTATCTTTAAGAACTCTTCATCATTTAATAATTTATTATACATATATTAATTCCATTATTTTAATAAATTAATTAACATTTGAGAGATTGTCAAATTAAAATTATTAATCATATTTAAAAGTTCTGTTCTATGCTTTATTTCAGATTCATTTATTGTATCTGTAGGTATACTCAACACTTGCTGAGTAAATAAATTTAAATTGTTAGAAATATTATTAAGCATATTAGAAGTCAAATCAAAACTATGTCTAAATTTTTCTAAATCAACATCTGCTTTTTTCATCAAATGCTGAAATTCTCTATCTATTAACAGCATATCTCTCTCTATTTCTTTCATAGTAGTAACAGCAGATGAAATACTTCCAACTATAAACGAGGCATCACTTGAAAAATTTAGTTTGCTTAAAGATGTGCTAAGTTTATTATTCACATTAGTTAATTGAGTGATTATATCTTCATCCATAATTTTATCTCTCCTTAAAAATTAATTTAAATATATTAAATAGTTACTAAAATTATACCTTTCAATTATAAGTATTTGTACTATTATGGTATTTTTATATTTTATAGAAAATTACATAATAAAACAGATATTAAATCAATATATTAATAATATTATATATTTATATTTTTGTCAATATCTTATAATAATTTTATATATTTTATCATATAATTAATAAAAAAGCCCATCATATAAATGATGAGCTATTAAAAAATTAAAATATTAATTATTAATTTCTATAAGGAGATATATCCCTTAATCTTGCTACAATCTTTTCTATAGCATCAGCAGTATACATTATCTCATCCATAGTGTTATCCAATGACAAAGAAAATCTTGTAGAACTATGTGCATATTCAAAAGGCACTCCCATAGCTTGAAGTACAGGGGAAGGTTCTAATGTACCAGATGAACAGGCACTTCCGCTTGAAGTACAAATTCCATATCCGTCTAATAAAAGCAGTATGGCTTCTCCTTCTATATTTTTGAAACTAATATTCGCTGTATTGCTTACTCTATTAGCATTCTTACCATTTATTTTAACATCAGTTATTCTTTTTAAAACTTCAGCCTCTAAAGTATCTCTAAGTTTAGCAGTATGCTCCATAAATCTAGGAAGTTCAGCCTTAACCATAGAAGCAGCTTTACCCAAACCAATAATATAAGGCACATTCTCAGTACCGGCACGGCGGCCTCTCTCCTGATGCCCTCCTGTTAAAACGGTTCTTAATTTGGTACCATTTTTTATATATAAAGCACCAATTCCTTTAGGGGCATGTATTTTATGACCAGCTATTGTAAGCATGTCAATATAAGATTCATCTTTCATATTAAGAGGAAGTTTACCAGCAGCCTGAACAGCATCAACATGAAATACTGCCCCTGCATTTTTCACTATCTGCCCTATCTCTCTTATAGGATAAATAACACCTGTTTCATTATTGGCATACATTATAGACACTATTGCAGTATTTTCATTAATTGCACTTTTAAGCTCATTAATATCAATATTACCGTCATTATCTACAGAAAGATAAGTAACTCTATATCCATGACGCTCTAAAGATTTACAAGTTTCTATAACAGCAGGGTGTTCAACTTTAGTAGTAATAATATGATTCTTAGTGGGATATGCTTCTATAGTTCCCCTAATAGCCATATTATCACCCTCACTTCCGCAAGAAACAAAACATACTTCTATAGGTTCGCATCCTAAAAAATCAGCAACCTGTTCTCTTGCCTTCTCCATCTCTCTATGAACAGCACCTGCAGGAGTGTACATACTAGAAGGATTGAAATACTGATCCTTAAAATAAGGAAGCATAGCCTCCAAAACTTCAGGATATATTCTAGTTGTGGCATTATTATCCATATATATTATTTTTTTATTTTCCATATATCAACTCCTCAAATCAAACACCTACAACTTCTAAATCTTTATTAACAAGTTCCTGCAATTTAGGCTCAACAAAACCTTTCAAAGTATTTTTTGAAGAAGCACAACCTGAACAAGCTCCCTTAAACTCTATCATCACTTTATTACCATCAACATCTACAAGTCTGCAGCTTCCGCCGTCCATCTTAAGCATAGGATTAATAACTCTATCCAAAGCCTCTTCTATCTTTTTAATTTTCTGAACGGTAGTCATAGGAGCATTTTTAGCTTCTCTCTCCATCTCAGCTAACTCTTCATTAAGTATATCTTCAATTTTAACTTTACAAGCTCCGCATCCACCGCCTGCTTTAGTGTAGAAAGTAACTTCATCTACAGTTTTTAAGTTATTTTCTCTAATCGCTCTTTTTATTTTAGTATCTGTTATACCAAAACATTTACAAATAATAGCTCCTTCATCATGTTCATCATCTTCAGTAGCAATTCCTCTGTAATTGTTAATTGCCTTTTCTAAAGTTTCCATTCCCATAACAGAGCAATGCATCTTCTCCTCAGGAAGACCGCCTAACTCTAAAGCTATATCTCTGTTAGTAATTTTGGCAGCTTCATCAAGAGTTTTACCCTTAATCATCTCAGTTAATATACTGCTGCTTGCTATAGCTGAAGCACAGCCGAATGTTTGAAATTTTGCATCTTCTATGACTTCAGTATCTTTATTGATTTTTAATGTTAATTTAAGTGCATCTCCGCAGACAATACTGCCTGTCATAGCTTCTGCATCGGGATTTTCTATCTCCCCTACATTTCTAGGATTTATAAAATGATCCTTTACTTTATCTGTATATTCCCACATGTTCTTACCTCCATCTAAGTTAATAATTTAATATAAATATATTAAATAATTTTGGAATATAAAAATAATATTTTTTTATTTTTAAAATTATTTATTCATCTCATCTAAGATTTGTTTTATTGCCGCCTGACATCCGCCGCATCCAGTGCCGGCTTTAGTGGCATTAGAAACTTCTTCTACTGTTTTTAATTTTTTTGATTTGATAGCATCTCTAATTTGATTCTCAGTTACCGCCATACAAAAACATATTGTCTTATCAGCCATTTTTAGATTCTCCTATTATCTAATTAATTTAAGAAAATAGAAAAATATGAATCCGCATATTAATCTATTTTATAACCTTCCATTGTTAGAATATTATAACATTTTAATAAATAAATATCAAGTATATTTTATATATAATTTATCTTTTATGTATAGATTAGTGAATTAAAAAAAATGACCAATATATTCATGATAAAACTAAAATATTAATTTTGATTAACTGTTTCTATTAAAAGTGCTTCTGATTTATAATCATCAATATTTTCTAAATCTATTATTCTAAAGTTATCCCTTACAGCATAAAATCTTATATTAGCATTAGGAGCAATATCATCTTTCATTTCTGATACAGATAATATTAAATCAAATACCTGATAATGATAATTTTCTTCAAGAATCTTTTTCAAGGACATAAACATTTTTAAAGATAAATTTAAAACCTGTTTTATATCTAAGCTGTTTGCTATATATATTTCATTATTGTCCCATTCAAAATTAGAAAGATTCCCTATATTTGCAGGAGCTTTACACATAGTACAATCTGACTCATTACTAATAACCCAATATTTTTCATTTTGATAATTTTCTTTTTCAAATACAGAATAATAATTTTTTAATTCTATATTTGATAAATCAATATCTGAAATCAGTTCTTTCATCTTGACATTAGCAATCAATATATTAACCTCTAATCAATGGGATATTTTTTATTATAAAAATATTTTATTTATTTTCTGAATCTTTAAATAATTCATCAGCAATATATTTAACTATCTTTTCTCTTACATCTCTGCCGTAATAATCGAATTGTTTTTCTCTCATTTTTACTAAATTCTCTCTATTATTAGCAACAAGCAAATCTATTTTATTAAATATATCATCTGTAGAACTAGTATCATACCCTAATCCATTATTATCAATATATATAGGATTCTCCTCTTCCTGTCCCGGTAAAGCCCCCATAGATACAATAGGTATTAAACAGTTAATAGCTTCTATTATAGCTGTAGGACCGGATCTTGTTATTAATATATCATTATCATGAAATAATCTAGGAAGTTCTTGTGTATATCCTATTATAGTAGGCTTATTATCTTTTGAAGAATATACTTTATTTAAAGTATTAAATGTCTTTTCATTTCTTCCGCATACAACTGTTACTTCGCATTTATATCTTTCATATAAACCATCTATTATGTAAATAAGTCTTTTAGTTCTTTCAGAATTATTGAGAAGAAGTATTTTCAATGTATTATTAATATTTGTATTTTTTACAACCTCTTCTTTACTTTTAAACGATGAAGAGAATCCTTCTCTTACGGGTAAACCAAATGTGATAATTTTTTCTTTATCTATTCCGTTTTTCATCATATATTCAGAAGCCTCATAAGAAGGACTTATAATTTTATCTGCCCTATTATCAAACCATAATTTGCTTATTGTAATTAAATCTGTTATTATGATGAAAAATTTTATATTTATATTTTTCTTCTTTAAGATATTTAAAAGACTTCCGCTAAACATAGGGTGAACATTTACTATTATATCTGGCTTATATTCATTTATAAGTTTTAAAAATTTTCTTTTAACATGAAAAGCATTATTTTTATTGATAATATCTTTATTTTTAAAAGAAAATTTAAAAATTCTGTACCATAGTTTCGGTGCATATTTTATGCAGCTATTATAAAGCCTTTCTGTAGTCATAAGAGCCAGATTACCAAGTGTAAAACCATTTACAACTTTACATTCTATTTCTTCACAGTACAATGATTTAAAACCTTGTAAAAGTGAAGTGTGTACGCTTTTGTGTCCATGTCCTGTATATTCTGATGATATAATAAGAATCTTTTTCATAATATACCTTCTAAAAAACTATATGTAATAATTATACTTTAATTGATTCATTTGTCAATAATATCAAAAATCAAAACAAAATATTATAATAAAAAATCCTAATACCATAATGATACTAGGATTTTTTATTTCAAATAATCATTTATAAATTAGTTATTAATATTATCAAAAGGATTGTAAGTTAGAGAAGTAGGTTCTGCTTTAGAGATATAATTTTGTGTTTCTTTTTTATTTTGAGCTTCCATATATTCTCTTCTGGATAGCGATATTCTTCTTTTACTTTTATTAACTTCTCTTACAACAAAAGGATAAGTTTCTCCTACTTTAAGAACATCTTCTAAAGTGCTACCTTTAGGAATTTCTACCTGAGAAATATGCATATATCCTTCCAAATCATCTTCCAAAGCAATAATAGCACCTGAATCAACTATAGCTTTTACAGTGCCATCAACTATAGAACCTTGAGGATGTGCTTTTTCAAATAATCTCCAAGGACTGTCTTTAGTATGTTTATAGCTTAATTTAATTCTTTGTTTATCTCTGTCTATAGACATTATAACCATATTAGCTTCTTCGCCTTCTTTTACATAGTCTTTCATATTAACTATATTATTTCTCCAATCGAAGTCGCTTATATCGCATATTCCTTCCAAACCATTAGGAAGTTCAAATACGGCGAAGTTTTTAATGATTCTTTTTACTTTACATTTTACAGCAGATTTAACAGGGAAATCTTTTTCAACTGTATCCCAAGGATTTTCTTTAACCTGCTTTAATCCCAAAGTAAGTTTTCTTTCAGCAGCATTCATATCAAGTATTTTACACTCTAAGAAAGCACCTTTTTTAACGAAATCTGCCGGATTATTAACATGAGAATTCCAGCTTAAATCTGAAACATGTACAAGTCCTTCTATACCATCAGCAACTTTTACAAAAGCACCAAATTTTTTAACATTAGTAACTTCACCCTGAATAACATCGCCTATTTGATACTGCTCAACAAATTTACCCCAAGGATCTTCATCTAATTGTTTAATACCTAAATCAACTTTTTTGTTTTCTTTATCAATATGAAGAACTTTAAACATCCTTTCTTCGCCTTTTGATATTATAGATTTAGGATTTACAACTTTATCCCAAGACATATTAGGTATAGCAAGGAAACCATCAAAACCCGGAGTAATTTCAACAAAAGCTCCAAATTTCTCGATATTTTTTACTTTACCATTAATAATATCATTTTCCTGAAGATTATTTAAGAATGTTTCTATTCCTGCATTTTGAGCTTCTTCTAATAGAACTCTTCTTGAAACTACAACATCTCTTCCGTTTTTCTTAATTACTCTAAACTCATACTCTTTACCTATATAATCAGATTCTTTAATTCCTCTAGCCAAGTCTATTTGAGAAAAAGGACAGAATGCCTGATGTCCCATTATAGATACTTTAAATCCGCCTTTAACAACCTCTTTAACAACGCCTGTAACTGAGGTATTATTTTTTACAGCATTATCTATTAACTCCTGAGATTTTCTCTTATCTATTTCACTCTTAGACAATATAACATAACCTTTATCATCTTCGCCTGAAACAATAGCTTCTATTTCCTCTCCAATAATAGGTTCTTTATCAAATTCACTTCTTTTTATTTTACCTTCAGATTTAGAATCAAAATCTATAAAAACATCAGTGTCATCAAACTGCACCACTTTGCCTTTAACGATTTTGCCTCGGCTTAAAAATGTATTATCACTTTCTTCTAAAGCCTTACGAAATTCAATTTCATCATTTGATAAATTTTTATTATCTTCCATTGTTCCTTCTCCCTCCTGTACTTTGACAGGTTAAAAAATATCTAATATTTAATTAGACTTTATATTAAAAATCACATTAGTAATTTTTTCAACAACTTCATCAATAGTCATGCTGGTAGTATCTATTATATTTGCATTTTTAGGTACAACAAGCGGACTATCCTCTCTATTTGAGTCAAACTCATCTCTTTTTCTTATACTTTCGCGAATATCCTCATAACTAATATTCTTACCCTTAGATAATTCCTCATTATATCTTCGTTTAGCCCTTTCATCTAAAGAAGCATCCATATAAAACTTATATTTGGAATCTGGGAATACTACACTGCCTATGTCTCTACCGTCTACTACATAATTACCGCCTTCTGCTATTTTTCTTTGCAGAGATACCATATTCTGTCTTACAATGCTTATAGAAGAAACCTTAGAAACAAGATTAACAACTTCCATACTTCTTATAGCCTCTGTTACATCTTCATTATCTAAATATATTCTGCCGGCATTATCAAAGTTAATACTTAAATTATTAAGAGCTGATATGACTTCAATATTATTATTTATATTAATATTATGCTTGATCATATATAGGGTTACGGCTCTGTACATAGCTCCTGTATCTAAGTATTTAAAAGATAATTTCTTGGCTAATAATTTAGCTATTGTACTTTTACCTGCCCCGGAAGGACCATCTAAAGTTATTATTTCGTATGTACTTGACACCTATAACCTTTTTTTAAATTAATATAAGTTTCTCTAGAGTATATCATAAATAATTATAATTTGCAAATATTTATTTTAATAAAAAACAAACTTTATTATATTTTTTAAATATTTTCTAATAAATAATATATACTATTAATATAATAATATTAATAATAACAACTATATATCATAAATAATTTATTATATTCTAATATATACATCAAATTAACACAATATAAAAATATATACTTATATTTTGAAGATAAACAAAATATATTTTTTAGCCAAAAGATTTATATTTTTTTATAGAAAAAGTAGCAACTCTTTTAAATTTAGTTATTATTCTAATGATCCCATAAAAAAATCCAAGTCCGTAAAAAAAGTGCGTAATAAAAAACATAAAAGGATATATGAATATACCTAGAATTTTTGATATAAAGCCTTTATCGCATAAAGAATATACAACGCCGGCAAAAAAAGTCATTATTATGTAAACTAATAATGGAAGAAAATAAAATTTCAATATATCTAATTTAGAAAAATGATAAATAACTAATACTATAGGACTTGAAAGTATATAAACAGCAAATAATGACGGTAAAATAAATATTAAATTTTTAACATTAAAATCTCTGAATAATTGCTCAAATCTGCCCCTTCCATAATTAAGAAGCATTTTTATATAAGATTTTAAATTTGATCTTGGAGGACGATGAACTATTATTTTAGGATTATATATTAATTTGTATCCTAAAGAAAGTATTTTATCTATCAAAGCATTTTCTTCATTTGGGTACAATCTTTCATTAAAAAGCCCAGCCTCAAATAATACATTCCGCCTTACAAACAAATTACAAAGTATGACATCTCTATCAGTACCCTCTTTCATATCCTCATCATTAGATTTATATCTATTTGCTATTGGACCAACAGCATAATAAGATTTCATACATCTGTCAATATACATTTCTGTAAGTGAATTAACATTATGAATAGCAGGTCCACCTACTACGGCAACATTTTCATTAGATTCAAATATAATACTAGCTTCTTTGATATTATCCGCACTTACAATAGAATCATTATCTATAAAGTATACAATATCTCCTAATGATTGTTTAATACATTCATTTCTTTGAACTGTAGGGTGCGTACCCTCAGCTTGGAAAATTTCGATATCTTCCTTAGGGTAATTAGATAGATATACCCCTTCCAATGTTTTTTCTATATTTTCACCAACTCTGTGCGGTATTATAATAGTAAATTTAAGCAAGTTTTACATTCCCATATATCTAATATATGCCGTTCTTAATTGGGCAGCCATTTCCTCAGGGCTTGTAGGATTGCAAGGTGCCCAAGCTCCTGTTTCAGAAGAAGCATTAAATTTTTGTTTTTCCTTACTTCTCATAGGAGGGAAAAATTCTATATGGTAATTCCATATATCGCTGTAATTAAAACCGTCATTAACAGGTGCACTATACATACACATCATATATGGAAACTTCATATCAAATAACAAATCTAATGTAGAAGTAGCCTTTTTCAAAGCATCAGCAAGAGACAAACTTTCTTCTTTATTAAAATCAGTTATTGAAAGTGTTTTCTTTTTAGGCATTATCATAATACCATAAGGATATTCTGATGCAAAAGGCAAAAAACATATAAAATGATCATTTTCAAAAATGACTCTTTTATTGTATTCTAACTCCTGCTCTATCATATCCATAAAAAGATTTCTGCAGTTAGTATTATAATAGCTTGAAGCCATTTCTATTTTTCTTTTAATTCTTAAAGGTATCCAACTGTAGCCGTATATCTGTCCATGAGGATGCGGCATTGTAACACCTACAACTTCCCCTTTATTTTCAAAAGGCATAATATATTTTATTTTTTTATTTTCTGCTATAACTTTCATTCTTTCCTGCCATAAAGCTACCAATTTAGCAATATGCTCTACAGGAAGTTCTGGTAAAGTGGTATTATGATCCGGAGAATATAAAATAACTTCGCATTTACCTATAGAAGGAGCTGTTTTAAACATTTTACCATTATCTACTTCATCTGGATAAGGAGGCTCAAAAGATAAAGCAGGAAAATCATTATCATAACAAAGAACCTCATAAGTATCCGGTACTTTTCCGCTTCCGGGACAAAACGGACAATAGTCTTTAGGCATCTGAGGACGTGCCTGCCTATGACTAGCTATCATAACATAATCTCCAAGCAATGGGTTGTAACGCAATTCTGCCATATTTATTTCTCCTTAATATTAATTTATATTCTTTAATATCATATTTCATTTTTAATATGAATATATTATATATCTTTTTTGATAATAAACAATACATAAAACATTTATAATTTAAAAATATAAAATTATTTACTTTTTCATCATTATACTATATTATAAATACAACAATAAAAATGGATATAAAATTATGAAAAAGAAAATTGCTCTGCTTTTATGCTCTACCGGAAACGAAGCCTTTGCAGCTGGAAATGTTATAATAGGGGCTAAAAAATATCTATTTCAAAACTTAAAAGATGAAGAATATGATATTATATTTTATACTGATAAATTAGAACCTAATGATGAAAATGCTCTTAAAAAAATATTCAGGGGAATAATTATCAAAATATATCAGTCTCCATTTTCAAAAAAAATGATGGATTTAAAAGAATTAAACAATTTCAGTGTGTTCGCTTATGCACGTTTTGAAGCATTTAATTTACTCGACAATTATCAAAAAGTTTTCTATACAGACACTGATATAGTTATACAAAAAGATATTTCAGAAATAATAAATATAAATAAAAATATATCAACTATATATTTTCCAAATAAAATGCCTATATCCGGAAATTTTACGGATGATAATATTAAATTAGTAAAAAAATACGATTTAAATAAAATTTCAATAATAGATGCTGTTTTACTAATCAATGATAATCTGGAAAGACATGAAATTATGACAGAATGGTGTTATAAAAAAGCAGAAGAATATAAAACCAATGATCAATCCATAATAAATTTATTAATACAAGAGTTTAATATTGAAGTTTATGATTTAACTGAAAGTTACGGAGCATATCCCACTTCCAAAATAGCTAATGAGGCTCATATAATACATGCTATAGGTCCTCAAAAATTTTGGAGGGGAACTTACAATAAATATTGGGAAGAGAATAATAAAATATGGATAGAAGCAGGCGGAAATCAAACATATGAAGAAAATAATGCTAAAAGAAAAAAAATAGATAAAATTGTTTGGTGGATACCTACATTCAAATTGCGTGATAAAGTAAGAAGATATTTACTAAGAAAATCAGGACTTACAGGAAGGTAATATATTGACTTTTTTAATACTGAAGTTAATATAAATAAAGGTTTTTATATGCAACACAACACAACACAACACAACACAACACAACACAACACAACACAACACAACACAACACAACACAACAATAACAATAATAACTCAATTATATATTTCACTACCCCATATTTTAAATATATGGGGCATTTTAGCTGCAAAGAAAAATACATTGAAATTAATAATGTTGGAGATAATATATGTTTAATACTCCAATACTATTAATAATTTTCAAAAGGAAAGATACCGCATTAAAAGTATTAGACACTATAAGAAAAGTAAAGCCTAAAAAATTATATATATCTGCAGACGGATGGAGAAATGATGAAGAAAAAGTAAAATGTATTGACACAAGAGAAAGTATTTTAAAATCCATTGATTGGGAATGCGAAGTAAAAACTTTATTTCAAAATAAAAATTTAGGCTGCTGTAATGGAGTAGCAACTGCTATAACTTGGTTTTTTGATAATGAAGAACAAGGGATAATACTTGAAGATGACATAATAGCAGAAAACTCATTTTTTTATTACTGTGAAAAATTACTAGACTATTATAAAGATAATGAAAGAATAATGCATATTGCTGGAGACTCTCCTTTAGATAGAAAAGTTGGAGAAGCAAGTTATTATTTTGCCACTGTTCAGCATTGCTGGGGCTGGGCTTCTTGGAAACGAGCCTGGAAATATTATGACTCAACGATGAAAACTATAAGCTATAAAGATACTAAAAAAACTCTTAAAAAAAGATATAAAGACTTTAATATAAGAGATTACTGGCAGAATTGGTTTTATAGAACGGCGGATATTAATACTTGGGATTATCAATGGACTTACTGCATAATATCAAAAGACGGTATATGTATTAACCCTAGTTTAAATCTAACTTCTAATATAGGATTTGGGGAAGATTCTACTCATACTGGAAATCCAAATGATGAAAATGCAAACAGAAAAACATATCCTATAGATTACGAAAATTTAATTCATCCTAAAGAAATAAAATGTGATGCACAGGCGGACTTTGAAATAGCAGTTAAAAGATTTAATTTAATACCTTTCTCATTAAAACATAATATCACTAGAGAAATTAAAAGAATAATTAGACAAATAAAAGGTCTTTTTACAAGAAAATAAACAGTAAAATAAAAATTAAGGTGTTATACCAATATTACTGTTTATAAAACTATCTTTTATAGAAACTATATCATTCTTATTATTTATCCACATAAGAGGAACATTTCCAATAAAACTAGACCATAGGGTGAAAGTTGAAGGAGGCCCTATTATATAATCGCACAAACTCAGTAAGCTGTGATCCTCATTCCAATTGCATTTTGAAATTACATAATCATGATTTGGTTTTAGGGTTATCTCTTCATTAGAAAAAATTATAAACAAAATTTTTTTATTCGGGAATAAATTATAAAACTGCTCTATCTTATCATTATAAACCTCATCTTCATAATAATATTTGCCATTATTCCAAACTTTGTAATCGCCTCTTCTTATATGAATACCAACTTTCAAATCATAATCTGCAAATTTATTTTTTATATTATTGTACTCTTCTGAGTTTAGATTAATAGGAGTATATTTATTTACAAAATAATCTCTATACTGATATACCAAATTTGTAACTCTAAAATCCCAGCCTGAAACAAATATAGTTTTATTTTTATTTGCTAGTATCTGGCTATCATATAAATTAATATTTTCTCTTAAATTAATATCCATATAATCATATATTAAATAATTTTTTATATGAAGTTTATTACAAAAATTGGATATACCTTCAATAATTGCATATCTAGTATTAAGAGGAGGTAAAAGTATAGGAGGGATTTTTTTAAAGCTGTATTTATCTTTTATACCATAAAAATCTTCCATATCATAAAACTCTAAATTATGATATTCAATATCATTATGTTTACAATATGCCTCAAAATGAATATTCTGCAATAATCTATTGCTTTTATCTCCAAATCTTTTATAAAGAAAAACCATATAAAACCTATAAATATTTTGCATTTATTATAAAGTATAAATTTAAATTTGCAAATTATAAAATTGATGATATCATTACTTTCATGATAACAACATATACAGGAAATAAGCTATAATGTTAGAAATGAATATATGTTTTACATCTGATAATAATTATGCTCCATATATGGGTACAGCCATTGCATCTGTATTAAAAAATAGCCTAGAAGATGAAAAAATAACATTTCATTTAATAGACGGCGGAATAACTAAAGAAAATAAAGAGAAAATATTATCACTAAAAAACATAAAAGACTGCGAAATAAAATTCTACACACCGGATATAGAAAGGTACAATGAATGGTTTGAAAAAACATCTGCTAAATTATATTTTTCTCCTGCAATGTTTTACAGACTATCAATATCTACATTAATACCAAATGTTGATAAAATCTTATATTTAGATTCTGATTTAGTAGTTACAGGAAGTTTGAGAGAATTATTTTTAATGGATTTTGAAAACTATTATGCTATTGTTGTTAAACATTTAGAAGAATTAGAAAAAAAAAATAATAATAATAAATATTTTTGTTCTGGTTTTTTATTAATAAATAATAAATTATGGAAAGAAAATAATATAGAACAGCAATTTATAGATTATTATGAAAAAAATTATCAAACTTGTTTTGGAGATCAGGATATATTAAATGAAGTATTAAAAGATAAAATAAAATATGTACCTGAAAAATGGCTTTTTTTTTCTGATAAAAGATATCATTATAAAAATAGTAATTTAGAAGATCTTATTATTATTCATTATTTAGGATTTGATAAGCCTTGGATGGAAAACTGCAGAACTTCATTATTAATAGATGAGTTTTGGAAATACTATCAATACACGCCTTGGTTTAGAGATGAGCCTATCACAGCTTTTCAAACAATACTAAAACAGAAATTTTATGATTATGATGATGTGCGTTTAAAAGGTAATTGGATAAAACTATTTGGAATATACAGCAGTGATAAAGTACTTCAAATAGTTATATTCGGAATACAGATTAATATATCTATAGATTACAAAAAAAGAAGGGATATAGGAAGACTTCTGCCTTTTCAAAAATGGCGTGATAGATTTAGAGAAAAATTTAAATAATAACTATTAATAATCATTAAATATTTTATTTTTAAAATTGGAGAAAAAATGAATAAATCCATTTTGTTTATAATATTCAATCAAATCCTTAGCTAAAAATATAGCATGGTATATTCCATATAAGAAATATCGAGATATTTACAGAGAATTTATAAAAAGAAATGGGATAGAAATTTCTAAATCTATATATAATAAAACCAATTTTCAATATGATACTTCAAATGTAATTTTTATAGACATATTAATAAAACTTTCACTATTAATAATGAAAAATAAAATAATCAATTTTATTAAATTAGATAATAATTATTTACAAAAAATAGAAACTGAAATAGAAAATTATAAAACTACTAAATCATATTATCTATAATAAACGAGTATTACAAAAATATTAATTTATTAAAAATAAAAAAATTAATTATGTTTTATAGTTTAATATTATTTATAATATATAAAACCACTACATTTTTATATAAATAAAACTAAAAATTTAAAAAGTTGTTTTTATAGCATAAATAAAATATTTTAATAACTAAAATATATTTATTTATACTATATCCAAATGCATTTTTTTATTTGGTTTTGGAAACTCTTTATTTATAAGTACCATATCTTCATCATCAAGTTTAATTTTTTGCGACTCTATATTTTCTATCAAATGTTTTTTATTAGAGCTTTTAGGAATAGCTATTTTATTATTAAAACTCATAATAAATGCTAAAGCTATCTGAGAAGGCATAGCATTATGTTTTTTTGCTATGCTTAAAAGAGTATCATTTTTTAATATATCCTTACCCAATCCTCCTGCCTGTGCCAAAGGACAATATGCCATCAAAGCAATATTCCTCTCCTCCATATAAGGAGCTAAAGAATAATCAACACCTCTAGAACCTAAATGATATAATACCTGATTAACTGTGCATTTATCGCCATCTTTTACAGTTTCAAGCTCTTTCATGTCATCAATATCAAAATTAGAAACGCCCCAATCATTTATAAGCCCTTCTTTTTTTGCTGTCTCCATACATTCAACTGTTTCACTTAAAGGTACTCTTCCCCTCCAATGAAGCAGATACATATCCAAATAATCTAATCCTAAACGCTTTAATGATGCTTTTAAACTATCAAATATTTTATCTCTTCCGGCATTATGAGGATACACTTTAGAAACTATAAAAAGCTCTTCTCTCTTTATATTTACTGTCTTTAAAGCATTTCCTATTATTGACTCAGCTTTTCCATTTCCGTACATCTCAGCTGTATCTATAAGCCTCACACCATTTTCTAAAGCAAATGCTATAGCTTCAGACTCTTTTTTAAATTCTGTTTCAACTTCTCCTATACACCAAGTTCCTATTCCAAATTTAGGCATTATATTTGAAGATTTTAAAGTATAATTCATAAATAAACTCCTTAAATTAAGTATGAAGCTATTATTTAAAAAATATTATTCTTTGCTTATATACAAAGTCCTTGAAGGGAATGCAAATCCTACACCAAGTTTATTAAACTCATCTATTATTTTATAATTTATATCTTCCACTACTCTTACAAACTCATTGTACTCTGCAGTATTTACATAGTATATTACTTCAAAATTAAGAGAAGAATCAGCAAACTCTATAAATCTGGCACTTATAAATTCAGTATTATTAGTTTCTATAATTCTCTTTAAAAGATCCGGTATCACTTTTAATTTTTCTAAAGGAGTAGAATATTCAACCCCCAACATCATATACTGTCTTCTTTTTTCTAATATTCTATAGTTTTGTATTCTTGAAGCAAGTAAATTAGTATTTGATATTAAAAGCTGTTCACCGCTGTTTCTTCTTATACGAGTAGACTTTATGCCTATATATTCAACTACACCTTTATCAGCATCTATCTGTATATAATCACCTTTCAAAAAAGGTTTGTCAAATACTATAACAAAATAATTAAATAAATCGGCTATTATACTTTGTGCCGCAAAAGCAACAGCCACACCGCCTATACCAAGTCCAGCTATGAAAGTATTAACATTAACTCCCAAATTTGAAAGTATTGTTAAAAATCCAATAACCCATATTAAAGCTTTTAATATTGTGATAATACCGTCAGATATTACAACACCTTTTTTATTAGACAAATAATTATTACTGAAATTGCTTATAATATCACATATAAACATTATTACAAATATTATTATAAGTACAATAAGTATTTTTATCCAATATGTTCCAACCTCTTTAGGAAGTATTAATCCAACCCTTCCAAAAGATAAAGATACCATAAATATAATAGGTCTTACTCTTTTTTTAATACTTTTTACAAGCTCGTATAAAAATGTGCTTTGAAATTTTGTATTAAGTTTTAATAATATTTTCATAAAAAATATTAATATAACATTCATTAAAACTAAACTAATAATAAATACAGATAACGATATCAAGTACCTTAATAAACTATTATTCCAAATAATCGTTTCTTTCAAATATTGCATATATTCTCCTAAAAGCTAAATTATAATCCAATTTTATTATAAAATCGTATTTTTTTAAATAAATAAATTATTATTATAATAAAATATTAATAATTTTTTGACATAAAATAAACAATATATTACAATATTGCAAAATATTTTAATAAAAATGAGGGTAAAAATGAAAAAGATTTTTATTATTTTTGTCATTTCTGTTTTAGCTATCGCATGCGGCGGTCAAAAAACAGAAACAACTACAGCTAATGATGCAGCAGCTGCTAATAATGCAGAAGCTGCAACATTAACTATTGATTTCCAAGCTATGGTTGGAGATACTAATAATGCTTCAATAAGCAGCAACGCTTATTTAAAAGTTACAGGTTCTTATGGAGACATAGACGGTAAAATAGATGCTGCTACAGGAGCTTCTACACCTACTAGAACACCAGACTTATTAAACAAATACAGATCTGCTGACAACAATGTATTAAATAACAGAATGGAAGTAAGTATGGGACAATTCTTATTATTCGGTACAGCTAATGCATCAAGATATATTGATGACGGTATGTCTGGTTCCGGTATAGCTCAAAGAACTGTTGATGGTACTACAGGTCCTAAAGTTACAGGTACAGGTATTACAAAAGGCGATGATGGAGTTATTACTATCAGATTTGTACATGCAGGCGGTAAAACAGTAGAACCTTATGTATTTGAAATGAAATCTGATGCTAACGGAGTATTCCAAATCGGTGCCGGTACTGAAAACTTCAAAAGAAGCGAAACTCCGCTTACAAATGATTTTGATTTTAATACAGATTCTGCTCTTTTAATAGTTGATAAAGCTAAAGATGGAAATCCTTATTGGAAAGGAGATCTTAAAGCTACTTTTGAAAATAATATAATAAAAATTAATGGTACTTTAACAGAAACAAAATAATATAATTTAATATGATTAAAAGAAGAGCATGGTATTTTTACTATGCTCTTTATTTTAAATAAAGGAATATTGATGAATATAAAAAAAGTAAAAATAGAAATATATATACCTGAAGAATATACACAAAAACTCAGAGAAGCTTTAAATGATATAGGGGCATTAGGTGTTGGAAATTATGATAATGTAATGTCTGTAACAAAAATTACAGGTTATTGGCGTCCTTTAGAAAATGCTAATCCATTTGACGGAAAAGTTAATGAAATATCAGAAGCTCCTGAAGATAAGGTAGAGTTTTCAACAGATGCCAAAAATATAGAAAATATTATAAAAGTTATGAAAGAAGTTCACCCTTATGAAGAGCCTGTTATAAATATTATTCCGCTTTTAAATGACAGATTCGATGTAAATTTAAATTATTAATTTATGTTTATAATGAAAAAATATCTTTGATTATATAAACAAAATCATTCTTTGGAAACTTATTCATATTGACTACATTTTCTATAGCATCGGCAAAGTATAATTTATTATTACTTGGCAAATATGATACAGTGAATATTTGGGCATTACTGTTTAATAATTTTTCTTTAGTATATCCATATTCTGACATTTCTATTATTCCGCTTTGTATATTATCACCATAAAAAATAAAAACCGCATGATTATATAATTTAGCTTTTACTATTTTTTCTTTATCATTATCATCTTTTCTGAAAAGTTTTTGATTATCATCTATATACAAATCAAATATTTCATTAAATTCATTTCTTATATTGTTTAAAACTGCCTCTCCATCTTTATCAATATCAACTAAAAAGAAATAGTATGCATGTATTATAATAGATTTTTTATTTTTTATAACTTCAGCATTTATGAAAACCCTTGATGAATTAATAGAATACATACTATATCCGAAATATTTTAATCTGTCTATTATATTTTCTTTGCTTACTTTTTTATCTATATTATGTTCCAATACAGAATTATTTTTTATGAATAATAATTTTCTTTTATTAATATTTGAGGCATCAATATATAAAAATACTAGAGTTATTATTTCAAGTATTATTAAAATTATAGTTATATATATTTGATTATTGTTATAGATTGAAAAGAAAATTAAGTTGGCAAACGCTATGGCTATTACACCATAAACGCTTGCCCTTAATAACTCTTTTTTGAAGGAGAACAGCTTATTATTGTTCATTATTACTAATTTATTTGATGAATTTATTATCTATAAGTAGTTACTTCTTGATAAGCTCTAACCGCTCTGTCAATTACAGCCTTTGTAAAGCTAAGAGATAATTCAGCTTCAGCAATGGCATTCATCACATCGGATACATCAACCTGATCCGGTCTTATACCAGCCTGAACTATTATATTGTCTCTGTCAACCTGTTTCTGATTAACAGCATCAATAGCATCGCTTAACATTGTACCAAAATTACTTATTAAATCATTGCTTGAACTTCTTCTTAACTGCTGAGCAGGTCCGTAATGTCTTGGATCTCTAGTTTTAAGTATAAATCCGTAATTATCGCCGACATTTCCTGTTTTTGTACTAGCACTATAAGAGTTCATTACACTATTAATATTCATAAAATATCCTTACCATTATAAAAAATTAATATCTAATTATATTCAAAGCACTTCCAAACATAGTTTTAGCAGACTGAATCATAGTAGAGTTTGCCTCATAAGCTCTTGAAGCCTCCATCATATCAACCATCTCTGTAACAGGGTTAACATTAGGCATTTCTACATATCCGGCTTTTTCACCGTATTTAATAGCATCAGGGTGAGAAGGATCATATACAAACCTAGTTGCAGTTTCCATATCCTTTTCTATGCTGAATACCCTTACGCCTGTGCCAACATTAGGCTGCAAAGCCTCTGGTAAAAATGGACTTCTGTATTTGTTGCCATCATCTCTAGGCTTGAATATTACTCTGCTTCTTCTAAAAGCTCCGCCTTCTGTTGTGCGTGTTGTATTAACATTTGCTATATTATCTGCTATAACATCAAGTCTAGTTCTTTGAGCAGTTAAACCGCTTCCTGATGTATTAATAATTGAAAATATTCCCATTTCTGTTACTCCTTCAAGAATTTAAGCAGTACAAATTAAGCATTGCCTATCATTCTTCTTATTTCTCTATACTGAGCATTTACTATTTGCGTAAACATTTGATATCTTAAAGTATTTTTAGCTTCTTCTGCCATTTCTTTATCTATATCAACATTATTTTTATCATTTCTATAGCTAGTATCATAATCTACTGTAATAGTAGGTGCAACCTGTTTATAATCCATAGGCATATTAAAAGGAAAATGTCTTGAATCTGTTCTTTTAGCTTCCATACCATTATAATTTTCACTATCTAAAGCTCTTGCAAGCTGATATTCAAAAGTTACATCGCTTCTTTTGAAATTTGGAGTAGATACATTTGCTATATTATCTGCTATAACCTCAGCTCTAAGTCCGTAAACATTTAAAAGCTTTTTTGCTACTGTCATAGTTTTAGCATAAGTTGTATCAGCAAACATATTCATAGTTATAACCTCTAAATTATAAAATTATACTTATAAATATTGTCGGTTTAATGAAAAACTGCTTTAATATTTTTTAGGATTATATTATGTTAAATTATGATAAAATTTTATATACTACTTTACTTAAAATACAAACTATTCATAACTTCTTTAGCAAATGATATTAAATGACTGCTTACTGTAACAGTTGATGATATTGTAAGTATTATAGACTCTTCTACCTTACCAACTACCGCTATGGCATTAAAGAAATCATTATTATTTATCTTTGAAATGAATATATACTCTGCAAATAAATCATTATATTCTTCTCTTTGTTTTATGGATATAGGAGTAATTATAGAGTAAAGCTCCCCTCTCCTGCTTCTAAATCCGTCAAAAAGCTCTCTTATAGCAGCTTCATCATATTTTTTATCACTATAGCTGATTATTATTGATATTCTATTATCAGGACTTTCTATTTTTAATACTGCTCCGTCTATAGAGGCATTAAAAGTCTCAGGAACCATCAAATTAAATCTGTCAGGATTAGCCTGTATTGCTGTTAATTTTCCTATTTCAAACTTTGAATTATTTATTAAATATTTTATATTATTTATTCTGTTTATAATATTTTGGTCATTTTTATTTATAGTTAATGCCCTGTCTAAAATATTCAAAGCATCATCATATTTATATAATGCCCTATAAGCTACAGACATATTAATCATAGATAAAACATCTTCATTATCTATTGATATGGCTTTTTTATATTTTTCTATAGCATCATTATGTTTTCCTTCCATAGAAAGTAAAATTCCATACTGTCCGTAAACACTTGAATCAGCATTACCTAAAGATATTAGCTTTTCTATTACATTCTTAGCTTCTTCATATTCATAAGTACTTATAAGGGCCTCTATCTTATTTTCAAGCAAATCCTTATCATCTTTTATAAAATTAAGAGCATTATTAATAAGTTCTATTACAGACTTGAAATCATTTTCTTCATAGTAAATATCAATTAAAACTAAATATCCGTATTTGTATTTATTATCTTTTTTTATTAATTCTAAAGCTAATTTTTTGGCATAAGAAATATCATTTATATCTATAAGATTGTTAATTTTTTCTGCAATAACATCATTATTTTCTTTTATGATATCTTTAATATCCTCATCTACTGCCGCATTATCATAGATATTGTTAATATTTTCAAGCATACTATCTCCAATTAACTATAGTAAAACCTTTATCTTTATTTTTTAAAGCATACTCTTTTAATCTCTTATCAGGATTAACGCATACTTTAGTGTCGGCAAAATTAAAAAGAGGTAAATCACTTATAGAATCACTATACGCTATATTTTTATTGCTATGATGCGGGAAAAAATGCTCAGTGAATAATCTGTATCTTTTGGCAGCACCATAACAATTCTTACCGTACATATATCCTGTATATTTTCCCCTGAAAGTCCATAATTCAGTACCCATACATCTGTCAAAGCCTAAATTTGATGCTATATACTTAGCATAAATTTCAAAACTTGCTGTAACCATAATTAATGTATATCCATTATTTTTTAATTTTTTTATTTCATCTAAAGCATCTTTATAGTATAATTTTGGTACAATTTCATCAGCAAACTCTTTACCTATTTTATCTCCGAATTCTATATCTATATTTTTGAATATATGAGCTATTCTGTACTTAATACTTTGATTATCTATTATTTTTAAACAAAATAATAAAAAATAAGGTATCAAAGCCATATAATGCATTATACTTGAAGGATTCTTTTTCAAATAGAACATCATAAATGGAAATATAGAATCTTTATTTAATATAGTTTTATCCAAATCAAAATAAGCAACTCTCATCATAAAGTTTATTCTACTACAAAAAAATCATTTGTCAAAGGAATTTTATAATTTTAAACCGTAATTAACAAAAAAATTATGTAAACTAAAAAATCACTTGACTATAAATAAAAAATTTAATATTATATATTAGATTTAATATTAATTAATAATAATTGTAAATAATATCTTTATTTTATAAATATATATAATTTTGGGAGATAATATGCTAAGAAAATTAGTAATATACGGAGATGAAAGACTGCAGAAAGTATCAGAAAAAATAGAAAAAATAGATGATGAAATACTCACTTTAATAGATGATATGTTTGAAACTATGTATAAAGAGAAAGGGGTCGGACTTGCTGCGGTTCAGGTAGGAATATTAAAAAGACTTATAGTTATATCTGTACCTGATTTTGATGATGAAACAAAGCCTGATTTTAAATTGGCTTTAATAAATCCGGAAATAATATGGCATGGAGAAGAAAAAGAAATTTTAGAGGAAGGATGCCTTTCATTTCCTGAAATAAGAGATGATGTTGCAAGATATACTCAAATTAAAGTAAAATATTTGGACAAAGAAGGCAATGAACAGATACTTGATGCTGAAAATTACATAGCTAAAGTACTTCAGCATGAAATAGATCATACAAACGGCATATCATTTATAGACAGATTAGAATCATATCAAAAAAGAAGATTGAAAAGAGAATTAAAAGAACTTAGAAATAATACTGTTAGAGAAATAAAAAAAATACAAAACAGGGAAATGTTAAAAAATAGCTGATTAATTATGATAAAAAATATAATATTCGATTTAGACGGAACTTTAGCAGATTCTATATCAGACATATATAATTGTGTTAATGCTTCATTAAAACATTTTAACTTAAAAACAATATCAATTGAAGATACTCATAAGTTTGTTGGAAACGGAGCAAAACTTCTTATCAAAAGAGCTGTTAATAAATACAGTCATAATGAGAAAATCGAAGAAGAAGTATATAAATACTATATAAAATACTATGAAGAACATTGTGTAGACAGTACTAAAGCATATAATGGAGTTTATGAAACTTTAGAATTATTATACAATCATAATATTAATATGTTTGTTATAAGCAATAAACCTAATAAAATGGCTATAAAAACTGTAGAAAAACTAAATATACTAAAATATTTCAAAGCAGTTATAGGAGACGGTATTTATTCATACAGAAAACCTGATGTAAATATATGGTACAGTTTGAAAAAAGATTATAATTTAATAGAAGATGAAACAGTTATGATTGGAGACGGAATACCGGATTATGAATTCGCATGTAATTCAAGTATAAAATGTTTGTTAGTCTTATACGGAATAACAGATAAAAATATTTTGTTAGAATTAAATAACAATTATTATTTAAATTCGTTCAATGAGATTGCCGATTATATAATTAACAAAAAAATTTAATTAAAAAGAATTATATACTTGACAATACTATAAAATATTTGTATATTAAAATGGATTATTTATTAGTAATAAAATAAGTATTAATTTAACAGTAACAATATGAAAAATAACAAATTTAAGTACACCAAAATTCGCAAAAATAATAATATTTTTTCGCATATAGAAGATATATTATTTAAAATCAAATCTCAATTTACTAAATCAAATAGTATTCAAAGAATAAGAACAACTTATGTTCATTCTACAAGATATACAGGTAAAAAAAATAATATTTTCATATCAATAATCAAAAAATTTTCATTAGCTGCAGCATCGCTATCATTATTTATGATTTTATCTAACTTTTTAATAATGAATATACGCCATACTTCCAATGCGGCAATTCTTCCTAAAGATAAAATGCCTACTAGTGCAGCATATTCTAAAGTATTAGATGAAATATCTCCTGAAGAAGTAAGTTATAATACTTCAAGTATATCTGAAGTTCCTACTGTAACATCAGCAGTAACCCTAGAAAATGCTACAGATATATTTTACAACTCTATAACCTCAGATAACACTTTAGTCGGAGACGGCACTATAGGGATGAAATATGATGAATATATCATAGAAGAAGGAGACAATCTAACAACAATATCAAGAAAAATAGGTGCTAATTTGGATACATTAGTAAGTGTAAATAAAATAAGCAATGCAAATAGATTAAGACCCGGACAAAAAATTGTTATACCTAATCGTAACGGATTATTATATACAATAAAAAAAGATGAATCTCTAGAAGATATTGCTGAAAGATATGATGTATCATTAAATAGAGTTCTTTCCTTTAATAAAATAAGCAATCCTAATGATATTAAAGTGGGAGAAGATATATTTTTACCGGGAGCTAAATATACTTTAGATGAAAGAATAGATAAATTCGGACAAATGTTTAGCCTTCCTACAACCATCACTAGAATAAGCAGTGTATTCGGATATAGAGTTCACCCTATTACAGGAGTTAGAACTAAACATATGGGTGTTGATATACCGGGAAGACTTAATACCCCTGTATATGCCGCCAGAAAAGGAAAAGTAATATTTGCAGGATACAGCGGCGGTTATGGTAACTTGGTAATAGTTCGTCATGATAAAGGATATACAACATATTACGGACACCTTAACTCTATAACTACAAGAGCAGGTGCTACTGTAGGTGTTGGTGTTATGATAGGAAGAATGGGAAGTACAGGAAGATCTACAGGAAGTCATTTACATTTTGAAGTTAGAAGAAATGGCGTGGCACTTAATCCTGCTGATTTTATACCTATAAAGAAATTCCTAAGAGGAAGAAGATAAAAACTATTAATATTAAAACTAATTAGAGGGATTCTTTCAAGAGTCCTTCTATTTTTTTAAATTTATATATTTTTATTATATTACTATTTACAATTATATTTATTTTTGTATAATATTTTTATTATGAATGATATTATCAAAGTAATAAACATATTAAATGAAATACCAGAACCATTTTCTGTAGACGGAATAATAAAAACTTTTGAAGCTAGTTCTAAAGATTTTATAAAAAGTTTTGCAATATATTTTCATAAAGATAATACTGCCGAATCAAGATTATGGTATGTATCGGAAAATAAATTGGTCATAAATGAAAAAGAAAATAATAGAGAATATATTTTATCTGCCAGAGGAAACAAATTCGGTTCTATAATAATAAATACGGATAAAAATAAAAATGATATATTAATACTTATTAATTATCTTTCAATAATATTATATAGCGAAAAATTGTCATTTTTAGCGAACAGAGATAAACTTACAGGGCTATACAATAGAGGATATATTATTAAATATCTGCAAGAAAAAGAAACTTCAGATGAAATATATTCTATAGTAATAATAGATTTAGATAAATTCAAACACTACAATGATACTTATGGTCATAATGTAGGTGATCATGTATTAAAATTAGCATCAAAAGCAATGAAGGATTCTTTAAAAAGCATAGAGAATAAATCTGTACTTGCAAGATATGGAGGAGAAGAATTTATTGTTGTATTTGATATACAAGATAAAAATGATCTTTTTAAAGCTATGGAAAAAATAAGAAACTTTATTACAGAAACTGATTTTTCTACTGAAGAGTATTCCCTTAAAGCAACAGCTTCTTTAGGCGGAGCAATAAAAGAAAAAGATACATCATTAAGAACATTTATAAATAAAGCGGATCAATCACTATATAGTGCAAAAGAAACAGGAAGAAATAAATCTGTTATATTAGATTTCTAGATTATTTAAGACTGTATAATTATTCTATAGCTAAATAAAAAAAGTCACTTTTATTTAGCTTTAATAAAAATAAAGCTAAATAAAAGTGGGAGATTATTTATGAAAAATACTATATATTATAACCATTCATACATAGTATGGTAAAAAATAAAATGAAAAATTTATACATCTTTAATTAAAACGACATCCTTATCTTTAATAACTGTATTTCCCCTAGGAATAACACTTCCACCTTCTCTTTTTATCATAACTACCAAATTATTTTTAGGAAGATTTAAATCCTTTAATTCCTTGTTTTTCCAAGGGTGATTACTGTTAATATTTATTTCTCTTAAACTCATATCATAATATTTTGTTCTTTTAGCATTAAGTATGACAATATCCCCTTTTTCAATAACTGTATTTCCATGAGGAATAATAGTGTCCCCTCCCCTTTCTATTGTTACTATAATCGAATCTTCCGGAAGCTCTATTTCCATAATAGGTCTTCCAATCCAATGGTGATTATTTGGTATTTTTACCTGTATAAGCTCCATATCCGAATCATCTACATAGTCATTGAAAGTTTTAAGTACATTTTCTCCAGAATCTACAAGATCCAGCTTTTTGGCTATGAAAGGAAGGAGCGTACCTTGAAGCAGTACAGATAAAATTGCTAGTACAAATACTATGTGAAATATATCATAGCTTATAGAATTATTATTAACTATTACAAATATTGCAAATACAATAGAAGCTGCCCCTCTAAGTCCAGCCCACATAACAAGAATCTGTTTTTTAAATGAAATTTTAAATGGTGTTAATATAGAAAATACGGCAATTGGTCTTGCTACAAATGTCACAAATAACGCTACATATACAGCTGTAGGAGCCACATTGAATATTCTTGAAGGAAATGATAAAAGTCCTAACAAGAAAAATAGAACCATCTGCATAAGTCCTGTAACTCCGTCAAAGAAATGAACCAAAGTAACTTTATTCTTAATATTGCTATTTCCTAATACTATTCCTACTATATAAACTGTTAAATACCCGTTTCCGCCTATAATAGAAGAAAGAGAATATGAAAGAAGTGCCACCGCTAATGTGAATATAGTATCTAATCCGTTTACAGGAAATCTAAATTTCCTAAGCATATTATAAGCTAAAAATGATACTAATGCTGCAACTATCAAGGCAAAAACTATCTGGGCAAAAACCATATACAAAATAGAAAGAGGACTAGTTAAAGTTTTTCCTATAAGTCCGAGAAATATAACTGTAAGCATATATGACATAGGGTCATTACTTCCGCTTTCAAGCTCTAATAATGAAGCAAGACCATCTTTAAGGTTTAAATTTCTAGAACGAAGTATTGAGAATACAGAAGCGGCATCTGTTGAGCCTATAACAGAACCTATTAAAAAACTTTCAAAAAAACCAAATTTAAGAATATAATGACATAAAGCACCTGTTATCATAGATGTTATAAATGTACCTATAAAAGATAAAAGAAATGCCTTGTTTGCAACAGGTTTTGCAGCTTTCCAATTTGTACCAAATCCGCCGTAAAACATTATGAATATCAATGTTATAGTACATAATTGTTCAGCAACTCTATAATCGTCGAACTCTATTTTTAAAAGCCCGTCAGTACCAAATATCATACCCAAAACTAGAAAAAGCAAAAGAGACGGCACTCCAACCTTAGTTGAAATTTTACTCACTATTATACAAAGAATAATTATTATAGAAGAAAGCAGTATTGATATATTCATAAAAATCCTATTGTGTAAATAATATTTTAATAAAAATATAGATTATAATAAATTGATAACCTAACAGCTATTTCAAAAAACATATTGATTATTAAAAATAAATATTTTAATATTTTCTATTATATAAAAAAATACAATATTTGTCAAAAATATTTATTTTATAATAAATAATTGAAATTTTAATTATTTTAATTTATTATAAAAAATAATAATACATACAGAGGGTAAAAATATGAAAAATTTTATTTCTATTATTTCTATTTTTGTTTTAATGATCTCTATAATTTCATGCGGAGGCGGAAACAAAGAAATAGCAGAAAATACACAAACTAATCAAACAGAAACTAATAAAGTATATGTTAATCCAACAACTACAAATCAAAATAATAATACAAATATCAATATTAGCATTGATACAACTAAATATACTAATGAATATATTCAAGGCACAGAATTAGACCCTATGCCTACAGGATATAAAAAAATAGATGAAATACTTAATGAACATAAATATAAAGCACCAATATACGAAATATCAAAACTAATATCAGAGGAAGGACTAGAAGGAAAAATTACTGAAACGACAAATTTTGGTGATAAATACATATATAAAGATTCTACTCCTTTATTTTTGGCAGTACAATTCGGATACAATGATTTAGCAAAAGAGCTTATAAAAGAAGGTGCTGATGTTAATGCCAGAGCAAACGATATGGAAACAGAAACAGAAGGCGGCCTTGATATGCTTTACTATGCTGTTAGAAATAATAATCCTGAAATGACTAAAATCTTAATTGATAAAGGACTTGATAAAAATAGAGATTATGGTTATGAATATTCTACTTATTTGACAGATATTGCTATTGGCAACAACAATCTTGATATACTTAAACTTCTTGTAAAAAGAGGAGATTCAAAAGAAACTTTAATTCCAGAAGCAGTACGAGAAAATAATATAGAAATGGTTAAATATTTATTATCTATAGGACAAGATATAGATGCTCAGATATTTTTTGACGGTTTTTGGGTTGATTCTCCTTTGAAAGTAGCTGCTGAAAACGGCTATGTAGAAATGGCTAAATTTTTAATTGATGAAGGAGCAAATTTAAACTCAGCTGATGATTATATGCTTTATGCATATAATAATTATGATATAACTAAATTATTAGTAGATAATGATGTTTTTAATCTTAATACTAATACTACTAAAGAAGAAGCTATAAAATTAGTACAAGACGGCAAATATTATGAAATAGAAAAATTATTATTAAGTGAAGATTCAAATAATATAGACGGATATGATGAATTAATGAATGCTATATCTAAAGGTGATATGAAAGCATTAGAAAAACTTATAAAAGATGATACTGATTTAAATAAACAATATGATAAGATTACGCCTCTTGGCTTAGCTGCTGCTAGAAATGATAAAGAAATGGTTAAATTTTTAGTAGAGAAAGGTGCTGATATAAATTTAGAAGACGGATATGGATATACTCCTTTAATAATAGCAATGAAGTATAGTAATATTGGTTTAGCTAAAGATATTATTGATTTGAAGCCGGATTTAAATGCTATATGTTCAGCAACAGGAGATACTCCTTTAACATATTTAGTAGATAAAGTGAAATTTGGATCAGATATTTGTTATTATTTGATAAAAAATGGTGCTGATGTAAATAAAAAAAATAATAACGGAGATACTCCATTAATAGTTTCCGTACAAAATTTTATTTTAAGTTATGGTATGTTAGGAGTTCTTATAAATATGGGTGCTGATTATAACATTAAAAACAAAGAAGGAAAAACAGCTATGGATATTGTTATAGAAAAAGATGACAAAGCAGCACTTCATCATTTAAATAATCCTGACAATTTAGAATACTATCTTACTATATAAATATAAAAAACAATAAAATACAAAGTGTATGCATATTTTTTATATGTATGCACTTTTTTTATTCACAATTTTTCAAATTTTGACAATTTATAGTTATTTTAGTATAATATATTCATGAAAAATAATACAAATATAAAAAAAATAAAATATTTCAATCCTTTGAACGATTATTTTATACGATACCTTTTTACTGACAAAGGAAGCAGCGAATCTATACTTTTAGATTTTATTAATTCTATAATGCTTGATTCTAGAATGAAAACTTTTAAAGCAGTAGAAATATTAACCCCATTTAATTTAAAGAAAAATAGAAATCTAAAAGAAACTATAGTCGATGTAAAATGTATTACCCAGAATGGCTCAGTTGTTATTATAGAAATTCAGCTTCAAGGTAATTCAAGGTTTCCAGAAAGAATACTTTATTATTGGGCAGCAAATTATAGTAAATTATTAAAGCATGGAGAAAGATATGATGAACTTACACCTGTAATAAGCATTAATTTACTCAATTTCAATTTAGACAAAACAAACAATATACATTCCTGCTATATGCTTTACGAGATGAATAACAAAAAACTTCTCACAGACCATTTGCAGATACATATAATAGAATTAAAAAAGTTTAAGAAAAACATATTAACTAAAGATTTAAATTGTTGGTTAAAAATGTTTACAAGCAAAAATTTGGAGGCTTCTATGTCTGAAATAGTAAAAGAAAAACCTATAATGGAAGAAGTACAAAAAAAATATAATAATTTTGTAAAAAGCAGATTGATGATGATGGAATATGAGAATAAAGAGGCTTATTTATATGGTAATCAAATAATGCTTGATGAAGAAAGAAGATTAGGTATTGAAGAAGGTATTAAAAAAGGAAAAGAAGAAGGTATTAAAGAAAATCAAATATTAACAGCTAAAAATATGAAAAAAGAAAATATAGACATTAATATTATAAGCAAAATAACAGGATTAAGTATAGAAGAAATAAAAAACTTGTGAACATCTATCAAGTTCACTTGATAGATATTGTTAGTGAACAAGTTTTTTATAAACTATGTAAGAAATAAAAAAATTATAATTAGATGGAATAATTTTTTAAGTGCATGCATATTTTTTATATGTATGCACTTTTTTATTGTAACAATATTTCCAATTGAAATTTTAATTATTCTAATTTATAATGCGAAAACAACAATACATACAGAGGGTACAATATGAAAAATTTTATTTCTATAATTGCAGCATTTATTTTAGTTATTGCTGTAATTTCATGCGGTGGAAACAAAGAAACTAATCAATCAGAACAAAATACTCAAACTAATCAAACATCGCAATCTCAAAATATTCAAACTAATACTTTAGTTAATCAAAGCAAACAGACAAATAATCAAAAAGAATTCTTTGATATGAAATATGTATATAAGGGCATTAGAGCAGATAAAGCTAAATTTGATGAGAAGCTTAAAAATTTAAGAGAAAATAATGAATATGCAAAAAGGAATTTTAATTTTCTTAATAGGAAATTTGCAAATGATGATGAAAGAAAAAAATATTCTATAGAGTTTATATCAAATGTTAATTATGCTGCATTAGATTTAGAATTCTTAATAAGCTGGGGTAATTGGGGTATATATAGTGAAGTTACAGATTATGATACTGTTGGATATTTATATGTTGATCAAAATTTAGCATTAAAAAAAGCAAGAGAAGAATTATTAAAATTAAATAAAAAAGATGCTGATGTTTATTTAGCATTATTCTTATCTCATTTTGCCTGCGATTCGCTTTATTATTTTGAAGAAGAGAAAAAATATTTAACAGAATGGAAAAAAGCAGGCGGAAGTAATATTGCTATGATGATGAGAAAAAATGATAATGAGAATACTTATATACAAAAGATGAATTTAATTAATTATATAATAGAAGCTCCTGATTCTTTAAGAGCAGAAAAATTAGCTGCTGATGCTTATAAAGATAATTTCTATAAATACATTGTAAAAGATAATGGATATATAGATTTATTCAATGAAAATAATTATTCTTTAACTTCAATTGAATTGCAAGGTACAGCCAGTTTATCTTCAGTAGAAATAGCAGAAGAAATAGTAAATACAAATATAATGAACAAATATATAAAAACTTATGTAAATAATAGATTATCTAATGATGATATAGAAGACTATTTAGAATATTATCAAAATTATTACAATATTAATGCCGTTTATTGTTATGACGGTTGGAATAAGCTTAATCTACTTGAGTTTAAAAAGAATACATTTTTAATTGAAAGCACTATGAACGGATTAGTAAATATGCATTATTATAATCCTGAGTTCATAAAAGATAATTTATATGCTTCATTTAAAGAAATAAAAAATTATAATTTCAGACTTGGAGATATAGATAAAGTAAAATCTGCTGAAATTAATTCGATTTCTACAAATGATTTGAAAGATTATACTAAAGACTCCAAATTTATAGATTCAGGCAGCTTTGATATAGAACAATATTCATCTTATATAGCTAGCAACATGTATTATCCTTTGCATAGCGTATCTTTCTTCTTATGTGATATCAATAATGACGGCGAAGAAGAATTAATGCTTTCAGGCAAATATACAAGTTCTGCAGGAAGAGGCGGTATAGCACATTATACTTTACTTTTAAAAGATAATTTGGAAGTAGATTTTGATTCAGAAACAGGACTGCTTATTAATAATCCTGATTTTCAACATTTGGGATGTACTCAAAAAATATACACAGAAAATGGAAAAAATAAAATTCTTTTATTGGATACTCTTAACAATGAAGCATGTGATATATTTGTTGATAATAATGAAATAAATAATGCGGAAGTTTTTGATTATATTACATATAGTTATCAGCCAAAATTGGAATGGAAAGGAAGCATACTTAATGGGGTACCTGAAGGAGCTTTAAAAACTGATGCAAGTTTTGATATGTTTAAAGCAGAGAATGCATCAGATAAAGCAATAGTATCAGACAGAACTTTGCGAGTAGCTGACAAACTTATAAGCGACGCATATTTTATTAAAAAAGCTGCTTTGGATAAACAAGGTCAGGAAGAATTATTGGAACAAAGAAGAGCAGAAATAAAAGCTATTCAGGAAGCAAAAGGCGATATTAAAGTAATAGAAACTGAAATGCTTAAGATTTTGAATATACAATAATTTTTAATAGTTTCAATAAAAGTGCATGCATTATATATGTATGCAGTTTTTTTATTGTTAAAAATATTTTCTAATTGAAATTTTAGTTATTTTAATTTATTATAAAAAATAACAATACATACAGAGGGTAAAAATATGAAAAATATTATTCATATAATTATAATATTTATTTTAATGATTTCTATAATTTCATGCGGAAGCGGTAATAAAAAAACAGAACAAACAGAAAATATTCAAACTAATCAAACAGAAACTAATAAAGTATATGTTAATCCTATAACTACAAATGAAAATCATAACACAGATATTGATATTAATAAAACTAAATATACTAATGAATATATTCAAGGTACAGAGTTAGATCCTATACCTACAGGATATAGTAAAATAGATGAAATACTTAATCAATATAAATATAAAGCACCAATATATGAAATATCAAAATTATTAGCAGAGGAAGGACTAGAAGGAAAAATTACTGAAATGACAAATTTTGGTGATAAATACATATATAAAGATTCTACTCCTTTGTTTTTGGCAGTACAATTCGGATACAATGATTTGGCAAAAGAGCTTATAAAAGAAGGGGCTGATGTTAATGCCAGAGCAAGCGATATGGAAACAGAAGATGGTATTGATATGCTTTATTATGCTGTTAGAAATAATAATGTTGAAATGAGTAAAATTTTAATTGATAAAGGACTTGATGCAGGAAGAGATTATGGTTATGAATATTCTTATTATTTAACAGATGCAGCGATAAACAATAATAATCTTGATATGCTTAAAATACTTGTACAAAGCGGAGATATTGATTTAAAATCAAGCTTAATTCCTGATGCCATAGAAGAAAATAATATAGAAATGGTTAAATATTTAATATCTATAGGACAAGATGTAAATGCTCAAATATTTGCAGATGGAGATTGGATTAACTCTCCTATGAAAGTAGCAGCTCAAAATGGCAATATAGAAATAGCTAAGCTTTTAATTGATAAAGGAGCTAATTTAAACTCAAGTGATGATTATATATATAATGCAATAGATTATGGTAATTATGATATAGCTAAATTATTAATAGATAATGATGTTTTTAATCTTAATACTAATACAACTAGAGAAGAAGCTATAGAATTAGCAAAGAAGAAAAAATATTATGAAATGGAAAAATTATTATCAAGCGAAGATTCAAATAATATAGACGGATATGATGAATTAATGAATGCTGTATCTAAAGGCGATATGAAAGCATTAGAAAAACTTATAAAAGATGATACTGATTTGAATAAACAATATGATAATATTACACCTCTTGGCTTAGCTGCTGCTAGAAATGATAAAGAAATGGTTAAATTTTTAGCAGAGAAAGGTGCTGATATAAATTTAGAAGACGGATACGGATATACTCCTTTAATGAAAGCAATAGATTATTATAATGTGGGTTTAGCTAAAAATATTATTGATTTAAGGCCTGATTTAAATGCTATATGTTCAGCAACAGGAGATACTCCTTTAACATATTTGGTAAATGCCAACAAGTACGGCGGCGGAGCAGATCTTTGTTATTATATGATAAAAAATGGTGCTGATATAAATAAAAAGAACAAGGAAGGAAATACTCCATTAATGATTGCTGCGGCAAGTTATAGTTATGGTATTGTGGGAGTTCTTGCCAATATGGGGGCTGATTATAATATTAAAAACAAAGAAGGACAAACAGCCATTGATATTGCTTCAGCTAGAAATGATAAATCAGCACTTCATCATTTAACTAATCCAAGAGATTTAGAAAGTTATCTTAGTTACTAATAAATACTAAAAAAGTGTATGCATTATATATGTATGCACTTTTTATTATATATAATAATTTTAATAAACTTTACTTTTATAATTATTTTTTGTATAATAATATTATGAAAGATTTTAATAAGTTAAAGCAAATATTAAATGAACCTATTACAATAAATAATTTAAATAGAATTAATGATTATTTTGTACGCTATTTATTTTCGCATGATGGCAATGAAAATATAGCTTTAAATTTCATTAATGCCGTATTTAAAGATTTAAACTTTGAAACTTTTAATAAAATAGAAATACTTAATCCTTTTAATATATCAGAAAACTATGATGAAAAAGAATCAATAGTCGATATAAAAGCTACTACAGAAACAGGTATCACTGTTTTAATAGAGATACAATCAAGAGGAAATGAAGATTTTATAAAAAGAGCTTTATACTATTGGGCTTATAATTATAGTTCTAGTTTAAATAGAGGTTCTTTTTATGATGGATTAAAACCTACTGTAAGTATTAATATTACAAACTTTATACTTACAGATGAAGATAAAGTGCATAGCTGTTATGTTTTAAAAGAATTAAACAATAATAAAATTCTAACAGATCATTGTCAATTGCATTTCCTTGAACTTCCTAAATTCAATTTAAAAGATATTTCTGCAATAGAAAGTTTAGATAATATACATAAAGAATTCATTTCTTGGATAAAATTTTTTAAGGGGGAAGACATGTCTATTTTAATGAAAGAAAATACTATATTTGAAGAGGTAGAAAAAAAATGCCTCACTTTTGTTAATGATAGTCCAGTAATGGATAAATATAAAAAACGAGAAGTAGATACATATTTCTTTAATAAGAGTATGGAGTTAGATATAAAGAAGGCTAAAGAAGAAGGTATTAAAGAAGGTATTAAAGAAAATCAAATATTAACAGCTAAAAATATGAAAAAAGAAAATATAGATATTAATATTATAAGTAAAATAACAGGATTAAGTATACAAGAAATAGAAAATCTATAATAAATATAAAAGTTACAATAAAAAAGTGCCTGCATTATATATGTATGCACTTTTTTTGTTAAAAATATTTTTTGATTGCAATTTCAATCATTTTAATTTATGATACATAAAAATACTTATGGACGGTTTAGCATGAAAAAACTTATTTCTATAATTGCAGCATTTATTTTTATGATTGCTATAATTTCCTGCGGCGGCGGTAATAAAGAAGCAAATCAAACATCACAAAATACAAATGCTCAATCTCAAAATATTCAAACTAATACTTCAGCTAATCAAAGTAAACAAACAGATAATCAAAAAGAATTCTTTGATATGAAATATGTTTATAAAGGTGTTAGAGTAGATAAAGCTAAATTTGATGAAGAGCTTAAAAATACAAGAGAAAATAATGAATATGCAAAAAGAAATTTTGATTTTCTTAATAGGAAATTTGCAAATGATGATGAAAGAAAAAAATATTCTATAGAGTTTATATCAAATGTTAATTATGATCCATTTAGTGAAACTTTCAGCAGTTGGGATAGATATAATGAAGATCTTACAGATTATTATGCTGATGAATATTTATATGTAGAACAGAATTTAGCATTAAAAAAGGCAAGAGAAGAATTATTAAAATTAAATAAAAAAGATGCTGATGTTTATTTAGCTTTGTTCTTGTCGCATTTTGCTTGCGATTCGCTTTATTATTTTGAAGAAGAAAAAAAGTATTTAACAGAATGGAAAAAAGCAGGCGGCACTAACATATCTATGATGATATCAAAGTATGATGATGATGACGCTTACAGTGGTAAAATGAAATTAGTTGATTATATAATAGAAGCCCCTGATTCTTTAAGGGCAGAAAAATTAGTTGCTGATGCTTATAACAATGGTTTCGTTAGATATATTACAAAAAATACTGGATATATAGATTTATTTAATGAAAATAATTATTCTTTAAGTTCAATTGAATTGGAAGGTACAGCTCATGTAGCTTCAGTAAATATAGTACCAGAAATAGTCAATACAAATATAATAAATAAATATTTAAAAACTTATGTTACAAACAGACTTAGCGATGATAAATTATATTTTGATGATGCGGAGTATTTTAGAAATTATTACGGAATTGATTTTATGGAGTATTATGATGGATGGAATGGACTTAGTTTTCTTGAGTTTAAGAAAAATACATTTTTAATTGAATCAAGAGTAAATATGCATTATTATAATCCTGAGTTTATGAATGAGCATATATATGCTTCATTTGAAGAGATAAAAACTTACAATTTCAGACTTGGAGATATAGACAAAGTAGAATCCGCTGAAATTAATTCAATTTCTACAAATGATTTGAAAGATTATACTAAAGGCTCTAAATTTATAAGTTTCGGTAAATTTAATGAAGAAAAATATTTGGAGTATATAGATGAAACAATGGGTTGGCGTATATATTTTCCATCTTTCTTTTTATGCGACATCAATAATGACGGCAAAGAAGAATTAATGCTTTCAGGAGATTATGATTATGGCGGAGGAAGAGGCGGTACAGTGAATTTTACTTTGCTTTTGAAAGAGAATTTGGAAGTAGATTTTGATTCAGAAATAGGACAGCTTATTAATAATAAAGATTTTCAAGATTTAAACTGTATTCAAAAAATATATACCGAAGATGGTAAGAATAAAATATTTTTATTAGATACAAATTATAATAAAGCATTTGATATATTCATTGATAATAATGAAATAAAGAATTCAGATTATTTTGATTATATTACATATACTTATCAGCCTAAATTGGAATGGAAAGGAAGTATACTTTACGGAGTACCTGAAGGGGCTTTAAAAACTGATGCCAGCTTTGACATGTCTAAAGCAGAAAATGCATCCGACAAAGCCATAGTGTCCGACAGAACTTTGAGAATGGCTGATAAATTAATAAGCGATGCATATTTTGCTAAAAAATCAACTTTGGATAAACAAGGTCAGGAAGAGTTATTGGAGCAAAGAAGGGCAGAAATAAAAACTATTCAGGAAGCGAAAGGTGACATTAAAGCGATAGAAGCTGAAATGCTTAAGATTTTAAATTTACAATAAGTAAGTCAATCCCTTATATTTTAATATTTAATTATATTAATAATATAAGGGATTAATTTAAATATATAAAAAATTTAATCTATGATATTTTTCAAATCCTTTATTATAGTATCTATATTAGATAACTGCAAAACTGAATAATTTTTAAGCTTATTTGCTATATACAAAAGTTTCTTAGTTTTTTCTATATGATCATAACTAAATAGTATAGCTATAGGTACATTTAAAGCTATTGCTATTTTATTCAAATTTGTTATTGATATATTTCTCTTGCCCACCTCAACACTTTGAAGATATTTAGCCGATATTCCAGACATTTCTGCTATTTCAGATATAGTCTTAGTCTGTGATTTTCTTATAGCTCTTATATTATTTCCAACAGAAGATATAAGCTCATCATCTTCCCTAAATATCTCTTTGTTATTATTATTATTGTTCTCTTCCTTATTATCACTAAGTATATTATTATAAAAAGGTTTCTTTAAATTAGTTGTAAGCATATTCAAACCTCCGCATTATGTTTGTATTTGTCAAACATACCATCTTCCCTAAAACTATAAAAAGAATTACCAGCAACTATAATATGATCTATCATTTTTATTTCTACCATTAGAAATGCCTGATATAAAACCTTTGTAATTTCAATATCCTCTTTTGACGGTTTGGATACACCCGACGGGTGATTATGCGATATTATAACATAACTAGCTCCTAGTGATAATGACTTTTCTACCAAATCTCTAGGATATATAGTAGCAGAATCTATTGTTCCTCTGAATATATGCTCCATAGATATGAATCTTTTATTCACATCTAAACAAATAATAGAAAAAGTTTCAAATTTCAATTTTCCTAATTTTATAATTAGATAATTAATTAAATCTTTTTTCTTTAAATGAGGAGAAGCTATTTTTAAACTGCTAAGTAAATAATATTCCAAAATAGAAGGAATACTTTTTATCAAATTAATCTTTTTTGAATTAAGACCTTTAACCTTTGACAGTTCTTCTGCTGAAGCATTAACTATATTATGCAGATTGTAGAAATTATAATAAAGTTTTTCTACTATGCTATTTGCCTTTTCCAAAGATATCCCATTTGATATAATTGAAGCTAATATTTGCTTTTCATTGACAATATCTGCATTAGTATTTTCTAGGGCATTACTAAATTTTGTATTATCATTATAAAAATCATTATACATACGCATTTCCTTAATAAATTATAGTATAGCCCTAGTTAAACAAATTCTTTTTAAAAAATAAGCCATTTATTAAAGAAAATAAACAGTATATATTTAACTTTTATAACTTTTTTAAAAAAATTACCATTATTATAAAAAATTTATACAATTCAATAGGATAATGTATATATTAATTTTATTCTTCCGCTCGCTTCAGCACCATTATTTTCGCCAATACCCGCATCTTCTATTACAGCATAAAAAACTTTAGTTTCGCCTTTTTTCAAAGTAAAACCTTGAGTATATTCTATAATTTTTGCACTATTAGCTCCGGTTATATCCTTGAAAATAAAAGCATCTTGGGCACTGTTATAAGTAAAATTAATACTTGGAGAATCATAATCTGTTATAACAGTTTCAGTTCCAATAGATATGCCTTTTCTATCATACATAGAAACTTTAGAATCTAAAGATATACTAATACTATTTTTATCTTTATCTTCATACTGTATATCGAGAGTATAAACAGTAGAAAGAATGCTTTTAGTTTCTCCAATATTTACTTTAAATAGAGAATCAAAAAACAAGCTAGGCTTATCTTTTGAAACTATAGTATTTAAAGTTTTTGTACCATTGATAGTATTAGCTATTCTCATATAATAACTAAAACCTGCATAATTTAAATATTCATCGTTTCCAGTAGTTCTATCATAAAAACTATTAGCACTGATATTTTCTATTTCTACATTCTCAACTTTCAAAGCTATTTTATTTTTCTCAACAGTTTTTATAGGCATATAAGGAGATCTTCCAGGACTTCCATTACTAGCAATATTTCTTGATAAATCTATTTTACCGCCTTCTACAATAGGAGCATAACTATTATCATTTGCTATAGACGAAGTACACCAAGGATATATCTCTATAGTTCCGTCAGAATGAACTATTCCTACAGGATCATATTCGTAAAAATAAGTAAAACCATCAACAGCAAATTTTACCTGACTATTTAAATTAGCACTGTCGGCACTAGCCTCCCAGCCTAATTCAACAGCCCCCCATTCTATAGGAGCTGGAATACCAAATATAGTTTTCCATTTTGTAGGAACTGCAAATGCAAATACAAGTTTTGAGTAACTGTCTATTGCTATTAAATAATTATCTGTATCAAGTCCGGCACTTCCTGTAAATCTATAAAACCAAAATCTTTGTAATCTATCACTTTTATTGTATGCACTTGAAGAACTAAATGTAGGATTCATATTCTTATACATATAGTATTTTACTTTACTTACTGTAAAACCTGCTGCTTTTGTATTAGTTCCGTCATAATAATATTCATTTCTCAAAGGATCATTTATCTTCCAAGTATCATCTTTTATAAGCATATATGTAGGCTCATTCTTTAATCCGAAAGAAGCAGCTATAACATAATCATTGTCAAGATCAAGAGTAAATCCCCTATAATTAGGGTCATTCCAAGCCTTTGATACAGCATCATAAACAAAAGGATCCTCATCGGCACTTAAAATACTTTCTCCACCAATATCAGGTTCTGCTGTATCACTAGTACTATTATTTCTTGACATTTCCTGATAATAATATCTAGGATTAAAACGGCTATTACATGTATTAAATAATATTAAAATAAAAATAATTGATAATATAACAAATAAAGTCCTTTTCATAAAAAAATCTCATAAATAATATTCTCTTAATAATTATACTAGTAAAATAAATTAAGTAAACAATATTTTTATTGATTATTCTACTATTATTATTAATTTAATATAAAAAATGCCCAAGACCTTGATTAAACAAAGCCTTGAGCAAAACACTATATTAAAAAACTATCTTATTGTCAAACTATATTATACCTAATATAAGCTATATAATACCTGCAATTCTTCCGGCAATCTGATAGAAAGCAAAACTTACTATCCAAGCAACTGACAAGGTATAAATTACTAAGAAAGGAATCCATTTATTACCAATCTCTGTCCCTATGACCCCAATTGCAGCAAAACAAGGAAAATAAAGCAGTACAAAAAGCAGTAATGTATATGCTACTACAGGATTAAATACCGGATCATTCTGTAATGATTCTGTAAGTACAGCCTCATCTCCGTCTTCTATAGATTTAATCTGTGCTATAGTAGAAACTAGTACCTCTTTGGCAGCCCCGCCTGCAACAAGTCCGATACCTATTCTCCAATCAAAACCTAAAGGCTTTAATACTGGCTCTATAAATGTACCTATTTTTCCTGCATAACTATTTCTTAAACCTTCAGAAGCGACTAATCTGTCATATTCAGCAGTAATAACCTCTTCATCATTAGCATCTAATCCATGACTAATAGCCAATGATTTAGCCTCCTGCATAAGTCTTGCATTATCTTCATCTGTAGGACTGTACTGAGGGAATGTCATTAAAGCCCATATTATAACAGAAGCACCAAATACATAAGTACCGGCTTTTTTAATATACATCCAGCCTCTGTCAAACATATGTCTTAATACAGCTTTAGCTCTTGGTATTCTATATGGAGGAAGTTCCATTACGAAAGGAGTTTCCTCTCCTTTGAAAAATGCTTTTCTAAATATAAATGCCATTATAAAAGCCATCAATACACCAATCATATATATACTGAACATTACAGAAGCAGCCATTTTGGGAGCAAAGAAAGCACCAATAAATAATATATAAACAGGAAGTCTCGCACCGCAGCTCATAAATGTAGTAATCAATATAGTTACTACCCTATCCTTTTTACTTCTTAATGTTCTAGCCGCCATAACTGCGGGAATTGTACATCCGAAACCTAAAAAAAGCGGTATAAATGACTGACCATGCAAACCTAATTTATGCATTATTTTATCCATTAGAAAAGCAGCCCTAGCCATATAACCGCAGTCTTCCAAAAATGAAATCCCTGTGAATAATATCAATACTAATGGAAGGAAAGATAATACCGCACCAACTCCGCCTATAACACCATCAACAATAACCGACTGTATCAAACTGCCTTCAGGAAGCAAACTGCCTACAAAACCAGATAATGCCCCTATTCCAGCTTCAAGCCAGCTCTGAGGATAAGCTCCTACTGTGAATGTTACTTTAAATATAAGCCATAATACAACTAAGAATATTGGAAGTCCAAGCCATTTATTTAAAAATATTACATCAGCAGCCTCTGTAAAATTAAATGCCTGTATATTATCCTTATGAACCGCCTCCTGCAAAGCTCCTCTTATATATGAATATCTTTTGTCAGCCATTATAGAATCTGTTTTGGCATTCATAGAAGTTTCTAATTTAATTATTTCCTTATTTAAAACTTCTATTACCTCTCCGCCGTTATTGCATTCTCTTCTTATAGAATGAATAGCTCTTTCGTCTTTTTCTAAAGTTTTAATAGCAAGCCATCTTTTATGAATCTCGCTTATATCACCATGCATAGTATCTACAATATTTTTTATAGAGTTTTCTACTTCTTCGCCATATCTTATAGCAGAATCTCTATGAAGCTTATTTCCAGAAGTATGCATCTGCTCTATTTTCTCTAATATTCTAACAACGCTTTCATATTTATTTCCATGAACTTTCATAACAGGAAATTTGAAAAGCTCGCTCAAATTATTTTCATCTATATGAACACCATTTTTTTCAGCATGCTCATACATATTTAGAACGCATACTATAGGAATGCCTAATTCTACAAGCTGCAATGTAAGATAAAGATTCCTCTCCAAATTTGTAGAATCTATAACATTTATTATAAAATCAGGTTTTTCATTAAGTAAAACATCGCATGCAACTACCTCATCTTGAGAATAAGCACTCAAACTATAAACACCCGGTAAATCAATTAAATCATAAGTATAGCCATTATAAAGCATATTAGCCTGTCTTTTTTCTACCGTTACACCGGGATAATTAGCAACTTTATAATTAGCACCAGTTAAAGCATTGAATATAGTTGTTTTTCCAGAATTTGGATTTCCTGCTAAAGCTATCTTAAATTTAGTATTATTAGAAGGAACTTTTATTTTCTTTTCTATATCGCTTTTACTTTCTATTAAAGAATCATCTAAATCTTTAAGCTCTTTATGTTCCTTATGTTCTATAGGCTTTAATACTCTTTCTTTTTTTATCTCAACATCTGATTTAGCAACTTCTATCCCATTAGCTTCAGATTTCCTAAGAGAAATTTCATAGTCCATAATATGAACTTGTATAGGATCTCCTAAAGGTGCTTTTCTAACAACCCAGCCTTTTGCTCCCGGAGTAAATCCCATTTCTATAATTCTTTGTCTAATCTCACCGTCAGTGGCTACTTTATCAACAACGAAACCTTCTTCAATATCTAATTCTGTTAATTTCATATTTTCTCCTTTTTTCAAAAACAGAAAATTAATACACGCTTACAAATTGTTTGTATATTCTAACATTGAAAATAAAATTGTCAATAGAGAAAATATATTTTTGTTATTTTATTACACAAAAAAATAAAAAATTATTAATTATTTTTTACTTCCTATCACCATACTTATAGTAGAAAGTATTATTAAAACAGATCCTATGATAATATTAACTGTCAGCTCTTCTTTATATATAAAAATAGAAGCGATAACTGTAGTAGTCGGTTCAAACATATTAAGTATTGATGCAAGAGAAGAGCCTAATTTTTTAACTCCGTAAAGTAAAAGTCCAAGAGAAAATATTGTACATACTAAAGATATTACAGCAAAATTTCCAAACACATATAAATTATTAAGTACCTGCAAAGAACCTGTAAACATTCCCGCTATAAAAAAAGATACAGACACAAATAATGACATATAAAAAAGCGAAACTATAGTATCAACTTCAGAAAAACTGCATCTCTTATTAGCTACTATGTAAGAACCATAAGTTACAGTAGTTATTAAGGCATATATTACTCCCAAAAATGATTCTACTTCTACAACCTGAGTAAGCATTACTATTCCTACAACGGCAAATACTATAGAAAGAATTTTTAATATGTTAGCATTTTCTTTAAATATAAATATCATTACAAGCAGAACTATAACAGGATATCCGAAATGTATCATATTGCTTAAACCTGCAGATATATATAATAATGATTTAGATAAAAAGAAAAATGTAAGTCCAAGACCTGTAATGCTAAATATTAATAATTCTATAAACTGTCTTTTTGTTATTTTAAAACTTTTCTTTGAAACTATTATAATTATAAATAAAAAAATTGCTGTAAGAAAATATCTATAAAAAACTATTGAAAGCGATGAATAATTATGTGCTATAATATTTTTAACAAAAATCGGCAAAAATCCATAAGCAATAGATCCTATTATAACTAGTAAAACATTTAACATTGAAATCCTCTGCAATTAAAAAATTTAGAATAAAATATTGTAATATTGTTTAAAATTTATGAAATAAAAGAAATTATTAATGCATATATTAACCCTAAAACTAATTATGATTAGTAATCATATATAATATTTTTAATAAATCAATATAAATAACTGCATTATTTTTTATAATTTTTCTTTAACTGAATACATACTTGATAATTTAATTTATAGAACTCTTCTTTGGAATAAATATTAGAATATTTTCTTTGATACATAATATCTACATTACAAATTTCCGGTCTGCTTTCATATATAGAACATTTATTATCATCTGTTAAATATATGCATTGACCATTGCCATTATCATATTTTTGAAGCTGCGGTACATGTTCAATATTTTTACAACATATACCGCAGCAATCGCAATCAAATTTCATTATAATTTACAATTTTCTAATAATTTTGTAGACTCTTCACTAATAGAACCATTATCTGTTAATATAGGAGTATCCAAAATAGCTTTAATAGTTTGAGTTAATTTTATATTGCTTGCCACAACTTTTTTAGCTTCTTCACTATAAGAACTGTAGTTAGTACCTTGTTGATTAATAACTTCTTCCAAATTATCAATAGCCTCACTATATAATGAATCCACTCTTATAAGAAGTCTTTCAAACATTTGAGTTCTTCTTCTTATAAAATTAGTTGATACTCTTAATGTTTCAAGTTCTTCTGAAATTTTATTTGCTTCAGCCAAATTGGAATATGCATCATCAAGTTTTTTAGAAGAAGCACCTAAAGTAACAAATCCCATAATAGCAAGAGCAGGTCCGGCTACAAGTCCTCCTAAAACGGCCATACCGCCCGCCATACCAAAACCGCCTGCTGCTAAAGATCCGCCGCCTAAAAATGCCAAAGTAGCATTAGTAGCTGCAACCCCAGATAAACTAGCAATAGCAGTACCTGTAGATGCAGCGGCAAAAGTCATAGTAGCACTATAGGCTCCAAAAGCAGCCAAAGCACCAGCTCCAACTCCTCCTATTCCACCAGCAAGCATAGATGTTACCTGTAAAGAACATTCTTTTAATTCTTCAAAATATGCTTTATCAAATTTCAATTTATTTATCTCATTAATACCCACAGAATCTGATATATCTACATTTTTTAATTTTTCAAAAGCTTCAATAAATCTTTTTATAGATACATCAAATACATATATTTTTTCTCTTCCTAAAGCTTCTAATGAATAATATGTAGCTTGTCTTGCTTTATCCAAATTATCTTTTGCTGTATCTATAGTTGAATTAGCCAAAGAATTAATGTCATTGGCTTCACTATTATTCATCAAGCCTTTTACACCTGCTCCAACGCCTGCAGCAGCACTGCCTATTGCTATAGCTCCTAAAATAAATGGTATCGGCATATTATCACTCCTTTTTTAAATTAACCTATTTCTACTAAATCTCTTATACTTTTATACACACTTGCATTAGCATATACAAGATTATCAATTTCTTTTGAAATCATATCGATAATTCCAAGTTTGTTTCTTAAATATTTAAAATAAGAATTAAATTTATTATCAGTAGATGCTGTAATAGTTAATAGTTCAAAATATATAATTTTTTTTACTACATTATCATCTATATCTTCTAAATATCTCGAATATCTTTTCCAAACTTTTTTTACAACAATTCTCTCTTTAAAATCATAATCATTATCTCTTACTACTTCAGATATATACTCTTCTAATTCATCAATAAAAGATAATAATTCTGATATATAATAATCGTTTAAATTTGATATTTCTGCTATAGATTTTTTAATATTAAAAGATAATACAGAATCTATATCATCTCCATTAAAATAATCATAATCTTGCAAAGTAAAATAATTATTATGTATTTTTGAAATAACATATAATTGTGCTATGAATGATTTTTTTATTTCACCATCTTCAATATAACTTAAGTACATGATTATATCCTTTCATTAAAAATAAATTCATTTGTTCTTTCATTCAAAACTAATACAGTATTAATCATATCTTTCATCTCTTCTACGATAGAATTATCCACTTTACATTTTTTAGCCACGGCATTAACAACTTCTCTTTCATAATCATCATATTGCTTATTACATAAAGCACATGATATTATTTCAAAAAGAAACTTTTTAGCTTCTTCTTGCCTATAATCAGGATCAAAATTATTATCAATAATTTTTTTAAAACGGACTATTACTTTTTCTTTTTCAACTCCAAGTATTTTAGTTAAAGTTGATTCAGGACAAGTCTTTCCAAGCATTTCCAAATATATTAAATCTATTTGTCTTCTCTCATCTTCATCTATCTCGCCATCTATAGCCATAAATGCGGCTAAACTTCTTGCCAATTTCTTTTTTTCATCTTCATCGTATATACTTTCGCATAATTCAGATAAAAACATATAATCTCCTTAATACTTTATTATGTTTAAATTGTCAAGGCATCATCACTATTCATAAAATCATCTATTTCTCTAAATGAATTGAATTGTGATTTTTTGCCAAGTTTATTTATTATTTTATTATTACCTTCTATAAATGAATCTATATCTCCAAGTTCTAATGCTGTATGCATTTGATTTAGAGCATCATTAAAAACAGTAATATGATCTATTAAATATTCGGATATAAGTTCTTCTAATCTTTCTCTGTATTCTCTGATCATTTTTATTGCCTCAGCACATTCAGCTTCTATTCTTAATCTTCTTTCATGAGCAAGTTTGGCTTCTTTAAAAACATTTAAAACTTCTTTATAATAAGCACTGCTGAAAGCATATCCAACCATACTTCCAATTAAAGCTCCTACAATAGGCACAGGAATTGCAGCTTGAAATGCAACAGCAAACATGCTTGATGACATCATACAAACACCTTTTTCACCAAGTTCTTCAAAGCACTGAACTCCGTCTATTTCTCCGCTGAAATATTTTTTAAAAGTTGTTCCTACTTCCAAAGTTGTGCTAACTATCATAGCAGGCATAGAAGTTTTTGATACATTTTGAAGCATAGTATTTTTGGAATTCTGCATAGCTCCTTTTATAACACTTCCTGTGAAACCTGTAGTATAACTTAATGCTGCTGCTTTACCTGTATCAAGAGCAACATCCATTATAGCCTCTTCTGGCTCTTTATCTCCTTTAAAACAGGCTACGCAATTTCTTATTATAGATATGCCTCCTCCAATGGCAGCCCCCATTTTTGCCTGTTCTAAACCAGCCCTATGCCCTAGTTTTGCAATGTCCTTTGCTGTGGAAAGTTCTGGATTTAACCTAGCCTCCATAGCTTCATCACTAGATAATTCACTTTTTCTAACATTTTTACTTATTTTTTCGTATTTTTTAGCCTCTTCAATTTTTTTTTCGGCTATGTCTAATTTTCCATCTTGTTTTAATCTTTCAGCCTGTTCATAGCATGATTTAGCTTTTGCTTCTGCTTCTATTTTTATACCTGCATACTGTTCTGAAGGTACATCTATAGGAACATCATTATCTAAATACTTCTGATAGTCTTTTGAAGCTAATTTTTGCAGAGCTTCGCTAGAATTCTTTCCTACAAATTTCATTTGGGATTGTTCTATAATATTGCCATGCTCATCATAAGTAACATGATCATATAATTGATCATTAACTCTTCCCACATCGTCTGTTCTTACTACTCTCTCGCCATTTTTATTTATAATATTTTCAGCATTTTTTCTAGCTGCATGTTTTACTTCAGCAGAAAAACCAGCCTGTTGTTTTAAATTAGAATATTTATTTTCAGGTTTCACTTTATATTGAGAAATCTCTTTTAATCCTTTAGTTAATTGTTTACCAGCTTCGTTATCAGCACCGCTATAGGCAACAAAATGCTCTTTTACAGCAGAACCATATCTATCAACTACTTCAGAAGCAGCATTCCCTAAAACAATATTATCAAAAGACTTTTTTTCTTTTTTATCTTTTTTCATATATGACATATATACTCCTCTAACTGCAGTATATACAATATTAATACAAAGTCAATAAAATAACATATAAAATATAAACATATAAAATAAAAATACAAAATTAAGTCATTTTAACATTAATTAGCAAAATTAAATTAAAAAATTATCAAATGAGTATTTATTTGGCATTAATTAAAAAAATAAAATTTTTCCATATTTATAATTTCATATTAATGGCAATTTATTGAATATGCTTTATACTATAGATTAATATAACTAAAAAATATAATTATCATTAGACTTTTAGTTAATTACATATTCTAGCTGTTAGATTATAAAAAAGGAGATTACAATGAGTGTATCCATATCTATTGCAAATGCTGTAAAAAGTTATGAAAATCTTACAATAATACCTGATCTTTCATTAAATATAAAAAACGGAGAATTTTTTACTTTACTTGGACCGTCAGGATGCGGAAAAACAACTCTTTTGCGTATGATTGCCGGATTTAATACAATAGAAGGTGGAACAATAAAATTTGATGAAGATGTAATCAATAATATTCCGGCTCATAAAAGAAATATCGGTATGGTATTTCAAAACTATGCAATATTTCCTCATATGACTGTCAGAGAAAATGTTGAATACGGATTAAAACTAAGAAAAGAAAATAAAGAAACTATGAAGAAAAAAGTAGATGAAATACTTCATGTGGTGAAAATAGAAGAATATCAGCACAGACTTCCTGAAATATTATCAGGCGGACAGCAGCAGAGAGTAGCTTTAGCAAGAGCAATAGTCATAACTCCAAATGTTTTACTTATGGATGAACCTCTTTCTAATTTAGACGCCAAATTAAGAATAGAAATGAGAAGTGCAATAAAAGATATACAAAGACAAATAGGCATAACAACTATTTATGTTACCCATGATCAGGAAGAAGCACTTGCTATATCTGACAGAATAGCTGTGATGAAAAACGGTGTTATACAGCAGGTGGGAAGTCCTATAAATATTTATACAAGACCTTATAATGTATTTGTTGCCACTTTTATAGGTCATTCAAATTTATTCTATGCCAGCATAAAAAAAGAAGGAAATGATACATATATTTTATTCAGATGCGGATACAAATTGAAGATGAATAACTTATTAGATGTTAAAGACAATGATGAAGTTGTTGTAGGTATAAGACCTGAAGAATTTTTTATTAATTCTGAAAATGAAGAAGGTATGAAAGCTAAAATTTTAGCTAAAACTTTTCTTGGAAAATATACTAATTATTTGCTGCATTTCAATAATGATGAAATTATTCCTAATCAGACAGGTATAGAATATTCTCAAGATTCATCATACGCAGAAAGAATGTATGAAAAAGATGAAATAATAATTTTAAAACCTAATGCTAATAAAATTAATGTATTTAAACCTGATATGGAAAAAAGCCTTATAAAAGGGGTTAAAAAATATGAGATTTAAAAAATGATTATGTATTGTAAAATATAGTACTGCTTTTAAGTATTGCTTAGTTTTAATGAGTAAAATAATATGATTTTTTATTTTATTAAAATTAAATGCATGTTAATTTCTAAATATACTTGAATACATATCGCCCGTAATCTCTTTAACAGAACCTCTTGAAGAATCATAACACCAATTATAATCAAATATGCTATTTTTTACATTAAAGAGAGGAGTACTTCCTATTATAAGAGAATAAAATCTATTTTCATTTTTCCTTTGTTCATTTACTAATTTATAATCATCATCAGTAAAACCATTAAATACAAAGTCAGAGATAAAAATTAAATCAGATTTTTTATAATTCTCAGTATTCATAGTTTTTATGGCATGCCTCAATGCAGGCACAGCATCAGTTCCTCCATCAAAACTTAATCTTAAAAACTCAATCAAATTATCCATAGTATTAGGATATGTTAAATCCATAGTTTCTATTTTAGTACTAAAATTTATAAGATAACAATTTCTTTTCTGTTTCATCGCACGAGTAGCCAAATATAATGTAACAGCTTTTGAAACAGTTTCTGGAACTCCGCTCATAGAACCGCTTGTATCAACACATATTATAATAGGACCTTTTTTATCATCTTCTTTAGCAGTCATTTCCTCTTCTATATCTTTTTCATAAAATGAATCAACATATCCTTCTTTTTTGAAAGTTAAAAGCCTGTTTTCAAAATATTTAACTCCAAATAAAGTTTCAAGTACACCTTCAGCTAAAAGTAGTTTTTCCTGAGGAAGTATATTATGTATATCCCTAGAATAAGTTATTCCAACAATCTCTTCCTGAGAGTTAGTATCTATTTTTTTAGTTTTAAAAGTTTCTTTTCTTAGAACTTTCTCTATTTTTATGCTTTCCTCTGCTTTCATAAATCTGCCTAGCATATCGCAAAGTTCTTTTATACTTTTATGATTTTTCAGAAATTTTGCTAGTTTTTTTATATAATTTATATCTCTTTTTGCAATTTTTCCAAGACTCAAATCAAAAAGCTCACCTGTTTCATCTCCTAATGATTCTTTAATTTCTTTTATATCTTTTAAATATTCAAGCAGATTTTTAGTATCTTTAAAAAACTCTTTTCTCCTTTCATCTATTTTATCCAAAGCCCATTTAGTATATTCTCTGTCTAAAGAATTTTTCCAATCATTCAAAACTGCTTTTTCTAAAGCATTATAATCAGTATTAATGTTATTATATTTCGAATTTTCTTTATGTTTATTTTTTATATCATTTAATTTTTTATTATAAAAATTATCATCAGCATCTTTATCAAAATTTTTATAATTATTTATATCATTTAAAATACGGTTTTCATCAGCACCATTATTTTTAAAAGAAGAATATGCATTATTATATTTATCATATTCATTTTTTAAAGGATTATTAGATGAAAATTCTTTATTCAAATTTTCATTATAATCATTTATTTTTTTATCAAGTTCCTTTGAAAACTCTTCATCTTCAAGTAATTCACCGTACTGAGAGAATTCAGTATATAATTGATTTTTAATATCATCTTTTTTAAATAAAAAACTTAATATATCCAACATATTATTTCAAAGACTCTCTAATCTTTTCAAGTTCTATAACCCTAGACTTTAATTCAGATATATTTTCATTGTATATTTCAGCCATTAAAAAATTATTTTCATCGCTTAAAAATACAGAATATATATTATTAATATTATTTTTTAAATAATTTTCATAATCATTAACAAAATTATTGATATTATCTATTAACTTGCTGCACTCTTTTTTAAATTTCGGATTATTTACTGAGGCAAAATTATTAGATGTATAATTAGCAAAATTTTTATTTTTAATAGGCAAACTGCATATAGTTTCATCTGCTTCATTTCCATTTTCATCTTTAATTTTTATAAAATCAGTAATTATATTTTTTGGCAAATTATTAAATGAATTATTCAAATTATTAGACATTGCAGATACTGCTTCAGAAACTGCATTTAATGCATATCCAAAAGAAGAACCCATATTCACAGATTTAAAATTATTTTGCTGTGCTAAAAAAATATTTTTTATTTTTAATTTTTTATCAGAATTTAAATAATAACATTCAGTAAATAAGATTTTTTTACCGCTTGAATTACATGCTTTAAAACTAGAATTACTTCCAATATTCAATTTATTTAAAGGAACATATAAATTTTTATATGAACTAGAAGGTTTATTTGATAATCTAAATTTAACAGGTAATTCTACAAACTTTTCTCCATTTATCAATACTGTTTCAAATTCTGAATTATCATCATTCGAATTATTACTAATATTATTTGAAGAAATTTGATATTTATTTTTCATATCTTCAATTTCTTTATTGAAATTATTAATATTTGAAGATGAAAAGTTTTTTATTGATTTTAATACCATTTTTTTAACTGCCTCAATATTTTCTTCAAGCGTCCATATACAATGAGTTATTAAAAAACAGTCTATAGGCATAACGGTATTTCTATCAGAGAAAAATGCAGCCGCTTTTAATATATAAACAATATTTTTCCATCTTCTGTCTGAAATATATATAGCTTCATTATTGCCTTTGTTGTATTCATCTATCTCATTTTTAATATAACATATTATATTAATAGCTTCATCAGATACTGATACATTATCTATATCTTTATTAAATTTTAACCAATCTTTAGTAGATATTTTTTCCTCTTCTTTTAAGCAAGCATCAAAAGAAACATCTTTATCAGATATTAACTTTACAAAATTATCAACATCTTTAGCAGTATCAACAAACAAACGCATTATAAATCTGTCATACATTGCCTCAAGTCCCTGACCTTTAGGAGGAGTCTCATTGCTTGCTGAAACTAATGCCTTTAATGGCACTTTCTCTTCCGCACTTCCGTTTCTATACACTTTTTCATTTATTATAGTTAATAATGTATTTAATATTGCAGGACTGCTTTTCCAAATTTCATCTAAAAATACAAAATCGGCTTTAGGTAAATAACCTTCAGTTTGTCTTTCAAATTTATCTTCTTTTAATTTTGATAAGCTCACAGGTCCGAATACATCTTCAGGAGTTGTAAACCTATTCATAAGCTGCCCGAAATATTTTGAATCTTTAAAAGCTGAAGCTATCCTTCGTACTATCAAACTTTTAGCAGTGCCAGGAGGACCGTATAAAAATACTGATTTTCCAGCCAAAGCACATAAAAAAGTTAAGGCAATAACTTCATCTTTTTCATATAACCCTTCAGAAAGTTTTTTTAATATATAATTTATTTTTTCTTTATTTAATTTCATATTATATTATCTTAATAATTACTTATTAAGTATAATAACATATATATTAATCATTAACAAGTATAAAAATATATTTTTAGATTTTATAATTGTTTTTTTACTTTATATATATTATAATGTTTTTCTACTTATATATTTTTAGATTTTAAATAATAATTTAACAAAAATTATTTTATAAATTACAAAATTATAAAGGAATAAAATGATATCAGTAGAGAATTTAAACAAATACTATGGTGATTTTCATGCTTTAAAAGGCGTAAGTTTTGAAATAAAATCAGGAGAAATAGTCGGAATACTAGGACCTAACGGAGCAGGAAAATCTACTACTTTAAGAATACTAACATGCTACCTTTCGCCTACTAGCGGAAATGCAATTATTGACGGAAAAAGCATATTAAATAATGAAAGAGAAGTAAAAAAAGTTATTGGATACTTGCCAGAATCAGCACCGCTTTATGATGATATGAGTGTATTTGATTATCTAGTTTATATGGCAGAAATTCAGGAGCTTGAAAGAAGCAGATTAAGTGAAAGACTTAAATATGTTGTAGAAGCATGCAGCCTTAAAGATGTTATATCTAAATCAATAGGTGAACTTTCAAAAGGTTATAAACAGAGAGTTGGTATTGCAGGAGCTATAATACATGATCCTAAAATACTTATATTAGATGAGCCTACAAACGGACTTGACCCAAATCAAATAGTAGAAATCAGAGAACTTATAAAAGAATTGGGTAAAGAAAAAACTGTACTTATATCTACACATATATTAAGCGAAGTTGAGGCTACTTGTTCTAGGGCTATTATTATTAATCAGGGTAATGTTATAGCAGATGCCGATCCTAAACATTTAACTCTAAATAACAGCAAAGAAAATAAAATATCTTCAAGAATAAAGTTATCTGTTAAAACTAATGATGATAATAATAAAATAATAGAAAAACTAAAAAAAATAGAAAATGTTTATGATGTTAAAGCAGAAGATAACAGAGAGCTAAAAGATATTACAATATACTCTAATGATGAAGAGCCTAGAGAAAAAATTTATTCTTTTATAAAAAGTACAGATTGGATAATATATGAAATGTTTAGAGAAAGAGAAAATTTAGAAGAAGTATTCCATACATTAACAAAAGGAGATAAATAAGTGCAGTCAATAAGTTATACTATAAATAAATCTAATGTTATATTAAAAAAAGAATTAAGACATATTTTCTTTTCGCCAACAGCATATATATTTTCAGCAATATTTTTAATTGTAAGCGGAGTATATTTCTTCTCAAGATTTTTTATACTTCAGCAGAATGATATGCAGGATTTTTTCAGTATTCTGCCTTTAATATTATCGCTTATAATTCCGCCTATCACTATGGGATTACTATCAAGTGAGTTTTCAAGCGGTTCATATGAGCTTATAAGCACTCAGTCAGTTTCTGCTTTGGAAATTATACTAGGAAAATTCTTTTCAGCAGTGATATTTATGCTTTTTGCTTTAATACCTACTATACTCTACCCTATTACATTAAGTTTTTTAGGAAGATTAGATATTGGACCTGTTATTGCAGGATATATAGGAAGCGTATTTCTTATTATGGCTTTATGTGCTATAGGCATATTCGCATCTTCTACTACAAAAAATCAAATAGTAGCTTTAATTGTAGGGCTTGCAATTATGATATCTTTGAATATGTTTTTAAGATATTTAACTTTGCTTTTCCCTGCTTCTGTTAATTTTATAGAGGTAATAAGCGGAGATTATCATTTCGCTAATATATCAAGAGGAGTATTAGATTTAAGAGATATTATATACTTTCTATCAGTTACAGTAATATTCCTATACTTAGCAAATATTATGCTTGAAAACAGAAAATAATTTACGATATTAAAAGAAATTATAAACTTATAGGATAAATAAAATGAACAAAAATGTTACAAAAATTATAGTTTTACTTATAGCATTGGCGGTAATAAGTGTTGCTGCATTTCTAACAACTAAAAAAAGCCGCGAAAAAATGGAGGCTAATAAACCTAGAAAACAGCTTTTTGAACTTAATGAAACTAATGTTACTAAATACGAATTAAAATATAGTGAAGAACCAATTATCGTAGAAAAAATAGATGAAACTTGGAAAGTTGTATCTCCTTCTAATAATTATAAAATAGATCAGTTAGAGGCATTTGCAAATGTTAAAAACTTTAATACTTTGAATATAGATACTACAATAACAAATCTTGCTGAATTAGATTCATTCGGTTTAGAAAATCCAAGCAATGAATTTACTGTTTGGGAAGGAAATAAGGAATATAAAGTATTTGTTGGAAATAAAACTGCTGATGAAGAAAAATATTATGTTAAATATAATGATGAATATTTCAGCGTGGAGCTTATTTATATAGAAGCATTAAAGAAAACTATTGATATGCTAAGAGATAAGCAAATATTTGACAAAACTATTTATATTGATTCTGTAGTAAAAACAGAGAGCAATATAAGAGATTATACAAATACCATCATAAAAGAAAATAGAACTAATTGGGTTGTTGACGGAGTAGACGAAGAAATTAATTTAAATAAGGCATACAGAGATTTTGAAGCATTATCTTTAGTTAAAGCTATAGGTTTTGTATATGATGAGAATATGCTTAAATATTTAAATAGGTTATTTAGAATACCTGATGCAACTATTACCATATATATGGAAGACAATACTAAAACTCAATATCAATTAGTATATGATAATAATGATAACAGAGTATATGTCAAACCTAAAAGCGGTATAATATATGAAGTGGACTATAATATATATTCGGCTGCTATGCGTGACAGAAGTTATTATATAAAAACTGAAGATGATGAAAAAGAAATGAATGATGAAAATAATCCTTATATGGAAGAAGACGGCATGAGATTAGATGAAAATTTGCAGCAATAAATTAATAAAATTTAATATATTTTTAAGGAAGTAATTTATGAAACAGCAAATACCTAATTTACTAAGCATTAGCAGAATAGTTTTGTCCCCTCTTGTTATATTTCTGTACTTTTACAATTCTATGATAAGTGCGGTATTAGCATTGATATTTCTCATTATATTAGAAATAACAGATGCTTTAGACGGTGCTATGGCTAGAAAATTTAATCTTGTTAGTGATTTAGGAAAAGTGCTTGATCCTTTTGCTGATACTGTATTTCATATAACTATGTTTACAATATTTCTTTATGAAGGTTCTATGCCTATATGGATGTATATAATATCACTTTATAGAGATATGTTTTCAATGTTTATAAGAATTTTAGGCGGATTAAGAGGTTTTGCTGTTGCTGCTAAATTCAGCGGCAAACTTAAAACTGCATCAAGAGCTGCTGCTGTAGTGATAATATTCCTAATAAAAATATTAAAACATACAGAAATATCTCTTCCTTATGATCAAATAACATACTACAGTTTATTAGTTGTTACAATAATAACAATATATTCATTCTTTGATTATATGCCTTTAATAACAGGAAAATCAAATAAATAAATATATATAGGGCTATTCTTATATTATTTGAGAATAGCCTTTTATATTTTAATTAAAACCAATATCTAAATCCGAAATCTCCTGAGAATCTGAAGAATTTAGCAAAAGTCCAACCTGTATGACTAGGATACCAGCCAAAAGTTCCGAAACCATCACTTCCTATAGAGATTACATTAAGACCGGGAGAAATCTGCAAAAATATTTCCCAATCTCTATCAACTATAAAAGAAACACCTAAAGGAAGCCTAAAACCCAATCCTAAATTCCAATAATTATTTCCAAACTCTGCAACAGCCTCAGCTCCGGGTCCGAAATAAAGCCAAGCATCAGAATCACCTGCTTTTCCTATTCTATATTTTAATGCCCACCAATCAGCATTAGCACTAAGTCCAAACCAAGACCAGCCCTTACTCGATATTCCTATATTTAATATACCGCTGAACATCAATGGGAAATTATCAATTTTTCCGGTTACGCCTAAAGAAGCCTGACTTGGAAAACTAAATCTCAAAAAAAATCCTGCCGCAGCACCATTGGGATAATCAGCATACAGCTTAGATGATACAGACAAACAAGAAATAAAAATAAAAAAACATCCGCTATAAATTATTACTCTTTTTAACATATAAACAAAACCTAATTATTTACTTTATATAAATATAAAAAATAATATAAAAAAGTGAAAAATTATAATAAAAATAAAAAGCCCCGCTATAAAATAACGGAGCTGTAAACATTCTAAATTAATAATATTAGAACCAATATCTAAATCCGAATTGGAATGTCAAATGTAAGAAATGTTCAAGATAGAAACGGTTTTCATCACCAAAATGCAATCCAAGTAAAGAGAAACCATTACCGTCAGCATGTATCACATTTACAACAGGAGCAGGTTCTAAGAATATTTCCCATTGTTGTTTAATCAAGAATGAAAAACCTATAGGCATTCTTAATCCGGCATTAATAGCCCATATACCATGAGAGCCGAAAGCAAAATCAGCAGCAAGTCCCGGTCCTAAATAGAAATGAACATCAGAAGCACCAGCCTGTCCTAAAGGTATTTTTAATCCCCACCAATCCATAGTAAGTCCTACACCAAAATACTGATAGCGGCTATCAAAAATATTAGCTACAGCTTGAACGCCAAACATCAAAGGTACACCGTCAAATTGACCTACTAATGTTAAACCTTGATTAGGATATCCAAAAAATAAAGAAGCTCCTATAGCAGCTCCGTCTGAATAAGCAGCTTCAGCTTTCTTAGGCACAGCAGCAACTAAAACAGCTATCATAAGAGATACAAGTGTAATCTTTTTTAACATAATATTCTCCATTCATTATTTATTTTTACAATATACTATTTATATACAAAAATGTCAATAAGTAACATAATATACCATCTATTATATAATAATAAAAAAAGTATATATTTTAAGGTTTAGCATCATTTTATTTTTTTATTTGCTGTTTAAGATACGCAGATATGAATTCATCTATATTTCCGTCCATTACAGAGTTCATATTTCCGCTTTCACATCCTGTTCTTAAATCTTTTACCATTTGATAAGGTTGGAAAACATAACTTCTTATCTGATTGCCCCAAGCTATATCAGTTTTCTCACCTGCTATTTTTTGTTTCTCTTTATCTAATTTTTCTTTTTCTAATTGATAAAGTTTAGCTTTAAGCATTTTCATAGCCATATCTTTATTATTATGCTGACTTCTTTCTGCCTGACATTGAACAACTGTATTAGTCGGTATATGAGTTATTCTAATAGCTGATGAAGTTTTATTAACATGCTGTCCGCCTGCTCCGGAAGCTCTGTAAGTATCTATTCTTAAATCAGCAGGATTTATTTCAACTTCAATATCTTCATCTATATCCGGCATAACACTAACCGCAACAAATGAAGTATGCCTTTTAGCATTAGCATCAAAAGGAGATATTCTTACAAGTCTATGAACACCTATCTCTGAACGCAAATATCCATAAGCATAAAGCCCCTGAACATAAAAACTTATTTGCTTTATGCCAGCTTCATCTCCGGGAAGTTCATCTGTTGTTTCAACTGTAAACCCATGTCTTTCACAGAATCTCACATACATTCTTGAAAGCATAGAAGCCCAATCGCAGCTCTCTGTACCGCCGGCACCGGCATTCAAAGTTAAATATGCATTCTTACTGTCAAATTCACCCGAAAATAAATTTTTGGTTTCTAATTCATCAAAAACTTTCTGCAATTCTAAGCATTCAGTTTCTAATTCTTTTTCCATTTCAGTATCATTTGACTCTATAGCCATCTCTACTAATTCGTATATATTATTAGAATTCTTTATCAAATTTTCAACAGGCTCTATTTTATCAAGAAGAAGCATTCTCTCCTTCATAAGTTTCTGAGCTGATATATTATCATTCCAAAAATCATCTTTAGAAGATATTTCATCTATCTCTTTAACCCTTTTATAAATAGAATCCGGGTCAAAGATACCCCCTTAATACTTCAGATTGCTCTTTAATATTAGATACTATACTTTTAATTTCTGATAATGTCATAAAATGTCCTACTATTGTTACGATATAAACTCGCTGAAAATAGATTATAACTTCAGTTATAATCTGCTCATTTATATCTCGGCTATTGTTTACGATATAAACTCGCTGAAAATAGATTGCAACTAAAGTTATAATCTGCTCGTTTATATCTCGGCTATTGTTTACGATATAAACTCGCTGAAAATAGATTATAACTTCAGTTATAATCTGCTCATTTATATCTCGGCTATTGTTTACGATATAAACTCGCTGAAAATAGATTATAACTTCAGTTATAATCTGCTCATTTATATCTCGGCTATTGTTTACGATATAAACTCGCTGAAAATAGATTGCAACTAAAGTTATAATCTGCTCGTTTATATCTCGGCTATTGTTTACGATATAAACTCACTGAAAATAGATTATAACTTCAGTTATAATCTGCTCATTTATATCTTGGCTATTGTTTACGATATAAACTCGCTGAAAATAGATTATAACTTCAGTTATAATCTGCTCGTTTATATCTGATTATTTCACAATATAAATAAATATTAATACATTAAATTCTTAATTGCTATAATACAAAAACGCTATATTTATACTTTATAAGCACTATAAAAAATATAATACTTAAAAGAAATATTTTTTATTAAAAATTACTCTTCCGTAGGTAAAATTCTAGTACCGCTGGATAGTTTTAATATATAAACATCAGCATCTCTTCTAGTTCTTTCTTTATAACGCGTATATAAATTTTCTATAACATTTTCAACTTCAGTTTTTTTGAGGAACATTAAAACGCCGCCGCCGAAACCTGTACCTATCATTCTAGCCCCCAAAACACCATCCATACTCATAGCCTCTTCAACCAAAATATCCAATTCTGCAGTAGAAACTTCATATAATTTACTCAAACCATCATGGGTTTTAAGTATCAAATTAGCTAAATCTTTAACTGAACCCTTTTTAATAGCTTTAACTGCCTGATTAACTCTATCCTGCTCAGCAGAAACATATAAAGCCCTTCTTTGTTCCTTATTCTGCAAAGTTTCTTTAATAAAATCAGCATCTTTAACTTTCAAATCAGATAATGATTTTAAAGAACTTTTCTTTTCTTTGAGTTTCTTTAATGCATTTTCACATTCTCTTTTTCTGGCATTGTACTCCCCATCGCTGGAAGTTCTTTTCTTATTACTATTAATAACCGCCATACAATAATCACCTAAATTGAAATCAAAATATTCATATTTAAGTGTTTTCATATTAAAGAAAAATAAAGTATTCTCTTTGGCTAAAAATATTGTAACATGATCGCTTAAAGATGTTCTATGAGAGGCATACTTAATTTCGCCTTCATAAGATAATTTTGCCATTTCTATATTGTCAACATCTTTAATATTGTTTATATCTAAAGCAGCAAAAGTTAAACAAGCACATAATGAGCTGGATGATGCCAAAGATGTATTAAAAGGTAAATCTGTATATACAAATATATCCATACCATGTATTTTATATTCTTTTTCCAAAAGTACAGAATAAACACCTTTAAAATAAATAGCCCACTCATCTTCTTTATTCTTTTCTAAATCATCTAATGTAAATGATTTTCTAGCTTTAAAAGAATGGGCATATATATTCACTTTATTATCAGGTCTTTTTCTAGCTACTATATATGTTCCTCTGTCTATAGCAGAAGTTATAGTATCCCCGTCTGAATAATCTATAAGCTCTCCTATAACTGTAACTCTTCCCGGAGCAAAATAAAGCTTTGTATCGCCTTTATGCCCAAAAACTTCTCTAAATCTTGCTACTATTTTTAAATGTAATCTAGGTATCATACTAAATCTCTCAAAAATTATCTGTTATAAATATCATAAAATAAAAAAAAATCAATACCATAAATATAGTTATTCTAAAAAAATAATATTTTATGTTAAATATATAGAATATAAATCGTAAATTTTTTTTAAAACTAAAATAAATAATCATTAAAATAATTGATTTTGATAAAAAACAATAATATAATAATAAAAGTAGGATTTAATTTTATGGACAGAACTTTATACAGTAATTATATTAATATTTTAAAAGAAGAATTAATACCGGCACTAGGATGCACAGAACCGATAGCAATAGCTTTTGCAGGTGCTAAAATCAGAGAAATAATTGGAAATATACCAGAACATATAACTGTAAAATGCAGCGGAAACATTATAAAAAATGTCAAAGGGGTAACTGTACCAAATTCAGGCGGCTTAAAAGGAATAGATACTGCGGCTATTTTGGGATTGATTGGAGGAGATGCAAGCAAAAATCTAGAAGTTTTATCTTCTGTAAAACAAGATGACATACATAAAACAAAAGAACTCTTAAATAAAAAATTCTGCACCTGCGAATTAATAGAAGGAGATGAAAACCTTCATATCATAATAGAAGCAGTATATAAAGATACAAATGCCTTAATAGAAATAAAAAATTCCCATACTAATATTACAAAAATTATTAAAAATGGTGAAAAACTATTAAATTCTGATAGTTCCTCAAATAAAAAAGAAGAAGATATAAGAGAAACTCTAAATATAAAAGATATACTTACTTTTGCCAATGAAGTTAATATAGATGATATTAAGGACACTATAAAAAGACAGATAGAACTTAATTACAGTATAGCAGAAGAAGGACTGAAAAATGATTACGGTTCTGGTGTAGGAAAAACATTAATGCAATATTATGGAGATGATATAATAAATAAAGCTAAGGCTTACGCTTCTGCAGGTTCGGATGCCAGAATGGGCGGATGTTCTATGCCTGTAGTTACTAATTCCGGAAGCGGAAATCAGGGTATAACTGTATCTGTTCCTGTAATAAAATATGCTGAATATATGAAAGTATCTGAAGAAAAACTATACAGAGCCTTAGTGCTTTCAAATTTGATAGCTATACTTCAAAAAAAGCATATAGGCAAATTATCTGCATTCTGTGGTGTTGTATGTGCTGCTACAGGTTCTGCCTCGGCAATAGCATATTTGCATGACTGTGATTATAATGTTATTTGCAATACAATAACAAATGCATTATGTACAATAGGGGGTATGGTTTGCGATGGAGCTAAATCTTCATGTGCTTCAAAGATTGCTGAAGCCGTTGACTGCGGTATATTAGCTTTCAATTTGGCTAGAGACGGAAAGGTATTTAAAGCCGGAGACGGACTTGTAAAAAATGATATAGAAGCAACTATTGATAGTATAGGAAGAATGGCTAAAGAAGGTATGAAAAGTACAGATATAGAAATACTTAATATAATGATAGATAAATAAATTGCACTATAATGATAAAATTCCTCTTTATATAAGTTTTTATAGCATCTAAAAAATGCTGCCTTAAAATATAAATCAATATTATGATATTTCTTTATACTAGATTTATTTTAAAAAAATTGTATAATCTATTGTAAAGATTTTTCGATATATTATGATAACAGATAATTTATAATAATTTTTACATATTAAAGTAATACTTTTCATAAGGGAGGTTTCAATGGCAAGTTTAAGCGACAAAGAAATTAATGCAACTTTAACAAAAATAAGAACTGAATATGAACAAGGTGCTGAAAAATATGGTAATAAAATATATAATGTAAACAGTTTTAATGACAGATACAGAGAAGCATTGCAAAACAGACAAGATTTATCAAATTTTTTAATTGTTGAAATAAAAATTTTAGAAGATATAAAAACTACTTTAAGAGAAAGAGAATTAGAAAGACAGAGAAAAAAGCTGAAGAAGAAAAAGCTAAAGAAAATTCTTTTATGAATAAAGTAGATAATATGATAGAAAAATTCAAAAGTGCTACAGAAAAATATCCTTTGGAAGACATACATCCTAAAGCGGATCAGGAAATTTGCCATTTATACGGAGCTTTCAAAGAATTGTATAATTGTTTTTCTGTTATTAGATATTTTTCATGCGGACCTGCAAGTGATTATGTTGTAGAAACTGCTATAAAAGACTATGATAATCAATTCCAAAAATTTATAATTCCTGTTGGAGAAAGTAAAGTACCTCAAATATTTGCTGACTATGTTTTTGCTTTAAACAAAAAAGAAAACTCAAGCAGGGCAGAACAATTCATACTTAAAGAATCAGGCTTCTTCCTTCATGCATTCATTGAAAAAATGAACAACATAAAACCATTAGCTCTCAAAGCAAGCAGCGACGGAGAAATAGTTCTTCCTGATTATTTAAATGTACAATCGCCTAGAGTATATAATTTTTTCAAAGGAAAAACCAAAGAAGAAATGTATGATGCCACTATAGCTTATGCCAATGCTATGATAAACGATTTCAGACTGCAAAGTTTCAAAAAAGATGGACGTTAATAAGCTAATTTTTATACTTTTTTCTTTAGTTACATTATCATTATATTCTCAGACAAATGATGTATTCAAATATGACAGGAAAAATTTATCTAATGCATACAGATATTATAATGCCAAAAATTATAAAAAAGCCGCTGAATTATTTGAATATGAAATAGAATATTCTCCTATTCTTAAAATAGAATATTTTGAAAATTTAGCTAATTCCTACATGAATCTAAAAGATTATACCAATATGCTTAGAGCAGCAAGAAGCGGTATAATAGTAAATAGTTTTTCCTCTAAACTGCATTTCCAAAAGGGATATGCTCTTTATAAATTAGGAGATACAAATAAGGCTATAGATTCTATAAGATATTCTATAAGTCTAAAACCTAATGATGCTTACATGAATAATTTTCTCGGTCTTTTATATTTATATGTAGAAGATTATAAACAAGCTGAATCTTCATTTTTAAAAGCTACAGTTTACAGTCCGAATAATGTAGTATATATGGTAAATCTTGCCGCCACTTATGAAAGAGATAAAAATTTTAGCTCAGCACTTAATACTTATCAGGAAGCATATAAAATAAATCCTAACTACAGAGGATTAAAAGATTCAATAGATAGAAATAAAAATATATTAGCTAGAATATCAGGAAATACAAATAGTATCTCTAATTTATTGGAAGAAAATAAACCGATTAATACAAATCAAAACAATACAATAATAACATACGATGAAGATGTTGAAGTTAAACCAATAGAAATGGATATGATTGAATTAGCAACAAACACTGTAATGACAAATGATATCATCAATACCAATAATATAATAATAAATACAAATGATACAGCAGCAAATACTGCCGATACCAATATCACAATTTCTCAAACCAATACGCAGCAAACTAATAATTAATGATATTGATTATATAAAAAATTATTGTATCATTATATCGTAAGGATTTATAAATGCATACAATAAAAAAGACATTAGAAGAGTACTCAGATAGAAAATTATATCAAAATATTAATTTAGCAAATTACATAAAAATATCTCAAAAATGGGATGATATTATGGGAGAAGTACTTTCCAAAATATGCTATCCGTCATTTTACAGAAATGCCGTTCTCACTGTAACTATAACTGATAGTGTATGGGCTAATGAAATATTTATGAACAGAAACAATATATTCAAAAATATAAAAAAAGAAACTAATATAGAAGTAGTAGAACTAAAAACTAGAATTGGTGAAGTTAATAATAAAATAACAGAAAATACAAATAATAAAGATAAAAAAGAAGAAGAAAAAGAATTAACAAAAGAACATAAAGAATGGATAGAGAATACTATAAGAGAATCGGGTATAAAAGATGAGAGAATGAAAGAAATATTTGCTAATATATTAAAATACGAGGATAATGATGATAGATGATGTATTTATAAAGAAGCTGATTCTGGAATATAAAGCTGCTAGAAGTATTGAAACTTTAAAAGAAATTAATGAGCATTTGTCCAATTATATTTATAATTATCCTAGAAAAGTTTTCGGAGTATTTCATGATGATGCTTTAGAATTCTATTCATATTATATAGAGAGAATAGATAATATAATAATAAAATATAATGAAACAGATGCCAAATTTATCACTTGGTTTACATATACATTAAGAAGCCATTATTTAAATTTCTTGGATCATAAAAAAAGAAAAGATAAATACAAAAAACAAGAAATATCAATAGATGCTCCATTATGCGGTAAGGAGGCATTAACATTGCATGATGTACTCTATGATAGTAAATCTTATGTTATGAATGAGTATACTAATGATTATAATGAAAGCGATATCGAAAAACTCTCGCTTAATATGTTTAATTATATAGAAAAAGAATTCAGCAAGAGAGATTCAATAGCATTTTTTATACATAATTTAGAATTATTTATAAATCTTATAATACAGCCTCTAATGAAATATTTTAATATAAATTATGAAGAAGCATATTCAATAATAGAGAAAGCAAGAGCAACATACATAAAGAAATATAATGAAATAATAAAGCAGCAGGATAAAATAGCAAAAATAAATGCACAAATAGAAATCAACAATAAAAGAGGACTTTTCACAGTACATTTAGCGAGTAAAAAACAAAATTATATTAAGAAACTGCATTCTATAAAAATAAATGTACCTTATGAGTTTATAGCAAAACTTTTAAATATTACAAACAATGCAGTTACAAAAATTATAAATAAAATAAAAACCAGTTTAAAAGAGCATTTTAATAATTTATTGGACTTATAATATGAGCAAATATAATTATACAAAAGAAGAAATTATAAACTATGTTAATGGCATTAAAGTATCTGATGATTTTCTAAAAGAACTTGAATTGAATGCTGACTTACAAAGAGAAGTAAGCTCTCTAAGAAATGATTTATTTCTTATGGAAAATATAGAAGATTCTGATATGCTTAAAGAAGTTAAAATAAAGCCAATTATTAATATAAAAGACAGCATAATTGATTATATGCTTTATTTCAGCAAATTGACTCCATTATCTTCAAGAGGAGAAGAAGATAGTAAAATCAAAGATATTTATGTTTATAAAAATATAGAAATATACAAAAGCAATAATCAATATTATATTAATATCAGCAATATAAAAAATTGGTGTGTAATAGAATACAATGGAGAAAAAATAGTTAATATATTCGGACAAAAAGATAATTATTCTTCAAGTTTAAAAAATGGAAATTATAATATAAAAGTTGATGATGCGGAAGTTTCAATAAATATAGAATAAAATTATAAATAGGAAAATGTTTTTAATTATGCAGACAATATGCAAATGGGCTAAAAGCGAAATAGAGATTAAATACCATAATGAAGAATGGTGCAGAATATGCCACGATGAAAGAAAATTATTTGAAATGCTGATACTAGAAAATATGCAGGCAGGTCTTAGCTGGAGATGCATATTAGAAAAAAGAGAAAATATGAGAAAAGCATTTGATAATTTTGATTACAAAAAAATATCTAAATATGATGAAAAAAAATAGAAGAGCTTTTAAATAATAAAGGAATAATAAGAAATAAAAGAAAAATTAATGCTCTTATAGTAAATGCAAATAAATTTATAGAAGTACAAAAAGAATATGGAAGTTTTGACAAATATATATGGTCTTTTACTAATAGAAAACAAATAGACAATAAATTATGCGATGAAGATCCACTTCCGGCAAAAAATGAATTATCAGATACTATAAGTAAAGATATGATAAAGAGAGGATTTAAATTTGTAGGAAGTATTATTATATACAGCTATTTAGAAGCTATAGGGATAATAAATGATCATTGTGTAAACTGTGATTTTTACAAAAAAACTCAATATGATAAATAAAAAATAAAAACTGAATATTGACTAATAATAATAATGAATTAGAATAAAATAATATAACTGTTATACGGATAAAATATATGCACAAATATAATACAGCACATTTTAAAAAATCAACTATAATTTATATTAAAGATCAAATACCAAAAGATGTCTTTTACATAATAACAAAGGGCAAAGCCATATCTTATGGTACTTTTAACTATAATGTGGAGTTCAATCAAGGAGATATTTTAGGGTTAGTAAATATTTTATTAAATGAACCTTATTTCTTTAATGTAAAAGCTATGGAAGATGTGGAAGCTATAGAAGTAGATATAACAGAGGTAATTAAGACAAAAAATGAAGAGTTAATGGTAAAAATAGCTGCAAATTTAGATGCTTCATTTGAAACTTGGCTTGGAAGATATTATATGCTGCTTTCAGAAAATAAAGAAATTGCTAAGATAAGAACCAAAGAAGAAATAATGAATATGGCAGATATTTACAAAAAAAATGAATTTAAACATGTAGCATATAAACTTTATAATGAATATATGAAGCTATTTCCAGAGAATGCTGATGATGTAAAAGATAAATTATCAGAAATGACTCCTATAGAAGAGCCTCAAAAAAATGATGATAATGTATACTATTATAAAAAAGGATATTGTTTGTATACAGAATTGGAATACACAAATAAACTTTATATTATAAAATCAGGAGAAATAGGAATATACAACATAGTAAATTTAGGACAAGTTACAAGAGCCATTTATTCAAAAAACAATATGATAGACGGATACAAGCCTGTTTTGCAGTATCAGCCTCTTTCAACCTGTGCTGTTGCTTTGGAAGATTCTTATATAAAAGTACTAACTAAAAAAGAATTAATAAATATTACAGAAAATGATCCTGAGCTAAGTCTCTACTATATAAAAATGGTAAGTGTAAAAATAAGAAATACCATATTAAAGTTAATGGTTCTTAGTGTAGATGATTTACTATCAAAACTGCTTATAACACTTTATTATATGTTAAAAACAGAAATATTACCTGAAGATGTTAATTCTGTGAATTTATTATATACATTAAATGATATAAAAACTTTAATGAATATAAAAGATGTAAAACTTATAGAAAGAGAATTAAACAGAGTAAGAGGAGTATCAGTATCATCAGACGGTTATATTAATATAACAGATATAAAAAGTCTTATAATAGAATACAGAAACTGTATTAACAGACTAAGCAACACTCATCATCATAGTATGATGTATTTTTAATTATGTACTAACATAAAGAATATGTTTTTATGTTATATATTTTTAATTGCATCTTAATAAATTTACGGATCTATGTTAGTTGTTAAATTTATTTAAACAAAATATTTTTTGCTATATATAGTAAAAATTAATATTCAAGCAATATATGATAATCTTAAATATAGAATGCCTAAATAAAGAACTAAATATCAATAAAAATTATAAAATAAAAAGCAAAACATTTTACTTTTATACGCAGTTGTTTTATAATATATTAATATAATTTTTCAGGAGTTTTAAATGCCCACTTTAAAAACAAGCATATCAGGAATAAGAGGAATAATAGGAGACGGTTTAGATATAAGAACTGTAGTGGATTATACTGCTGCATTTGCATGTCTTTTTCCAAAAAAAGCTAAAGTTTTAGTTGCAAGAGATACAAGGATAACAGGAGAATCTATATTAAATGCTGTTGCTTCAACTTTAATGGCATCAGGTATAAATGTAATAGATATAGGTATAACTCCGACACCTACTGCTCTATATATGGTGGAAAAACTTAAAATACATGGCGGTATAATGATATCTGCAAGCCATAATCCTATAGAATGGAATGCATTAAAACTTATAGGCAAAGGCGGACATTTTTTAGATGAGAAAGCAGTTAATGAACTTATGAAGCTTTATGATAAAAAGGCATCAAGATTTGTTAAAGCATTGGAAACAGGCACTTATGAGAAAATAGACAATGCTATAGAAGAACATATCAAAAGAATATTAAGATGGATAGATGCAGAAAAGATAAAAAAAGCCAATTTTAAAGTTGCATGCGATTATGTTAATGGAACAGGTTTATTTGCAACTCCTCCTCTACTTAAAGCATTGGGAGTTAAAGAAATTTCTATCAATAAAGAACATACAGGAAAATTTGCCCATGTTGCTGAACCTTCTGCTGCCAGCATGAAAAGTTTATCTGATTTAGTTAAGAAGAATAAAGTCAATATAGGATTTACTCAGGACCCTGATGCTGACAGACTTGCATTAGTTCTTGATGACGGTACTATAATAAGCGAAGAATATACTTTGGCTTTATGTGCTAAATATTTATGGCTTGTAGGTAAAGGAAATGCTGCTGTAAACTTATCTACTTCAAGAATGATAGATGATTTAGCTAAAGAAAAAGGATATTCTGTAGATAGAACAAAAATAGGCGAAATAAATGTTTCTTCACATGTTGTAAAAAATAAATTATACTTTGGAGGCGAAGGAAACGGAGGAATAATAGTTCCGGCTGTTACTCCGGGAAGAGATTCGCTTTTAGGTATAGCATTAATATTGGAATTAATGGCAAAAACAGGCAAAACTATTACTGAACTTGTAAATGAAATACCAAAATATGAGATAGTTAAAGAAAAATTAGAAGTATCAAAAATAGATGAAGATAAATTCTTAAAGCAAATTAAAGAAGAGTACCCTAAAGCTAAAATAACATCTATTGACGGTATAAAAATAGATTTAGAACAAGGCTGGCTTCATGTTCGTTCATCAAATACAGAACCTATAGTAAGAATTATTGCTGAAGCTAAAAGTAAGAAAGAAGCTAAAGACTTAATTACAGCCGCTATGAATATGATAAAAGGAGTAAAACCTTCTGTAAAACCTACAAAGGAAACAAAATCAAAAGAATCTAAAAAAGAAGTTAATAAAAAAACTAAAAAATAAATATTATTAATAAAGCACAAAAACTTTGGAAAATTATAATTCCAGAGTTTTTTGTACTTCGACTTTTAAACCAAAAAAGTCGAAAATTTTAAAATGATATTTTTTGCTTGACAAATTCAATATATTTTGTTTTAATATAACATATATTTAACTAATAAAAATTTTTTTGTTATATATCTATATCTTTATATACTTCAAAAAGGGTAAATATGGACTTAAATCTTAAAAATAAAACAGCTATAATAACAGGTTCAAGCAGAGGAATAGGAAAAAAAATAGCAGAAACTTTAGCAAAAGAAGGAGTTAATGTTGTAATCACTGCTACAAACTTTGAAAAAGCCTCTCAAGTAGCCGATGAAATAAAATCATCTTTCAATGTTGAAACTTTAGCAATTTGCCATGATGCAAAATCCAGCGAATCATGTAAAGATGTAGTTGCTAAAACAATAGAAAAGTTCGGCTCTATTGATATACTAGTAAACAATGCCGGCATCACTAAAGATATGTTAGTACTTCAAATGGAAGATAATGCTTGGAATGATGTAATATCTACAAATCTTTCAGGTACTTTCTATATGTCAAGAGAAGCCGCTAAAACTATGCTTAGAGCTAGAAAAGGCAAAATAATAAATATATCAAGTGTTATAGGAAAAATGGGAAATGCAGGACAGGTTAATTATTCCGCTGCTAAGGCTGGAATCATAGGAATGACCAAATCTATGGCTAAAGAATTTGCCCCTAGAAATATATGCGTAAATGCAATAGCCCCGGGATTCATACAAACAGATATGACAGGAGTTTTACCGGAAGATACTGTAAAAGGAATTATGAGTATTACACCATTAAAAAGATTAGGAACACCTGAAGATGTATCTAATCTTGTATTATTTTTAGCTTCTGATATGAGCAGTTATATTACAGGAGAAGTGATAGCGGTTGACGGCGGTATGTCAATGTAAAATCAACAAAATTATAAAGCTTATAATGTGCTAATATGCACTTTATTAAAAAAATAATAAATAAATATAAATAACTAAGGAGATTAAAAATGGCATTAATCGATGAAATTAAAGATGTTGTTGCTAATCAATTAAACATCTCAGACAAAAGTAAAATCACTGATACAGCTTCTTTCGTAGATGATTTAAACGCTGATTCACTTGATTTAGTAGAATTAATCATGGAATTAGAAAAACGTTATGAAATCAAAATTCCTCAAGAAGATCAAGAAAAAATCAAAAATGTAGCTGATGCTGCTAAATATATTGAAGAACATAAAAAATAATTATACTATTTAATTTCCCGTAAATAGAATCATATCTTTTACGGGAAATTTTTTGTATAGTTCAAAATCATAGGAGTTTTATATATGAGTGAACGCAGAGTTGTAATTACAGGACTCGGTATAGTAAGTTCTCTTGGAAATGATGTAAAAACATTTTGGGATAACTTGCTTAATGGTGTTTCTGGAATAAAAACATTAAGTAAATATTTTGATCCTGAAAAAGAACAGCTTATTACCAAAATCGGTGCTGAAGCTTTACCATTAGAAGGTGATTATTATTCTGATAAAAAAATGTTAAGAAGACTAGACCCTTTTATTAATTTTGGAATATATGCCGCTCATCATGCATTTAAGCAGGCTGGTATAGAACCTAAAACAGGATTTGATCCTTTAAGAGCCGGCTGTGTTCTTGGCAGCGGTATTGGCGGTATGACTACTCTTTTATCTAACCATCAAGTTTTACTTAATGACGGACCTAGCAGAGTATCGCCTTTTTTTGTGCCTATGCAAATAATCAATATGACACCGGGTTTAATATCTATGGAATATGGTATGAACGGACCTAATTACAGTACAGTTACTGCTTGTGCTTCTTCAAATCATTCTATAGGTTTAGGCTACAAACATATTAAAGACAATGAAGCTGATATTATGGTAGTTGGCGGTTCTGAAGCTACTATTAATCCTCTTACTATAGCTGGTTTTAATAATGCCAGAGCTTTATCTACTAGAAATGATGAGCCTTCAAAAGCATCAAGACCTTTCGATAAAGGAAGAGACGGTTTTGTTATAGCTGAGGGTGCCGGTATATTAATACTTGAAGAGTATGAACATGCCAAAAAAAGAAATGCTAATATAATTGCTGAAGTTTGCGGTTATGGATTTACTGCTGATGCTAATCATATCACTGCTCCTTTAGAAGACGGTGCTATGGGAGCAAGGGCTATGTCTTTAGCTATTGAAAGTGCTAAAATCTCACCTGATAAAATCAGCTATGTTAATACTCATGGTACTTCTACTCCTGTCGGAGATATTGCTGAAATTAAAGCTATTAAAAAGGCTTTAGGCGAAGATCATGCTAAAAAAATAAAAATTAACTCTACAAAATCTATGACAGGACATGCTTTAGGTGCTGCAGGCGGTATAGAAGCTATTGCAACTATTATGAGTATGATTGAAGGCAAAGTACACCCTACTATTAATGTAGAAAATCAGGACCCAGAATGTGATTTAGATGTTGTTGCTAATACTGCTCAGGATTACAAAATAGAATATGCTATAAGTAATTCTTTCGGTTTCGGCGGACATAATGCTTCTATAGTATTCAAAAAAATATAATATAAAATCATAAAAATAATAAGCTCTGTTTTTTATGAAACAGGGCTTTTTTATTTGTGCAAAATAAACATTTTTAATATTCATATAAATTTAACTTATATTACAATTTATATACCAATTTTAATATAGCATAAAGACTACAAAATATAATATTAATAAAAAGCCATGCTTAAAATAGAAACATGGCTTTTTATCTAAATAAACTAAATAAATATTTATTATTATTATTTATTCATTAAGTAAATATTTGTTCTCTAAAAGTTTTAAAGGCTTACTTAAATGTTTTGCTATAAATCCTACCAAAATTGCAGCTATTATAGTCCCTTCCCTAACCCCCTCTAAATGACCTAAAAATACCAAAACTGTTATTAAAGAAATCAATACCAATACAACATCAAACATAATTTTTGTATTTCCAAATTTTAAAGGAAAAACTTTGCATATAGCAAGTACAACGCCTTCACCCGGAGTAGTTACAAGTTTTACCATAATTTCTATACTCACTCCCACTCCTACCAAAATTATTCCAATAAAACATAATACCCATTGCTGAAAATAATTGCTGTATGTTATGTCTTTTATTAAAGAGCCGCTTATATCTATCATTATACCAAATAAAATAAGTGCCGGTATTTGAAAAAGCTGAAAAGGATTATATTTCTTTCTAAGAAGCAGTATTTGTGTTAGTATAAATACAAGATTAATAATAATTGTAGTTTCTCCCACAGAAAGCCCTGATATGCAGCTTGTAACATAGGGTACGCTTGAAATAGGAGAAGTACCAAGCGACGCTTTAATAGAAAAAGCTATGCCTAAAGACATAATATAAAGTCCTATTAAAAGTATTATAGTTCTTTCTATAATACGCTTTTCTAAAATTTTCTTAAACATAAATTAAACTCCTTTTAATGAATTACACATTTCAATCAACAGTTTTTTTAATTTTTCTTTATCTTTTTCTGACAATTTATCAGTAGCAATATTCTCAGCATCCTCAAATATTTTTTCCATCTTCTTTGAAACCTCTGCCCCTTTTTCTGTCAAAAATACATAAAGCGAGCGTCTGTTTCCTTCTCTTTGCTTTCTCTCTATAAGACCAGATTTCTCCATACCAAGCAGTATGCTTCCTACTGTTGCCTGCTCTATTTCGAGATAGCTGGCTATAGTTTTTTGATCAGCCTCTTCAAATCTAGATAAAAAATATAATATTTTAGGCTGACCTGATGTAAGCCCTATCTTATTTGCCTCGTACATCACTTTACGAGCAAACATAGAATTGGCTTTCATTAATAAATAATGCAGATTCTCCAATGGTAAGTATCCTTATAGTAAGTATTCTTATAATAAGATAGCTTATTATATATAAAAACAAAAATAAGTCAAGTAAAATATACGATATATAGGTATATTTAAAAAAATAAAAAAAGGTATTGACTTTTAATAAAGTTAGAGTATACTAATTAAATAAATTATAAATATAAGCGAGGGGAAATAAATATGTCAGTACAAGAATTAAAAACAGATAATTTTGAAGCAGCTATATCTGGAGATAAAGCAATATTAGTTGATTTTTTCGCTGAATGGTGCGGACCTTGTAAAATGCAGACTCCTGTATTACATAAAGTAGCAGATCAATATTCTGATAAAATGAATTTCGGAGCTGTTGATGTTGATGCTGCTGAAGAGGTTGCTGCTAAATATGGAGTGCAGTCTATACCTACTTTAATGGTATTCAAAGGCGGAGAAGTTATTAAAAGAGCTGAAGGTATGAAAAATGAAGCTCAATTAAAAGATTGGTTAAAAGAATATCTATAAGAAAATATTTTATTTTTAGCCTAATTTTATTAAAAATTAGGCTTTTATTTATTCTAAATTGATATATAATCGCAATTATATTAAAATTTAAGGTATAATTATGCTTAATACTAATAATAAATTGCTAGAAAATATATCAAATGAATTTAATATAGAAAATAATGAATCTGAAAGCATCATTCAAAAATTATTCTCAAAAATAACATCATCTATTTTAAATGGAAATAGATTCTATATTTATAAGGTTGGTATTTTAAGTTTAGATGAAAATAACAATATTATATTAGATAAGGAAGATGAAAATTTTGATGAATCATTGGAATCTTTAAATGTTACAAATAATAATATAAAAAATATTTTTTTGGAAAAATCTATATATAAAAGCATATTCAAAAATATAGCAGATATATCAAAAGAAGAAGATGTATATATAAAAAACTTCGGTACTTTTTCAAATAATCATTTTGAAACTGATGCTTTTTTAAAAAACCAAATAAAAGAATTGCATAATAATGAAATAGCAGAAGACATATTAGATGAATTGGATAGTCAAATAAAAAATAAAAAATTAAGTTATAACAATGATGATGATGAAATTGAAGAAATTATTGAAATTAATGATGAAGAAAATAAAGACGAAGAAAACAAATCAATAGATAACAATGTCGTAGGAAATATATGGAAAAATTATAATTCTATAGATTTAAATAGTATGATAAAAAAACTAAATGAAAAAAAAGATATAGAAGATGAAAAAGAAAATAATAATAATACATCCGATAATGACAAAAATGATTATCCTGAAATGAAAGAATATTCTAAAGAAGAACTACTTGATATTAATCATTTTGATAAAGAAGACTTAGAGCATGCTGATACTAATGCAAACACTAAAGAAGACGAAAAAGAAAATAACTTATCAGAAATAAATATACAAAAGGAATTACTAAATAATAAAGAAAAACTAAACAATAATATTAAAAAATCAGGAAATAAAACTATGAATAAAAACAATGTTAAAAGCAAAAATATGCTGCTTGTAGGCATAATAAGAGTAATACTCATAATAATAATAATATTTATACTTGGCATAGCATCATCAATATACTATAGCAGTAGTAGAATAATATCTGATAATAGTATAGAAAATAGAAAACTTTATGATATAGTTAATGAATATTTTAATGAAATAGATTCTGCAAACTTAACATATATCACATCAAAAGATATGTATTATTGGGATATAGCAAAAACTCTATACGGAGATGCCACATATTGGCCTTTAATATATGCTTATAATAATGATAAATTCAAAATAAGTAATGTTATAAGAAAAGGAAGCACTATATCATATAGAAATATTGCAGATTTTTATTCTATAAAAGATATAAAATACTTAAATAATACATTATCAAAATCTTATATATATGTTTATCCTGTACTAACAAATGATAATAAATATAATCATGCTTTATGGGCATTAAAATTATCAGCATACTATGATTTGAATGTATTTAAAAACAATTCAAATATTATGCCTAAAGAAATATACACAGAAATATTAAATAATAATAACACAATAAGCACCACATATAATGATCTTATTAAATACGGTCAATTAAATGAAAATATAGTTTTATCTATTTTTGATATTATAAAGGAATCATTAGGAATAAAAAAATGAAAGTTGTAACTACAGAAGATCTAATTAACATAGACAAAAAAACAATAGAAAAAATACCTTCAATACTTCTTATGGAGCATGTAGCCAGTGAAATATTTTATTTGCTTGTAAAAAGACATAGAAAATTATTATATCAAAAAACAGTTTATATTTTCTCATCTGTAGGAGGAAACGGAGGAGACGGACTTGCAATAGCTAGGTATTTAATAAAAAACGGATATGATGTTAAGATATATATCACAGGGAATCTTGACAGAGTTAATAAAGATACATACTCCAATTTTAATATATTAAAATCTATGAATATAGATATTAATTACTTAGGAAGCGAAGAAGATGCTATATCAGCCGCTGAAAATATAGAAAGAAAATCTATAGTATTGGATTCATTATTCGGTACAGGCGGAAACAGACCATTGGAAGGAATACAAAAAACTCTTATAGATAGTTTAAATAAATTAGATGTTCTTAGAATAGCAATAGATATACCTTCAGGATTAGCCTCAAAAATAAATGACTATGACAATGTACATGTTTGTTTTAAAGCACATGAAACTTACACAATATGCTTTGCTAAAGATATATTCTTTTTATATAGAACTAGAGAATATATAGGAAAATTATTCATAATAAAATCAATATTCCCTAATGAAATACTAAATAATTGGGGATATAAGGCCAAATTAATAGATTATAATGAAAAGGTACATATAAATAGAAGCTCACTATACAGTAAAAGAGAACAGGGAATGCTTGCCATAGTGGCAGGAAGCAATAATTATATAGGAGCTGCTGTTTTAGCTGTAAATGCTGCTTATAGATTAGGCGTAGGTTATATAAGACTATATGTACCTAAAGGCATAGTTAAAAATATAAGAGATGCTGTAATACCGTCTATGCCTGAAATTGTTATTATAGGAGTTGGAGAAGAAAATCAAAAATTCTTCACAGAAAATGACATTGAAATAGTAAATGATATAAATAAAAGCGATGCCTGTATAATAGGTTCAGGTATAGGCAGAGATATGTCCACAGAAATTTTCGTAAACAGCATATTAAAGCAGATAAACATACCTACTGTTATAGATGCTGATGCTTTATATTTAATGTTTGAAAGCACTCTTAATGAACTTAAAAATAATTTTATAATAACACCTCATATATATGAATTTGAAAAACTTACACAAATAAATCATATAGAAGCATTAGAAAATCCATATCAGGCATTATTAAGATACAGACAAAAAACAAATGCTTCAATAGTATTAAAAGATGCAGTAAGTTTCCTGATGTATGAAAATGATATATATATAAATTATAATCCTAGAGAATCTATGGGAAAAGCTGGTATGGGAGATGTTTTTGCAGGATTTATAGGTGCTTTGCTTGCCAGAAGATTAAATATACTAGATGCTTCAAAATTGGCATTGATAATACAGGCTAAATCTTTTAATATATTATCAAAAAAATTCGGAAATGACTATATTCAGCCTAAAGATTTAGCAAATATTTCATATAAAATACTAAAAAGGATATAAATTTTGCCTAGAGAAGTTTACGACCCTAAACAAAAAGAATTAGAATTCTATGCTAAAAGAGATATAAAACCTCCTGCCCCTAAAAGAGAAGTAAGCATATTTGCAAGAAGATGGTTTATGTTTTTATACGGTACTTTTCTAACATTAGCAGTAGTCGGCATGCTTTTATATAAAAAAGGTTTCTTTAATAATATACCATTATTTGAAGCTTTAAAGCCTAAAACTGATGTAATAGTAAAGATTAATAAAGCACAGTCTATTGATGATGTCATAATAACAACTATAGAACTTGAAAATTCCAATTATACTAATTCTGAAAGTATAGAAATACTAAGAACTTCTTTTTCATTATACAAATATAGAAAATTAATATTTTCAGGAGATCGTTCTTTTAATAACATAAGATTTCCTGTAGGTCAAAGAATAGGATTCAATCTGAACTTTGATAAAAATTATTGGAAAGAAGCTGATAAACTAGAAATAATACTTCGTTTCGATAATAATCTAGTCAAAACAAATAGCATAAATACCAAAAAAGTCAAAATACAATATTAAGTTATTGAATTAACAAAAATAAATAAAAACTACTATTTTACAAATTGTTTCAGTTTGTAAATATATATTTTTAGTCAAATTAATTATATTTATTGATTAGAAACAGTGTTTGTATTTTCCATAGTTGGGGCAGCATTAGTAGGTGCTGTTAATGGAGCTGTAGTATTTGCTGTATTATTAGCAGGAGTATTCGTAACATTTTCAAAAGCGGTTTTTTGAGTGCTTATAGCAACAGATATAAGTAAAGCTCCTACTATAAATATAGTAGAAAGAAAAGTAGTAGCCTTACTTAAGGCATTTCCTCTTTGGCTTCCCAAAACATTAGCCTGAGCACTCGAAAATAAACCTTCAGCTTTACCGCCTTGTATAATGATTATCAATATTAATAGTACACATATTATAGAATAAACTATGATTCCTAAAGTTAGTAAAGCGTTCATATATATTTTTCCTTAAAATTAATTTCTTATATCATAAAGACTATTTTGTTGCTGAAAATTATACCATTATAAAAAATATTTTTCAAGCATAAAACTATTAATTTTATTTCAGAAATATGATATTATGTAAATAAAAAAATATTTTTATTAGTAAATTTAAATTTTTTCCGTTAATACTAATAAGGACTATAATATAATGGCAGGTACTTTATAATGGCTGTAAAAAAAACCGATACTAAGAAAACTTCATCAGAAGCAAAAACTACAGGCAGAATTTCATACAAAGAATTATCTGAAGAATTAAAATTAAAATTGCAGCAATCTGAAGAAAAAATCGCTGAACTTAATAAAAAATATAAAAAAGTAGTAGATATACAAAAAAAGAAAATAGAAGACAAATACAAAAAAATAATAGAAGATTTAGAGTCAAAAAAATCTATACCTGCTAAAAGTCAAAGCAGTAATGCTGAAATAAATAAACTTCAAAAAAGATTAGAAAAATTAGAAAAGACTAATCAAAAGCTTGAAGAAGAAAAAAGAAAAATAGAATTAAAAAATGAAGAGCTGAAACTAAAAGCAAAAGAAGCTATAAAATCAAAAACTGAAACCGCATCAAAAACTGCTAAAACAGACAGAGAAGCTCTAAAAGAAATTAAAGCATTAAAAGAGCAGTTATTAGAATCAGAACAGGAAAAGAAAGAATTAAAAGCAAAATTAAGAGAAGCTGTATCAGAATTAAAAAATGCTAAAAAAAATACAAATAAGCTCTCTAAAGAAGATAAAGAACAATATAAAGAAAATTTAAAAATATTAAAACAGATAGAAAAAGAATCAAAAGCATTAGATAAAAAAAGAGAACTCTTAAAAAAAGAAGAAGAGAAATTAAAAGAAATAAGAGGGGATATAAAAAGTTCTGCTAAAGATATAGCTTCTACAATGAAAAAAAGCTATATTACAGATGATGATGATGAAGCAGATAGTGAAGGAAGCGGCGATTTGCTTTCTAATATGAATGCAAAAACAGAAGAAGGTATTACAAAATTAGCTACTTTATTATGTGCTGCTATGGACGATTACAGAGAGCAGAAAGCAAAAGAAAGAGAAGAGTCCGAACTTGAAGAAAAACCAGAAGCTGTATCTGTTTTATCTGAAGGGGAAGAAAGACTAAACAGAGCCTCTGAAGAATTAGAAAATCTAGTTGAAAACAGACTCGAAGATTCAGACAGTACTAAAGATGAAAATTTAAATAAAAGACCTTTCACTATAATAGATAAAATAGAAAACAGCCGTGTAGAAATAAATGAAGGATATACTCCTCCTCCCGGCGGACAATCTATAGTAGCTTCTCCAGATTCTGCTCAGCAAATAGGACAGGCTCCTCAAGCTCAGCAGCCTAATATCACAGTTAAAGTTGAAGCTCCTAAAGAAAGTGCTAAATTGGCTAAGCCTGAATCTCAATTAAAACCAGCAAGTGAAACCCCTACTATGAGAATGAAGCTCTTAGATGATATAGATGATTATGAAAAGAAACTTGTAATTACTTATGGTTTTGATAATATGCCTGAAAATACTTACTATTCTAAATACAAAAGAATATTAAGAAATGCAGCTAGAATAAGTTTGTTCGGTAATTTGCAGGAAGGACTTGAAATGTTCAAACTTATAAGAGATCAGAATATACCTGACGAATATAAACAAATGATAGATAAAAATATACAAGATATTACATATTATTTAAGAGGATTGCATAGAGTTAGAATGGAATAAATAACAGGATAATAAATAATAATGAAAAAATTGATTATTATATCACTACTATTGATAATACCTATATTATCATGCTCGCCAAAAAGAATAGTAGACAGAGAAATAGAAGCTGTTTATGATAAAAAAGATAATTCTTATACTATTACATATCCTGAATATAATAAACAGTATCCAAAATTTATAAATTTAAAATATGGAAAGAGTGTAAAAATAAATGACGGAATATTATTAACTTATAATATAGATTCTGATAATATACCAATACAATTAAATATAGAAGTAGAAGAAAACAATATAATAAAGACATTTAATATAGAAAATCCATTAGTTAATAGAAATATAAATCTCACATTATACGCTACAAATTTTAATCCTCCATTGGAAAAAGATAAATTAGACAGACTATCTGTAAGCATAGAAACAGTTGGAAATGTTGATACAAAAGATAAAGTAAAAATAGCAATAAATGAGTATGATGATAAAATAAAATCAAGAGAAAATATAGCATTGATACTTCCTGAAAGCGGACATATAGCAAAGAGTAATCCTCCATTTGTTATGATTAATAAAAGAACTACTCTCACTAGAATATCAATATCTAAAGAGCTTTCATTTACAACTCGTTATGAATATACATTGAGAAATAACAGCTTCTTCTCAATAACAAATACATTAGAAAACGGCAAATGGTATATAGCATTTGATGAAAATGGAGACACAAATTTAAGAAGAGTCTATCATTTCTTTATAGATGACAGCAGTACTAAAATCACACCTATAACAAATAAAACTTTTAATATACAAAGACCTTTTGTATTAATAGATAAGCAGACATTTGAAATATTATATAATTTACTATACAAAGCAAACAGACTTCAGCCTTCTGTACTTTTGAGAAATATAAATGCATTCAAATCATATACTTCAGCAAATATGGGTAAATGGTCTGTAAATAATATATCATATTCATTAACTGATGATACTAATAAATTATACTTTGAGAATCTTCCTTCTCATACTATGGTTATGTCTTTAAAAGCAGCATTTGAGCCTAATAATAATTTATTAAAATATGAAATTAAACAGATGATAAGAGATATAGTGAATTTAGATGAAACAAAAATAGACAATTATAATATTATAGATTCGGTTAATATATTAGCTAATTCTCTTCTTATGCCTTTTGATTTGATGTATGATGAGTTTTCGCCTGAAGAAATAGTTTTGATGAAGCAGGAATTTATAAAATACGGAGAAACACTTTATAACTATATAACAGAAAATCCTTCAGAATACAGAAATAAAAATACTATAAAATACATTACAACATTAGGATTAATAGCAATTAATATGCTTAATGAAAATATAAATCAGGATCAAGTTAGAAATTGGCATTATTTTTCTATGAATTACATAAACAGCATGGTATTTTCTATGTTTGAAAATGACGGAAGTTTTAAATCATCAATAAGCGAAGCATTTGATACTATAATGCCTATATTAACTTATGCATTATCATTGAAAAATGTAGGCATATTCGATGCTTTTACTTTTGAATCATTTAAAAATATAGGAAAATATTTATCGATAGTAGGATATCCGTCAGGCTATACTTTACCTATAGGATACACTGCTATAGATAATAGAAGCAAATTAAGATTTGATACGGGTGCTAGAAGTGCAGTTATGGAGCTTCTAAGCAGAATGTATGCTAATCCATTATATAAAAATTATGCTGTATTTGCACAAAGCGAATCTGCTGAAATAAAATATCTCCCTTATGCTTTAATGTGGAATAATTACTATCTTAGGGATAATGTTAATTCTAATATTGATTTTCAATGTGAGACTTTACTACTAAAAAAAATACAAACTGCTATCTATAATGAAAATATAAAAGCTCTGAATGCACCTTATTTGGCTATATATGCTAAAGGAAGAAACGCTGATGATTCTTTAGGACTTAATCATAATGACAGAATGAGTTTTGTATATTATAATTACGGAGATTCTATAATAGATGAATTAGGCTACAACTTTAATTCTAATAATTATACACTTTTTAAAGATGCTGATTTTCATAATGGAATATCAATAGACGGAAACAAAATAGAAGAAAATATGGGAAGTTATTCTTATATAGAAAATATAACTAATTATTATAAAATGTTCTATGCCCATGCAAAAGCAAATCAAAGATATACATATTCCGTAAATCTTAAAAACTATGACAGAAGATTCTACTATCTAAAACCTAATATTTTAATAATAAAAGAAGATATTGAAGCATTGCCTGATATAACAAAACAATATCATGTTTACGGATATAAATATAAATGGAATGCCAATTCAAAACTTCCAATAACTTTTGATAATGAAGCAAATAAATTCATTATAGAAGGAACCTATTCTTATACATATATACAAATATTATCTTCAAATGAATTAGAATATAATATTATTCAAACCTATATAGGACAGAATAAATTATATACCGCAGAAGTTTCAACAAGAGATAATGTAAAGAAATTTGAACCTTGGATAATTATAAGTACAATGCCTAAAAATAATGTAGCTCAGGCTATTAGAAGAAATATTATAAATACTAATATCACTTTAGGAAATTTTACAAGTACAAATTTAAATTTCAAAGCAGGAAATAAAGAATACTATATAAACATAGAAGATTATATAAATACTTCAGATAATACGAATAAAATAAACAATATACTATATACAGAAAATAGGGAAAATGTTATAATAAGCTCCGATTAATTATAAAGGACTTATTAATGAATATATATATAGCTGATTCATATCAAGATTATACTGTATTCACAGCAAAACATATTCTCAATTTCTTAGAGAAAAAGCAGGAAAAAAAAGAAAAACTTTATATTTCAGTTTCTAGTCAAGATGATACTAAAGACATTTATAAAGAACTAATAAGCAATATTAATAACTATCAAATTGATTTCAAAAATATATTTATATTTCAGCAGTCGGAATATATAGGACTTTCTCAAACAGATAAAAACAGCAAAGCATATTTTTTAAAAGAAAATCTGCTTTCCAAAATAGATATACCTGAAGAAAATGTATTTTTATTTGACGGAAAAGGCGATGAATCTCAAATGGATAAACAGCTTGAAATTATAAAAAAAATAGGAAGATTTGATGTTATATGGTATTCACTTACCGCTGATTCCACTTCGGCAGGAAATGAAAGAATGTCATCATTATCTTCACTGTTTAGAATTAAAACTTTAAGCGAACACTCTATAAATGAGATTAAATATAAATTTGAAGATGAAAGCAAAGTACCTACAACAGTATTTAGCATGGGTATGGGCTTTATAGATATGGTTGATACTGTATTGTTAACATCATCTGGAATAAATAATTCCTGCTCTCTAAGAGATTGCTTAGAGCATGGAATAAGCAATTCTTCGCCTTTAAGTAAATTACAAAAGCATAGTGATGTTACTGTGATAGCTGATTACGAATCATCTTTGAGATTATCAAGTCAGACAGTATTTATGAAAATAGAAAAAAATATAAAATAAAAGGAGAATATACATGAGAATCATTATTACAAATGAAAGCGTTTATGAATGGGCTGCTTATTATACTGTAAAATGTATATTAGACTATTCGGATAAAGACAAGCCTTTTGTGTTATCTTTTCCTTTAAGATATATCAATAAATCATATTATCAAAAATTATTATCTTTCTACAATGATAATATAGTATCTTTTAAAAATATACATATAGTTTCATCTGGCGAATATATAGATTCAAATATATCGCAGAAATATTTAGAAGATAATTTCCTAAAATTTATAGATATACCTAAAGAAAATGTTCATTTATTTGACAGTAATGTAGTAAATAGAAAAGAAGAAGCTAAAAGAATGGCTAATTTAATAAAAGAATTAGGAAACATAACTTTATTGATAGATAATTTGGCTGAAGACGGAAGTTTCTTACTTAATACTCCAAGCTCATCATTAGAAGGAAGCATAAGAGATAAAAAGATAAGCGAAATAATAAGAAGCTATGAATCCAAAAAATTTAATATGCCTATAGAGATGTTCCCAAGAGAGGGTTTCACATTAGGATTTGAGGAAGCATTTAATGCAAAATACATACTTGTTATGGCAAACGGATATGAAGTGTCTGATGCTTTAGCACATTGTGTTGAAGGAGCTATAAGTCAATTCTACCCTACTTCTGTACTTCAGGAACATAAAAAACTTATAATTGTCGCAGATGAAGAATCAAGCAGCGATTTAAAAGTAAAAACTTATAAATATGCTAAAAGTTTGGAAAGCAAAAGTCTTCATCCTAAAGAGCTTATTAAAGGGCTTTATAAATCTTACTATGCACTTACAAACATCAAAATATTTGACGGCGAGAAGTTTATAGACGGGCATTGTATTGTTATAGAAAACAATGTTATAAAAAGCGTTGAGAAAGAAATAGATGTTGATGCTGTTATTACTAGAATAGATTTGGGAGGAAAAATAGTTGCTCCCGGATATATAGACTTGCAGGTTAATGGCATAGGAGGATATGATATTAATGCTACTCCTACAGTTGAAACATTAAAAAATACGAATGAAGTTTGTCAGAGATACGGCTGTACTTCATATTTGCCTACTGTTATTACAAATAGCGACGAATATATGTTAAAAATCATAGATTTATTTAATAGTATAGAAGATCTGTCAGTAATCGGAGTATTAGGAATACATTTTGAAGGTCCTTATATATCACATGAAAAAAGAGGAATTCATAATGAAAAATTTATAAGAGAACCTAATATGGAAATGATAGAAAAAATCAATGCTTCTAAATGCGTAATGGTAACTGTTGCTCCTGAAATGGTTTCCGGAGAAGTTATAGAGGCTTTTGCTATGGGCGGAAAAGTTGTATCTGTGGGACATACTAACGGCACATACAATGAAATAAAAGAAAAAATACCTTATGGAATAACTTTTGCCACACATTTATTTAATGCCATGCGTCCTTGGGGTTCAAGAGAGCCAGGTGCTGTCGGAGCGGTACTTGAAACTAAAGACATGTATGCAGGTTTAATATGCGACGGAGTTCATTGTGATTTTGCTTCAGTAGAGCTTGCATACAAATTAAAAACAGGTCATATATGTATAGTTACTGATGCTATAGCCCCTGCAGCTGCCCCTGAAATAAAAGAATATATTTGGGCTGGCAAGAAAATACATAGAGACGGCAACAGACTCATAGATGATAACGGAACTTTAGGAGGTTCAGCTATAACAATAAGTCAGTCTGTGAGAAATGTAGTTAATGAGGTAGGTGCTACTGTAGAGGAGGCTTTAAAAATGGCTTCGCTTTATCCTGCTAAAGTTATGGGCATAGACGACAAATACGGCAGAATAAAAGAAGGATACATTGCTGACCTAGTTATATTAGATGAAAAATTAGTTGTAAAAGGTGTGGTATTCAAAGGAAACTACAAAGAGTATAATTATGACCATGAATGGGTAACACATGCTTAAAATACTAATTTAAACAAATAAATTTGAAAAGGCTTTAATTAAATATACTTTAGTTAAAGCCTTTTACAAATTTAAAAAAATGGTATAATACAAAAATGAAATTAACAATAAATAATTTTTCCAAAATAAAAAAAGCTGATGTAAATCTAAAAGGTATAACAGTAATATGCGGTGAAAATAATACAGGAAAAACTACTGTAGGAAAAATTCTATTCTCTATTTTTGATTCAAATAAAGATAAATATATTAAAATAGAAGAAGAACTATTATTTGAATTTCAATTAATATTTTTAAAAAACTCTATAGATATTACATCACATAATAGATATTTATATAATAGAATTATTGAAAGATTAGATATTATTCTAAAAGAAATTAATTATTTTAAAGATATAAAAAATATATCTATTAATTTTATAAAAAATATTCTCAAAGAAATATTTGACTATAACTTTTATAATTTTTTAGAAACAACTTCAGATAATATAGAAACTTATGATATCATTATAAATAATATTTCAAATGATATAGAAAAAATATTGAAAAATCCGTATAATAAAATAATGCAGGAAGTAAGTAAAAGATATTTTAATGAAATATTTAAAAATCAAATAAACAATTTACATCACAGAGATATTAAAGCATCATTAGAACTAGAAATAAAAAACAAAAAAATGAATATAGAATTTAAGAATAATGAGTGCATAAAATTTGAAGAAGAATTTGATATTATTAACAACATTTACTATATAGATAACCCATTTATACTAGATGAAATAAACAGTACAGAACATAAATATGGTCTTATAGCTAAAAAATTAATTACTTCTCTTACAAAAGATTATACTGAAAACATGTATAAAAATATTTTCAGTGCTGTAAAAAATAATGATATAATGAAAAATTTAGAAGAATTATTAAAAAATATAACTATTGGAGAAATAATAAAAAATAATGAAATTTACTATTTGAAAGAGGATAATATTGATATAGTATTTGAAAATTTATCTGCGGGTTTAAAATCATTTATAATTATAAAAATGCTTCTATCAAATACATCTTTAAAAGAAAATGATATTCTAATATTAGATGAGCCTGAAATACATTTACACCCAAAATGGCAATTAATATATGCTGAGTTAATAGTATTACTTAATAAGTATTTAAATCTAATTATTGTAATAACAAGTCATAGCCCTTATTTTGTAGATGCTATAAATAGATATTCCAAATTTTATAAAATAGATGATAAAACTAACTTTTATCTATCTGAATTAGAAAAAGATAATAAAAATACAATGATTATAAATGTAAATGAAAACATTGATTTAATATATAAGAAAATGTATGAACCTATAGAAACATTAAACAATATGAAATATGATGAAGATATAGAATAATGGAAAATAAAATTATAAAAGATATAAAACAAATAATATCTAATTTTACACAAAACATAGAAATAAATAATTTAGAAACTACTATAAGGATAGCATCATATTCACCTTCAAATAATGAATATATGACGGATGCTGACAATATTGTAATTAATGGTGATATTTTAAAAGATATTTATAACAGTAAATATAATTTTAATAACAGACCAAAGTCTGCAGATGCTGTTTACAAATTTGAAAATGGAAATATATATGTAATAGAATTTAAAAATGGCAAAATAAATAATAAAGAAAAATTAGATATTTTTAAAAAAGCTTATGATACATTTTTAATACTGCTTGATATAGGAATAATAAAAAATTTAAATTATTCAAGAAATTATGCTACATATATAGTTGTTTATAATAAATTAAAAAATGATGAACCTAACAAAGATAATATTTATAAATATTTTGCTAAAAATGCTTTATCTTATAAAGAATATAAATTTAAAGATTTAAATACTTTGCAGGAAATATTATTTAAAGAATCATTTGCTTGTACAAAAGAGAATTTTAATGAATATATAATACCTGAGCTTAATAAAGAACAAAATTAATAAAAAACAAACTTTAATTAAATATAAACTTGACTAAAAATATTATTTATGTTATCATAACACAATCATTTAAGGAAATATATAGTTATGGAGAGATGCCCGAGAGGCCGAAGGGAGCAGTTTGCTAAACTGTCGTAGGCAACCCCTACCGCGGGTTCGAATCCCGCTCTCTCCGCATCGGTTTATATATGATTAAAAAAATTTCTGTCATATTCTTAATTATTTTCAGCATAGCACTAACTCAAGAAAATACTACAAATCAAAATAACACCAATAATGCTGATATAACAACAGAAGAAAATATAGAAAATACCGCCCCTGAAACTAATTTCTTCAATGCCCCTATAGATAATACAAACAATGCTAATGAACCTGCTATATTACAAGATATTAGAAATATTCAGGACAGAGCAGAAGTAAGTAACGGCTGGATGTTTATAAGAGCTATAATTGGTTTTATAGTTACTTTAATTGGTATATATTTGGTATTTATATATTTAAAAAATAAATCTAAAAAAGTGTCAGGCTCAAGCGATATTATTAAAGTGCTTGCCACTACTCCGGTAGCTGCAAACAGATATATATCTATAATAGAAATTGTTGAAGACATGTATTTGGTTTCTATTTCAGATCATAATATTAATTTATTATCAAAGATAGAAGATAAAGAAACTAAAGATCAAATAAAAATGATGTATATTAACTCTAAAAATAATACAGTAGATGATAGTTTTAAAAATATCTTTAATCAAACATTATCCGTATTCAAGCAGCCTAAAATGAAAGAAAAAGATCCTTTAAAAACGACTTCAGAAATAAGAGAAAGGCTTCATGATTTGAATGCTGAAAATCCTATAATAAATAATAATGATAATCAAAATAATAAAATGCAATAAAAAAGGATAGGCAATAAGCTTATCCTTCTTTATTTTTATATTTAATTAATATACCATTCTTTGATTAGTTTGATTATAATTTATCAATGTATATGAATGAAGTCTTCCGTCGCTTCCCTTATAAACATTCATATTAATAGGATCAACTTCCCATATTCTGTCTACTACAAAGTTATAATAATAATTACCCGCTTCAGGTCTTAAAGTGATAACCCATAAATTATTAGAATAACTCATAGGATATCTTAAACTATCAAAGCCCAATTTATCAGAGGTAAACATAACTTCCTTAGCAGTATCATTGCTGTAAAAGAATGTAACCGTGCCGTCAGAATTATAAATAGGGTTTTTTTCATAAAATCCTACATCATTAGTTAAAACAAAATAACTTACAACCTGATTATTATTATCATATTCAATATTAGCATTTACAGGATCATTAATCCAAACCCCATTAACTCTGTACCTATAACTATATTTTCCTGCTTTAAGCGGATGCTGCCAAAGATAATAATAAACTCCGTAGGAACTCTTTATAAGAGGTATACTATCTTCCCAATTATTGAAATCGCCGGATACTTCTACAGAATCATAATTCTCTGCAAAAGTAAATAATACTCCATCATTTACAATTCTAGGCTGCATAACATCTTGTATATTATAATATTTTAAAATTTCCAGCCTATTCATTCTAGCTTCATACTGCTCTATAGTTTCAGTATCTTTCTCACCGCATGATAAAAGAACTATACTAAAAATAATAAATAATACTGTTAATTTATACATTTTTTCCATTGCTTATTCAACCTGTTATATTTAATTTACTATCGCTATTTTGTGAAGAATTATCTTTACTATTATTAGGTGCTGCTTTACTTTCGCTATTAGTTTTAGACATTTGCTCTTCAACACCTTCCCAAGCTGTTTTAAGCTCTTTGAGATACCTTATAACTTCTAACAAAGGCGGCTTAGTTTTAGATATATTGCCTTCTGTAAGTTTTTGATTCATATATGTATATATAGAAGCAAGTCTATGTGCTATATCTCCGGCTTCATAATTAAGAGAAGATAAAAGCTCATATATGATTTCCTGTGCTTTTACTATATTATTATGTGCCTCTTCAGTACCATGTTTTTTATCCATAGCAGCACAGGCAGTTTCTAAAAACTTGATAGCACCGTCATAAAGCATAACGATAAGTCTGTTCTGTGAAGCGGTACTCACATCAACTTTTTTATATTTTTCGTATCCGTTATTACTAGACAATTTACTCCCCCCATTTGTATTATTATGTTAATTACTAAATATTATCGGAAAATCATAAAAAGCATAAAACATTTTTTAAGATAATAAAAATATAGCTGTAATATTATCTATTATAACATATAATAAAATTAATACCATAATATAAAAAAGGAAGAAGTTATGATTAATGTAAAATTTAATAATGGTATAGAAATGCCTATATTTGGTCTTGGACTATATAAAATAACAGATAAAAAAGAATTAGAAAATGCACTAAGATGGGCTATAGAAGCAGGATATAGAAAATTTGATACCGCCCAATTTTATAATAATGAAAAAGAATTAGGAGAAGCTATAAGAAAAATAGGAATAAAAAGAGAAGAAATATTTATAACCACTAAAATATGGAATACAAAACAAGGTTATAATTCTACAAGGAAATCATTTAAAGAAAGTTTAGAAAAACTTAATATGGATTATGTAGATTTAGTGCTTATTCATTGGCCCGGACAAAAAAAGGAAAGATATTTAGATACATACAGAGCATTAGAAAATATATGCCAAAGTAAAAAAGCCAAATCTATAGGATTAAGCAACTTTGAAATAAAGCATTTGAAAGATATATTTGCACATTGTAATATTGCCCCTGTACTAAATCAAATAGAAAGACACCCTAATTTGCAAAGAAATGAATTAATAGAATTTTGTAAAAATCATAATATCATTGTAGAAGCATGGTCTCCATTGGCAAGAGGAAAAATATTTGATAATAAAACTATAATTGATATAGCAAATAAATATAATAAAACTCCTGCACAAATAATATTAAGATGGAATATAGAAAATAATATATCTGTTATACCTAAATCTGTAACTAAAGAAAGAATAGAAGAAAATATAAATATATTCGATTTCAAATTGGACAAAAATGATATAGAAAAAATAAATTCATTGGAAAACGGATACAGAATAGGAGAAGATCCTTTAACTTTCGATTTTTAAAATCATTTTTATTATAATAAAATATTATAGTTTATAAAAATAGATTTTTAATATATAATTTATTAATCATTATTATTTGGAGGATTATTTTATGTCTGATATAAAAAGAATTGCAATAATAGGTGCTATGGATTCAGAAATTACCAATTTTAAAGGTATGATTGAAAATATAGAAGAAATTGAAATAGCTAATATTATTTACTATAAAGGCACATTATGCGGTAAAAATATAGTACTATTAAAATCTGGAATTGGTAAAGTTAATGCGGCTATTGCTACAACTATAGCTATAGAAAGATTTAATGTAGAAAAAATAATATTTACAGGTGTTGCAGGTTCCGGAAATCCTGATTACGATATATCTGATATAGTTATATCAAAAGACTTAATAGAACATGACTTTGATACAAGCGATTTAGACGGAGAAGAACTTACTGTATTAGTTAAAGGCTATAATAAAAATTATTATCCTGCAGATGCTTCTTTGATACAATTAGCAAAAGAATCAGCACAAAAAGTGATAAAAGAGAATAAAGTATATATTGACACAATAGCTACAGGAGATCAGTTTGTAGGCAACAATCAAAAAGTTAAGCAAATACATAATAAATTTAAGGCTGGTGCTATAGAGATGGAAGGTGCTGCTGTTGCACATGCTGCTTTGATGTATAAAGTTCCTTTTGTAGTTATACGCTCTTTATCTGATAAAGCAGACAGTGATGCCGTGGTAGATTTCCCTAAATTTGTTGTAAAATCTGCACAAAACTCAATGAAAATTGTTGTAGAAATGCTTGAAAACATGAAATAAAAAGCTAGCATAACAATAATAAAAAATAGCCGATGACTTATGAATGAAGTTATCAGCTATTTTTTATATAGTTTATCAAAATAAATAATATAAACTTTTCTAAATATAATTAATATCTATTTTTCATATTGAAAAATAATACTATTTACAATTAATTTACTATTGAAAATATTTTGCATTTATAATATAATCTTTACTATTAATTAACATAATATCGGAGAATACATGCCTGATAAAAGAACGATATTAAATGGAAATGGGGTTGGCGATGATGTAGCTATAGGAAATTCTTTTTTTTATACTCCATACCTAAATACTCCCATATACAAGATAGAAGAATCTGATATAGAAGAAGAATATAAAAGATTTGATGAAGCTGTAAAAAAATCTATAAATGAAATAGAATTATTACAAAATCATGCGGATAATAATATCAAAAATATCTTACATACTCATATACTAATGCTTCAAGACAGAGTAATAATAAAACAAGTGAAAGAAGAAGTTAAAGAAAAATTGCTTAATATAGAACATGTATATGATACTATAATATCAGGATATCTCTATAAATTATCGTCTATAAATAATAAAATGCTTTCAGAAAGAAGCAGCGATATTATTGATATAAAATCAAGACTGATAAGAAATTTGATACAGCCTCATTCAGGAGATTATTCTAAAGTACCAAAAGATAGTATTGTAATAGCAAAAACACTTACACCTAGCGATGTATTAAAATTTAATGCTATAGGAGTTGCAGGATTTATAATAGAAAGCGGCGGATATACATCACATGCTGCAATACTTGCCAAGTCTTTCGGCATAACTACAATATTTAACATAGCCGATATATCAAGCAAAATAAAAAACGGAAGAAAAATAATAATAGACTGCAAAAGTAATATAGTTATAATGAATCCAAGCGAAAGAGATATTTATAATTATACTATATTGACAGAAAATATAAAAAAATTAAAAGAAAAGGCTATATCAGATGCCAAAGAAAAAGCATTAACAAAAGATAATATAGAAATAAAAGTACATGCCAATATAGATATACCGGAAGAAACAGAAAGCTTATTGAAATTTGGCGTAGATTCCATAGGTTTGTATAGAACAGAATTTTTATATATATTTTCAGATGAGGAAATAGCATCAGAGCTTCCCACAGAAGAAACTCAATTCCAAGTATATAAAACTATAGCATCTAAAATAAAAGGAAAAGTTATAATACGAACTTTAGATATAGGCGGAGATAAAATATCACCTGCTTTGGGGTTAGAATTAAAAGAAGATAATCCTTTTTTGGGATGGCGTGCTATAAGATTCTGCTTATCTAATAAACAATTATTTAAAAATCAAATAAAAGCATTGCTTAGAGCTTCTCATTATGGAAATATAGAAATAATGATTCCTATGATAAGCACTTTAGAAGAATTTATTGAAACTAAAAATTTTATAGAAGATATCAAAAAAGAATTAAGAGATGAAAATCAAAATTTCAATGAAGAAATAAAAATAGGTGTTTTAATAGAAACGCCTTCAGCTGCTGCTATAATAGATTTAATAGTAAAAGAAGCTGATTTCTTATCCATAGGCTCTAATGATTTAGTTCAGTATATGATGGCATGCGACAGAACTAATGAAAAGCTGATATATTTGTATAATCCAATAGATATATCAGTTCTTAGAACATTAAAAAGAGTTATAAAAATAGCTAATGAAAATAATAAGCCTGTAACTTTATGCGGTGAAATGGGAGGTGTTCCTGAATATACTCCTGTACTATTAGGACTTGGTATAAGAGAGCTTTCAATGTCTGTAACATCTATTGCTAAAATAAAAAATATTGTTAGAAACATAAGCATAGAAGAATGCGAAGATTTAGTAAATAAAATGCTTGATAAATGCGATAATAATTTCTCAAGGTCAATTTTAAAAGATTTTTTAAGAAAAAAATACAAAATTAATTAATGAAGGTAAATTAAATATGAATAAAATATTATTAAGTATAATTGTATTAATATCTGCTGTACTACTTAGTTCATGCAAAGCGGCAGATTCAATAAATGAGTATAGAAAATTAAAAGATATAGAAAGCACAGAGGATTACGGACCTTTAGGAGACTTTTTAAAAACTCTGCCAAAAACAGAAGAAGAAAATGCACAATCTCCGTATAATGAACTTACAACATTCATCACAGGAAGAAATCAAATATTATCATCAAGCTATAAAGAAGGTTTTGAAACTTTAGCAAGATTTTTATTCACCTACCCTTCAAGTTATTATGAAAGCGAGGCATCATATCTTTTAGGACAGACATTAATATATATGGTAGAAAATGAACCGGCATACATAGAAGAATTCTACACTCAATTATTATCCGAGGGTATAGTTGAAGGTGAAGAAAATAATGATGATGAAGCAGTTACAAACTTACAATCCTCATTAAAAAATATATACAATCAAATGGGAATAATAGCAAAAGACGGACAATACTCTTTTAACGGATATATATTCGACAGAATACTTCAAGATGAAGAAAGTGTTTTTCCTTTGAAAGATTTTGCTTACTACTTCAGCATAAGACATAGATTCAGCAGCATACAAAATGAAAATGATAAAGCTAAATTTATTACAAATATTACTTATTTAAGAAGATTCTCAGACAGATACAGAACAAGCGTACTTCAAGACAGCATATTACATAATCAATCATATTTCCCTGATAATCTGCCTTTTACTTTAACTTCTGCTGAAAATAAAAATTATAAAGGCACTATGGAAACTGTACAAAAAAGAATAGATGCTATAAAAGCAGAATTTGAAGAAGAATACTATGTTATAGGAAATGGAATTATAATAAGAGACAGAATACCTGCTATTACTCCGGGAACTGAAAAAGAACTTTATACATTATATAATTATGATTTTGTAACAGTGCTTAATAAGACAAATGTATATAATCCTAAAGAGAGGGCAAGAGAAGATTGGGCTTTAGTAAAATATGATACTTATTACGGACCTATAGTAGGCTGGAGCTATTTAAGATATATGACAAATAATATTCAGAATATGGGAGATATATTTGAAAATTATAAGGCTGCTATGAATTCATATAAGAATTATGACTACTTAAAATCATCAGACTTCTTCTCTTATATACTTAATGATCCTAATACAAATTATTTCACAGATAAGTCAGTATATTTCCTATGGAAAGTTAATAATAAAATAGGAGAATTAGTAAGTTCAAAAAATAATCCTTATTATAAATATGTATTAGATTATCCTAAATATTTTTATTATAATACTAATAACAATGTACTTCAAAGTTCTACTTTATTGTATAATTATTTAGTTAAAATACTTCCTACTAACCCTTACAGATTTGTTATAAGCGGAGACAGTGAAGCAGAATATAGCGTTGATTAATTTAATAATTAGGAGCATATATGAATGAGAATATAAAATTTATAACAGATTTTATAAAATGCGATTATGAAATACTTGAAGGCGGACTTAAAGATGATACTAAAATAATGAATTGGTATAAAGAGAATTTGGAGAAAGGAAAAAAAGAAGGATACACTCCTTTAATAATAATACCTACAGATATACTCACTGAAGCGATTGAAATGTTTTTGGAAGACAATGATGCAGAAATTGAAGATTCAAAAAAATTAATAAATGAATATATAGAAAAATCCAAAGAAGTAAACTATAAAGAATATTTGCATCAGAATATTGAAGATATTTATGATGATAAAGAATATATTGAAGAAATAAAAAAATCATTCAATGCTCCTATAGTAGAAGGCTTTGAAGTTGTGAATAGTTTTTGTTCCTATTATGATTATAGTTTAGATAATCCTGTTACGGTTGATTTAATATTAGCAAAAATTCCTACTCTTAATCCTTATGAATTGGCATGCTATATTCCAATGGGCGGATTCAATGACTGTCCTAATCCTGAAACGCAGGCAGCAATTTTCAAGTATTGGTATGAAAAATATAATGCCTATCCTGCTGTAGTAGGTTATGATACTTGGGAGCTTTTCACAGAAAAACAGCCTCAAACTGAAGAAGAAGCTAGAGAACTTGCTATAGAACATTATTATTTCTGTTTTGACAGAGTAGATCAATCTGGTGAAGATTATGATCATGGAAAATTAGCAGGTACATTATTAAAATCAGATGTTTGGTATTTCTGGTGGGATTAATCCGTTTTTATAATTGACTTTTATATTTATTAATTTATAATATTTCTTGATTTTCATTTACTACTATATGGTATACTATTTTTGTGGGGTTGAATTATGGAAGAAAACAATATTCAAAATAATACTATAACTGAAAAAACAAATACAATTAATGATATAAATAGTAAAATAGGCAAAATATTAGAAAATAATTTAATATCAAATTTAATAATTATTTTTATAGGTCTTATTGCTTCATCTCTTATTACAATTGCTGCTTTTATTTTTATGGATAATAGAATTTCTAGATTCCTTATGTATTCAGAATATCTTTTTTTATTAATTCCATTTTTTCATTTATTTTATTTTTTCTCTTTAAGTTTAATATTTTATATAAATAAAAATTTCAATTTAAAAAATATATTGATAACATTTCTATCAGTTATTTTTATATTAATTGTAGATTTAAGCACTAGTTTTTTTATAAGAAGTGTTGCTATAGATAATATGGATTTTTTTGAACAAATCTCTATTATAAAATATATATTTAATAATATAATATTTTTTATAATATTAGCCTTGTCATATAATGGTTTTCAAGTATTAAACTCCAAAAGTATTTCAGAGTTTTTTACTTTTTCTGCTGATATATCAATATTTGCAGGTTTAATAGCAGGCATAGTATCAACAGTATTTGGAATATTTGCTATAATAGTTATATTTTTGATAAAAGATATTATTGACATCTTAGACAATGAAATTATAATAAAATTAATAGTATTATCAATATCATTCTTTACTTCATTATTTCCATTTTTGGTATATACAGTTTATAGAAAAATTAAAACTAATATTTCTATATATTTATCAAGAATATTAATGCCTTTTAGTTTATTATTTATATTTATACTTTTGATTCTTTTATTAATGCCTGATATAAGTCCTTATGATAACAGAGTCAGTTTTATACTCTATAATATAATGCTTGCTGTAATTGTATTAAACATGTTCTTTGTAAGAATTGATTATAAATCAAGCATATTTACTAAAGCAGTATATTTAATTCTCCCTATAATAACTATTATTTTTGATATATTGGTATTGACTTCTTCTTTGTACAGATTAATAGAATATGGTATAAGCCCAAATAAAATAACATTGATAGGTACAAATTTAGTTATGTTAGGTAATTTAATTTTTATAACATTTTTTAACATCAAGTCTATACTAATAATATTCAAAAAACCTGATAGTATTCCAAATATAAAAGAAATCACTATTGGAGATACTAAATCAGTATTTTATATATATATTTATGGAGCTTGGGCTTTTATAGTATGTTTTATAATACCTATATTGTTTTCATTATTTAAATAAAAATTAATTATGAATTGACATAAAAATAAAATATTTTATAATACAACTAGGCGATAACTATACAGCTTATATAAGTTCACAATATGGCTGAACGTTTCTACCAATTACCTCAATAATTGACTATAAGTTTTGTGCCTTATTTTAATTAGCGGAGGTATCAATATATGTCTAGTCTATTTATCAAAAATGCTTCTTCTATAGTTACATGTGATAATAATGATACGGTTCATAATTCTAGTAATTTATTTATAGAAAATGGAGTTATAACTTATATCGGTAAAGAAACAAAAGAAGAAAAAAACGCTGATAAAGTAATTGACGCTGAAGGTTGTTTTGTATATCCGGGACTTATAAATACACATCATCATTTATTTCAAATATTCACTAGAAATCTGCCTCAGGTTCAGAATATGGAATTATTTGAATGGCTTACTAATTTATACGAAATATGGAAAAATCTTAATAACGATGTTGTGTATTACAGTTCTATGACAGCAATGGGGGAATTATTAAAAACAGGCTGCACAACATGTTTTGATCATCATTATTTATTTCCTAATAACAATGCAGAAGGAATATTAGATTCTCAATTTGCTGCTGCTAAAGATTTGGGAATAAGAATGTATGCTTCAAGAGGAGGTATGGATTTAAGCAAAAAAGACGGAGGACTTCCTCCTGATTCTGTGGTTCAATCAATAGATGATATTTTAAAAGATTGTCAGAGAGTAGTTGAAAAATATCATGACAGCTCAAAATACTCTATGAAAATGGTGGCATTAGCTCCTTGTGCTCCTTTCAATGTTACAGGTGAATTATTAAAGCAGTCTGCTATTTTAGCTAGAGATTTGAAAGTAAGACTTCATACACATTTATGCGAAACTAAAGATGAAGAAGTTTTCGTTAAAGAAAAATTCAATATGCGTCCTTTGGAATATATGGAATCTCTTGGCTGGGTTGGTGAAGATGTATGGTATGCTCATGGAATTCATTTTAATGAAAAAGAGTTAAAATATTTGGCTGATACAAAAACAGGCGTAGCTCATTGCCCTATATCAAATATGAAATTAAGTTCAGGAATTTGCAAAATACCTGAAATGCTTGAATTAGGTGTACCTGTAGGTTTAGCAGTTGATGGAAGTGCAAGCAATGACGGTTCCAGCTTACTTGAAGAGATGAGAGTATGCTATTTACTTCATAGACTCAATTCAAGCAATAAAGCTCCTAGTGCTTATGATATATTAAAAATAGCAACAAATGGAGGAGCAAGAGTTTTAGGCAGAGATGATATAGGAAGTTTGGAAATAGGAAAAGCAGGCGATTTATTTATTATAGATATGCGAAAATTAGAAATGGTAGGGGCTAATTTCGATGCTAAATCTTTATTTGGTACTATAGGATGGAAAAATACTGTTGACTATACCATTGTTAATGGAAAAATTGTTGTTGAAAAAGGAAAAATTATCACTATAGACGAAGAAAAAATATATAAACTTGCCGACGATACAGAAAATAAATATCTTAGTAAAGATAGATAATTATAAATACAATAATTGACTCCTTGTTTAATATACAAAATATAAGCACGGCTTTATATATTGGGCCGTGCTTTTATTTTTTTAATATTTAGTTTATATTTTAACATAATTGACAAATATATAATATGATATAAAATTTAAACAAAATGGAGTGATTACTATATGAAAAAAATTTATTTTATTTTAATTTTTATATTAATAACAATATTATCATGTCAAAAAAATAATATTTTACATCCTAAAGAAAGCGGAAACCTTATAATAATTCACATGAATGATACTCATGGAAAAGATGAAGAAGAAAATGGAATATACGGAGCTGCTAGAAGAGCTGCTTATATTAAGCAAGTAAAGGCAACTAATAATAATGTTTTGGTTCTTCATGCAGGTGATACCATTACAGGAAGTATTTATTCTACAGTTTTCAAGGGGGAAGATGAAGTTAAAATTATGAATGAACTTGGTGTGGGTGCCGTAACAGTTGGAAATCATTTTATAGATTACGGACTTGATAATTTCAATCAAATAATAAAAGACAGAAACTTCCCTACTCTTTCAGTAAATATTAAAAATAAATCAGATAATAGCTATTATGCTAAACCATATATGGTTACAAATATAAACTGTATAAAAATTGCTGTAGTAGGCGTAACTGTAAAAAATGCAGGATACAATCCTCAATACACTCAAAATTTAGTATTTGAAGATGAAATACAATCTTTACAAAATTTTATGTCAGAAATTCCTTTAAATACTACTAATGATGTTACAATACTTCTAAGTCATGCAGGATATAATGTTGATATAGAAATTGCCAATGCTATGCCTAATATCTTTGATGTCATAATAGGAGGACATACTCATACTGTACTTCAAAATGCTAACACTATAAATGGTACTCCTATAGTACAGGCAGGTTGTTATGGGCAGTATTTAGGAAATATAAATTTATATGCCAATAATGGAAATGTTTCAAGATTTCATTATAAACTAATTCCAATGGATAGTAATATAAAACAAGATCCTGATATGCTTGCTTTGGTTAATGAAATGAAAACTCTGGTAAAACAGGAATCTAATGTAAGGATAGGTACTTTATCTGAAGATTTGCCTCTTAATGTTATAGAAATTAGATCTAAATCTACACCTCTAGGAAATTTTGTATGCGACTTGATATATGATTCTAATCAGGAAGGAGATAAGGCTGATATTGTTTTCATAAATTCCGGAGGAATAAGAGCCGGATTTACAAAAGGAGACATAACATTAGCAAATGTAATGACAGTTTCATCTTTCGATAATGAAGTAATATTAGTTACATTGACAGGAAAAGATATACTTGATTTATTAAGGATTTCATGCAAAAAAAGTACAGTAATTGCCGGAAATTCAGGCGGAAGTTTCCTTCAAATGTCAAGAGGAATGGAAGTTACATACAACAGCAGCGGAAATTTAATATCTGCTAAATTAAATAATACTGCTATTAATGAATCACAATCATACAGAGTAGCTTTATCTACATTCATATATAACAGCAGCGATTATGTTAATATTACTCAGAAAGGACAGAATATTAATATGACAGGAAAAGACTGCAGAGATGATATGATATCAAAAATTAAAGCTCTTGGAAATATAGACAGCAGTTATATAGATAAGACAGTCAGAGTTAATGTTCAGTAAATAAAAAAATATATAAATATCATACTTAATTATTTAAATTAAGTATGATATTTTTTTATTTTAATTTTTTTATATTAAAATTTTCTTTTTAATACTATCGCTTTATGTGGGCATAATTCCTGACAGCAGTAGCATGATATACAATGTTTATAATAATATTCAGGCGGATAATCTTTACCTTTTTTCTCAAAATTAAGTGCCAATGGTGTTACAGGACAAACCTTGACGCATACTCCGCATTTTACACATTTATTTTTTTCTATTACAGGTTTAGGTATTATAGTTGCAAAAAGTCTTTTAATGATAGGGAATCTGCTTAACTTCATTAAACTTCTTCCTATACCGACACCTTTATGAGGCTTTTTAAAATCTGTTACTTTTACGCTTTCTATACCATCGCCTACAACTTCTATTTCCTCTTTATTTGAAAATCCAAGTTTAAATCCCATTTTTAAAGTAGGTATAGTATTATAATCGAATGATATTATTTGAGAAGCAACATAATCCAAAGCAACTGCATCTGATGATACTATTAAAGCATTAACTTTTCTAGGATTTCCATTTCTAGGTCCGTTTCCTTCCATAGCAAGAATTCCATCCATTATATAAAGCTTAGGATTAACAAGTTTATTCAAATCAAGAAGCATAGTAGAAAAATCTTCAAAATCTGGAAGCTTCAAATGATATTCCGCCTTTCTAAAACCGGGTATGCATCCGAATTGATTTTTTACTGCCCCTGTCATAGTTGTAAGGGCATGCGATTTCAATTTTGGTAAACTTATTATTACATCAGCTTCCTGTATAGGCTTTGCTATAGTAAAACTTTTCTCCTGTACTCCATCATCATAAGTAACTCCTACAGGCTCTTCAAAATCAGCGTATTTAACATTTAATTTATTAGCTATTTCATCTATACCGGACTTCAATGCCACACTGCTTCCCTTACCTATTCCCGGAGAATCTCCATAAGAAATATTTTTAGTTTTTTCCTGAAGTATAGATACAACAGCTTCAAATACTACAGGATGAGTTGTTACGGATCTTTCGGCAGTTTCAGCAGCTAGAAAATTTGGCTTGAGCAATACTTTATCATTTTCTTTAACAAATAAATCTATTCCGCCAATCAAATCTATAGCTTTTTTAACAGCAGATTTTACTTCTTCAAAATCATAATTTTCGCATTTTATTACAGCAACTTTGCTCATAATCTTATCCTCAAATTAAAACTGTATTTATATTATATAAAAATTACTTTAATTGTAAATAGATAAAATTATGAATTATATTAAAAAACAAAATTTATAATTTAAATTTTTATTATTATTAATCTTATTAACCGTGCGTTAATTAAAATAATAATTTTAAAAAAATTTGGGCGGACAGCTAAAACAACAGTTAAAAATTTAAAAGAAATAAAATACAAAAATAACAAAAATGATAGAAAGCCTATAGGGCGGGGTATGTAAATATAGTTTTAAAATTATTTTCATTCCCACCCTCTATATTAGATAATTTATTTTGAATTTTAAATTTTTTCTTTTCTTATTATCTAATTAGAATTTAAAAGCACCAACCCAAGTTTTTATAAGATTTATGATCCATACACCGCACGCAGAGTAAAATTAAAAATATAATATTATTTTAAATTATAATTAGAATAAAAATTGAAGTTCTGTTTAGCGTGCGTTAAAAACTTTTAATCATATTTTAAATGATTTTATTTATCATTCTCGTAATATTTGTATCTGTTTTCTCTATATCGTATAGATACATCTTTTCCGAATAGTGTAAATCTTATATAATTATATTTGCATTTTATTTTACTATAATACTCTTTGATTGTATCAGACTCTATAAGAATAATAAACTCTTTAGAAAAATATTTGTTATAATCTTCTGTACTTATATTTTTTATGACTTTATTTAAAGTGGATTTTATTATATCAAAAACTTTTCTCTCATCTTCAACTGTAAAATTTTTTGTTCTAAAAGCTAAAAATGCCTCGCCTTCTATATATTTAGCAAACGATAATGACTTGCTTTCCCAAAAATTATATTTAGTATAGAAATCTTCTAATATCTCAAACCACTTTGGTATAGCATTAACTAAAATAAAAGGTTCTTTAACTGCTCTTTGCGAATCCTGACCAGGTCTTTTTACATAATGATAATTTGTATTATAAACAAAACTAACATTCTTAGTATACATTAGAAGTTCATGTGAGAATATACCATCTTCTCCCGGCTGAACATTTAAAGGATATCTTAAATATTTATAATTATCTAATACGGACTTTTTTATAAACATAGAACAAGTAGGAAGTGCTGAATGATAATCTTTATTTACCCTTTTATCCAAATTCCAAAAAGTGCTTAATACCACTAAATCGCTGTTATTCTTTTTAGAATTATTATAAAAAACTTCAATAAAATCATTATCTATATAATCATCACTGTCCATAAAGAATATATATTCACCCTTTGATTTTTCTATACCGTCATTTCTTGCAGCAGATACTCCGGCATTTTTTTTATCTATTATAATGATTCTATTATCTTTATATGCATACTCTTTTAATATTTCTAGAGAATCATCAGTAGAACCATCATTAATACATATTATTTCTAAATCCTTGTATGTTTGATTAACCGCACTATCCAAGCAAGTCCTCAAATATTTTGAAACATTATAAACAGGAATTATTATACTAATCATAATATTTTATATCCGTATCAACTTAAATTTATTATATTATAACAAATTATTTTTTAAAGTACATCATATAAAAAAGAGAGGCTTAAAAATAGCCCCTCTTTTAAAATTTATTTAATAATAATTAATTAGTTTCATTGATATATGATAATAAATTTTCGTACTGCACTTTCATATTCTCAGGAACCTTAGGATCATCAAGAAGTTTCTCTAAATATTTTTTAGGCTCATCTTTTTCTCCTGCCAATGCCATCATAACTGCTTTATAATAATGAGCTACATAAACCTCTTCAGAATTAGGATAATTTTTTATTATATCATCAAAATATTTATTAGCATTATCGTAATCCTTTTTCTGTGCCTTTATTAAACCAAAACCAAGTAAATATTTAGGCATTTTTTCTTTAGATATAGCTTTTTTCTGAATTAAAGCATCATATATCTTTTGAGATTCTGTTTCATTACCTGATTCCATATATAAATCTAATTTTTCCAAAGTAGGTTCTTTATTTGCCAATACAGAATTTACTTTATCCAATTTTTCTATAGCACTTTTCATATAAGGAACAAATTTTTCCCACTCAACATATCCTCCTACATTTTCTAATATAAAACCATCAGCACTTATAAAAAGTATTGTAGGAAAACCTTGTACACCATATCTCTGAGCTATCTTTGCTCCTTCTTCTGAAGTTTCAGGATTCAATTTAATAGAAACCATTTTTTTGGCAGCATCTATAACATCTTTATGTGAATAAGTATTTTTATCCAATTCCTTACACCAAGTACACCAATCAGTATAAACATCTATCATTATAGGCATATTCTTCTCTTTAGCTTTCTTCATAGCGGTAGCCAAATCTTTTTCCCATTTTATCTCAGCACTTGCCTTATTACAAGAAACAATAGAGATAAATATCATTATAGAAATAATCAATGTATTTTTATTCATAGTTTTCTCCTTTTTTTATTATACTATTATAAAGTATTTTAATAATAAAACAATATATTTAATTGGAACTAAAATAATTTATAAAGTCCAGATATTCATTTTTTATTCCGTCTGGTACTTGATTAGTGAGATTTTCTATATATTTTATACCTTCATTTGTCTGAGCATTATTAATTATCATATCCAAAGCCTTATAATAATGAGCTATATAAACTTCATTATAATTGCTGTATTTACTTATTATCTCATTAAAATATTTCATTCCTTCATCTTGTTTATCATTATCTAAAAGCAAAAGAGCAATACTTGACATATACCTAGCCATTTTATCTTCAGGTATTTTATTTTCTTCTGTAAGTTTATTATACATATCCAAAGCTTCATTATCATAACCTGATTCAAGATAAATATCTAACTTATCTAATGAAATATTATCATCTTTGAATATGGTATTTACTCTATCATTTCTTTCTTTCATACTATTCATTTCATTTATTAATTCATCGCTTTCAATATAACCAACTATTCTCTTTAAAATAAATCCATCGCTATTAATAAAAAGCATAGTAGGAAAACCTAATATATTATATTTTTTTAGTATATCTTTTCCATTAGGCATTTTTTCAGGATTGAATTTTAATGCTATAAAATTTGTGCTGCTATCAGCTACATTTTTATTTTTAAAAACATTTTTATCCATTTCCTTGCATGCCCCGCACCAATCCGTATATATATCCATCATTATTATTTTATTTTCAGACTTTGATTTTTCAACTGATACATCAAAATCACTTTCCCAATTTATTTTTACGGCATTAGAGCATGACAAAAACAAAATAAAACTAAATATCATAATATATAATTTATTCATCTGATATTTTCCTTAAACTATATTCTCTATTAAAAAATCTCTCATATATAAAAACAATAAAATCATATAAATGTAAATCAATAAACAATACCGCCGCATAAAGTTATATCATTATCATAACATACGCATGACTGACCTTTAGCTATAATACCTGTAGGTTCATGAAATTTTATATTAATAGTATTTTCATCTATTGGAATAACAAGAGCCATAGTACCTTTATGAGCACTTCTTGTTTTTACTAATGCTTCAAATTCTTTTTGTATAGGTTCAGCTATCCAATTAACATCATATATTTTTACTTCATCAACCAATGTATGATTTTTATTTCCAACATAAACTGTATTTGTTTCACTGTCCAATGATACTATAAATAGAGGTTCTTTATAAGCTATACCTAAACCCTTTCTCTGCCCTACTGTATAATGCCATATTCCTTTATGATGCCCCAATATTTCATTAGTATCTATATTTATTATGTTACCTTCTTTATCTTCATCAAATAATCTATGATATTCTCCAGCAAAAAAATCCTGACTTTCACTCTTTTCAGCAACATCCAAATTATAGCCTCTTGCAATGTTTCTTGTATCTTCCTTTGTATTTTCATGCATGGGAAAAATTATTTTAGATAATTGATCTTGAGTGAGCCTGTACAAAAAATAAGACTGATCTTTTATTAAATTTTTTCCCCTTAAAAGAAGATATCTTTTAGTATTTTCATCGTATTTGACGCCAGCATAATGCCCTGTAGCAAATTTATCGAATTCTAAACCTTGCTTTTCTATAGCCTCAAATAAAGCCATAAATTTAATCTGACTGTTGCACATTATGCAAGGGTTTGGAGTAAATCCTTTTTTATAAGATTCTGTAACATAATCTATAACTTTTTTCTGAAACATCTCACTTACATCGAATGCATAATAATCTATACCTATTGCCTTTGCATATTTTTCGCATTCCTCTACAATATTTTTCTGATAAGGACTATAACAAGAACCGCTTAAAGGTGCTCTTTCATCTCCATTCCATAAAAGCATAGTAACACCGAATACCTCATTACCTTGTTCTTTTAAGAGTTTTGCCGTAGTAGTAGAATCAACTCCTGCACTCATTCCAACTGCTATTTTTTGCATACTACTCTCCTTTTATTCTTTATATAATAAAACTATATAATATTTAATTTAATAAAAATTACAAATAAAGGAAATATTTTAAATTTATACGGGAATATTATTTTTTATATTTTTTCGGCAGAGCTTTTACTTATCCAGCCCTTAAAGTTACCTTTCACATAGTACCAATTAGTATACTCTTCAATCACTCTCAATTTTTCGCCTTCGGATATTTGAGAAACTATAGATGATTTAGTACTGCTGCCGCTGTATAAATTGGCATTATTTACAGTTATTACATAATCAGAATTTATATTATTATTTAATATAATAGCGGGTATTAAAAGAACTATAGAAAGCATTAATAAAAATTTATTTATCTTTTTTCTCTTTATAAATATCAAAATCATCAAAGTAAAAAATATTAAAAACAATATTAAAAATCCATACATAATAACTATAATTTGAGAATCATAATCATTATTTCCTGTTAATGAATTTATCATAATTTTTATTTCCTTATCAAAAGGCGATATATTCAAAGCCTTTTCATAATAAAGAACAGCATATCCATTGCTTCCAATAGCCGCATAAGATGAAGCTAAATTATAATACAAATCTTTTGAAACAAAATTAGATGCAGCAATATCTTTATATAAATAATTAGCTTCTAAATATTTACCGTCATTATAAAGTTTATTAGCAGATTCAAATAAATTATTTAATCTGTCTAAATCAAAAGCACTATATAAATAATACGATTGAAAAAGCAGAAATGTTATAATTAATTTTTTCATGTCAATATATACCTATCATAAAATTCATTTTTTAATTTTTAATTCTTTTATATATTTTATTAACTCTATTGATTTTGTATGATAATCTTCATTGCCTGAAGATTTTCCTGAATATAATTCAAAGTTACATCTGTCAATTATATTTTTTATTTCATCAGCCTTTTCATAATCAATATAATCTTTTAATTTATCATAAAAAACATTATCATATTGTATATTAAATTTATTATTTATTTCAGTTAATAAAAGATTTTCTACAGATTTGCAGTATTCCTTTCGATTATTAGAATTATAATAATTTAAAATATCATTTATACTATTATCTTTATTATCTTTTTTAGCCAATGAAAATTTTATATTACTAAATCTTTTAGCATTATAAATAATCAAAGCAGCAATTATCAATATTAATATATAAATATAAACTATATTAATACTTAATACTTTAAAATTTTTATCTTCTTTCAGATATGTATCTCTCACCGCTATTGTATTTATTTCTTCACCGTCATTATTAACAAATGAATTATTATTAATTTTATTTCCTGATATTGTTAAACTTATTGGATTAGAATGTATATTAGTATAAGCTTTATCATTAGGAGAGAAATAACAGAAATTAATACCAGCAATCGAAGAAGCCCCTTCATTTTTAGCTACTAAAATATACTCCTTAACTTTTCTGCCAAGCATTTTATTATCATCAAACCAATTAGTTTCATATATTTTAGGCTGATAAACAGAAAAATAATTTGTAATATTATCATTAATATTCGGCATTGTTATTATAGAAGTATTACCCTCACCGGTAACTTCCATTGTAATTAAAAGCTCCTCTCCGACAGCAACATTAGTTTTATTTGCCTTTGCAGTAAAAATAAAATTTCCTACTGCACCTGAAAAATTTTCAAAACCTTTTTTATCAGGAAGCGGAATAACTTTTACAGAAAAAGTATCTTCTCCGTACTGTACTCTGTCATAAAACATACCGTCTTTTTCAAAAACAAATGGAGTAGTTAATATATTCTTTGTACCTGTTTTTACAGGATAAAGCACTTCTCTTTTTAATGGTATGCTGCTTACTCTCTTTCCATCTATTATTTCAGTAAAAGTATTATACTTTGAAGAATCTGAATATGAAATAAAATCTGTTCTGTCAGGTATCTTAGAAAAACCAAGCACTGTAACAGGAATATGAGTATAAGCCTTTTGTGTTATGTATATAGGCTCATACAGATATACTTCTTTTTTATTAATAATATTATCCACATATATATCATCTGAATAATTCATAAAATCATTAAATCTGTTTCCGCTTGGAGTATAAGAATCATCATTTCTAGTAGGAGCATTTACAACTTCTATTTCTACAGGATTGGATATATAAGTTCTATTATTAATTTTTACAGTTATATTATCAAATTTATATTTACCTTCGATGTTAGCAACATAAGTAAAATTATATGTTTTTATAGATTTGAAAGTGCCTGAAGAATACATCATATTTATTGACTGAGATGTACCTCTTAATGTAAGTCCCGGCATATCATCTATTAAAACTCTTCCTGTACTATTATCTATGGTTACTGATACAGTGAATACCTCGCCTACACCAACTTTAGTGTCCGATATTTTCGCATTTATGCTGGTTTGAGAAAATAAAGATGAGCAAGCAATAAAAAATACTGCCAATATATATTTTAAAGCTGTATTACCAATCCTTATCAATTCTGCCTCCGCCATAATACTGATCTCCATTATCTTTATCTTTTCTGTACTGCCTTAAAGATTCTAATAATCTGTCTATATCAGATTTACTGTCCTGATTGTCATTTTGATTATTATCTCCACCATTATTATTCTGATTATCCTGATTATTATCCCCACCATTGTTATTCTGATTATCATTATTTCCGTTGCTATTTTGGTTATTTTGATTTTGCTGATTATCGTTGTTCTGATTGTCCTGATTATTTTGATTATCGCTATTTTGATTGCCTTGATTATCATTATTCTGATTATCTTGATTATTTTGATCATTATTTCCTGAACCGCTATTATTATTATCGCTTTGTCCGTCCTGATTCTGATCTTGATTCTGCTGAGAGCTTGGACCTGTATTGTTATTCTGCTTTTGTTCTTCTAATTTTTTCTGTGCATATTCTAATGCCATTTTGGAATTGTTATCATTAGGAGTATTCACAAGAGATTCTACCAATTCATTTATGGCACCCTGATAATCCTTCATTTCAATTCTAGTTAGTCCTGCATTATAATGTACTGAACTTTTCATTTCTTTACTAGTATTATCTGTAAAACTTTTTTTAGCCATATCAAATAATTGTACAGCACTGTTCATATCTCCTATAGAAGACATAGTAGTACCCATATTATAAAATATTTCAGGCGAATTTGGTACTTTGCTTAAAGCCTTTTCATATAAAGTTACCGCTCCGTCATAATCTCCTTTCTTCATAAGTCTGTTTGCTCTGTCCACATCAAGTTTTGCAGTAAACTCATTGAATGAAAAAGCATATATATTTGAAATAAAGCTGAATAAAAATATTATAATTAATAAACTGCATTTTTTCATTTTAATAATTCCTCTTAATAATTACTAACTTCAGATTTTCTATTGAGTATTTTTTCTTTTATTATTTTCTTTTTAATAGTTTCTCTCACCTTTAATTGAGTTAAAATACTGAATATACTTGCCAAAAATATCAAACCTGCAGAAATAGCTAAAAATATTTGAAATCTTTCTTTATAGCTTCTATTATTTCTCACAGATGAAACACTATCCATATTCTGCTTCATATCATTAAATATACTTTCAAGCGAAACATTTTCTGCAATATAGCTTTTTCCATGAGTGGAATCAGCTATTAACTTTAATGTATTATCATCTCTTTTTGAAATAACAGATTTTTCTCTTACTCCTAAATCGGTACTTATGCTAGCACCTGCTTCAGTCCCGACACCGACAGTATATACACTGACATTCATCTCATTTAATTGTTTTAATATGTCATCAAAATAACCGCCATGATCTTCACCATCAGTTATCAAGATAATAGATTTTTTACTAACCGCATCTACATTAAAAGTATTTTTAGCAGTAACTAAAGCATCTGATATTCTAGTACCTTGCAAAGTAACAGATTTAGTTGTCAAATTATCAAGTATATAAGTAAAAGTTTCCATATCCTGAGTAAAAGGCGAAGCTATAAAACTTGTTCCTGCAAAACCAACTAATGCTACAGATAAATTATCGGTTGTTTTTATAAATTTTTCTATTTCTAATTTAGCCCTTTCAAGTCTGGAAGGCCATACATCATCAGCATCCATAGATCTTGATAAATCTAATGCTATAGTTACCATGTAATTATCTGTTTTTATTTTCTGCTCTATTATTCCCCATTTAGGCTGCATCAAAGCAAATATTAAGCTGGCAGATGCAAGTATCATAAATATAATAGAAAATATTCTTAAATTTGATATTCTTTTATAGTTTTTATCATTTTGAAAATTCAAGTTTTTAGTAAATATTGACAAAACCTTATGTACTTTTCTCCTTGACATAATAAATAAAATTATAAGTACAGGAATAAATACATACAAAATTATAAATTTAAAATCTCCAAAAAACATACTGTTTCCATTTATATAAAATATTGTTAATATTATACCTATATTTAGTATAATATCAATATGCTAATCTTTGATAATAATAACCATTATGTTTAAAATATATTAAAAAACTATGCTGTGATTTTTAATTAATATGTTGCCTTAGCAATAGAATTTTATATATAAATATTCTATTATTGCTCCTAAAAGATATCATAAAATAATAGAGCATATTGTAAATGAGAGGATATTGTAAATGAAAAGAAGAATAATAAAAATTGATGAAGATAAATGTACAGGATGCGGAGTATGTATACCTGATTGTCCGGAAGGAGCATTACAGATAATAGACGGAAAAGCAAGACTTATAAGCGATTTATTCTGCGATGGGCTTGGTGCTTGTATAAAGGCTTGCCCTGAAAATGCTATGGAAATAGAAGAGAGAGAAGCCGAAGAATATGATGAAAGAAAAGTAATGGAAAATATTGTAAAAGGCGGAGTTAATGTCATAAAAGCACATCTTGAACATTTAAGAGATTATGGTGAAGATAAGCTCTTTAATGAAGCTGTAAACTATTTAAAAGATAATAATATGGAGGTTCCTAACATGGAAGAAAATAAACATTGCGGTTGTCCCGGAAGTATGCAAAAAGATATGAGAAATCAATTCAGAGGAGAAAATAATAATAATATACAAATGAGTTCTGAATTAAGAAATTGGCCTATACAATTAAAATTAATGAACCCTAATGCTAATTATTTAGATAATGCAGATTTATTAATAGCTGCAGACTGTGTGCCTTTTTCTTATCCTAATTTTCATTCAAGATTTTTGAAAAATAAAACTCTTTTAATGTTCTGTCCTAAACTAGATACATATATAGATGAATATATAGAAAAATTAACTAATATATTTACAAATAAAAATATAAAATCTATATCTATAGTAAGAATGGAAGTTCCTTGCTGCGGAGGAGTTGAAATGATAGTGCAGAAGGCTCTTGAAATTGCTAATAAAAATATAATAATTAAAGAATATGTAATTTCAATAGACGGAAATATAATTTAATAATATATTTAAATATAGTTTAATAAATATAAAAAATACTATTCTCTCATAAATAAAGAAGATAGTATTTTTTATTTTTAATTAAATAAAAGAATCACTCAAAAAGATCTGAACCCAATACTTACTTCCATTATACTCATAAACCCCAATACCAATGGTTGTATAATAATCAGCTAAAATATTGTCTTTATGTCCTTGAGAGTTCATCCAAGCATTCATAGCTGAAGAAGCACTTTCCCTCATAGCAACTATATTCTCTCCTCTAATATAAGCTTTTGAATTAAACCCATATTCATCAAGCACTGTATCCCATTCTCTTCCGTCAGGTCTTACATGATCATATTTATCTACTATTTCTTTAGCTCTTTGGTTTGCAGCTTCGCATAATTTGGCATCTAATTTGTATTCTGTAAGTCCTGCTTTTATTCTTTCTTGATTAACCAAGCCGAATACTGCCTGAGCATCAGGACTTATTGAATTATTATTATTTGAAGTGTCATTATTACTAGGATTAGTAGCAGTATTATTACAAGATATTATCACCAGCAATAAAAAAATTAAAATATAGTTTTTCATTTTACACCTTTTAAACCTTTGTTTTATATAATTTTTAATATAACAATTTTATTTATAATATCAATAGCAAAATAAAATTATTTTAATGCCGTACTTGAATTTTTACAGATATATGATATATTCGATTTTCATGAAAGATATTATTATTTTTTGCATAATAATTTTTAAAAAATAGATTTTCAAAGAATACAATCTTCTATAAAAAGAAGGTGTATTCTTTTTTTATAGAAAAAAATTGAAAGGTACAAAAATGTTTTTAGAAGATTGCATTATAACAGATAATATACAAATATCAGATGATAAGTATTTACTTAAAGTAAAGTCTAAAGAAAGCTTTAAACATGCAAAAGAAGGTCAATTTTTCATGCTTAAAAGCAGTACATTTTTAAGACGCCCTATAAGTATTCATTATATTGATAATGATATATTAGAATTTTATTATCAAGTAAAGGGTGAAGGCACAAAATATTTATCAAAGTTAGAAAAAGATGATATTATTAATATTCAAGGACCTTTGGGTAATGGATTTAACAGCGAAATAAAAGATAAAAAAATATTATTAGCAGCAGGCGGAATGGGAATAGCTCCATTTAAATTATTAATAGAAAAATTATTAAAAAATAATAACTCTATAACTTTAATAATGGGCGGAGCTAATGAAAATGCAATAAAAATAATAACAAGATTTGATACAAGCAGTATTGACTTATATATCACAACAGATGACGGCTCTGTGGGAGATAAATGCAATACAGTAGACAAAACAAAAGAATTATTAAAACAAAAAAATTTTGATATTATATATACATGCGGACCTACTGTTATGATGAAAGGAATAGTAAATATAGCTAATGAGAATAATGTACTTTGCTATGCTTCTCTTGAAGAGAGAATGGCTTGCGGCGTTAATGCATGTTTGGGATGCAATATAGAAATAAAAGATGAAAAATCAGAAAATGGGTACATACTAAAAAAAGTTTGTCATGACGGACCTGTATTTGATTCTAAATTATTAAATATTTAAATAACGGATACTATTATGAGTAAATTAAATATAAACTTTTTAGGAAAAGAATTAAAAAATAATGTTATAACCTCTTCAGGCTGTTTCGGATTCGGAGAAGAATATAATAATTATTTTGATGTTAATAAACTTGGAGCAGTTAATTTAAAAGGAATAACATTAAATAAAAAAGACGGTAATAAAGGAACAAGAATAGCAGAAACTCCATCTGGTATGATAAACTGTATAGGGCTTGAAAATCCGGGAATAGAATATTTTAAAAATAATATAGTAAAAAATATAAAATATGATACTCCTATAATTTTAAATATAAACGGAGCTTCTATAGAAGAATACATGAAAGTTGCTGAAATAGCAAATGAAATAGAAAGAGTAGATTTTGTAGAACTTAATATATCATGCCCAAATGTAAAGAATGGAGGAATGGCTTTTGGGGCAAGCTGTGAAAGTGCAGAATCCACCACTAAAGCTGTAAAAAAACTTCTCACCAAAAAACCTCTTATAGTAAAATTATCTCCTAATGTTACAGATATAGCAAGCATAGCAAAAAGTGTAGAAAATGCAGGTGCTGACAGTGTATCGCTTGTTAATACTTTTTTATCAATGAAAATAGATACTAAAACAAGAAAACCTCTTTTAGGAAATATATTCGGAGGATTATCAGGAGCTTGTATAAGACCTATAGCTGTAAGAATGGTTTATCAGGTGTATAAAGCTGTGAAAATTCCTATTGTAGGTATGGGAGGCATTACAAATTATAATGATGCTTTAGAGTTTATATTTGCCGGTGCTTCTTTGGTCTCTATAGGTTCAGGTATATTTTCTAACCCTGTGCTTCCTATAGAAGTTATTAATGGAATAGATAATTACCTTAAAGAAAATAATATAGATAATATAAAAGATATAATAGGAGCTGCACATTTATAACTTTTATATTTCAAATAAAAAGTCGATTCTTATTTGAAATAATTTAATATATAAAAACTATAAAAGGATAAATTATGACAAAATTAAGTGAAAATCCAAAAGAAAGATTAATTATAGCATTAGATTTTAATTCTATGGGAGAGGCGACCAAACTTATAGATGAGCTTGGAGACGAGGCTGTATTTTATAAAGTAGGTCTAGAACTCTTTTTGTACACAAAAGGAGAAATAATAGAATATTTGGCCAGCAAAAACAAAAAAGTATTTTTAGATTTAAAATTCCATGATATACCAAATACAACCGCTATGGCTTCATTATTTGCTGCTAAACAAAATGTATTTATGTTTAATGTACATACTAGCGGCGGTAAAAAAATGATGGAAAAAACTGTGCAGGAGATAAAAAAACTTAATAAGGACAATTTAATAATAGGAGTAACAATACTTACAAGTCTTTCTGAAAATGATGTAAAAAATATGTTCAGCTCTAATTTGGCACTTACAGATTTAGCTGTTAATTGGGCTAAATTAGGAAAAGAATCAGGACTTGACGGAGTGGTATGTTCTCCTAAAGAAGCTGCTGTAATAAAAAGAGAATGCGGGGAGAATTTCAGAACAATTTGTCCGGGAGTGAGACCTAAATGGGCAAGTACTGATGATCAGGAAAGAGTTATGACTCCTAAAGAAGCTATTGAAAACGGCTGTGATTATCTTGTTGTTGGAAGACCTATTACAAGAAATGAAGACAGGGTTAAAGCCTGCAAAATGATAGTTGAAGAAATTGCTGAAGGTATGGAGAACAATAAAAAAGCAAAATCTAAATTAATAGCTAGTGCTTTACTAAATACTAAAGCAGTTAAACTTAATGTTAAAGAGCCTTTTACATTTGTATCAGGAATAAAAAGCCCTATATACTGTGATAATAGATATGTAATAGGATTTCCTAAAGAAAGAAAGATTATAGTTGATGCTTTTGTAAATATTTTAAAAGATAAAGAATTCGATGTTATAGCTGGTACTGCCACAGCAGGAATACCATGGGCTTCTTTCATCGCTTACGAACTTAACAAGCCTTTATGCTATATAAGAGCTGAAAAAAAGGAATATGGCAGAGGAAAACAGATAGAAGGTGCTGAATGTAACGGCAAAAAATTAATATTGATAGAAGATTTGATTTCTACAGGCGGAAGTTCTATAAAAGCATTTGAAGCAGCTAAAGCTGAAGGGGCTATAGGGCTTGAAATTATAGCGATATTCTCTTATGAATTTGAAAAAGCATATAAAAACTTTGAAGAAGCCGGCATTAAATTTTCATCTCTTTCTAATTTCTCATCTCTTATGGAAATAGCTAAAGATGAAAAATATATAACAGAAGAAGAATTATCTAAGGCTTTGGAATGGAATAAAAATCCGGATTCTTGGGGTAAATAAATAAAAAAATAAATAAAAAGCAAGGGATTAATCCCTTGCTTAAAAAACAATTACTTTATGAGTTTTCTCATATATCTAAAGAAATCATCTTTTTCTTTAGGCGAAATCATACATGTATTCAAAAATACTTCCATAATTTCCTGATTAACACTTCCCATAGCAGCCTTAACAGCTAAAGACTGATTAAGTATATCTCCGCAATATTCACCTTTAGCAAGCATTTTTTTCATTCCTTTAATTTGACCTTCAATTCTGTTTAATCTGATAATAAGTCTTTTTCTTCTTTCTACAGCTTCTTCTCTATCAAATTTAGAAACCCTATTATTATCTCCAAAATGTTTACTCCAAGCTTTTAATCCTCCTTCTAATATATAAAGATTTTTGAAGCCCTCTTCTTTCATATATTCAGCTGCTTTCATACTTAATTTACCAACCGAGCAATATAATAAATATGGTGTTTCTTTATCTAATTTAGATATTTCTCTTTTAAACACTCTTGGCTTAAGGAAATCCATAGAAACAGAATCTTCAATCATACCTTCATAATTATGTTCCATTTCCGTTCTTACATCTAATATTACTATATTGTCTGTACTATTGATGATTTCATCGGCTTCAGAAGGAGATAATATTTTTAAATCATTTTCTATTAACATATTTCAATCCTTGTTAAAAGTATACATTTGTATTATATAATATAATACAAAAAAAATAAAATTATAAAACATTTTTTTATAAAAAAATTTGAATTTATACATTTATAACAAAAAAAGAGCCATTTAATAAAAAAATAGCTCTTTATATTTATTATTAAGGTATACAAATATAAATTTATCCAAAATATCCTGTTAATATAGGTTTTCTTCCTGTAGTTTTATCATTAAAATATTCATATTGTGATAAGCCTACAAATCCGCCTGAAACATTAACAACATTATTGAATCCTATATTCTGAAGTATTTTGCATGCCGTATAGCTAGTTAAACCTGTTTTGCAAGTTACATATACTGTTTTATCTTTAGGTATCTCATTATATCTGCTTCTTAAAGCCCCAAGAGGTATATTAACAGCTTTTTCTAAATGTCCTACCGCAAAATCTTCAGGCGGTCTTACATCTAAGAAATAAGAATCTTTTTCTACTAATTCTCTTACTTGGCTGAAATGAACCTGTTTATAATCTCCATTTCTTAAATTAGAAGCAACATAACCAGCAAAATTAACAACATCTTTAGCAGTGCCGAATGAAGGAGCATAGCATAATTCTAAATCTTTAAGATCATCTATAGTTCCGCCTAATTTGATAATAGTTGCTATAACATCTATTCTCTTATCAACATTTCCTTTACCTATAGCCTGAGCACCTAGTACTTTTCCTGTAGGAACTTCATATATTAGTTTAAAATGCATCAATCTTGCATTAGGCATAATTGATACGCCGTCAAAAGGAATAATTTCTACAGTATCATAATCAATATTCAAATTCATAGTTTTAATGAATCCTTCAGAAAGCCCTGTAGAAGCTCCATTATATCCGAATACTTTAATAACTGATGAACTTATAAATCCTCTGTTATCAACTGTTCGTCCATTAATATGATCAGCAACAGCCCTAGCCTGTTTCTGAGCCGGACCTGCTAAAGGAAGTCTGTAATAATCATTGAATAAAGGACTATATACTTCTATAGCATCTCCAACTGCATAAATATCTTTATCATTAGTCCTATAAGTAGAATCAACTTTTATAGCCTTAGTTTTTCCTAATTCTATTCCTGCCTTGACAGCAATATCAGTTTCAGGAGCAACGCCTATAGCAAGAATAACAGCATCCGCCTCTATTTTCTTACCTGAAGCTAAAATAACTGTATTTGTATCGAAGCTATCAACTTTATCATTAACTATTAAATTAACACCATTGTCCATAATTTCTCTGTGAAGAATTTGAACCATATCATAATCAAAAGGCTTCATTATCTGAGGCAATGCTTCTACAATAGTTACATCATATCCTACCTTTTTTAAATTCTCAGCCATCTCAATACCTATAAATCCGCCGCCTATAACAGATACCTTAGCATTTGGCTTTCCATTAAGAAAATTATGTATTTTGCTTATATCAACAACATTCCTTACTGTAAATACATTAACTTTTTCGATTCCTTTTATAGAAGGAACTATAGGCTTAGCCCCCATTGAAAGTATAAGTTTATCATAGCTTTCTCTATATTCTCTGCCTTCAGATACAACTACAACCTCTTTATTTTTCCTGTCTATAGCAACAACTTCGCTATTAACTCTTGCATCTACATTGAATTGTTTTAAAAATTTCTCAGGATTCATCAAAAGTAAAGTTTCTTCATTTGGGATAAGTCCTCCTATATGATAAGGAAGAGAGCAATTAGAAAAAGATACATGAGGACCTTTCTCAAACATTATTATTTTATCTTCTTCATTCAATCTTCTAAGTCTTGCAGCTGCAGAAGCACCGCCTGCAACACCACCTACTATTAATATTTTTTTCATAGCAAAAAACTCCCTGATAATATTTTATATTATATACCTAGTATATGTATTATTAAAAAATAAGTCAATATTTTTTAATAAAAAATATCATAATACTATATTAAATAATATTACTTATATTTTCTCTTAAATTTCCAATTATAAAAATTAATATATTTTTTACATTTTTTAGATTTTTCTTTATTTTAATAATAAATATTCCGATATTATATGTATAATAAGTCTTTGGAGGTATTAAATGGGAGTTTATTCTATTTATTCATCTGAAATGTTTCCATTGACTAGACATATGACTTCTGCAGGATTAAATGTTTACAACTCTTCAGCTTACAGCTCAGCCCAATCTGCTGATAAAGTTGCAAGTATGGTAACTCCTCAGGGATCATCTGCTCCTATAAATAACAATATTGGAAAGACTTTGGATGTATATGCTTAATTATCAGTTTTGACCAATTATGTAAAAGTTATATTGCTTAAGTTGATAAAAAATAAAAATAATAAAAACATAATTGGTCATAATTTTTAAGCAAAAAACTATATTATGTAAACTCTATTGTTATCATAACATATTCTATAGCATTTATTTTTTAATATTTTTTAATATTTTCCTTGATTTAATCTTACATTGATTTACAATTACATCGTAAATTTGTTATAATTTATAAATTAAATGGAGGGAATATATGGATCTTTCAGCTTATACTTCTTATTCTACTGGAATGCTTAAACAAGATATTTCTTTAAGCATGATAAGAAAAACTTCAGATATGCAAGCTCAGGCTGTTGACAAAATTATGACTAGCATTCAGCCTCAAGCTGTTTCTGCACCTATGAGACCTGGTGTAGGTGAAAGATTAAGCACTTATGCTTAATTAAAGTAAAGTAATTTTGTAAGGCTGCTGATATTTATTATTGGCAGCTTTTTCATTTTTTATACCAACTATAAAATACCAAAATATACTTTTTTTACAAATAATCAAATTATAAATTGTTTTTTTAATTAAATTTTTTATATATCATAATAAATATACACAAGTATAAATGGAGTTTTTTATTATGAATACAGAACCAGTATTAAAAAATCTAGGTCAAAATATAAGAGAATTAAGAAAAAATAAAAAAATGACTATAGATGAATTAGCTGAACAATCTTCACTTTCTGGAAAATACCTTCAAGGTGTTGAAGTTGGAAATAGAAATATATCAATTAAAAATCTAAATAAAATCTGTAAAGCATTAGAAACTTCTCCAGATATATTATTAAATATTAAAATATACTATTTAAAATCTTCAGAAGAAAAAATATTTGCAATATCGGAAAAACTTAAAAAATTTGAAAAAAACAAATTGGATTTTATAGGAGATATTATAGATCAGTTAAATAATATTATGAAAAATGAAGAAAAAAATAAATAATTAATATTAAATTATCTTATACTAAATTCACATCCGCAATAATGCTGCCTGTAAAGTCCTGCTTCATTAGCTATTATATTAGTCTTTTTAAACCCTTCTTTCTTTTTAAAATCAAAATGCAAATACTCTATCCCCTCATAACTCTCAGCTAAACTTTTACCTATCATCTCAATAACCTTGCTGTTTTTATGCGGGCTTACAGTCATTACAGTGGCAACATACTTGGCATTTATACTAGCAGCATATTCAAAAGCCTTTTTCATTCTATGCCTAAAACAAATACTGCATCTAGCACCTTTTTCAGGCTCATTCTCAAAACCTTTTATATCATTGTACCATTCAGCAACATCATTATCTTCTTCAGATATATAAGTTTTTATGCCCAAAGCTCTAGTATAATTTATAAACTCATCTCTTCTTCTTTGATATTCTTCAATAGGATATATATTAGGATTATAAAAATAAAATACAGAATCATAATCCTCTAAAATAGTACGCGGATAACTCATACAAACAGCACAGCAAGTATGAACAACCAATTTTTCTTTAATTTCCATAACTAAAAATTACCTCTTACTTGCCTTTAAAGTGATAGTCTTATCGTCAAAACTGCTTATTATTATCTGATAGCCCATATTTTTAGCTTTAGAATTAATATCAACTGCCAAATCTCTGCTGCTTCCTACATAAGTAACAACATATCTGGAAGATTCTCCTGATACTCCTCTATTATAAACATTTTTTAATCCTCCTATATTCTTTTTCAACGCATCTTCAAAACCAATAGATTCATCAAAATCAAGTCCGTTTACATATATAGTATACTCTGTGCCGTTTTGAACTTCACTCTGCCATTTATTAACTATTTGATTAACAAAATCATCTGATACATAATCTGCTGATTTCACCAAAGCTATAGAATGTGCATCCTTATCGCTTCCTCCAACACCTCCTGCCTGATGTGTAGCACGGGCTATAGTAGTATAATCTGATATATTAATTGCAGTTATTGCAACATCACTTCTGTAACTTTTCATAGCAGTGCCTTGTATGGTTGTAAAGAAAGCAGCATCAGCTTTTCCTATTATTGCTATTTGTGCTCCTGTGGCATCGGCTATTTTTTTTATAGATGATGATGAACGAAAACCTCTTGTATCTTCATAGCTTATATTTTCTTTTCTCATTACACTTTGCAATGATGAAGCACTAACAAATTTAAATCCTTTCTCACTCATATTTTTTTCTAATTCTACATTAAAAGATTCGCTTAAATTTCCTGTTTCATCAGTAACAAGCACAACTATAAGAGGAAGATTTTTCCTATCCATAAGTATGCCCATTGCCTGAAGATTATCCTCTATCATATCCACTCCAACTGTAGCTTCTATCTTAGAATACCAAACAGAACCGGATTTAGATATATTAATAACTTTATACGCTGATATATAACCTGTTGTATTATCATATATTTTAGAGCTTATAAGTCTGTTATTTTCTACTAAGGTATTACCCTGAACTATAGAACCAACAGCCTGTTCAACAGCATTTCTTTTAGCACTCTCGATAGCTCTTTCTATAGCATCAGCCTCGCCTCTTCCGTCAGCAGATGCATAACCTTCAACAGTTATTTTTGTAGTTTTTCCGCCCTTAAAATCAGGATTCTTCCAATTATTAACTATTCCTATTTCTCCTGTATCTTCTCCTACATATACACCGCCGCTTGATGTACTTTTAGAAGTTGTAGCACAAGATACAAAAAATAAAGATAAAAATATAAATAAATATAGCTTATTCAATGTAAATTCCATAGTCGTCATAAACCTCAATTAATATTTATATAAAACTATTATATAAGCAAAAAATAAAATTTTTAATAAAAAATAATGCTATTAACATATATTTTATAATAAAGTTATATTTTTTCAAGAAAGAAAATGTAATAAATTTAATTCATAAAATAATACTTTGTAAAAATAAAATCAAATATCTTTATAAACAGACAAAAGCACAGGCAGAATTTCTTCAGCCTCAAGTTTTTTTAAGCAGTCAATAGTTTTGCAGCCTCTTTTTATATATTCACATCGAAAACTTTTTAATGCTGTACAATATTTTTTTCTAGCCTCTATATTAAAAGCCTTTTCTCCCCTAGCTCCGTAGATCAACGGCAAAGTATCTCCGAATATACCTATAGAATATATATTGCATGCATTAGCTATATGTAAAGGGGCACTGTCTCCTCCAATCAATGCATAAGAATGTTTAATCACAGATATAAGCTCTCTAATACTCAATTTATTAGTAAAATCATCAGCTATTATATTTCCTAATCTTTTATTCATTTCATTAGAAAAATCTAAATCATCTTTAGAACCTATTAATATTATAGGAACCTGTTTTTCCTTATAAAATAAATCTATAAGTTTTGAAAAATTATCTATGCCGTATCTCTTACTTATTCTAGTAGCCCCTCCATGAACAAGCAAGGCATTCTTATAATTTCCCATTTTACTAATACCGAATTCATTTTCTTTTTCACTTAAAAAAATCTCTGTATTAATACCATCATCTTCTATATTCATAGGCTTCAATATAGAAAGAATTGTATCTACTATATGCCTTTTATGTTTTTTCCAAGAAGTTTTTTTATTAAGAAGAAATCCTCGGCATTCACTGTTTACTCCTGCCCTTATTGGTATTTTTGCTTTATATAAAAGTGAAGCTCCGTAAAATGCGGTTGTGGCAGAAATACCTATATCATAATTCTGATTGCTTATATATTCTGATACTTTATCATCTCCAATTATAATATTATTTATACAAGGATTTTCTCTTAAAATATCTATTCCTCTTATACCATTTACAACATCAATACTACAGTCATTATAGTGTTTTTTCAAAGCTCTTATAAGCGGAGTTATAAATATTGTATCTCCTATATAATTCATTCCTATAATCAATATCTTTGTCATACATAAAACTCTTATGATTATTTATATGATGATAACCTTCTTCTTTTGGCAATCCTTTCTTTTTTTTCTTCTAATAATCTCTCTTCATTGTATATTTTCATAATCTCAAAGAATAGTATAAAACTCAAAGGTCCCAATATTATTCCTGAAAGTCCGAAAAATAATACCCCGCCAAGTATAGCAAAGAAAATAAATAATGGATGAAGCTCTATTCTGTTCCCAAGAAGCAGAGGACGAACAAAATTATCAGGTATAGTAATAAATATCCAAGAACATACTATAAATATAATAGCTTTGATAATTTCTCCATCTATTGCAAATAATACCCCTAAAGGAATCCATATTATAGTAGTTCCTATTATAGGCATAAAAGATGCTATTATAGTAAGAAATGCAAATGTAAATGAATTTGTAACCCCAAATACAGTATATACTATAAAAGCACAAAAACCCTGAAATATTCCTGTAAACAAATTGCCGAAAACTATTCCTTTAATACCTTCAGAAACCTGTTTTATAAGTCTGTCAATATATTTCCTCTCTATAGGAATTAATGTTCTTACCTGATCTATTAAATATTCTCCGTCTACAAAAAAGAAAAATAAAGAAAACATCATAAATATAAATGAACTTACAAATCCGCCTGTACTTTTTAATAAGCCCGCTACATTCTGAGTAAGATATGAACTTATAAATGTTAAATTTGAAAGAGAAGAATCCTGTATTCTTTTTAATATAGTTTCCATAGACACATCTATAGGCAGAGATTTAAGAAAGTTATTTATGCTGGAATTATTAATAACTTCATTAACATCTAAATTCATAAAATACTTAATACCAATATTAGAAATATCTATAAGCTGAACTATTATAGTATAAGCTAATATACTTGTAGGAACTAAGAATATAATTAGAGATATAAGAGAAAAAAGCAATGCTAAAGTGTTTTTTTTAATCATGGAGATTTTATCTGTTTTTTTATAACTCTTTCCCATAGCCCTTATAAAAAGAGGATTTAATATGACATAAAAAACAACGGCAAAAAATATTATCATTCCGAATGGTTTTAATAATTTATACATTATAAATATAGACAGGAATATAAAAACTATAAAGAAAATATAGCCTATATTGTTTTTATTCATAAAATCTCCAAAAATAAAAAGTTTAATCAATGAAATTAATTAGGTTTTTATAATAATATATATAATATATTTTTCAAGCATTTTAATTTGAATTATTAAATATTTATGTTATTATATAAAAATGGTATTCAATTTAAATGATAAGCAAAAAGATATAATAAAATGTTTTGAAGATAATAGATTATGCTTTGTTAATGCATCAGCAGGTACGGGTAAAACAAGCACTATAACAGAAATATATTTAAAACTATTAGAAAATAAAGAAAAAGTTTCCAATATAGTAGTTATTACTTTCACAAAAGCAGCAGCTAATGAAATGCTTTTCAGAATAAGATCCAAAATAAGAAATAAAATAGAAAGTATAAAAAATACTGATGATGAAAAATCTTTAAAAGAAAAAAAATATTGGCAGAATGTTTATAAAGATATACTTACAAGTTCTAAAATTTCAACAATAAATGCATTTGCTAATTCTATAGCTATGGAAAATGCAATGTATCTTTCAATACCCCCTAATATGGCAATATTGGAAGACAGCATTGATATTCAGGAAACATTAAAAAGCGAAATTTTAAATATCTTAAGACAATCAAAACATGCTGAAACTATACGCTCGCTATATAGAATATCAACAGAGGATAGTAAAAATAAATTTGCTCAAAGAATACTGCAATTCCTATTAAAAATAAAACCGAGACTTGAAAATATAAACAGATTTGAAGAAAAAGCATTAGAAATCATAAAAATAGATGATAAAGAATATGATAAACTATATAATAACATATATAATTACAGCATAGAACTTATAAATGATAATTTAAAAAGCGGAAAACTTATAACAGAATGTAAAAATAGAATATCTCTTCTTCTTAATAAAATTGATTTGATAAAACACAAAGAAAAAATAAAAAAATTAACTTTGGAAGATTATGAATATATTAGAATTGCATTATCAGATGTATCGAGTGCCAAATTGGGAAATACTAAACATGATGAGTTTAAGGCTGTATTAGAAGATTTAAAAAAATGCACTGTATCTATGCTTAATTATGTTAATATATTATATAATGAAGAAAATTATAAAGCAGTAATAAACTTTATAAAAGAAACATACAATCATATAGAAAAAGTAAAATCTAATATAGGCATATACTCTCATGAAGATATGATGTATAAAGCCATAGAAGCATTAGAAAATGATGCTGTATCAAAAGAAATAAGAGATAATATATCAGCATTAATACTAGATGAGGCTCAGGATACTAGCATTTTGCAGTTTGACTTCATAAATTTAATAGTATTCGGACAAAGAGAGATAACAAGCACATCAAAAACAGATAAAAAATTAATGATAGTAGGAGACAGAAAGCAGTCTATATACAGATTTAGAAATGCTGATGTAAATGCTTTCACTAATACTCAGGAAAATTTCAGCAATTATGTAAGATATTTAAAAGACAATTATAGAAGCAATTCTATGCTAATAGATTTCTTTAATGATTTATTTAAAAGCACTGTATTTGTAAATGATGATATCAATTATAAAGATGAAGATGATCTGGATTATAATAAAAAAACAGATGATAAAGCAGTATCTTTACTAATATTTAATAATAATATAGAAGATGAAAGTATTCATTTATATGCAGATGATAAAACAGAATTAGAGGCTTATGCTATAGCTGAATATATAAAAAATAATTACAGCAATGATTATAAAAATACGGTTATACTTCTTCCAACATTCAGCAGATTAGATAAATATTTAAAAGCCTTATCAGATTATAAAATACCATACTATATAGACGGCGGAAATAAATTCTACTCAAGAGAAGAAATAGTATTAATAAAAACATTTTTGGAATATTTAATACTAAGAGATCATGCTAAACTTCCTGAAATACTTAGAAGCGAATTATTTGATATTGATATAGGCAATTTATCAGATTTTTTATTTAGTTTATATGTAAAAAATTTGGATATAAAAGACTATTTTCCAAAAATGGTATATGATGAAAATAAATACAAAGAAATAGAAAGTATAGCTAAGTCAAAAAGTTATTATAATCAATTAAAAACTGCCAAAGAATTATTAAATAATATAGAAAGTAAAATACATAAGATGAATGCCGCTGAAATAATAGAAACTATATGTATTGATACGAATTTTTATAATTATTTAATGACTATGAATGATGCTGAAATTTCTTATGCTAATATAGAAAAATTAAAAAAAATAGCAAATGATTTTGAAAATCAAACAGGCAATAATATTTATGATTTTGTATTAAATATCAAAAATACCAATGATAATGAAGCATACTCTGCAATACCAAAATTATCTGTAAAATCTGTAAAAATAATGACTATACATAAATCTAAAGGACTTGAATTTAATAATGTATTTGTGGCAGGGATAGGCGGATATATAAAATCTAATTTATCAGATTTTGATTTTATAGCAGATGCATCTTTTATAAAACTTCCTGTAAAAAATAAACATTACAGTGTAGATTTTTCTGCTTTAAATACGGACTACAATAAAAAAAGCGAACTTTCAGAAAAAAGAAGATTATTATATGTAGCACTAACAAGAGCATCAAATAATTTAATACTTTTAGGAGAGCATACCAAAGAAGAAACATACAGATCATATTTAGATAAATATCTTAATGATGAAACAAAAAAATATAAAGCCGATATTATAAGCGAAGATACAAAAGGATTGATAAAAATTGATAATATAGAAAATAAATTTATTACTACATATTTATACGGATTATCAGTAAAGCCAAATGAAGAGATAAATATTAAAAATGCCGAAGAAATAAAACAAAAAATAAACAGCATTTCAAAAAAAGATAAAAAAGAAAAAAGCAATGAATATATAAAAAATATTAATCCTTCTTTAAATAACATATTTAATAAAAATTATGTTAACATATCAAAGCTATTAGATAGAAAAATATCCAGATTAGAAAATGATATAAATAATACAGATAATCAATATAATGATGATATAGAAGTAATATCATATAAAGATATAGGAATAATAATACATAAAATGCTTGAATATTTTAACTTTGATAAATATCAAAAAGAAAAAGAAAAATATTTGGAAAAAATAAAATCATGCATTCTAAAAAGTAATAACCATTATAGCAAAGAGCAATTAACAGAAAGTTTAAATACAGCATTCAAAAAGTTATTTGAAAATAATCACATACAAAATATATTAAGCGGAAATGAAGAAATAATTTCAAGAGAACATACATTCCAACATTATGACGGAAAAGATTTAATAACAGGAAAAATTGATATTATAACTAAAAATAAAAATGATGAATATTATATTTTAGATTATAAAGTAGCTCAAGAAAGTGGATATAACATAAATAAATATCAATATCAATTAAATACTTATAAATTTATGTTTGAAAAGGTTCTTGAAAAGAAATATCCTAATATAGATAAAAATAAAATAAAAACTGATATTATATTTTTAAAATAAAGTGTAACTATTAACTTTTTATTCTAATTTTACGGCAAAAATATACTATATTTTTATATTATAGTGATATATTTTTATTAATTATTTCTATTATATTAATAATTTTCTTTACTTTTTTCTATTATATTGTATATATTATATTTGTGAGGAAAATAAATGAAAGTAATTTTTAAATATTTTACATTAATAATTTGTTTTTTATCTATAATATCATGTAATAAGCAGGTTATTTTCAATAGATTTAATTTAAATAGAGCTTACAGTCTATATGAAAAAGGAAAAAATGTAGATGATGATAAAGCCTTGCTTGAAATAACATCTACTTATAATGATATTATAAATCAGAAAATATATGCTCAGGATAGGCTTGCATCTGTATACAGAACTTTAGCAGAAAGAAGTTTAGTAAAAGAACAGTATGCTTATTCAGCAAAATATTTTAATGAAGCATTAAAAATACTTCCAAACAGTCCTTATTTAAGATACGGACTAGGAATATCTTATGCCAATTTAGCAGAAAGTGCTGATACTTATGAAAAAAAGAGTAATTTCATACAAAGGGCAGAAAGCAATATTAGTTTTGCTATAAATAAAGACCCTAATAATGCCAACTATTATGCGGCTTTAGCATCATTAAAAGGGTTACAAGAAAATAATTATGAGGAAGCATTTGATAATATAAAAAAAGCCGTAGAAATGAATCCTAATAATGCAGACTATTTAATGTTATTAGCAAGAATACAGTACAGCAGGGGAAATTATAATGAAGCAGTAGCTGCATACAGAAAAATACTCAATCTTCCTGTTGAAAATAATATAAAAGAAACGGTTTTAAAAAATATTGAGCAAATTATAGGACAGCAAAATTGAGTAAGAATTATGATATTAAAACTTATTTGATTGCCTTAAATCAAATTGATAAAGTAGGAGATAAAAGAATATCCGAGCTTATTAATCATTATGAATCTGTAGAAAATATTTTTGATGATAAAGAAGAAAATATAAAGGAATTATTAGAAAAAAAATTTAAATCTCAAATAGGCAGCTTTGATAAAAATGAAATATTAGATAAAGCAAATACAATAGTAGAAAAATCAAAAAATTATGGTATAGGAATATTAAGTTTATTTGATGAAGAATATCCTTTTAATTTAAAACAAATAGATAATCCTCCTTATATACTTTATTACAAGGGAGATTTAAAAAAACTAAGAAGAAATGCTATAGCTATAGTAGGTACAAGAGAGCCTACAAATGAAAGCCGTAAATATTCTTTTGAACTTGCAAGTAAATTATCATCTTTAAATATAACAGTTGTTTCCGGAATGGCTAAGGGAGTTGATAGAGAGGCACATCTTGGGGCTATATCATCACTTGTTAATACGGCTGCAGTTTTAGGAAGCGGAATAGATAATGTTTATCCTTCTGAAAACTTAAAAATATATAATAAATTAATAGAAAAAGGTGTAATAGTAAGCGAGTTTGAAATAGGAAGGAAACCAGACAGAATTAATTTTCCTAGAAGAAACAGAATAATATCAGGACTTTCATATGCTGTTGTTATGGTTGAAGCTGCAAGCAAGTCTGGTGCTTTGATAACAGTTGATTATGCTCTTAATCAGGGAAGAGATGTTTATATAGCGCCTTATGATGAAAAAAACAGTGCTTATTTTGGTAATCACAAATTATATAAAGATGGTGCTAAAATAGCATACAGCATTATGGATATACTAGAAGATTTTGATTCTATATTTTCAAATGATGATGATTATTTGAAGATGAAATTAAAATATTTTGAAGGCGGCGATATAAGTATTAAATCAAAAGAAAAAAATAAAAAAGAAGAAAGTAAAGAGAAAAAAGAAAATAAAAAACATAAAGAAGAAACTCAAGAAACTAATAAAAAACATAATAAGAAAGTTAATGAGCTTATCAGCAGTTTGAATGATGATGAAACTTCACTTTATAATATAATAAGTAAATCTGATAAAATACATATAGATGATATAGTGGAAGAGAGCAATATAAAAGTACATACTGCTGCATCTATTTTGATGCAGCTTGAAATTAAGGGTGTAATAAAGCAGTTATCTGGGAAATATTATACTATAGAAAAATAAATATTAATTATATATAACTTTTTAGGATATAAAATAAGGAGATTTAACTATGTCTAATACAATAACAGAAGAAAAAGCAAAAAAAACACCAGCTAAAAGGGGCAGGAAAGAATCAAAAAAGAAAAAACTTGTTATAGTGGAGTCTCCAGCAAAAGCTAAAACTATTAATAGATATTTGGGCTCTGATTATCTTGTAATGTCATCAATGGGGCATTTAATAGATTTGCCTAGAAGCAGACTAGCTATAGATGTTGATCATGGATTTGAACCAGAATATATTACAATAAGAGGAAGAGCTAAAATATTAAATGATTTAAAAAAAGAAGCTAAAAAGGCAGAAGAAGTTTTACTAGCAGCCGACGATGATAGAGAAGGAGAAAGCATTGCTTGGCATATAGGAAATAAAATAAGAGGTGTTAATTCTGCTGTACCTATAAAGAGAATAGTTTTTCATGAGATAACTAAAGATGCATTAAAGGAGGCCATTGATAAGCCTAGAGACATAGATATTTCAAAGGTAAATGCACAAAAGGCAAGAAGAGTATTAGACAGACTTATTGGTTATAATCTTAGTCCTTTGCTTTGGGATAAGATTAAAAGAGGACTTTCAGCAGGACGCGTACAGAATGTTGCTCTGCTTATAATATGCAACAGAGAAGATGAAATTGAAACTTTTGTACCAGTAGAATATTGGACATTCGGAGTATTTTTAAAGCATAAAAATAAAGAGTTTTTAGCAGACCTTCAAAAATATAAAGGTGAAAAACCAGATTTAAAAACAAAACAAGATGTTGAAGATATAATGGAGTATCTTAAAGATAAAACATACACAGTTTCAGGTATAGAAATAAAAGACAGATTAAGAAATCCTGGAGCTCCTTATACAACAAGTAAACTTCAGCAGGCGGCAAGCAGTGCATTAGGATACAGTGCTTCAAAAACTATGCAGGTAGCTCAATCCCTTTATGAAGGTGTTGACATTGCAGGAGAGGCAACAGGTTTAATAACTTATATGCGTACTGACAGTGTAAGAATATCTCCTGTAGCTCAGGAACAGGCAAGAGAGTTTATAGGTAAAGAGTATGGAAGTAATTATTTACCTGCAGAAGCCCCTACATACTCAGTAAAAAAGAATGCTCAGGATGCACACGAAGCTATAAGACCTACTAATGTATTTTTAACACCTGACACTATAAAAGAATATTTAAAAACAGATCAATATAAACTGTATAAACTTATATGGGAGAGATTTGTATCTTCTCAAATGCTTCCTGCAAAAATGAAAAATACAAGAGCGATAATAACAGCAGGAGACTGTGAGTTTTCACTTTCTTCCTCAAAAATAGAATTTGACGGATTTATGAAAGTTCTTACAATAGATAAAGAAGATAAAGAAAAGGCTTCAAAAATGCCTAATTTATCAAAAGATGATGTATGTGAATTTGTTGAAAATAATCCTCAGCAGCATTTCACTACGCCTCCTCCAAGATATACAGATGCTTCGCTCGTTAAAATATTAGAAGAATCTGGAATAGGAAGACCTTCTACTTATGCTCCTACTATCAAAACAATAATATCAAGGCATTATGTACAGAGAAAAGGAAAACAGTTAATACCTACAGAATTGGGAAAACTTGTTAATGAACTTATAAGCGAAAACTTCCCAGAACTTGTAAATATTAATTTCACAGCCGACATGGAAAGTAAACTTGATAAAATAGAAGACGATAATATAGAATGGAATAATATATTAAAAGAATTCTATCCTCATTTTTTGGATACATTGAAAACAGCTACTGAAAATATTAACAATATGAAAGACTTTTTCAATGAAGAAACAGATTTTGTATGCGAGAAATGCGGCAAGAAAATGATTAAAAGACTTGGAAAATACGGATATTTCATAGCATGTTCCGGATTTCCTGAATGTAAAAATACTAAAGGAATACCTTTCGGAGTATGTCCTAAATGTGGCGGAGATATTACTTTAAAAAGATCAAAAAGAGGAAGAGAATTCTACGGATGTTCCAATTATCCTAAATGCGATTTTGTAAGCTGGGATAAACCTCTTCAGGAGCCTTGTCCTAAATGCGGCGGACTGATGGTTGAGAAGAATATTAAAAACAAAGGATTGTTTAAAGTTTGTATCAAGGAAGATTGCGGTTATTCAGAGGAGATAAAAGAAGACGAAGAATAACATTATTTTTCATTATTGTATTAGCTCTGTTTAATACTTATTTAGTTTATGCACAAAATAATGATAAAATAAAACTAAATAATCTAAATATAAAAGTGGAGGATTTGAAAGAAGCTTTTAATCCTGCGGTAAGTAAATTTAATGAAAAAACTATATCTACAATAATTATAGATCCCGGACATGGCGGAAAAGACCCCGGTGCTATTGGAGTAAATAAATTATTTGAAAAAGATGTGGTTCTATCTTTTTCTTTAGAATTAAAAGAAGAGTTAGAAGAATTACTTCCCGATGTAAAAATAGTCTTAACGCGTACTAATGATATATATCCTACACTTGAAGATCGCTTTAAGATAGCAAATGAGGCTGCTAAAATAAATACTGATAAATCTAAAAATGCATTATTTGTAAGTGTGCATGCGAATGCTTCATTCAGTACAAGTGCTAGAGGTTTTGAGGCTTATTTTGTTAGTGCTCAGGAATCAAGCGAATATGCCAGAGCTGTGTCGATGTTTGAAAATGATGCTTTAGTAAAATTTGATAATATAGATACCTCCAAGTATGAAAATGATTCTTCTCAAATTACACATAATTACATGCTTGTAGAGCAGTATCAAAAAGAAAGTAAATTATTAGCAGAATCAATTACAGAAGAGGTTCTTAAAATATCAGGAGTTGCTAGAAGAACAAGACCTGTACAAAATGCTTTATTTTATGTATTAAAAGGTGCTGTAATGCCTTCAACATTAATAGAATTAGGATTTATCACAAACCCAACTGACGCCAAACTTATGAATACTAAAGAAACAAGATTAAAAATGGTAAAAGCAACTGCTAGAGGTATAAAGCAATACATAGAACTCTTTGAAAAGACTAAAGGTTTTACAAAATAATTTTTTACTATATTATAATATCATAAATCATTTAATAATAACTTGGAATTAATATGGAACTTCAATTAAGAAACATTGGAATGATAAAAGAGGCTGATATCATATTGGACGGACTTACTTTGATAGCAGGAGAAAATGATACAGGAAAAAGTACGGTAGGAAAGGCTTTATATGCTGTTGTTGCTGGCCTGAATAATGCTGAAAAAAATTATAAAGAATATGTTGAAGAAATAAAAATATCCCCAATAACAAGAAATATAGTAAGAAAATTAGAAAATGAATTCATCAAAAAAATGAATGATGAAAACTATTTAATTAGAAAAAATAAATTAGATATTAATGATTTTCAAGAAAAAATAAATGAAATAATAAGTTTTTTTGATTTTAATATTGATAATTTGGATAAACATTATCATATATTTGAAGATTATAAAAATACTCTTCAAGCATATGATTTATATAACTGTATAGAAGAAGATATAAAAGAATATTTTAATATACTAAAACATCAGCCAAATATTAATGAAATAAAATATTACAGTATCAAGCAGCATATATTAAATGAATTAAAAAATAATATACAATCTTTTAATGCTGAAAAAATCGAATATATCTATTTTGGAAGATAATAATAAAATTATAAACATAGATATTATAAATAACAAATTTGATGATGATGAATTAATAGGAAATGTATATGCATCTGACATAACATATATAGAAACTCCATTTATATTTAACATAATAGAAAATTACATTACACCTTATAAATTAAAAAAATATACGGTTGATAATCATTTAATAGATTTAAGTAAAAAAATAATTGAAAATAGAAATAAATATATTACAGATAATAATTATTTTCTTTTTGAAGAATTAAATAAAACAAAAAAATTATCAGATAGTATAACAAAAAATATCAATGGATTTATAGAATATGATGATGTAAAAAATATATTAATATTCCTAAAAAATAACAATTATATAGAACTTTCAAATACTGCTGTTGGTATAAAATCTTTTGCTATAATAGATTTGCTGCTTAAATCTGGAGTTTTTAATGATAAGCATATTTTAATACTAGATGAACCTGAAGTGCATTTGCACCCAAAATGGCAGATTGAATATGCTAAACTTATGGTTAAAATGGCTGAAGAATTGGATATACAAATTTTAATTAATTCTCATAGCCCATACTTTATAGAAGCTATACAAAAGTATTCTGAAAAGTCAGAGAAAATTGCTGATAAAACGAACTTTTATTTAAGTGAAAAACAAGATGATGATTATGCTGTAATAAAAAATATTAATGATGATATAGAAAGCATATACAAAACTTTAGCCGATGCTTACAGAAAATTAGATGAAGATACATTATGGAACGAAGCTAAAAAATGACATCAGAACAAATAAACTATATTACAAATCAATTAAATAACATATTAAATACAGATTTTAATAATTGTAAAGATAAGATATCAGAAGTATGCAAAGATTTTGATAAAGATATAAGCAAAATAAATTCGGATACAGAAGTTTTTGATTTTGATAAAATAACTTTTAATATAAAAAAGAATAACAGACCAAAATCAGCCGATATGATACATATACAAGATAATATAATATATTTAATAGAATTTAAAAATACATCTTTATTAATAAATTCAGAAAACAGTAAAGATTTTAAGCAAAAATTAAAAAATGAAATAAAATTAAAAGGCATAGAAAGTTTAATAACAATACATAAAATAATTAATAAAATGATAGATGCAAATATTAAATTTAATTCTATTTTAGAGTTAAATATATACTATTATCTAATAGCAAATGAAAATTCAGAAAACAATATTTCAGAAAATAAAGAAAATAGAAATAGAGTTAATATGAATGAAGATTGTGCCAGATTGACAACAGATTATAAAAACCGTTATTTCAAAGATATAAAAATATCGTCTTTTGAAAGTTTTGAAAAAGATTTCATTTCAAAATATTTTTGATATTATTAATGAACCTCTCCCCAGCTCATACCTTTATGTATATCAACGGTTATAGGAACATTAGTTTTTACAGAATGCTCCATTATTTCTTTCATTATAGTCATAGCCTTGTCTGCCTCTTTTTCAGAAACTTCTACTACTAATTCGTCATGAACTTGCATAACTATTTTGGCAGTTTTTAAATGATTTTTAAACTCTTTATGTATTGCAACCATAGCAACCTTTATCATATCAGCTGCACTTCCTTGAATAAGAGTATTTAACGCCATTCTTTCAGCCTCATTTCTAGCCATAGCATTTGAAGAATTAATAGTCTTTGATAAATCTCTAATTCTTCCGCACATAGTTCGTACATAGCCTTTATTTCTTACTTCCTCAACAACTTCTTCGCAGAAAGGCTTCACTCTTGAATAAGTAGAAAAATATCCCTTTATAAAATCTTCAGCTTCTTTGCGTTTTATTCCAAGCTCTTTTGAAAGTCCGAATGCTGTTTTACCATAAATGATAGAGAAATTTATTATCTTAGCAATATTTCTCATTGAGGCAGTTACATGATCTTTACTTACAGAATATATTTTCATTGCTGTTTTTCTGTGAATATCATCATTATTTTTGAATGCCTCTACTAATGCCGGGTCCTTACTGAAATGTGCTAATAATCTTAATTCTATTTGCGAATAGTCTGCTGCTATAAGTAAATTACCTTTTTCCGGTATAAATGTATTTCTTATCTCTCTGCCTTCTTCTCCTCTAACAGGAATATTCTGCAAATTAGGTTCTGATGATGATAATCTTCCTGTTGCTGTTACAGTTTGATTGAATGAAGCATGTATTCTTCCTGTTTTTTCATTTATTAAAGTAGGAAATACATCAAGATAAGTATTTTTTAATTTTGCATATTTTCTGTATGTAAGCATATATTCAGCTATCTTATACTTTTGAGAAAGCTCTGTTAATACTTCCTCATCGGTAGAAAATCCTGTTTTTGTTTTTTTGGTAGGAGGTATTCCTATTTTATCGAATAATATATACTCAAGCTGTTTAGGAGACTGCAAATTAAACTCTTCACCAGCCTCTTCGTATATTTTCTTTTTAGTCTTTTCTAATAGTGAAGAATACTCATCAGATAAAGCTTTCATTCTTTCGCTGCTTATATATACTCCGTCAAATTCCATATCGGCAAGTACGCTAACCAAAGGCATTTCTATATTAAAAAATAATTCCTCAAGATTATGAGTTTTTAAAAGCGGAGCAAAACATTCATAAAATCTAAATGTTACATCAGCATCTTCACAAGCATATTCAACAACATCTTTTAAAGGTACATCTAATAATGTCTTTTTAGCATTATCAGTTAAATCGCTGTATTTGATAGTATTGTATGAAAGATAGCCAATAGCTAAATCGTCCATATTATATCTTCCTCTTGTAGGATTAATCAAATATGCCGCCACCATAGTATCAAAGTACATATTGCCTATACTTTTGCCTATAGCCCTCATCATCTTGTACTCATATTTAAGATTATGCCCTATAACCTTTATATCTTCTTTTGCTAAAGTATCAAATACAAGATTCATACATTTTTCTTTATCTATTTTCGTTCTGCCGCTTAAATCTAAATAAAATGCTTCATTAGATTTCATAGCAAAAGAAATTCCTATAATAGCGTCTTTAAATACATCAAGCCCTGTAGTTTCAAAGTCTATACATACAAGCTTTTTACTGTTAATATCATTTAAAAGATTTTGAAGTTCGGTTTCATTTTCTATTAAATAATAACTTGCTTTATTATCTTTAGCACTAAGTATAGGACTTTCTTTATTTTGATTATCATTATTATTTATTTTTTCATCAGAAATTTTTACTTTTTCTTCTTTTTTAGCGGAAGAAGAACCATATATATATGAATTGATTTTATCTCTTATTTGCTTTAATTCTAATTCATCTAATATTTTATTAACTTCATCAATATTTATTTTACTGCTTGCTATCTCATTATAATCTAAATTAAAATCTTTAATATCTCTTTCAATAGTAGCAAGTTTATAGCTCATATATGCCATATCTTTTGATTCAATTAATTTTTCCTGAACTTTTCCTTTAATGGAATCAATATTTTCATATATTCCATCTAAACTTTTATATTCTTCGAGAAGTTTTAAAGCAGTTTTCTCCCCTACTCCTTTAACTCCCGGTATATTATCAGAAGCATCTCCCATAAGAGAAAGCAAATCTATTATTTGATTAGGATAAACTCCCCTTTTTTCTTTAACTGCCTGAGCATCATACTCCATAAGTTCATTATCTTTATTGCTTGCAACAACTCTTACATCATCGCAAACAAGCTGAAGTATATCCTTATCAGGAGAATAAATAATAGTCTTTATATTCTCTTTTTTGTTTTTTTCAGCAATAGTGCCTACTATATCATCGGCCTCATAATTGTCAAGAACTATCCTTGATATACCTAAAGCATCTATAAGATTATAAAGTATAGGTATCTGACTCCTTAAATCATCAGGCATGCTCTCTCTATTCTCTTTATACTCTTTATATATTTCATTTCTGAAAGTTTTTCTCGAACTATCCAAAGCTATAGCAACATATTCTGCCGGATATGTATTAATAAGCGAGAAATAAGTTCTCATAAAACCATTAATAGATGAAACATTCTGCCCCTTAGAGTTTAAAAGAGGTCTTTTCAAAAAAATAAAATGGTATCTGTAAAGTATACCAAAAGCGTCAATAATAAGAAATGTCTTTTTCATAATATTGTCATTATACTATTTTATGAAAAATAAGTAAATATTGAATTATATTATTATCTTAATTTTGATGTTACATTTACAAAGTATTCTCTGCTTGATATAGGATAACCTTTAATAGTTTCATATTTAACATCTAATACATTTTTAACTCCAAACTTTAATGATGTATATTTCTTAAATACAAAGGAACTTATAATATCAAAAGTAGTATATGATTTATCAACTTCAGATTTTGTTGTATTATTATATTGATCTCCTATATATTGTACATTAAAAAGTATGCTTGATTCAAAATCGCTATTTTGGCTATATATATATTCTAATGAAGTATTGAATTGATGTCTTGGAAGTCCGGGTAAATCATTATTATTTACACTTACATTATATAAATTTTTACCAACCAAATATGAATAATTCCCCTTTATTCTTATAGTTGAACTAATATCCTTTATTGGTATATTAAATATTATACTAGTTCTACTCCCCTGTGTTGTAAGATATTGATTATTATTTGTAAGTAAATCTTTTTTAGAACTTATAAAATACAAAGCCTCCAGAGTAACTATATCATGCGGCTTTAATGATATGCCTATATTTCCTCCCTGATAAATATTCTGATTTTTTATATTATTAGTATAACCTTTATTAAGCATTGCAATATCTGTCTGCATATTAACAAAATACTTTCCTGTTAAACTTATTTGTTTTACCGGATTTAATTTAAAATCTACATCTCCATTTATATATGATCTGAAATCAGCTGTTTTACTTTTCCTGCTGCTAAATCCTCTCTCCTCTCCTGAAGTATCTAAATTGAATTTCAATGAACTGTTATTTTGATTCTTTAGATTATATTCAAGTAAATTCATCTTTCCAGAAGACTTACTTTCATTAGTCTGCGTTTTTACATATTTAATAGTTTTATCTGATTCCATCTGAACATCTTTTAATAAATTCACATACAAAAGCTCTTCAGATTTAGAATATTTCTTACTTAAAATATTATATACAATACTTCCTATTGATCCGTAATAATCTATATAAATTGAGTCTATATCGTCTTTATTATATAGAAATAAATATACTTTTTTTTCTTCATTATTGAGTACTCTTCCATTCAATATAAATGTAGACTGCGAATATACCGTTTTATTTTTTATATCTATGCCGCAATATTCTTTTATTAATTCTGCTGTATTTTTTGCTTTAGAAGATTTTATTTGATTTTTACTTATATTGATTGATCTGTCTAAAAGAAATCCTTTTTCTTTATGAGATGCTTGAATCTCATTTGTTTCCTCTTCTATGATTTTATAATCAAATGTATTTTCATCTTCTGCATAAATATGAAAAGACAGAAACATATATAGCAATATCAATAAAAATACAGGCATATTTTTAATTCCTATCTTGTTTTTTATATAGTTAAAAAATATATAGAATTAAACCAATAAAATAGAAATTTGAAAAATTAATATTCATAAAATAAATTTACATAATATAATTATTTAAGAATATTTTTTACAATTGTGAATGCTTTGTAAAATTTACTGTCATAATTATATGTAAAAGGCTCTTCATTTGGGAATAGTAATACAAATCTAACAATATAGACTATTATAAAAATTAATAATATAGAGATTATAATGTAATTATTATGATAAATATAATTTGCAATTTTGAATCTTTTTCTAAAAATTACTGCAAAGAAAATAATACTTGGAAATATGAACAGCGGATGATAATAAAACGCCTTTTTAAAATCTAATTTCAACATTTCTATATGTGCTCTTGTCATTCCGCATCCGGGACATGGAAACCCTGTAACATTTCTAATCATACATAATTCATCTATAGAAATAGAATATATATCAGAATATTTATTACTGTCAGAATTTATAAAAAATGCTATAAAAGATATTAATATAAGTTTTAAAATTTTTATCATAATATTAAATTATTATGCTTATAAATTAAAACTATATTATACATATTTTTCCATTTGATTATATATGATATCAGCAAGACCAAAAGTTTTTGTTTTTGAGAATTCTTTTGCATACTCATCATAAAGCATATCCTCAAATATCTGTTCTGCCATACCTCCGTCTATTAAACCGCTTTTATTTACAGTTTTTCTCATCTCTTTAAGCATTTGATTAATCATCAAAGCTTCAAAGTCTTCGGATACTTGTCTTAGACGCTTTTTTTCAAAATCTTTATTATATTTAGATACTGCCTCATTAACATTTTCTGTATTAGCATCATCTATAGAGAATTTAGTATTTCCATATTGTTTTTTAGCATTTTCTAATTTAGTCAAATTGGCACTGCCCATACTTAAATTATATTTATCAGTTATATTCATAATATACATTTCCTATAATAAAATTATATCATTAATTATATCGGAAATGATTAAAAATATATTAGTAATAAAAAAGTCTGAACCATTAAAGATTCAGACCTTATATTTTATGATAATTACCAAGTTACTATATATTCAGTATAAATATAACCTTTACTTATAGACTTGGTCATTCTTACCTTAGAACCATTAGGATATTTAAATCTAAATATATTTTTTATTATTTCATCAAAATAAGTTTCTATCATAGAATCATAATTAGGGAAATAATGAAGATGGTAAATAATGCGTCTCTTTTCTGCTTTAACCACCTCTATATGAATATTTTTAAACATTTTCTTACTGAAATTAACAAAAACATCAGCTAAAGAATTCTTTTTAGCAATCTTGATAAATAATTTTTTCACAAAACTAAACTTTTTAAAATCATATCTAGCTTTTTCTCTTATACCTTCTCTAGCCCCATCATAAAACTCATCCATTATTGAAGTCATAGGTATGAAACAAGATGTAGATAAAGGATATTTCTTTCTAAATTTAGTCTTTTTAACATCTTTGAATATATCTTTACATTCATCAGGCATTTGCTCTAAAAGATGGCTGAATTTATCTTTTCCGAAAGTAGTTACAACAAATTTATAAATACTTTTAACAAAAGCCTGTCTGCTGTATGCTCTATCTCCTTCATTAATAATTTTGATTTTTTCTTTAATAACATCCTCAAAATCTTTTATAACATAATTGGACATTTCTTTTTCTAACATATCCATAGAATCGCTTGCAACATTAGATAGCTGTTCTATTTCTTTTATAAGTCCAAATACATTTCCTATATGATTTCCCATATCCTGTGTTTTAGAAACTATATCATCGCTATTTTCAGATACGAGTTTCATAGCCTCATCATTTTTCTTAGAGAAATCAGAAAGATTTACTAAATCATCTTTAGCTACGGATATTCTGCCATGCAAATTAGTATATTGTTCTTTAATATCTTTTACAGCATCATGCAGACTTTCTATTGATACGCTTATTTCTTTTGTAGAATCACATTTTTCATCTGCTACTTTTTTTACTTTAGTCATAGTATTAACAAAATTTTGAAGTTTAGCTAACATATCTTCTGTAGTTATTATTCTTTCTGTCATACTTGACATAATTTGATTCATTTCTTTTTCTATATCTCTTAATATTTTCCAAGCTTTTTCAGACTGTAAATTTGTTGTAGTAGCCAATTTTCTAATTTCTTCAGCAACAACAGCGAAACCTTTACCTTGCTCGCCGGCATGTGCTGCCTCAATAGCAGCGTTCATCGCTAACATATTTGTCTGCTGAGATATATCAATAGTTGAGTTTACAAAGTCTGTAATACCTCTTATAGAAGTTATTAATGATTTTGTAATATTCTCTGTTTTTACTATTTTTTCTTTGCTATCCTCTGCCAAAGCTACAACATGTTCTGATTCTTCTTTAGCCTTACCCACAGAAACAGACACTTCCTGCATATCCTTCTGCATGGTCATAGTTAATGAATTAATTTGATTTATGCTTACAGACTGATCATCAATTTTACTTTGAAGATTATTAGTCATATCATCTATAGAAATTAATTCTGCCAAACTTGAAGCTATAATTTTATATATTTCTAAATTACTTGTTTCTACATGTTTGAATTCGGTTTGCTGAGATGATATATTATCTATTATCATACTTACAGACTCAGTCATAGAACCAGCCGCTTCAGATATATCCGCCATCTTAACTTTTAAAGCATTGCTTTGTTCTTTTGATACTTTAAGAGTTTTTGATACACTTGAAAATACATGCTGAACCATATCAAAAAATATTCTTATCCAAGTACTTAAATCTCCAAGTGAGTCCCTAGAATTAATCTTACTTACATTAACAAATATATTATTATCAAATACACCGGATTCTAATTCCTGAGATATTCTATCCAAAGGCTTTAATGATATAGGAATAGTAATATTCAAAACTACTATTATTACTATAATCGCAACTATTAATATAAAGAATATTGTATTATTAGTTGTAACTAATACATTATAGAAAAAGCTTGTAGGAACATACATAAATATATTATAAAAACCATTATCAAACTGTTTAAATAACAATGTATAAGTATTATCTCCAACTTTATAATTTTCCATTATTCTAGTATTAGTATAAAATGTTGTGTTATTTATTAAATTATTAATCCATTCTATATCTTTTAAATCACTTAATATATAGTTAGGATTATCATGATAAACTATTTTCCTATCTCTAGAATCGAATATAACAGTATTAAAAGGTCCTGTCTTTACTATATTTGTAAACATTTCATGAACTATTTCCAAAGAAACATCTGATAAAGCAACTCCTATAAGATTATCATTAACTGTAGAATATATTGGAGAAGAAAAAGAAATAACTTTCTGAGGCTTATCAATATTCTTCAAATATGGAGAAGAGTAATAAATAGTTCTAGGTCTTTTAGCTTCTCTATTCCAAGTTTCAGGAATAGCTAAATAATAAAATTCCTCTTTATTATAATTATCTACAGCACTTTCTATTTTCGGCTGCATATTACCAGTATTTCCTACATCATACAAATACAGAGAATAAAGACCTCTCATATAAGGATTATTAGCTATGATATCAGGTTCAAAATATATACCATTTGCTATAACATGATGCAAACCTAATTGAGATTTATGGAATCTATATATTACCGATCTTAAATTAGTAGCAACATCAGTAACAGTTCCTGTAGAGTATAAATCATAAGATACAGTAGCTATATCTGCCAAAGAAACAGTACCTACCGTAGTTGAATTAAATATATTATCAAAAGTAGAAGATACATCATAAAAATAGTTCTGTGAAATATTCATCGCAGAATTATATAATGCCTCTCTATTTGTTTTAGTGTTTATAAAAATTGTTGGAGATAATGCTAAAATTACAACTATAATAACTAATAAAAGTACCTTATTTTTTAAACTCATAGAAAAAACCTTATATTAAATAAAAAAAATTATTACTTAAATTGTCGGATATTTTTGAGTTATTATTAAGAATGATATATATTATTTTTTTATAAACTTTCTTGATAATCTGCCTTTAAACATATTAATAAAAGAAACAAAATCATCATTTCTTAATATAATATTTATTATAGAATAAAAGACTACTCCTAATAATATTACTGCAAATACTTTTAATATAAAAAATATCCTAGAATCTGCATTGCCGGATAATAAATAATATTTCATTCCATAAACAGAAGCCGCCATAAACAAACTAGCAGCCAATGTCTTTAAAACCTCTATTTTTTTATTTATTATCGATTTCACTGCCATTCTCTTTATAAGCAATATATATAGTATACAAAAAGATACAATATTTGCAACAACACTTGATATAGATATTCCTATAATATCGAATTTAAATATATAAACACATAAATAATTACTAAAAGCATTGATAATAAATGTAAAAAATGCTACATATACGGGAGTTTTCATATCTTTCATAGCATAAAATGACTGTACAAGTATTCTATAGCTTGCCACAAAAAATAATGATATAGATAAATACCTTAAAGCACTTGATACTAAATATGTAGATTTTGAAGAAAAAGCTCCATACTCAAATATCATTCTCACAATTTCTCTGCCCAATACCACAAATCCGAAAGTTGCAGGAATAGTAACTAAAGCAACTAACCTCAAAGAATAACCTAAATTCTCAACAGCCTCATCTTTTTTATTGTCGGCTATTAATTTACTTAAAGTAGGAAGCATAACTGTTGCAACACTTACAGCAAAAACACCTAAAACAAATTCATGTATTCTAGTAGCAAAAGTAACAGCTGAAACCCTGCCCTCTCCTATAGCTCCTGCAAATGCCGTAGAAACAAGCAAATTTATCTGATATATACTAGCCCCAAAAATACCGGGAGCAAATAATTTTATCATCTTTAAAACATAAGGTTCTTTAAAATGAAAATAAGGCTTGAAACTAAAACCTTGTTTATATACAAAAGGCATTTGATATGCAAATTGAACAAATCCTCCAAGCAATACTGCAAAGGCGAATACATAAGCCATATTATTAAAAAAATCAGGCAGAAAGAATTTAAAGAACAATGCCATAGATATAATTACAGTATTTAGAAGTATAGGACTAGCTGCTGATATGGAATAATAACCTCTTATATTAAGTACGCCCTGCATTAAAGCTGCTAAAGATATAAAAAAAAGATAAGGAAACATTATTCTTGATAAATCCGATGCTAGATTAAGTGCCTCTATATTGTTATGTGCTGATTTATAAAGTATTCTAACAAGCAAATGGGATATTATTATACCAATACATACAACAACTATCAATATTAATCCTAATAATGTAAAAACTGCCCTAAAAAATTTCTTTGATTCTTCAATACCTTTTTCTTTTTCAAGTTCAGTAAATACAGGTATAAAGCTAGCGACCATATTACCTTCAGCAAATAATCGCCTCAATAAATTTGGAAGTATAAATCCTATTGCAAAAGCATCTGCTATGAATGTAGTACCAAGCAAAGCCGCCTGTATCTGATCTCTTACAAGCCCAAATACTCTGCTTACTGTTGTTACCAATGACATTTTTAATGATGATTTAGCTATCTTTTCTTTGCTTAATGTTTTATTCTCTGACATATTGCCTCTATTATTTATTAAATTTACAACTCAAATAATAATTTTATTAATTTCATATAAAAATCTTTTTAAATATAACAGTGTATAAACAATATTATAAAAGTATATAAAATAAATTAGTTATTGTATATTCTGCTATATAACATCTATAATATTATTAACACATAAGTCTATTATTTTTTAGAATTTTCAAAAAATGGCTATCTGTTCATTAAATAGTCTAAAATTACATTAGTATCAATTAAAATTCTTTTCATCTCTATATTCTTCTAGTTCTTTTTTATAATAAAAATTTTCAGGCAATCTGCCTTGATATTTCTTTAAATTTTCTAAAGCCTGTTTTTTATCATTTATTATTTTTTCATTTGAATCATTAATTATTATATATTAAATCTATAATAATTATATATCAAAATTTATTTTATTAAATTATTTTTTAAGATTTATACTATTTTTGTAATATAGCTTTCCCATACCAAACATGCAGAATAAAAAACGAAAACCAAATAAAAAAGTAATAAAAGAGAATTAACATATTTTAATTAACATAATATTGTTTAATTAATGGGCACTTGGGCGGGCATGCTTTTTCTAATTAGACTATAAAGTAATTAAAAATTCTATATTCTAAAAAAATAAAAAACTTTAAAGGGCGGGGTATGTAAATATATTTTTATATCTATTGACATAATTCTTTTATTAACACAAAGAATAAAATATTAAATGCTATATTTTAACTAAAATTTATAATTTACCTTAAATATAAAATCAGTATGGTTTTGAAATAATTTCATACCCGCACTTTTGGGTTATTTTTACAGTGAGAAATAAAAAATTGATAAACCTATAAATTTATAGTATATATTTTTTAAGTTTTTAAATATAAGATAAAACATTCATTTTTAATAAAACTAAATTAAATGAGTTTGCATGCAAAAAATAGTGTTATCAGTTTTAATATTTATTTCACTATTTACTAAATCGGCATTTACATAATTTGAAGCTAGTATATATGTACCAATAGGCATTACTTCTACATTTCCTAATATAGAGGATCCTAAATGGAATTTTGTCAGAAATATTTATATAGATACAACTAAATCAGATATGAGTTTTAATATTGGGGTTACTGGAAATTTTGGGTATAGATTCAATATAAATGAAAATAATGCTATAAGTATATTAACTGAAATAGGCTATTCAAGACTTGATTTCGCTTCTAGATTTAAAGCCCAAACTGATAATAATTATTGAAACAATCAAATATATAGTGCGGCTCAGAATTTAGTTTTTCATACATTAAATATAGGATTAATGCCCAAATATGCTGTTAATCTTACATCTTTGCTAAAAAATATTAATCCAAACTATGAAGGTAAAATGGAGCTTAATATAGGTATAGGCTTTGGAATGAAAATAGCATTATCTGGTGGATATTATAATACAATGAATAATAATGCTGATGAAAATTATAAAAGTCATTTGGCAGAAAAATATTCATTCAAAGATATAAAAAGAAAATTTGATTATCCGTTTATACCATATATAAAACTTCAGATAGATGATTATTTTTATTTTAATGAGAAAATAGCTTTTTTATTTGGTGTAAGTTTAATATATAATTTTGATATATTCTATGATATTGCTAATATGTCTTATGAAGATTATCAAAAAATATACAGCGGATATCCAAGTGTTGGAGGCGGTGCTGTTGGTTACTATGACAATTATAATATCAAAAAATACGGTTTTTCTAGTTTTGAAATAGCTTTTAATTTAGGAATGAAATTTGGAAATTAATATATTAAAAAGATAATAATATAAAACTATAAATTTAAGTAAAACTTGGGCGGGCATGTTTTTATATATAGGTATCAGATATAAATAGAATTAAAAATTCAAATTAAACAATAAAGTATAAAGGGCGGGGAATGTAAATAGATTTTTAACTTTATTCTAATACCCCACCCTTTATATTTAATGATTAATTTTGGATTTATAATTTTATTTATATTTATTGCTTTAATATGAATTAGAACACCCACCCTATATTTTTTTAAACTTGATGTGCTAATTAACGCACGATTAACCTTTTATACAAAATAAATAATATAAGTAATGCAATTTAATTATACAAAAAATCAATTTACCGTGCATAGTAAAAAATTTTAATGTATATTTTATATTATGATAACTATTAATTGAAATTTTATTATTTTGGTATAATATTATTCAATTAATCGCATTTCATAAAAGAGGAAATATATGCAAAGCAATATAGATAAGGTTTTAATACTAGATTTCGGCTCACAATTTACTCAGCTTATTACAAGAAGAATAAGGGAATTGAATGTTTATTCAGAGATACACCCTTTTCATGTTTCAATAGATTTTATAAAAGAATTTAATCCTAAAGCAATAATACTTTCAGGAGGTCCTTCAAGTGTATATGAAGAAGATGCCCCTAAAGTTGATAAAGCATTATTTGAATTAGGTATTCCAATACTTGGTATATGCTACGGTATGCAGATAATAGTATATTCTATGGGCGGAAAAGTTGAAAGTGCTTCAAAAAGAGAATATGGAAAAGCAGAAATTGAAATAACTAATCATGAAAGCATATTCAAATCATTTGATAAAAAAAATATAGTATGGATGAGCCATGGAGATAGTATAAAATCTATACCAGAAGGTTTTGAACTTATAGCAAAAACTCCTAATACAGAACTTGCGGCTATAGAAAATAAACAAAAAAATATTTATGCTATACAGTTTCACCCTGAAGTAGTTCACACTGAAAATGGAATAAAAATTATAGAAAACTTTTTATTTAATATTTGTAAATGCGAGAAAAATTGGAATATGGGCTCTTTTATAGAATATGAGGTTAATAGAATAAAAGAGAGAGTAGGGGATAAAAATGTAATACTTGGACTTTCTGGAGGAGTTGATTCTTCAGTGGCTGCTGTATTAATAGAAAAAGCTATAGGAAAACAGCTTAAATGTATATTCGTTAATAACGGTCTTTTAAGAAAAGATGAGGACAAAAAAGTAGTAGAAGTATTTAGAGATAATTTTAATATTGATTTGATATATGTTGATGCTTCAAAGAGATTTTTGGATAAATTAGCATGTGTTACAGACCCAGAGCAAAAAAGAAAAATAATAGGTCATGAATTTGTAAATGTATTCAGTGATGAGGCTAAAAAAATAGAGAATGTGGGCTTTTTAGCACAGGGTACGCTTTATCCAGATGTTATAGAGAGTGTATCATTAAGGGGAAGTTCTGCAGTGATAAAAAGCCATCATAATGTAGGCGGACTTCCTAAAGACATGAAATTTGAACTTTTAGAGCCTTTCAGAGAATTATTCAAAGATGAAGTTAGAGAAATTGGGCTTGAATTAAAATTACCGGAAGATATTGTATACAGACAGCCTTTTCCAGGACCTGGCTTGGCAGTTAGAATACTTGGAGACATTACAGAAGAGAGAGTTAAAATACTTCAGGAGGCTGATGATATAGTTGTTGCTGAAATAAAAAAGGCAGGGCTTTACAGAAAATTATGGCAGTCATTTGCTGTGCTTCTTCCTGTAAAAAGTGTTGGTGTTATGGGCGACGGCAGAACTTATGAGCAGGTTTGTGCTGTTAGAGCTGTTGAGAGTGTTGATGCTATGACTGCAGATTGGGCTAAAATTGACTACAATGTATTAGGTATAATATCAAACAGAATAATAAATGAAGTAAAAGGTATTAACCGTGTTGTTTATGATATATCTTCAAAACCGCCTGCTACTATAGAATGGGAATAATTTTATAATTGCGGAAAATACATGAATACAAAAGTTAAATCAGTTAAGAATAAAACTATTGATTTTGATATAAATACTGAAGAAGGAAAATTCTACTTTAATAAATGTATTATAGATAATGAAAATATAACAGAATATAAAAGAGAAGATATTATAAACAAAACTATAAATGGAAATACTTTTGATGTATTAAAAAAAATAGAAAAAAATATAGCTGATTTAATGATAGTTGATCCGCCTTATAATATATCCAAAAATTATCATGGTTTTAAATTTAAAGATATAGATAATTTAAGCTATGAAAAATACACTCATCTATGGGTAGAAAGCATTATTCCAATATTAAAAGAAAATGCCACAATATATGTATGCTGCGATTGGAAATCTAGTCTTATAATAGGAAATGTTTTAGATAAATATTTCAATATACAAAACAGAATCACTTGGCAGAGAGAGAAAGGCAGAGGGGCAAAAAATAATTGGAAGAATGGAATGGAAGATATTTGGTTTGCTACCCTATCCAATAAATATACTTTCAATGTAGATGATGTCAAGATAAGAAGAAAAGTAATAGCTCCATACCGAATAGAAGGGAAACCCAAAGATTGGATAGAAACAGAAGATGGAAATTTCAGAGATACATGTCCGTCTAATTTTTGGGATGATATATCAGTTCCTTATTGGTCTATGTCTGAGAACACTGCTCACCCTACACAAAAGCCCGAAAAGTTAATTGCTAAATTGATATTAGCCAGCTCAAATGCCAATGATTTTATATTTGATCCTTTTTTGGGAAGCGGCACTACTTCGGTAGTAGCCAAGAAGCTAGGCAGAAATTATTCAGGGATAGAACAGCATAAAACATATTGTGCTTGGGCAGAAAAAAGAATAGAGCTTGCCGAACAGAATAAAGAAATACAAGGCTATACTGATAATGTATTTTGGGAGCGAAACACTATATCAATGCAGAAAAAAATAAAAAATATTAATCAGTAATTATTATTCCATTACCAATTTTTTAAGTTATAAACTAGCAGCCTCTACCAAAGCATTAAGTGCAAGTATATTAGTTTGAAAAGCTATTCCTTATATAAGTTTAGTAATATCCATTATTTTGGCACTAGCTTCATATACATCATTCATTTTATTCACACTGTCTGATACTATAGCTCCGACTTTATTCAAAGATTCCTTAGCATCTGAAACCATAGAAGCACTTTGGGCAACACTTTCAGCAGCATTTTTTACCGTCTTAACAACTTTATTTATAATTATAATTGGAATCATTATCAATAATAGTATTAATATAATTAAACTAATTTTTACCTGAAGACTTACTCTTTTAAACATAAATTAAACCTTTATATAAGATTAATTTTTTATAATAATTATACTAAAATAAAAACTATATATTTATAAAGATTTTTAAATATTTAAATATACGATTCGCTAATAATGGCATTACTATATTTTAAATTAATTTCGAATTTCTAACAAAAAACCCTAATATTTCCTAATATATTATACATAATTTACATATATATTTCAATCGTAAAAAAATAATTTTAATAAAATATTATATAATTAAGATTTTAATTTAAAATATTCTATAGCTTTAATCAAATCATTTGCCTCACTGAGAAGAGATTCAGAAGCAGAAGCAGCTTCAGACACTAAAGCAGCATTCTTTTGTATAGAAGAATCTATATTACTAATTTCAATATTTACCTGATTTATTCCATTTTCCTGTTCCTGTACAGCAGCATTAATTTTATCCATTATAGAGGAAGCTCTATCCATTTTTTCTAGTATTTCATTAAACATATCCTGAGACTGCTGAACACTTGCAGCAGCTAATTTTATTTTATCATTATTATCTGTAATTAATGAAGTAATATTTTTTACAGATTCCTGAGTATTCTGTGCTAAATTCCTTACTTCGCTAGCTACAACCGCAAATCCTCGTCCCTGTTCACCAGCTCTAGCAGCCTCTACCGAAGCATTAAGTGCAAGTATATTAGTTTGAAAGGCTATTCCTTCTATAAGTTTAGTAATATCCATTATTTTGGCACTAGCTTCATATACATCATTCATTTTATTCACACTGTCTGATACTATATCACCAGCTTTATTTAAAGACTGTTTCGCATCTGATACCATAGAAGCACTTTGGGCAACACTTTCTGATGATTCTTTTATAGCACTAGCCATTTCATTCATAGATTCTGCTGTTTCTTCCAAGCTGGAGGCTTGAGTTTCTGTTCTTTGAGATAAATCATTATTACCTATTAATACCTCATTAGCAGCTGTGGAAACTTGTTCTGCTGAATGCTTAACTGTATTTATTATATTATTAAAATTGTTCATAGCTTTATCCCAGCCTCTTGCTATATCTCCCCATTCATCAGTTCTATTATAAAGTCTTTTAGGTATCTCAACAGTTAAATCTCCTTGAGACATAAAAGTAATATCATTAGCTAAAACCTTTATCAAATTAGATACTTTTGTTTTAATTATTATAGGCACAATTATAGAACTTATAATAATTATCATTAAAGATATTGCAATCATAACATTTCTTATAGTATTACTTTCTTTTAATACTTCATCATTAGGGGCTGTTACCTTTAATCCCCAATACTTATTTTTTATTATTTCCATAGGAGTAAATGAATAGGTATAATATTTTTGCAATGTACCGCTGAAATTTTGAAATAATACGCTCTTTCCATTTACAATATTTTCAAATACATTATGAACTCTGTAATAAGGATATATATCATGAAGTTCTTTAAATATATATTCTTCTTTATCACTATCATAAACAATCAATCCTGAATTATCAAAAAGCGTTGTTGTTGTACCATTGAATAATTGAATATTCTCTAATATACCATAAATGGTGTCTATAAGAACATCTACACAAATTACACCTATAGTTCTATTTCCTGATTTTATAGGTACAGCCCAAGTATAAATCATAGCATTATTATGCAAAGGAGAACTATATACATCTGTAATATATATTTCTCCGCTTCTTAAAGTTTCTGTATAATACTTTTCCTGAAATATTTTATTATCAAAATAATTATCTTTAATAATATCATTATCTCTTGATACATAATAATTAAATCGTCCGCCTGAAGAACCATATTTCTCAGAGTTTGCATAATCATTATCATTTCCGATTATATTAGGCTCAAATGCTATTAATAATCCGTTTACTCTTTTAGGCAAATTATTCAAAAAATTATATGATACTCTTTCATAAAAATTTCTATCTAAAATATTATCATTATAAAATCCAGATAAAGTATTTGCTAAACCTGTTATATATTCTGAATCTCTATACATAAAAGACTTTAGCATAACAACTTCATATTTAGCTTTATTATCAAGTATGCTATATATAAGTTTTATAGTTGATTTTCTCACATATACTATATTAACAATATTTGATATTATAAGCATTATTATTAAAGGTACTAATATTACTAGACTAATTTTTATATTTAAATTTAATTTTTTTAACATAATAAAAAACCCTAAATCATCAATTAAAATATAGTATACTATAAATAATATTATTTTTCAATATAAAATTAATTATGTTATAATTTTTATTAATAAAAAAAAGACATAATATATATAAATATAATTGATAATTATATTTTTTAATAATTATTATTAATTAAAAACAATAAAATATTATATAATATTACTATATAGAACTATTTTTAAGTAATCTTTTAAAAGAAATAGTAAATAATGTTACAGTTGTACAAACAGCTAAAAAATCAGCTATAGGTTCTGCAAGCAGTACCGCCATTACTTTATTTTCAAAAAATATTGGCAATATAAATATAAGCGGTATTAATAATATAACCTTTCTTAATATAGCTAAGAATGCCGATATTTTAGCATTTCCCAAAGCAACAAATGTCTGCTGACATGCAGTTTGTGCTCCAAATATTAATGAAGCTGCCATATATATTTTTAAAGCCCAAATAGCATAATTTATTAATTCTCCATTACTTGTAAATATTCTTACGAAAACATAAGGAAAAAATTCAGATATAAACCACATTAAAAAAGAAAATGAAACGCAACTTATTAAAAGTATCTTAAAAGTAGATTTGACTCTATTTAAATTATTTGCTCCGTAATTATAACTTACAATAGGCTGAGCCCCTTGAGTAAGTCCCATTATAGGAAGAAAAGAAAACTGCATAATGCTGCTTAGTATTGTCATAGCACCAACGGCTAAATCTCCTCCATATTTCAAAAGTGATGTATTGAAAGACACAAATAAAATACTTTCTGTAAACTGCATTATAAATGGAGAAAAACCTAAAGCTAAACATGGAAGTACTATACTAGGAGATATCTTCAAATTTTTTAATTTCAATTTTAATATGCTTCTATTTGAAGTCATAAAAGAAAGTATCCATATACAAGATATAGCCTGCGATATAATAGTGGCAAGTGCTGCACCTCTCACATCCATATTAAATACAAATATAAATATAGGATCTAATATTATATTAGTTAAAGCACCTATCAAAACTGTAAACATACTTGTTTTTGCTTTACCCTGTGCAGTAATAAAAGCATTGAGTCCTAAAGCTAATTGAACAAATATTGTTCCCATTGAATATATTCTTAAATATCTTAATGCATATATAATAGTATTTTCACTTGCTCCGAAAACCATAAGAAGAGGTTTGGAAAATAATAATAATATTATAGTTAAAGTTACCGAAATAATAATTAATGTCATAGCACAGTTTCCGACTATTTCTTCTGCTTTATTATAATCCTGCTTTCCCATCATAATAGAAGCACGAGGTGCTCCTCCCATGCTTATAAGATATGCAAATGCCGACACAGCCATTATAACAGGCATTGTAACTCCTACACCCGTTAAAGCCATTGCTCCAATGTCAGGAATATGACCTATATACATTCTGTCTACAACATTATAAAGTACATTTATTATTTGTGCCGCTATTGCAGGAAGTGCTAATTGAAAAAGTAATTTTCCTACAGGCTTATTGGCAAGATCATTTGACTTTGAATTATTATTAAATACTGCTTCATTACTCATAATTATCTCATCTATTATTTTTTAATATAGTTTACATTTTATATATCATAAACCTATTTATATTTTAGTCAAACTTTAAATTATTGACTTTAAAAGTTAATATTATATCATTAAACTATTATATGCTAGGATATTAAAATGAAAAACTTATATCTATTAATTATTTTTATTTTTATTTTTATTTTATCATGTTCCAATAATACAAATAATCAAAAAGTTATTACAATAGTACATGTAAATGACACACATTCAAAAAATAAGGAATTCATTACTATATCAAAAGAAGACGGCTCTACAAACAGATACGCAGGTGCCGCCAGAAGAAAAACTTTTATTGATAATGTAAAAAAAGAAAATGAAAATGTTATAGTAATGCATGCAGGCGATACGATTGCAGGAAGCGTATTTTCTATTGTATATCAAGGTATGGACGAGGCAGAACTTATGAATGACATGGGGTTTAATGTGTCAACTTTGGGAAATCATGAATTTGATTTTGGAATAGAACAGTTAAATAATATTATGAGCAATAGAAATTTCCCAACAATAGCATGCAATGTTAAAGTAAAAGCAACAGGTGAAAATTATGTTCTTCCATATATAGTAACAAATATTAACGGCATACACACAGCAATAGTAGGAGTTTTGCAAAGTGAAAAAATGAATATAATTCAGGGACTTGATTATATAGATATAGAAGATGAGGTTACATCTTTAAAAAATCTCTTAGCAGAAATACCATTAAATACTACAAACGATATAACAATTCTATTAAGTCATGCAGGATTCGATACTGATAAAAAAATAGCTCAGGAAATACCAAATACATTTAATATAATAATAGGAGGACATACTCATACTCTATTAAATAGTCCTGTTGTTATAGGAAAAACAACAATAGTTCAGGCAGGAGAATACGGAGAGTATATTGGCACCATTGATGTAATATTCAAAAACGGCAAATATGCCTATCCTGAATGTAAACTCAATAGATTAGATGAAAACATAAAAGAAGATGAAAATATATTAGCTAAAATACATCAAATGCAGATTGAAGTGGATAAAGAGTTTAATATCGAAATAGCAAAACTTCCCTATGAACTTACTGATGAAAATGTCAGAAATAAATCCACTGCTTTAGGAAATTTCGTTTCTGATATAGCTGCTTCATCTCAGGAAGGTATTGATATAGCATTAATAAATTCAGGTTCTTTACGAGGAAAACTTCCAAGCGGAAAAGTTACATTAGGAAATATGTATGAGTTTTTCCCATTTGACAATTTAATAATACTTACAACTTTAAATGGAAAAGATTTAAAAAATATATTAGAATTATCAGCTTCGAGAAAAGGAGAAGGAGCATTTTTACAGGTTTCAAAAGACTGCATTATTAATTTTGACAGCAATGGAAAACTTTTAGAATCATATATAAAAGGAAAAATTATAAATGATAATGAAAAATATGTAGTTGCAGTTGCTGATTATATATTTAACGGAGGCGAAAAATATATTGATGAAAGCGGAAAACCTTTATTTCAGTACGGTGAAAATATTATACATACAGGACTTGATATAAGAGATTTAATAATAAAAACTTTAAAAGAATATAAAAATGTTCCGGAAAGTGCTATTGATAATACAGAGCGTATAATATTTCAATGATCTGTTACATAAAAAAGGGGCTGCAATAAACAGTCCCTATTTTTTAAATTAATAATTATCATTATTTCAAAGCAGCTGAAAGTTCTCCATATCCTGCATCTTTGAGATAATTAACATTTTTACATCCATTATCAATCAAATACTGCACTGTTTTTCCAGAGCGTCCGCCTGTTTTGCAATAGAACATATATTTTTTATTTTTATCCAATGATAAAAGTTTTTTGCTGTAGCCTTTAGCTCTATAATCAATATTGACAGCATTTTTTATAGTTCCTGTTTCTTTAATTTCTTGAGGTGTTCTGACATCAACTAATATTATATTAGGATCAGATTTCAATAATGATATAAAATCATTAAGAGCTAAGCCGTTTTTATTAACAACTTTTACATTGTCAAGTTCGTATGAAGCTTCATTAGTTTGTGCATTACATACAACAGCTGTTAATAATAATGTGATGATAATAAAAAGATTTCTTTTCATAGGTCTACTCCCTACCGGTATATTTAATTTCTTAATTAGACGAATGCATCATATAAAAGTTCCCTAAAATATTAATTTTTTATTATTTTTTGAGAAAATTTAATTTTTTTTGTATTTTATAATTTAAGGCAATAAATTCAAATATTTTATTAAAATTAATGATAAAAAATAGTATATAAATAATATCCCATTCTATTTTGAATATAATTTTCTATTAATCTATTTCTCTAATAACCTTAAAGAAATTATCAATAGTTTTTTGAGATATCATATTTTTTTCATAATAGTCTATTATATTATTTTTGAACAAAGCAGAAATTAAAGCATCTTTATGATTTTCATATATTTTATAAGTTTGTTTATCTTTATCATCAAATAAATCTTCTATTGTAATAAAATTAGAACTTATATCTTCAAGCTGAGTTATTCTTAAATTTGTTCCTTCTGCTAACTCTGTAAATTGATCTGCTGAAATATCGCTGTCAATTAATAGAATTGGCTTAGCAGAAAGTTTACATAAAGAATCTATTATATCATTTTTCTTTCTTTCATCATTAGGTCTTCCCACCCCATTAATAGGCATGAACGCTGTATTTATTTCTCTATTTTCTATATGCTCCATTAATAATTTAAAAGCTGTAAGATAATTATAATCTGTAATACCTTCAACATATACTATTTTAGTATCTCTCATAATATCTATATGCTTAACTCCAAATGCATTGATAATTTTTTCTAATGTATCCACCTTACCATAAGTAGCCGAAAAGTCATTTTCTATTTTTACTCCTATGCCGTCTTGTTTAGGCTCTACTATTTTTAATTCATCTAAATAATGAATATCTGCAAAATAAGGAATTTGAGTAGATGTAATTATAGTAATACCATTATCTTTAGAAAACTCTTTTAAAAATTTTCTTAGTTCTTTTATTAAAGGTACCGATAAATGCTGTTCTGGTTCATCAATTATTATTATATCACCTTTTTTTAATTCATTAGGATTTATTGTATTGAAGAATAAACTAAAAAACCAATTAAAGCCTTCAGATTCATTTTCTAAATTTGTAAGCCCGTTTTTAGTTTCAAAATATATTTTTATAGAACGCTCCTCTAATGCTATTTTAAATTTATATTCATTATCTGATTTATAAAGCTCATTGAATTTTTTTGATACAGTACCATCAAAAAGCTTATTTATTTCACTTTCTGTCTGCTTTGTAAAAGCAACATCCAATAATATATCAGTATAGTTTTCTATTAAATTATTATACATTTCCATATTATCAGAGGCTTTGAATAATGAACGCAGGAAATTAGATTTATATATAATATTATCTATTCTAGTTCCATAACATTTTACTGTAAGCTCACTATCATTTATATTTTCTCTATGAACATATATATTTATATCTTTACATTCAATTTCTTTTAATATATATAATAATTTTTCAAAATAATTTTTATCAATTAAATTGTCATTAAAATTGAACTCGCAATATTTAGAAGCTTCATTTTCTATATAGAATGTTTTATCAAGCAAGCTAATTAATAATTTTAATTTATCTACATTTTCATTTTCTTTGTACTTAGAAATTATATCCATTATTTTTGATACAGTATAATTTAATATATCTTCGTAAGTGTATTCTTTTTTTGATTTATTATCAAGTTCATAATTATTTTTATAAATATCATAAATATAATTCCATCTATAAATTATATTTTTTTCATCTATATTTTTTTTATTATTCTTTTCATCTATGTTCATTTCGGTTTTAAATATATAATCTGTTATCTTTAATAGATAATCTTTACTTAATATACTATCAGTATTAATTTTATTTTCTTCTAATTCCCATACAAGTTCATATTTATATTCATATTCTTCGCTATAGCCTTCTTTTTTTATCTCTATAGCTTCACACTTACCTTTATATATAATACCGCTGTCTGATTCAATAAATATTTCTAATTCAGGTTTGCATCCTATAAAACTTTCTATTTTAGGGTTATCTATTTTATCATCTATACCGCCTTTAAATGCTTTTTCTACAGCTGAAAGTATATTAGTTTTACCAGTACCGTTTGCCCCTATGATGCTTATTAATGCCCCCTGCTCTACATCGCCGTTAAGATATAATCTGCCGTATTTTACTTCATCTTCTTTTTTAGATGTATTATTTTCTTTATTATTTATTATTACAGGATTGATGTTTCTAAAGTTTTTAATTGTTAAGTATCTTTTCATAAGTTTTATCCTTTTATTTTATGTATTTATTATTTCACACCGATTCTTTTAATATGCCACCATTTCAGAAGCCTTACTCTGCATACTAACAAAGTCATAGCCTATAAGCATGCTCAGATCAGACTGCATATTTATATACTTAAATAATATTTTATACAATATATAAAACATTATTTTTATAATTGATAAATTAAAAAAATTTCATACATAATCATCTTGTAAAGCAATTTTGAAACAAGTATATTATTTGTAAAACTACATCTAAGAAAAAATGTAAACAATAAAAAAGGTTCGCAAAAAGCATCAAACTAATTGCAAACCTTTTATTTTATTTTTTATTGATTACTAAAAATTATTTAGCATATTCTCCAACTGACTCTTTAACATAATTGATATTCACTGAAGTATTCATGCTGTCTTTAGCAGAACGAACGAAGAACTCTAAACGGTTTATAGTATTAACTTCACTAGCACCAGCATCCATATCCAAATAAAGAAGATTCAAATCAGGATATCTAGTTTTAAGTCTAGTTTCAATACCTCTAGCTATAATATGATTAGCAATACAACCAAAAGGCTGAAGACAAAGTACATTATTTACGCCTTCTTCTGCGAAAGTTGCTATTTCACCCGGTAAAAGCCAAGCCTCTCCGAATTGATTAGTCATAGCAGTAACCTTAGCAGCATTTTCAGCTATATGGCGTATATGATGAGCAGGTCTGAAACCTTTGAATTTAGACATCATCTGATTTATAGAATCTATTCTCATATCAATAACTTTTTCAGATATTTTAGAGCCGTAATAGCCTAAGAATGATACATCTCTTGCATTAGTTTCTTTATTAACCTGTTCGCTTATAACTTTCTGTACAAAGAAGTCAAATACAGGAGGAACTATCACCTCAACACCTTTTGACATTAACCAATCGCAAACATCTCCGTTAGCAAATTTATTATATTTTACATAAATCTCTCCAACTAAACCGGCCTTAGGAAGAGATAAATCTTCATTAGTTTCAATGGCATTAAACTCTGCTATAGCCTGTTTTAATAATTTATCAGTGGCTTTAAGAGCAAAATCTTTAGGGTGTAAAGCTATATATTTATTAGCAAGAGCCAAAGATTCTCCTTTTTTTACCTCTCTTGCCGCACAATAATAATACATTGTAGATATAGCATCAGCATAAGGCATAGCTATAATACCCTCTTTCATCAAATCAATTTTTGAAAGCTCGAAACCCGGCTGATCATTAATAACTGTTAAACCAACTGTAACAACAGGAACATCAGGATAACCTGCATTAATTAAACCTCTTTTTATAAGAGAAGCATAATTACTAGCACGGCATTGTCCTCCTGTTTGAGTAATACCGGCAGCTATATTTTTAGGATCATATTGTCCGCTTTGTACGGCTCTTATAATATCCCCTATTACTATTGTTGCAGGATAACATATATCCTGATTGGCATATCTTAAACCAAGTTCAACTGATTCAACATCTGGTTCCGGAAGAGGAATTGTATCATATCCGCTTCTCTCTAATAGAGTTAAAATCATAGGATCATAGAATTGTCCGAATTTAGGTACAAGTATTGCTCGTCTGTCATTTTTCTCATATCTTTTAATAATAGTTCTGTTAGGCTCATCACTTACAGTAAAATCACCTTTCATCTTCATACTTTCTATCATAGAGCGTATTCTTAATCTGATACTTCCGGGACTTGAAATTTCATCAACTTTTACCAAAGTAGGACTCTTACCATAAGCATTAAGTATAGATTTTATTTCATCTGAAGTAGTAGCATCAGGACCGCATCCGAAACTGTTAATCTGAACTATCTCAAGTTTCATATCTTTTTGTTTGCAAGCCCATAAAGCAGCTTTAAACATTTTATTAGGATAAGACCATTGTGTTAATACTTGAACATCGGCAAGAGATTCATCTATATCCAAACCGTCTTCTGTAATAACATTGATACCGAATGAAGCAATAGTTTCAGGTATCTTATGATTGATTAATGGGTCTATATGATAAGGTCTGCTTACTATAAGTATTGTAGGAGTTTGAGTTTCTTTGGCATGTTCTATTATTTTTTTGCCTTCAGCTCTTAATTCTTCTTTAATTCTTACCTGTTCCTTTAAAGCCATTTTGAAAGCTCTGTCGAAATCTTTTTTATTTATTCCTAAAACTTTAACAAAATAAGCCTTACAGCCTTTATATAATAAGTCTTCATTCAAGAAAGAAATTGTCGGAGCATCAAAAGGTATGCCGTATTTAGTTAATGGACTAATAGAACTGTCTATTACATCAGGGTATCCTGTAACTACAGGACAGTTATAACTATTAACACTTCCGTCATCTTCAGTTTTTTCTAATACTACAGAAGGATAGAATATTCTGTCTACTTTAGACTCTATCAAATCATATATATGTCCGTTGGCTATTTTAGCAGGGAAACATATATTATCACTCATAACAGTACCAGAACCTTTTTCTGCTATAGCCATACTAGAAGGAGATGATAACTGTACTCTGTATCCGCATTCTACAAGTATAGTAGCCCAGAATGGGAAGTTTTGATACATATTAAGTACGCGAGGTATACCAATAGTGCCTTTTATTTCATCTGAGGCTGGAGCTAAAGGTCTGTCAAAAAGAAGAGAAAGTTTTTTCTGAGTAATATCCATACCGTATTTCTTTTCGCCTGTACCTTTATTTGAGAATATTCTTTCACATTTATTTCCTGTATAGAATGATTTTAAATCTTTGAATTTCAATCTTGTAACAGTACAAAGGTTTTCGCAGCCTTTACAAGTAAGCTGTTTTCTTTCATAATCATTAGCTTCCTGTAAATTATCCAAACCTATAAAAGTAGTATCTTCTTCTTTAGTATTATAAGTATCCAAAGCAAGCAAGGCACATCCATAAGCACCCATAAGCTCTGATATATCAGGACGAATAACTTTTTTATCTAAGAATTTTTCTACAGAACGAAGAACAGCAGAGTTTTTGAAAGTACCGCCCTGAACTACTATATGATCTCCTAAAATAGAAGTATCAGTAATTTTTAATACTTTAGTAAAACAGTTTAATGTAACACTTTTAGCAAGACCAGCAGAAATATCAGAAACAGAAGAACCTTCTCTTAATGATTGTTTTACTTTACTGTTCATAAATACTGTACAGCGGCTTCCCAAATCGCAAGGACTTGCAGATTCGCAGGCAATATTAGCAAAATCAGCAACTTTATAACCCATTCCGCGTGCAAATGTTTCTATGAATGAACCGCAGCCTGAAGAACAAGCTTCATTAATTTCAATATTTTCTATAATACCGTCTTTAATGAATATAGCCTTCATATCCTGTCCGCCTATATCAAGTATGAAGCTGACATCTTTATCAAAAGCCTTAGCTCCTCTGTAATGAGCCATAGTTTCAACGATACCTTCGTCCATATTGAAAGCAGCTTTTATTAAATCTTCTCCATATCCTGTAACAGCAGTTCTTGCTATATTTATTTTAATATTCTTTTCATCTAATTCTTTTTTAATCTCTGTAAGACCTTCAGTAACAGCACCTACAGGATTACCATTGTTATTTCTGTAATGTCTTAAAACTACCTGTCCGTCCTCATCAATAATAACAATTTTTGTAGTAGTAGATCCGGAATCTATACCTAAGAATGTATTTTTACCATTAACAGTAGACACATCCGCAGATTTTACTTTATCTTTGCTGTGATCTTCCTGCCACTTTTCATATTCTTCCTGACTTGTAAATAAAGCTTCTCTTGTTTTAGAATTAGTGATTTTTACTTCTGCTGAAATATTTTCAACTAATTTAGTAAAATCAGAAACTTTTATTATAGTCTGCTCTTCTATTTCTCCGAAAGCAGCACCTATTGCAGCAGTTAATTCTGGATGCTCAACAGTATACATATCATCTTCTGTAGCATCTAAAAGAGCTAAGAAAGTCCTTCTTAATTCCGGAAGGAATGTTAAAGGACCGCCTGTAAATAATATTTTAGGCTTAATCTCAAAACCTTTAGCTAAAGTATTAACAGTTTGAACAGCAACAGCTTGGAATATACTTTTAGCAATATCCGCTTTAGGTATATCACGGCTTATAAGAGTCTGTACATCTGTTTTAGCGAATACTCCGCATCTGCTTGCCATAGGATATATAGAAGTTGATTTTTCAGCTAATGTAGAAAGCTCTGAAGGCTGAACATTAAGAAGTGTAGCCATTTGATCTATGAAAGCACCTGTACCGCCGGCACAGTTACCGTTCATTCTTATATCAGCTTTGAAATTATCATCAAATACTATGATTTTAGCATCTTCTCCTCCTATATCTATCAAAGTTCTTCCATAAGGATAAATCTTTCTGATAGCTGTTGAAGAAGCAATTACCTCTTGTACAAAGCTAACACCTGTCTTCTCGCATATACCCATACCTGCTGTACCTGTCATAGCAAGTGAAAGTTTCAGATCACCATGCATAGCATGTAAATTATCTAATATTGACAATAATGTATCTTTTATATCCGCATTATGCCTAACATAAGTTTTAAATATCATATTATTGTCATTATCATATACAACCATTTTTGCGGTAGTTGAACCAATATCAATACCTGCTTTGAAAATTTTTTCCATAATATCTCTCCTAATTTTTATTATTCAAGTACCATATTATACGAATTAACAAATATTATTTTAGTTTTATAATTCTTTATATTTTCTTCCGGTATATGTCCGTAAGAAAGAATTATTATAGTATCATCTTTTTTGGCATAATGAACATTGTCTCCATTTATGCCTATGATACCTGTACCCCTTATACCTTTAACAACTTCAGTTTCAAAGCGAATATCATTACTTAAATTAATAACAGATACCCTCTCCCCGCCCATTATATCCGATTTATCGAGCAGAGCTTCATCTATTGTTATTGAATCTCTAAAATTTAAATCTGTCCTTGTAACTGTAAGTCTATTTATTTTGGATTTTATGACACTTCTCATCATATATAAAAATCCATAATCATTTTTACAAATATTTTACCGATTATATTAGAAAATGTCAATATTACAAATATAAATATTTATTAATAATAGTTATTATATACTATTATTAATAATAATATAATAACACATATTATACATATAATCAAAAAGGACTTATAAAAGCATTAAATAAATTTCCATTTAAATTACCCTCAGAAATTATATCCATTTTAAAAACTCTTTTATTTCCCAATCTATAATTAATATAATCATCTTTTTCATGAACTATAATTTCCAAAAAATCAATTTTACTCATAAACTCTTTAATAAATACTTCCTCATCAATAACACTTCCCCCATTTTTAGAAACAATATTATTACCCTCTCTGATAATTTTTCTAGCAGAATAATCTTTTATTTTTTTATCAAATTCTTCTTTATTTAAAAATACATTTCTTAAAAATGAAACCGCTTTATCTTTATCAATTTCAGTAGAATCATCAAATGCTATAAGCACTTTTTTATCATTAAGCCATTCAATATCTTTATCAAAAGCCCCAACCATTCTATTGTATAAAAAACTCCCAAGAACTTCATCATTATAGTAAATAGGCTCTAAATACTCTTTAAGCATTTTATTCAAATCTTCATCTTTGTAATTATTATCTATAATATCAGCAAGCAAAAACTCAGCAAGCTCATCTCCCTGTTCTTTCTCATATCTCACTTTTAATTTAACAATAGATTCTCTCTTAATTATCTTTTTATAATAATCCAATTCTTTTTCATCAATTTTCATTCTTACAACTATTTTTTTATTTTTTTCTATATATCCTGTTTCAATGTCTTTATACGCAATGCATATAATAAGAACATTAATTTTATCATCATCTTCTGTTCTTGCCCCAAAGAAATCAGGAGACCCTACTATAAATGCTGCATCTTTATATTCTTCTAAAAATTCACTTTCTTTTTGTAAATAAAACATTATAAATCCATTAATAAAAATAAATAATTTTATAAATTAAAAAAACTGCTCTATTATTTAAACAAACTAAATTTTATTATACCAATCTAGTAAATTAACGAACAATAGCTTTCTCATCAAACTCACCTTTAAATTTTACCTCTTTCCATTTGTATCCAGCCCATTTAGGCCAACTGCCGTAACCAGATGTCGGATTAGGATTCATATCAGATTCTGAAACTTCATTCCTATTGATATTAGCCAAATATAATGTCATTTGTTCTAAAGATATTCCAGTCCATGATTCTCCGGGAGTATCTCCTCCTTTAAATATTATTTTAGTTCCATAATATAGAACTGTTGTTAATTTTGTACAATTAGCAAACATGTTCGGACGCATAGTAACTAAGCTAGCAGGTATGATTAAAATTTCTAAATTTGAACAATCCTGAAAAACATTATAATATATTTCTCCTATATCATACGGAAAATAAATAGCTTTTAAATTTGTTTTACTTTGAAAAAAATTGCCCCATATTTTACTACCGTCGCTTCTATTATATGATGCATATCTTAAATCTAAATATACTAAAAGTTTATTATTCTCTAGACAGTTAGCAATACTTGTCAATGAATCAGGATTTACTATGCCTCTTATACAAAGCATATCTTTAGTGCTGCTTTTTCCTATGGAGTACAATATATCCTCACAAGAAAATTGAGAACCGCCTCCGGGTATATAATCTAGATTTATATAATATTTAGTATAATCAAAATTTGTTACTTCATCTTCCGGTTTAAGGAATTCACTATTGCATGAATATAAAATAAAAATCATTAATACTAAAAAAACAAATAATTTTTTCATAAATTAATCTCCAAAATAAACTAATTATTTTTAGGCTCTCCTACAAATTTATAAACAAATGGTACAAATGTGAAAGAAAAACTTTTTGAATATAATGCATATTCAATAGATATAGATTGATAAAATATATCTATAGTTAGTCCAAATCTTATATCATAATAAAAATATGAGTTTTTAAGCTCAAACGAAGGAAGATCTGTATAAAAATCATATATTGTACTGTTTGGAAGTATAGATTTAATAGTGTTTAAAGAAAATTTACCCATTAAATCCAAAGTAGAATACACTAAATCAACCCCAACCGAACCATAAATTGCAAAATAATCAATATATGGAACTTTACCCTGCGGTTTAAATCCAAAAACAATCTTAGGTGTTGCTGCAAAACTAATCCACTTATTTTTCAAATTTGCATCCGAAGTTATAAAAGCACCTGTATTTATAGAATGATCTGCATAAACACTTTGATAAGAAGAAGAATTTTTATATGACAATTCTAATGTACCATAATCAAAATTAAAATCAGTTCTCATATCTAAAAATATATATTTGTTTCTATATATATAAAATTTCAAATCTAATCCTGTATGAACTCCTAAAGCCTCAACATATATATCTGTTATGAAAGGTTTAAATAAATCACTATATCCTGGCATAAAAGCAACCCTCAAACCAATAGATAATGGAGCAGTCCACGCATTAATAGAAGAAAAAATTTGAACATACGGAAGTGCCACTCTATCTATAGAATTGATTAAATTAACTAAATTATTGTCATACTTTTCATACTTAGTAAAAGTTTCATAAGTCATATTAACATAAGTACCTATTCCAATAGTACCTAATGGGAAATGCATGGGTATCACTAAGCCATAATTATCTCCGGAGGCAGCATTAAAAAACGCTTTTCTTTTCAATTTATCCATCACCAAAGAAGAAATACCTAAATTAAAGGCATAGGTATTGTATAAATATTCAGGACCTGCCATCATTAATACAGCATATTCATTTTCTGTATACAAAGAAATTAAAGAAGGATCACTAATTACTTTATTCCAATCATCAGGATTTATATTGTTTATATAATTCTTAGCACCTTCAAAAAATTGTTCTAGATATTTATTTTGTAATACCCAATTTACTATATCAGGAGAATTTAACCCTTTAGAATTTAAATAAGAAGCATAAAAATTTTGTATGTCTGAAGAAGAAGTTTGAGCATAAATTATATTAATACAAATAATATATATAACTATGATACTAATAAAATACTTAAACATACTACAATAACCCTAACATGATTAAATATAAAAAAAATTTACAAATGTCAATATAAAGTTTTATGTTTTAAAATACAAAAAATAAAAATTATTATATACAATATCATATACTGTTCATTAAAATATTATATTATGAAAATTTCATTTAAATTGTTTAATTTGAATAAAGATTAAAAGATTTTAAATAATAAAAATATTTTAGATATTAATATATTGATAATAAATATTTTTTGTTATAAAATTACATAAAAATATATTAAAGGAGTTGAAAATGAAGAAAAACATTTTCACAAGCTCTATAGGAGTTATAATAGCCGGTGCTGTTATAGGTGCTATAGCTGCTTGGCTCTCTGTAATGGGCAATCCTGCTAATATGGGTATATGTATTGCATGCTTCACCCGAGATTTAGCAGGGGCTTTGGGATTACATAGAGCGGCTGCTGTACAATATATAAGACCTGAATTAATAGGGCTTGTTATTGGTGCTACAGTTTCGGCAATACTCTCTAAAGAATTCGTTCCTAAGGGGGGAAGTTCGCCTATTATAAGATTCTGTTTAGGCTTCTTTGCTATGATAGGGGCTTTAGTTTTTCTAGGATGTCCTTGGAGAACTTTGCTTAGAGTGGCTGGAGGAGATATTAACGGAATATTTGGCTTAATAGGCATTATTATAGGCGGAGGAATAGGAGTTTTCTTCTGGAAGCAAAATTTCTCTTTAGGTCAGCCAAAAGCTTATAAAAATAAGTTAGTAGGTTTCCTTCCATTAATTATATCAATAATGCTTTTGATTTTATTATTGAAACAAACTAAATTTTCTGAAGGCGGACCAATATTCTTTTCTGAATCAGGTCCGGGAAGTATGAAAGCCCCTATAATTATATCATTAATAGCTGCAATAGTTATAGGCTTCATAGCTCAAAAATCAAGATTCTGTACTGTAGGCGGACTTAGAGACGGAATATTTATGAAAGATTTCCATATGACTAAAGGTGTTATAGCTTTTATCGTTGCTGCTTTTATAGTTAATATAGCTACAAGCAGATTTAATTTATCTATGGAAAATCAGCCAATAGCCCATACAAATATTTTATGGAATACTGTATCAATGATTCTTACAGGATTAGCTTTCACTTTAGGTGCAGGATGTCCCGGAAGACAAATGATACAATCTGCGGAAGGAAATATGGACAGTTTTATATTCGTTATAGGTATGTTAGTTGGTGCCGGATTTGCTCATAACTTTAATTTAGCAAGTTCTACTTCTGGACCTACTACTTACGGAATGGGAGCTGTTATTTTAGGATTGGTATTTTGTATAATCATTGGCTTTACAATGAAAGAAAATACTGCTGAATGATATATTTCTCTTACAGCCGTGTGCTGCAATAATATAAAAAGAGATATACCGCAAAAAATTTTTGGAAGTAATATAATAATCTTTGCCTCTGCTTTGTATTCTTAAAACTTAATAAAGTTATGATAATACAAAGCGGAGGCATGGGTTATAAAAAAGATTTAGATAAAAAATATAATATTTATAATTAAGAATTTTTCTAAATAAAACTTACATAATTTGAAAAAATACTCTGCATCTTTAAATTAATTTAAAAGGATTTTATATGCCCGATACTATAAAAGTAGATACTAGAGGAATGTCATGTTCTCAGGCTTCTTTTCAGGCAAAATGTGCTGCTATTAATAATACAGAATTAAATACTATTATAGAAGTTTTGGTAAGCGGACATTCAAGCTGTGAAAGTGTTATCAGAGGATGCAAAAAATACGGTTATGAAGGAACCTTCAAACATATAGAAAATGAAGATATACTTGTAACTTTAACAAAAGTAAAATAATTAATATCATTTAAACATTCTTACAAATACATAAAAAAGGAGGCATTAAAGCCCCCTTATATATTCAAAACTAAAATTCAATTATTTATTAGCCAATTCATGAGCATAAGCCATTCTAAACATATCAACTTCATTAAATTGCTTAGTAATAAATTGTATACCAATAGGCATATTATTTTTATCTGCCCCGCAAGGTACGCTCATAGCAGGTAATCCAACCAAGTTAATGTTAGAAACATAACTATCAGCCAAGAAACTTAAAGCACTGTCTGTTTGATCTCTAGTACCTAAAAGACCTGCAGTTACAGGAGAAGTAGGAGAAATTATAACATCAACATTTTTGAATGCATTATCAAAGTCCATCTGCATAAGTTTTCTTACTTTCAAAGCATGCTGATAATGGCTGTAGAAGAATTTTTTACCTGTCATCAAAGTACCGAACAATATTCTAGCCCTAGTTTCAAAAGCAAGCCCTACACTTCTTGAAGTATAATAATATTCATCTAAATTGAAATCGCCTTTAGGGTGATATCCGTATCTTATACCGTCATATCTTCCCATATTAGAAGCAACCTCAACATCCATAACAGCTGTATAAACTCTTGAACCATATTTAGCATTAGGCAAACTAATATCAACAATTTCAGCACCCTGATCTTTTAATTTACCTATAGCCTCCATAACATTCTCTTTAACATCATGAGATATTAAATCTGTATCATAATACTCTTTAGCAAGTCCTATTTTCATACCTTTAATATTTCCGTCTAAATATGAATTATAATCAGGTACAGGAATATTTAAAGTAGTAGATTCTTTAGGGTCAAATCCTGAAATAATCTTAGTCATTAAAGCAGCATCTTTAACATCTTTAGTTAATGGTCCCACTTGGTCTAAACTGCTTGCCATAGCAACACATCCTAATCTAGGAACTCTGCCGTAAGTAGGCTTAACACCAACTATACCGCAGAAAGAAGCCGGCTGTCTTATAGATCCGCCTGTATCACTGCCCAAAGCACCAAAAGCAAAATTAGCAGCAACTGCAGCAGCAGAACCGCCTGAAGAACCTCCCGGAACATGGTCTCTGTTTTTAGGATTTCTAGTAACTCCGTAATTTGAAGTTTCTGTAGTGCCTCCCATAGCAAACTCATCCATATTAGTTCTGCCTATGATAATAGCACCGTTATCTATTAATCTTTGAACTGTAGGTGCTGTGTAAGGAGCTTTATACCCTTCAAGCATCTTTGAAGAAGCTGTCATCAAATGATCTTTATAACATAAATTATCTTTAATAGCTAAAGGAACTCCAAGCAAAGGTAAATCTTCTCCATTATTGATTCTTTCTTGTGCTTTTTTAGCCTGTTCTAATGCTTCCTCTTTGAAAATTTCAATATATGCATATATTTTATCATCTCTTTTATTGTCCTCTTCTATATTCTTAATAATAGAATCAACTAATGTAGGAGCATCTATTTCTTTATTTTTTAATTTCTCTCTTATTTGAATTATAGTCAATTCATTTAACTCCATAATAAAAAACCTCTCCCATTAATAAAAGTTATTAATTTGAAAGATTATATCATGTATAAATGTTTTTTGCAAAAAATAAATATATTTTTTAAACTATAATATAAAAAAATAGAGAGCCTGCAAAATACAGACCCTCTATTTATTAAAATCAATTATAATTACTGAGCATTATCAGTAGCTTGAGTATTATTATTATTCTCATCTGCATTTTCATCTTTAGGAGGATTAATTTCAGGTGGTATTCCTACAGGAACATCAGCAAAATCAAAATAATTTTCATAATATGATTTTTGGAATCTATTAGCTATAGGCTGCATTCTAAAATTATCTACATAAGAAGCAACAAAGTTAATACTTTTACCGCCGTAAGTAGCATAATAAACTGCTAAAGAAGTATTAGCCGCACTGTTGGCATAATTACCATATCTCATAGAAGTAAAATCATCAAAAGTAGTGTATCCGCTATTGTGGAAACCGCCGTATTTAGTGTGGAAACCGCCTAAAGTTCTGCTGAATAAACCTCTTGACATTACATATCCAGGGTGAGCATATTCTTTGCCTTCATTTCTCTCTTTATACTGCTGTAAAGTGTAATCGCCTTCATAAACAGCACTTACAGCAAATAATTTATCTTCATGAAAGAAGAATTTATAAGCCCATTTAGTTTCTTTTCCTGCTAAAGTAGCATCATCGTTAATATTATCAGCTCTAACTGTCATACATTTAAATTCATTAGTAACTACATAGTTAAAATATAAAATACCAGAATCTCTTGTGAAAAGTTCTGAAACATCATTAGTAGTAAATTTAACATTTATCCATTTCATAGTATGAGGATTATACCATACTAAATCTGGGTCAGGATATTTACTAACATAAAATGTACCGCTTACAGGTTCAGCAGCAGCTGAAGAGAAATTAGAAGCCATTAATATCTCATTTACTTCATCTGGACTAATTCCATAAGGAACCATATCATGGAACATATATGGAATTGTTTCATAAGCAAAAGCAGAGATACTTACAGCTACAAACAAAAACATAACTAGCAATTTTTTCATTTTGTTCTCCAAGATTTTTATTATTTATTATTATACTATTATTGAATAATAAAATCAAATGCATTATGTTTACTTGCAGATATTTTTTATACTTTTATTAAACATAACTTAATAATAAAGTTATATATATTGACTTTTTGTAAAAAATAATTTATTATATTTTGATTAAAATACATACTTCGCTTCTTTTGTGATAAAATTAATACAAACTCAGAGAAGCTTTGTCCAAGGAGTTAAAAACGATGAGAGAATATGAAATATTATTCGTAACAGAAATCAATGACGCTGTGCATCAAAATGCAAAAGATCATGTAAAAACTATTCTTCAAAATTATAATGCTGAAATCTTTAATGAAGCTGATTACGGTATTCATAATTTAAGCTACCCTATTCGTAAAGTTAATCAGGGTAAATTCTACTATTACCATTTTAGATGCGACGGCAGCAGTTTATCAAGCATTGAAAAAGAACTTCGTTATGAGCTTAGCATATTAAGATTTATAATAGTTCGTTTAGATGAAATTATTCAAAAAAATAAAAAAGAAAATAATAAAGAAAATGTTAATGAAGAAGCTTCTAAAGAGGCTTAAGCAGGTTTTATTATGGCTACAGATTTTAACAGTGTAACTTTAATAGGAAGACTTACAGCAGATCCTGTATCTAAATATTTACCTAGCGGAAGTGCTGTTGCTGAGTTTTCTATAGCAAATAATTATTATGTAAGCAGCAAAAATGCTACTGAAGTTAATTACTTTGATGTTGTTGCTTTTGGAAAAATGGCTGAAACTGTAAGCAAATATCTTACAAAAGGAAAGCAAGTTGCTGTGATGGGTACTTTAAGACAGGAAAGATGGCAAGATAAAGATACTAATACTGCAAGATCTAAAGTGAGAATCATTATGCAGTCTATGCAAATGCTTGGAACTTCTGCTAATGCTGCTTCCGGTATGGATACAGCCTATTCTCTTTCTGCTTCTAGCGGAAATGTTGATTTAGGCAGTTTTGAAGATGATGATGAAGTGCCATTTTAATAATTAAGAGTATAATTTTTTTAGGAGAAAAACAATGGATTTAGAAAATAATAATGTAGAAAATAATAATAACGAAGAAGAGGTAAAAGCTAAAGGTGAAAGAAAGCCTCATTTTAATAAAGAAGCTAATGAAAAAGATGGAAGAAAAAAATTCTTTAAGAAAAAAGTTTGCTATTTCTGCAAAAATAATATTGATGTATTAGATTATAAAGATATCAAATTATTAAAAAGATATGTTAAAGACAGCGGTAAAATTATACCTAAACGCTTAAACGGTACTTGCTCTAAACATCAAAGATTAGTTACTAAAGCTATTAAAAGAGCTAGAAATATAGCACTTTTACCTTATGAAACTAGATATTAATTTTTACTGAAATATAAAAATTATGAAAGCTGCTGTTAATTACGGCGGCTTTTTTATTTTAACTCTTTTCTTTTATAACAAAATATCAATAATTAATAAATATAATAATCTCACTTCCATACCTATTAAGCATAATTAAATATAACAATTAAATATTTGATATTATAAAAAAAATATTTATAATCCAAAATAATTTAATAACTATAAAGGAGTTCATTTTATGGAAATAAAAATGCCTAAAATAGCATTAGGAGCTTGGTCTTGGGGATCAGGTTTGGCAGGGGGAGATCAAGTTTTTGGAAATAGTTTATTTGAAGAAGAATTAAAACCTGTATTTGATAAAGCAATGTCATTAGGTCTAAATTTATGGGATACTGCGACAGTTTATGGAGAAGGTAGTTCAGAGCGTATATTGGGTAATTTTATTAAAACTTTGACAAATATAGATGATATTATAATCTCAACAAAATTTACTCCTCAAATAGCTGGAAAATCTGATAATCCTATTCAAGAAATGCTTGATGAAAGTAAAAAACGTCTTAATACTGACAAAATAGATATTTATTGGATTCATAATCCATTAGACTTTGAAAAATGGATAAATTATATAATACCAATAGCTAAAGATAAACAAATTAAAAGTATTGGACTTTCAAACTTCAATATAGAACAAATTAAAGAAGCTGAAGATATACTTGAAAAAGAGGGATTAAAAATATCAGCTATTCAAAATCATTTTAGTCTATTAGATAGATTTTCTGAAAACTCTGGCATATTAAAATATTCTAAAGATAAGGGAATTATATTTTTTTCTTATATGGTTTTAGAACAAGGAGCATTAACAGGAAAATATAATAGCACAAATCCATTCAAAAAAGATACTGCAAGAGATAAGGCTTATAATTCTCACTTAAAAGAATTGGAAATATTGATTGAAGGATTAAAAACCGTGGGTAAAAAATATAATGCAAGCCCCGCACAAGTTAGCATTGCTTGGGCTATATCTAAAGGAACTTTACCTATTATTGGAGTTACAAAAGTACATCAAGTTGAAGAAGCAAAAGAGGCTGAAAATATTCAATTAAAAGAAGATGAAATTAAATATTTAGAAAAATTGGCAGATGATACTAATATAAAAACAGTAAGAGAATGGGAAGAGAATATGAAATAGTTTTATAATAAATAAAAAACTAAAAAATAATGTTTAAATATTAATTTTTATATAAGATTAGTATTTAAACATTATGATAAATAATAGATAAAAGAGGTTTTATAAAATGAAAGTATTAGCTATTAATGGAAGTGCGAGAAAAGACGGAAATACTGCTATTCTTATAAATATAATATTTGAAGAGCTTAACAAGGAAGGAATCGAAACTGAAATGATACAATTAGCAAGACAAGTGATAGAACCTTGTAAAGCATGCTGGGGCTGTGCTAAAAAAACTAACTGTGTGCATAGAAATGATAATTTTCAGGAATATTTTGATAAGATGAAGAATGCTGATGGTATCATATTAGCATCTCCTGTTTACAGTGCAAATATTTCTTCTAATCTTCAGGCATTTTTAGAGAGGGCATCCGTTATTTCTGATATGCATAGGGATAAAAACTTATTTAAATATAAGGCTGGGGCTTCTGTTTGTGCTTCAAGGAGAGGCGGTGCTTTGAATGCGATTGATGCTATGAATCATTTTTTAATTATTCAGGATATGTTTTTAGCAGGATCAAGCTATTGGACTTTTGCTTTTGGTAAAGATATTGAAGATGTTAAAAATGATGAAGAAGGAATAAAAACTATAAAAAATCTTGGTATAAATATAGCTTATTTAATGAAGGCTTTAGATAGAAGATAAAAAATATCATAGTGTTATTCATATATTTTTATTTATTTTAAAATTTTATAATTAAAATATATTTTTTATTCTAGTTATAGAATATGCCTGCAGTATATAAAAGAATTAGATATGCAAATATATAAATTAAAAAATTCATTTCTTCGCAAATTATAATTATCTTAATATTAATAATTTTTTAAAAAATATGTAAAATTCTAAAATATAGATTGACAGATAACAAAATAAATATAAAATTCACAGCTAATTAATGAAAAATTGGATACGCTGATATTAAATAAATTTTTATTACATTTCCACACCCTTTTTCTTTATTGCTTAAATATCAAATTTTAATTATTATTTTATTAATAGCAAAACTAGAAATTGCACTGCCCGCCCAAATTTTTAATTAACTTTTTAATATATTCAACGCACGGTAAGCAAAATTTATTACATAATTTAAATTCTTATTACTAGTTCATTTATATTTATAATACTGTTCTGCGTGCGGTTAATACACCCTAAATTTTAATAAAATTTAGGGTGGGTGCTGTAATTTCAATTGTAAACAAAAAAGAAATATAATACAAAAATAACATATAAATTTAAAAAGCCTAAAGGGCGGGATTCTGTATAAGTAAAAAACAAATTTCTAATAAGAATTATATTTTTATTGACAATAATTCTAAATAATTGTTATAATATTATTATGAAAAAAATAATATTATTAACTATAATACTATTAATACCGCTGCTTTTATCATGCAGAAATAGTATTACCCCAGCATCATATATAAATTCTACTGATAATGAATATTTAGAATACTTGGAATACGGGCTAGAAATAGATGAGGCCAATACTCAAAATATGGAAGAAGCATTAGTACGATATGCTAATAACAATAATGGAAAATATAAATTAATATTTAAAGGAACATCAACTAAAAAATATGATATTTGGAGTTCAATTACTCAAATGCTTAATTATATTTCTTTGGAAAACATAGAAATTGAAGTATCTCTAAAATATGTAAATTTTCCTAACAATAAAATACAAGATTATTTATTTGGAGCAAATGCCATTAATAAATCAGTAAAAAAAATAATACTTCCAGACACAATAACAGAGATAGGTGAATATTCTTTTTATTGTCCGGGATTAACAAATATAAATCTTCCTAATACATTAACTAAGATAGGCAGAAGGGGATTTGTAGGATGTTATGATTTAAAAACTTTGAAATTACCTAATTCATTAAATGTTATAGATGAGTTAGCATTTTCATTATGCAGATTTGAAAGTATAGAAATTCCTGATTCTGTAACTTCTATAGGCAAATCAGCATTCCACGACTGCGATAATTTAACATACATAAAATTACCTAATAATTTATATACTATATCTGATAGTATGTTTGAAAGCTGTAATTTATTAAATACAATAACTATACCTGCATCTGTAAAATTAATAGAAAAAAATGCTTTTTATTATGACAGAAATTTGGAAAGTGTAAGATTCTTAAATGATGATCCTTCATCAATGATTATTGCTAATAATGCATTTATAGGATGCAGTTTAAAAACAATATATATACCATCAAGCAGTAAAGCTTTAGATGAGACTTGGAGAACTACTTTAAATTTAGATCCATCTGTAAATATTGTAAGAGAATAATATAAAATTTTGGGTTTATATTAAGTATTATACTTCTTAATACAGACCCAAAATTATGAAATTCATTATATTAGTAAATTTAATTTTTTAATATATTTATTTTATTAATCCTATATCTTTTCTATAGTATTTATCTTTAAAATCTATTTTTTCAATATCTTCGTAAGTTAACTTTCTAGCCTCTTCTAAAGTATCTGCTATATTAACAACATTAAGAACGCGTCCGCCGTCAGTAACAATATTATTATTTTCATCTATTTTTGCACCGGCAATAAAACATTTGCCTTTTATATTTTCAATGCCTTCTATTTTGTATCCTTTGTTATAGATTGCTGGATATCCGCCCGATGCCATTACAACACAGCATGCATGTTTGTTTTTCCATTTGATATTTAAATTTGATAAATCTTTTTTCATAGCTGCTTCTATAATAGATAAATAGTCAGTATCTAAAAGCTGAAGTACAGCCTGAGTTTCAGGGTCTCCCATTCTTACATTATATTCAAGTAAGTATACCCCTTTTTTTGTTATCATAATACCAAAAAATATTATGCCTGCAAATGACATCTTTTCAGATTTTATTCCTTTGAGTGTAGGCTCTAATATATCTTTTATAAATAACTCCTCTACCTCTTTTGTATAATAAGGATTAGGAGCAATAACTCCCATTCCTCCTGTATTATTTCCAGTATCATTATCACCTATCTTTTTATGATCTTTAGCAGATATAAAAGGTATTATAACATTGCTGTCAGTTACTGAAAGTATAGATGCTTCAACACCTTCCAAAAACTCTTCTATTACTATTTCATCTCCAGCTTCTTTAAATATTTTTTTTACCATTATATCTTCTAAGGCATTTTGAGCCTCTTTTTTATCTTGGCATATCAGAACGCCTTTGCCTAAAGCAAGTCCGCTAGCCTTTATAACTATAGGATAACTGCATTTATTTAAATACTCACTTGCTTTATTATAATCTGTAAATGTTTCATATTCAGCGGTTTTTACACCATACTTTTTCATGAAATTTTTAGCATAAACTTTGGAGCCTTCAAGTATAGCAGCATGTTTATTAGGTCCGAATATTTTTAATCCGTTTTCTTCAAACTTATCAGCTATTCCGTATACAAGCATCTCTTCGCTTCCTACAATAGTTAAATCAATACTTTCATTTTTAGCGAAATTTAATATTTCATCTATAGCAGAAATTTTGACATTTTCGCATTTATCTTCTCTGGCTGTTCCAGCATTACCTAAGGCACAATATATTTTTGATACTCTTTCATTTTTACTCAAATTATTGCAAATGGCATGCTCTCTGGCACCTGAGCCTATAACTAATATTTTCATATTTTTTCCTTAATTTTTTTATTTTATAAAAACTATTTTCTATAACTATATAGATACTAGTAATTTTTTGTTATAACTTTTCTACTTCCTCTATACTCAAACCTGTATTATTACTGATAAACTTAATATCTAAACCAGATTTTTTAAGACTTTTAGCTATACTTAAAGCTTTATTTTTTTCACCCTTTTCTATACCCTTTTCTATACCCTTTTCTATACCCTTTTCTATACCCTCTTTTATTCCTTCCTCTCTCTCCCTCTTTAACATTAAAGTTTGTCCATATAAAAAAGCATCTCTAGCATTATAAACTTCCATTTCTTTTTCACTTGATATAAATCTTTCATATTTATCTATTACTTTAGGCATAATATCATTGACCTCCTTTAATTTTTCTTTAACTTTTTTATTTAAATCCTTAACTGTAAAAAACTCTATCCAAGATAATATCTTATTTTTCTTGATATCATCTATATTTGAATTATTAAGAACTTTTATAAATCTTGGTACTTCTATTATATGCATTTGCATCACATCCAATGATACCTGATGATTTTCAGTATCTATAAGCTTAAAACATCTGTGTGCCTTACCTTCATCATAAAAGTCCATATTAAAATTCACAAAATTAATACTTATTACCTGACTAATAATATCATAGGATTCATTTTCATTTAATTCACTAACAATATTTTTTGATATATAATAAAATATTCTTTTTACAAAATCTATATTTCCAGATAATTGTATTTCTATAATAATTTTCTTATTGTCTTTAGTAATTGCTTTAATATCAAGAACAGATTCTTTAAGATTAATATTTTCAGGTAGATTATGAGGATTAATTATTTCTAAATTATGTACTTCTTGAAAGCATGAATCCCTAAGAACGCAATTAACTATATTTTCAAGTATATCTTCATTTCCAATAGAGCCTAAAAGATAGCGTACAAAGTAATCATTCATTCTGTTAATATTTTTCATATAAAAATTATAACAAAAAGGATAATAAAAGTAAATATTTCTAAATTTAATAAACTAAAACTATATTATTTTTTATTCTTTACATTTTTACTTCTTATTATATACTATTTAAATAATAGCTAATAACAAATAAAATCATCAAAACAGGATTGAATTATGAATCTCAAAGAATATATGAATGTAAGATTAGAAGAAATTAATAAAACTATTGATAATGTATTTGATAAAAGCAGTATAGAATTAGAAAATAGTTTTATAGAAATGCTTAAATATCCATTGGATGCTGGCGGTAAAAGATTGAGACCTATACTTACTTGTTTGGCATGCGAGATTTTTGAAGGCGATTATAAAAAATCAATAATACCTGCTGTAGCATTAGAGCTTATACATACATATTCTTTGGTTCATGATGATTTACCTGCTATGGACAATGATGATTTAAGAAGAGGCAAACCTACAACTCATGTTAAATACGGTGAGGCTAATGCCATACTTGTAGGCGATGGGCTTTTAACTCATGCTTTTCAATTACTTTCTAAAGCAGATGTTAAAGACAGCACTTTAAGAAAACTTTTATTTGAATTAAGCTATGCTGCTGGAATTAACGGAATGGTTATGGGGCAGTTTATAGATTTATATTATGAAGAGAAAGAAATTAATTTTGATATGCTTAAAATTCTTCATGCAAAAAAGACAGGTGCTATGATTAGAGGAGCTGTAAGACTTGGGGCAATATCATCTGAAAATGACAATGATATAGAAAACATAACAAAATACGCTGAAGCTGTGGGGCTAGCTTTTCAGATACAGGACGATATACTTGATGTTATTTCAGATAATGAAACTTTAGGTAAAACAGTGGGTAAAGATGAAAAAGAAGGCAAACTTACTTATGTTAAGCAGTTCGGACTTGAAGGTGCTAAAAAAGAGGCTAAAAAAGTAACAGAAAAAGCCATTGAATATTTAAAGCCTTATAAAGATAGTGAAGCTAAAAATATTTTAATAGAATTAGCAAACTATATAATAGAAAGAAAATCTTAAAAATATTTAAATAAAACCATTTTATTAAATTCTTTTTTTAATTCTCCGATAACAAAATAATAAAAATATAAATTTAATTATAATATATTATGAGTGAAATTAGAAAAATTAATTTAGAAGCAATAAATAAAAATATCAGAGCATATCCTTATGATTTCATTAATATGCTTGAAAATGCTAAAGAATCGGATATAACTCTACAGGTAATAGAAACAAAATCACAGAAACCTTCTGCCAAAGCAACAAAAAACGGCAAACAAATACTTCTTCATAGTGCTTATGATCCTATAAAAGAAGCTAATACTTTAATAAAAGAAATTGAAAATGATGAAGATTTGGATTTAGTATTTGTATTTGGAATGGGCGGAGGTTATTTAATCAATGCCGTTAGAAAATTAAATGTTTCTGTAGCTGTAATTGAACCTGATATAAATTTTTTTAATACTTTAATAAATAATTTCAAATTAGACAAAATACTTGAAGATGATAAAATAACTTTCTTTATAGGCGGAAATGATGATGAAGATATAGAAAAGTTTATATCTATAACTACAACAAAAAAAGTGAAGTTTTTTGTTACAAGGTCTTATGCTTCATTATTTGCTGAAGAAGCTATGCATTATCAAAGCAAAGTTCTTTCTGTAGTTGATAAAAAAATAATAAATATAAATACAATTTCAAGATTTGATAAACTATGGGCTTATAATATAGCTTCCAATGCTGTTGAAATTGCTACTCATTATGGTGTTAATAGATTTTTTGATAAATACAAAAATATACCTGCAGTTATAGTGTCAGCTGGACCTTCACTTGAAAAAAATATAAGAAAATTAAAAAAGATGAAAAATAAAGCGATTATAATAGCAGTTGATACGGCAATGAAACCATTATCATCGCATGGCATATCTCCTCATTTTGTTATAACTATTGATCCACAGAAGAAAAACTCAAAATATTTCAGAAATATTCATTTTGAAGATACGGTCTTAATAGCTGAGTCATCAGTTGACCATGAGGCTATAGAATCATTTAATGGCTCAATATACTTTATAGATTCAATATTTCCATTAGCTAAATACTTTATGAAGCCTTTAGGAAAAAGAGGCGACATAACTATGGGGGGAAGCGTTTCCACTGCCGCTTATGATTTTGCTGTAAAAATAGGTGCTAATCCTATAATAATGGTTGGACTTGATCTATCTTTTCCTAATCATCAGACTCATATAAAAGGAAGCTACCATGAAGAAAATTTCTTTACTGAGATAGGAAAGCTTGATTCTTATGACAGCAGAATATATAAAGTTCTTGTTGCAGGTAATTTAAGAGAAGAAAAGAATGTTTATGGTGAAACTGTATTCACTGATTCAAGATTTGATATGTATAGAAATTGGTATGAGGCTCAATGTGCAAATAATAGTAATATAAAATTTTATAATGCCACAGAGGGAGGCGTTATAATAAAAGCTATGGAGAATATCACTCTTCAAGAGCTTATTGATAAATTAGATAATATAAATATACAAATAGATAGAAATGACAGAAACATAGAAGATAAAAATAGAATACTTGAAAGTTTAAAAAATGGTTTAGTAAAAATAGATAAAGACATTATATCATTAAAACCATACACTGAAGAGGCAATTAATTTATGCTATACAATAAATGATGAGCTTTCAAGACACAGAAAAGTTGACAAACTTATTTCAAAACTAGATGAGGCAGATATAAAAATACTTAATATTAGCAAAGTTAACGAATTTCTAGGAATTACTATGCAGAAAACTATAAAAACTATAACAGAAGGTTTTGAATTTAAAGATGAAACTATGCATAAATCTATAATAAGCTCATTCAAGCTATACGAAGCTATGAAAGACAGCATTGATTTTAACCATTATATAATAGAGCGTGCATTGATAAAGATAAACAAAGAGTTAGAATAAAAATTTTATCATACGCACGGTTAGCTAAATTTAAAATATAATAAAAATTAGAATTCAAAATAAAACAATATTTTTTACTTTGTTCACCGTGCGGTATATGCATCATAAATTTAAAAAAATCTAGGGTGGGTGCTATAATTTCTACAGTAACAAAAAAACAAATTTAAATTTTTATTTTAGAAATAAATTAATAAAGATAATGGGCGGGAATTAGAAAAAAATTCAAAAGAAAATTATTTATATTTCGCTCTATTTATTTTGTTATTAGACATGTTGCAATTTTGTATTTTTATACAGTTAATATTAAAAATATATTATAAATTTTATTTACAGTAATTTAATATCTATTGTTTTTTGTTTTAAATGTAATATGATTTTATCAAAATAAGATATAAAAATGCAGTCTTTTTGCTTCTTTGTGCCAACAAAAGAAGTGGGGTTTGGGGCAAAGCCCCAATTATTAAAATTATAAATATTATTTTTAATATATTGTATAATAATATAACTATATGTATGTACAAAATTGCAACAGGTCTATTATATTATTTGTAATTATAATTTAGATTATATTTAATGTTTATTTAGAAAAAGAACATTTCCCAAGTTTTTTTCATTTGTGAACTTTAACAGCACGCGGTGAGCGTAATTCTGATTTATAGTAAAATTATCTAATTGCCGACTAGCTTTGTTTTTATAAAAAGTTAAACGCGTGGTTAAATATTTTTTAAATTTAGAATTTTTCTCATTCCCCGCCCTTTAAGATTTATAATTTTACTTTGTAATAATCATTTCATTAATCCTTATTAGCTTTGTTAAGAGAAAGGACACCCACCCAAGCGTTTTTTTAATTTGGGAGCTTTTAAAAGCACGCGGCGGAAAGAATTTAAATTTATAGTAAATGTTTAATTATTAACTAGCTTTGTTTATAGAGCAGATTCAACGCGTGGTAAAATAAGTTTATAGATAAAAAACCTGCCCCAATAAAACTATTAAGACAGGCTTTTATTATTATGATTGATTTAATTTATAGCTGATTCCAAGTTCCGCCTGTGCTTCCAAGATTTAAAATTAATTTGAAACCGTCTGTAGCTGCATAGCTTACAGCATCATCAAGCATATATCCATTATTTATATTCACTTTAATTGTAAATGTTGCTTGCTTCTCTGTATCTTTTTTTCCTTCAGTAGTAAAGAAAAAACCAGTTGGTTTAGTTTGCAATGTAATAGCACTTTCAGCACTACTAACATACACACTTCCAGAAGAACTTGTAGCTGTAGCTGTAAATCCTGATGTTTTATTTAGTGTAAACCCATATAAACTAAATGCCCATGTAGGTGTTTCACTTACAACTAGATTTCCTTTTCCTGCACTGCCATTATCTACATTTTGCATTGCTGTTTCTATATCTGTTTGTTTTATTATATCTATATTAGCAACATATAATTTACCATCATCTGCAACTGTTTTATTGTCTGATGTTCTTGTGAATAAGAATGTGAATATATATTCAGATACTTGTCCAGCTGTTGCTTTTCTTACTTTTTCTATTCCTGATGCAGATAATTTTATTCCTATCTCATTTGCTGTTTCTGATACTGTAGAAGTTGTTAATTCAAAATCTGAAGGTTCTAATGATACTCCTAATGATACAACTGTAACTTTACTTATCTCAACTTTAGTCTCTTGTCCTGGATAACATGTAATTTTTCCTTCTTTTATTAAAGAAGTATTTTCTGATGAAGTTCCTATTGTTTTCTCTTCCCTTCTTCCATAAGAGTCAATATTAACAGAAAATTCTCCTTGATCTGGATTTGTAGGGCCTCCGCAGCTTACGGCAAAAATTACTGCTGTGAGGCATAAAATAATTTTGATAACCGCTTTTTTCATTTTGGTTGCTCCTTAAATATTTTTTATTTATAACAATTAAAAATTTTTTATCTTTAATAAGTTATCAAAGATATAAAATGTATTTTGAATAGAAATTAAAAAGGTATTAATTAGACTTTTTGATTTGATGATTTTTTTATTTATGCAATGCGAAAATAAATATAATTTAAAATTATATTGTGTATAGACTTTTTTTATATTTATGATACTATTAATAAATAGGTATGCTGTTGCTGTTGCTGTTGCTGTTGCTGTTGCTGTTGCTGTTGCTGTTGCTGTTGCTGTTGCTGTTGCTGTTGCTGTTGCTGTTGCTGTTGCTGTTGCTGTTGCTGTTGCTGTTGCTGTTGCTGTTGCTGTTGCTGTTGCTGTTGCTGTTGCATAGTAATTATTCCACCATCCAAATTACCTAATTATATATTAAATTAATAAATAAAATTGTCAATATTTATTAAATAATATTTGTATTTTTTTACAATAAAAGCTAATAAAACTATTGTTTTTTATTTAAAACATAATAATATCAAATACATATAATTTTTCTTATGTTATTTTTACTTTTTTCCGATAAACTATTATAGTAGTATTTTTTAAGGTAATTAGATATGAAATATAGAATATTCTTACTTTTATTTATAATTATTAGCTGTTCTAATATATTTGCTCAAAATGCCAACTTCTTAGACACAATTATGTTAGATCAAATAGAGAGAGTTTATCCAAATGATAATGTAGTTTCTCCTTCAAGCTACACAATAAGCATGAATTTTGATTTAAACAGATATAGATTAAATGAACCTATAACTATGGAAATAAAAATATATGCTAAAAAGGGAACTATAAGTTTTACAAACTCAGTTAATCCGTTTAATAATTATAGCTTTACTGTTTATGATAATTATAACAACCCTGTAGTATCATCAGATAATTATACACTTTGGAAATATAAAAATGAAAGAACATTAGATAATTCTCAAGATAGAATAGTAACTCTTAATGAAGGAGAAAGTTTTTCATATTATATAGATTTAAATAATTGGTTCCATTTCGATAAAATAGGAAGATACAGAATAGAATGCAGTTTCAATCCTATGCCTGAAATAAGTGATAATTTTTCTATGCATGCAGATACTGCTTACTTTTTATTGGAAGCTGCTAGAGTATATCAAACACAAACAAACAATGCACCTGTTTATATTACAAATAACAACAATAATCTATCACAAAATCAGGGTGTTTTATACAATTATGCTCCGTCAAGCATTATATCTAACACTTTATTTGCTATGAAAAATAGAGACTGGACTAATTATTACAACTATATGCATATGCCTTCTATAATAAGCATAAGCCAAAGATATTATGAAACATATAGAAATAATTACAGCAATGCATATTTAGAGGATTTTACCGATACAGGAATTCGTCAGAAAGCAAGAGAATTAAGTTTTGAAAATTACCTAAGAACTCAATTCTCAGACAGTATAAGTGCTGATATGCTAAGAACTAATTTTGGAAATAATTTCTTAAATAATTTGGAAATGGCTTATAAATCAAGCAATATAAGAGAACTTGCTATAAGATTTGATATTCTCTATAGAACTTCATTACCGGAAGATAGAAAAATGCTTTTTGAAGAATTCAAAAAATATTTAACTTCAGCTTATGACAGACAGGTAAGAAATGCATTTATAGCAGAACTTCAAAGAGATGTAATTGCTACTAAAGATGCTAAGTTAAAAGAACATTACACTGCCGTACTTGATATGATTAGAAAAGAATATGATCCTGCAGTAACTTATACACTTTTAAATTACACAATAGATAAAACAACTATTACTCAGGAATATGGTTTACAAAAAGCTGAAGTAGAAACTACTCTTTATCATAGATATTTTAATGCTGATACAGGAGATATTTATGATCCTGTTGTAAAAAGAACTTTTGTTTTGAGAAGAATGGGAGATTATTGGTATATAGTTAATTATTATGATACAGTTGTAAATAATTAAAAAACACCAATTATATTATAAGAATGATAAAAAGTGAGAAAATTATAATTATTTATATTTTCTCACTTTTTTATAAAAAATATTGAATATGAAATTAATTATTTAAATTACTTTAAAGTGAGTTCATATAGAAATATTTTTAATTGAATTTATTATTTATCCCTAAATTAAAAAACTCCATAAAGAAAAATGAACAATACCATCAATTTTTAAAAAATTATATTATATAGTATTGCAAAAAGTAAGAGTTTATAATATAATATATACTTACTAATATTTTACTTTTAATGGGAGAAGCAAAAATGAAAAAAGGTATACATCCACAATATTTTGAAACAGATGTAAACTGTGCCTGCGGTGCCAATTTCAAAATTCATTCCGTACAAAAAAGTTTACACGTAGATATTTGTCATAACTGCCACCCTTTCTTTACAGGAAAACAAAAAATTCTTGATACTGCTGGAAGAGTTGATAAATTTAAAAAACGTTATGGTTTAAAAAAATAATGTCTAAAGTAAATTATATAAAAAATAATTAGTTTAAGCTATTTTACCGCTTAGACTAATTACTTTTTATTAATAACATATATTATCTTTCTAACAAAATAAAAAATAATCTCAATCTAAATAATCATTAAATATTAGGATTAATAATGAAATTCATTATAGAAAATAAAGTATTTGAAACTTTAAATGATATATGTGTTGCTGTAATAATTGCTAAAGGAATTGATAATAAAAATAAAATAAATGATATATCAGCTATGCTTAAAGAAAGTATTTCAAATGCTGAAAAAGAATTTGAAAATATAAAGATAAAAGAAAGTGAATATATACAATGTTATAGAAATGCTTTTCAAAAACTAAATATTAATCCTAATAAATTTATGTGTTCTATAGAAGCATTACTTACAAGAATATCAAAGAAGAAAGGAATGCCGGAAATAAATTCTGTAGTAGACTTAGTTAATGCGGTTTCTATTAAATATAAACTTCCTATGGGAGCACATGATTTAGATTCTATGAATAATAAAGATTTTTATATTAGATATTCCGTAAGCGATGATACATTCCTTCCATTTGGAGAAACCGAAACAGAAAAAGTTGATAATAATGAATTGGTGTATGCTGTTTCTAATGATGTGAGAACTAGAAGGTGGATATGGAGACAAAGCGAACATGGAAAAATTACTGAAAACTCTTCAAATATAATATTTCCTATAGATGCTTTTATTGGGACAAATGATGATAAAGCTATAAAAGCTAGAGATGAACTTGCTGAGTTATTAATAAAATTTTTTAACTGCGATATAAAAACAGGAATTATAGATTCCAAAAATAATTATATAGAATTTTAACTTTATTCTAATCCCCGCCCTTTTTAATTTATTGTTTTAATTAAAAATATAAATTTAAATTAGCTTTATTGCCTGCACTCTAAAAGCACACCCGCCCAAGTTTTTATTAAATTTAGAATTTTAATTAATCGTTTCTTATCTTTATATTGAATCTATTTCTAAAACTAGAATAAACAGAAGGTATTATTATAAGAGTAAACATAGTAGAAAATATAAGCCCTCCGCAAACAGCTATAGCTAAAGGTCTGTACATTTCGCTTCCGCTTCCTATTTCAAAAATCATGGGTAATAATCCTAATATAGTAGTTAATGATGTCATAAGCACCGGTCTTAACCTTCTTCTGCATGACTCCAATGCCGCATTATTCCAACTTATATTTCTCTCTATTACAACCCTATTCATATAGTCTATTAAAACTATTCCATTGTTAACAACTATTCCTACAAGCATTATAATACCTATTCCGCTGTAAACATTTAAAGTATTTCCTGAAAAGTACAAAAATATTAAAGCCCCGAATAATGCAAATGGAACTGCCAAAGATATAACAAAAGGAGTAAGATAAGATTCAAACTGACCTGCTATTATGGCATATACAAATACCAAAGCCATTATCATAGAAATGATTAGCTGAACAAAAGCCTCCTGCATATCCTCATAATCGCCTGAAAAATTTATTGAAAATCCGCTTGGTATATATATTTTATTAAGCTCTTTCCTGATATCTGTAATAATTTCATTTATTGGTCTTCCATAAGCACTTGCATTTATCTCTATTATTCTTTTATCATTTTTCCTGTTAATCTCTATAGGACCTGTAGATTTATGTATGTCTACAAGCGATGATATTGGTACTATACCATTTGAAGTAGGAATCATCATTTTTTGAATGCTTGAAATATCATCTCTGTTTCTATCTTCCAAACGAACTATTATATCTGTATCAACATATATAGAATTATCTAAAGTCATCTTGCTTGCAGTTGTACCGCTGAATGAAGTTCTTATAATATTGGCAATCGTATTAATATTGATACCCATTTTAGATACTAAATCCCTGTCTATATCAAAAATAAGTTCATGATTAGAGTCATCTTCTTTTATTAAAACACTTCTAATACCATCAACATTATTTACAGCGGCTATAACATTACTTGCTACATCATATCCCCTGTCAAGATCATCTCCTACAAGCTCTATAATAATGGCACTGTAATTTTTAGGTTTTCCCATAGCAGTATTTTCAGAATTAAGCTCTATTCGTCCAGGATATCCATTAACTTTATTTCTTATACTCTCTATATAATGACTAATATCAAATTTTCTTCCATATTCTCTATCTATCAATTTTACTCTAACTTCCCCATGATGCTCATTTCTCCCTGTTCTCACTCTGGTTTCATAGTATGCCATATTATTGCTAACAGCACTTTCTATATCTTTTTCCATTCTTTCAATAAACATATCTGTAAACTCTACTCTAGACCCTACAGGAAGTCTCAATCTTGATATAATAGTACCCTCATCTGATACGGGATATCCTTCTTTACCTATATTCATTAATAATAAAAACAATGATAAACTTAATAAAAGAGATATTAAAGCAAATGATTTCTTTTTATTCTTTATCACTATTAAAAGAATGCTTACATAAAACTTTTCTATCTTATTATGAAGATTTTTATTAAAGAAAGTTTCTAATTTCATCAATAATAAATTTAATTTACTATCAGGATTTAGTTTATTTAATCTTGATGCTAAAAGCGGTACTATAGTTAAAGCCACAAAAAGAGAAGTTAATAATGATATAGAAACGGTAATACATAAATCGCTAAACATCTGCCCCATCTGTCCTTTGACAAACAAAAATGGAAGAAATACACATACGCTTGTTAAAGTAGAAGCTGTTATTGCAATAGACACTTCACTAGTTCCTAGTATAGATGATTTTATATTATTTATTTTTATCATTCTTTTATCATTTTTATTAATATTGTATTTAGAAAAATAATTACTGTAATAAAAAATATTTTCAAGAACTACTATAGAATTATCAACCATCATTCCAACACCAAGCACTAAACCGGAAAGAGATATTACATTAATGGTAATATTGAAAAAATACATCAATATAAAAGTAGTTATTACAGATACAGGTATTGAGATACTTATTATAAATACGCTTCTTATATCCCATAAATATATCATAAGAACTAATACGGCAAATAAAGCTCCCTGCCACACAGTATTCAAAACATTATGAATAGAACTATTTATTGTATCGGAACTATTAAAAAGTATCTTATAATAAACTCCTGAAGGAAGCATAATATCATTAAGCCTTTTTTCTACATCTCTTGCTATTTGTATAATGTTGCCGCCTGACTCTTTAGTTACTGCAATAGTTAAAGCTTTTTGTCCGTTAATACGAACAATCTCAGAATCATCTTCATAATCCTCATGAACATAAGCTATATCCCTTACCCTTACAGGATAGGTACCATTCTTTAGTACAATGACAACATCTTCAATATCTCCTACTTCTTTAAACTCTCCTGTAGTTCTTATATTATATTTATAAATGCCCTCATAAGTTTCACCGCCTGCAACATTCTGATTTTCTAAAGAAAGTGTTGATACTATATCATTAATATTTATAGAATAGGCATTAATTCTATTTACATCTATATCTACAGAAATAATCTTTTTTAATCCGCCTCTTATTTCTGTTTGTGCTACTCCTTCAACTTGCTCCAATCTCGTGAGTATTTGGCTATCAACTAAATCATAGAGAGATGCCAAATTATCCGTACCAAAAAAAGCTATATTCATTATTGGTTCTGCATCTGTTGAAAATTTAGATATATTTGGATTATCCGCATCATCAGGCAAAGAAGACCTAATCATATCAATGGCTTCTCTTATATCATCGGCTGCCGTCTGCAAATCTGTTCCCCAATTAAATTCTATTTCAACATTAGATTCTGATTCTTTAGATTTTGATTTAATGGTCTTTACATTATTAACAGATGATACCGCATTTTCAACTAATCTTGTAACAGACTTTTCCACCTCTTCCGCTCCGGCATTATCATAAGTTGTTTTTATGCTGATAATCGGAACTTCCATATTGGGAAGATAATTTATACTTAGTCTTGATATACTAATAAATCCAATTATGAACATGGATACTAATGTAACAAATACTGTTGTAGGTCTATTTACTATGAAAGTAATAAATTTTTTCATTTTTTTACAAATTTATATCATAAAAATACTACGGAAATATGATATTAAATTCTAAAAAATATTCAATAGTTTTTATTATAAATTTTATAACTTTTAAACTAATAATATTTTAATTCGATATCATTGATATAATTGCATAACAAAACAAATATTTCTTAATATATAAGTATCAGACTAATAAAATAGTCATATATACACTCTTACAAAATAAACTGCTATAAATATACAGCAAAATAACAAATTATTCTTTTTTATTATTTTTATCTTTATTGTACAAAATCTTTACTAAAAATACTAATGCAATAATTATTAATATTTTTATTATTATGCTAAGAATTCCGTTAATACCAAAAGGTCCTCCAAACATCATAGGAAAATCAAAATAATGTCTGGCATGCGGAGGCGGAGGAGCCATATGAAACATTCTATCAAATGCTGGGGAGCATGAACTCAATAAAAAAAGCGATATTATAGAAGAAAATGCAAAAATAATTTTTTTTAACATAGTGATACCCTAGTTTTTATTTATTTTATTAGACGAAAAAATATGATAAAAGTTCCCTATAATATTTATTTTTTAAAAAATTTATATTATTATAATTAATATAAACAAATAGGAAATAATTATGGAAATATTAGATTTAGAAAGAGCAGAATGCGAATTAAACAAAGCATACAAATCAAACCCTACTCCTTGGGCTGAACACTCAAGGTACACTGCTAAAGCTGCAAGAATAATAGCCTCACACTACAATAAAAACTCTTCAAACAAAAAACTAGATGAAGATAATGCATACATATTCGGGCTTCTTCATGACATAGGAAGGTACACAGGAATAAGTGCGGAGAGGCATTTAATAGATGGTTACAAATACTGCATTAAATACGGCTGGGATAAATTGGCTCAAATATGCATAAGTCATGCCTTCATGATAAAGGACATAAACACAGCAATAGGAAAATTCGATATGCCTGAAGATGATTACAACTTTATGAAAGAGTTCATCAGTAATGCTGTATATGATGATTATGATTTACTTATTCAGCTATGCGATAGTCTTGCCTTACCTACAGGTTTTTGTATTTTAGAAAAAAGGTTTATAGATGTAGCTTTAAGATATGGTACATTTCATCAAAGTGCTTTAAGATGGAAGAAGGTATTTGAAATAAAATCATATTTTGAAAGCACAATAGGAACTTCTATTTACAATTTACTTCCTAACATAAAAGAGAGTATTATTTAAGCATTCGCATATACACTTTATTTGTTATGGGTAGACACTCCAAGTACTCACCTAGCCTTCTAAGTATTTGTCCATACTATATATATAACATATTTCCTCACGGCAACGCTCACCTTTACGGATAGTACAATGTATTCGACCTAGGAAATTACCTGACGAAGTCCTAAGTAGGAGTAAGGGTATGCGGTTGAGTATTCGCCATACGGCATTCCGCACGGTATCGCTTACCCTTACAAAATGCCCCCGCGACCGAACAGAGTGAGGAAGTACACGAGACGAAGCCCGCCTGTGGTAAGGGTATGCAGCTGATTACACGAAATCAAACAAAAATAAAATATTTGTAAAAACATAATCCATATGTTAGAATTAATAAAAAAATAAGGACTTAAAATGCCTGTTATATCAAGATTTTATGGTATCATCATCAAAATGTACTTTCAGCAAAAAGAACATAATCCTCCGCACTTTCATGCTATATATGGAGAATATGTTGGAGTTATCGATATAAATGAATTAAAAATGATAGAAGGCGATTTACCTAATAAAGCATGTTCTCTTGTATTAGAATGGGCTAAAAATAATCAAGATGAACTACTAAATATTTGGAATACACAAAACTTTAAACAATTAGAACCTTTGGAGTAATTATGATTTTCCACAAAATAAAAAATGTTAAAGCTATGGACAATCTAATCTTAAAAATAATCTTTGAAAATGAAGAAGTAAGATATTACGATGTGAAAAAACTAATCTCTGAGCATAAAGAGTTTGAAATTTTAAATGACATCAGTTTATTTAATCTTGTAAAAGTGGATGCTGGCGGATACGGTATTTCTTGGAATGATGATTTGGATATATCATGTAATACTTTATACTACGCCTACGAGATTATATAATACACTCCTAGCTTCACCCTACGGACACTACTTGCCACCTACGGTCGGCACCTTCCCACCTACGAGCTGTAGCACCTTCCCACAGTATTCGCCTATACCCTTACTTCGTTGCAGGTACACTTCGTGCGGGCATTCCGCACGGTATCACTTACCATTACAGACAGTCAACTGTACGTGACCGAAGGAAGTACCAGAAGGGTATGCGGTTTATTATCCAATATTAAACAACTAATAATCTGTATTATTATAGAATTCTATTCTTTCTTTTAATTCACATATTCTAATTAATAAATATTCATCTTTTGTTTCTATATTATCTATAAATGGTTTCAAATTATTTATCATATCCCTTACTTTACGGGCATTATAGTCATAAATTTTATATTGCTCAAAAGAATTTCTTATCGTAATATCTGAATATAAAAACTCCAATAATATTCTCACTGAAAATACATCTATAGGAATAAGTTGTAAATTTTGTGGAATAAATAATAAATATAATATTTTAGAATTCAAATAAAAATCTGATACAAAATAATCTTTATTATGGCATTTAAAATTTTCTAATACTTCATTAAATTCATTTGGTATTTCTTTTATTTTTTCAGTGTATAAGTAATCTAACAATTCTTTTTCATATTCTTCTAAATTGTAATTACTATCACATTCTTTTATATTAATTTTTACTTCAAAAGCTGGATAAAAAAAGAAATTATTATTCTCATATCCAATTTTTGAATAGTAAATAGTTTTAATATTTGTAATACTCCAATGATACTTTAAAGTATCTTTCAAAATATTAAAACTATCTTTTTTTATATCATCAAAAAGATTAGCGTAACTAATATAAACAATTTTATATATATTCCAACAAGATTTTATACTAAAATTATATTTATCATTTTTCATTTCTTTAAATATTATATTTATATTTTCTTTTATTATGTCATAACTTTCATAACCTTGACTAACTATATTATAAGCTTTCAAGACATTTTTATTCAAATATATTTTATCTTTATAAATTAAATGTATTTGCTCAAAATCTAATAAACCACATTTTAAATATCTGTAAAAATAAAATATAGAATTATTATATGTTAAATTTAATTCTCTTATTTTTGAATATATATCTGTAAAATTTTCTGTAATTTTGGACTTATCCTCATTTGTTTTTTGAGAAAATTCTTCACTATTTACTAAATCAAAATTTGATAAAATATTTGTATTAATATTCTTATCATATGATATTAATACAAAAGAAAAATTTTTTAATATTTCTAAAAATAATTCTTCATTATTGTTTAATTTATATTCTTCTTTCTCTATAAATCTATTTATTTCATTTAAGAAATATTTTGACATATCAAAGAATTTTTTAAAAGTCCTTATATTATAACATTCCATTTCCATAAATATATTAATAATATTAGGTATGCATTGCTCATAAAAAAAATGATTACTAATATAATAATTTTCTATGTCTTTATCATATATTAAATTTTTTATTATATATGTTTCTAAAAATAATTTAAAATTATTTTTATCTATACTATGTAATTTTATAGTATGTCTTATGATTTTTTCTTTTATTTTATTATACTCTTCATTATTAATTAATACTTCTTCATTACAAATAAATAACACTTTTACATTATTCGATATAAAATTATCATAAATAGAATATAATAAATCTTCTATATTTATTTTTTTTGATATTCTTTCAACATCATCTATGATTAAAAATACATTTTTTAATTTATCTATATTCTTATTTATTTCTTTAAGAATATTTAATATATTTTTTCCTATATCTTTTCCTATCGGTATTGTATCAACCAATATACCACTAACATTGTTTAATATAGTTTTTGTAGTATTAAGACTTATATCATTAGAATTAAATTTTTTTATTAAACTTGATAAATATATATCATCTACTATTTCCAATATATTTTCCTTTCCAGATATAGAAATATAAAGTTTTTTATATTTATATAATTTTAATAGATTTTTTACAAAATAAGTTTTTCCACACCCCCATTCACCTGTAAGCATTATCCCATAATCTGTATTTTTTTCAGCTAAATAATTTTTTATTGTATTTTTTATATTTTTAAAATATTTATCTATATTTTCCATTCACTCCCCCTCAATGATCCTCACTTCATCATCGCTCAAATTATACAACTTGTAGACTAAAGAATCAATCTGCTTGACAACGGCATTAATCTGCCTGTTAAGCATAGTAATGGCGTTAGGATTTTTCTCGGAAGCTAATTTTTTGTTTAAAGCAATGATACTATCAACTAAAGCAACCATCTTGTCATGCATTTCCTTGTCCTGTTTGTTGTTTAAATCCAAATTAGGAAACTTAAAAGGAGATATAAATTCAGGAGTTAATCTATAGGCATTACCCCTCAAAGCGGTACTAGTATTTGATACAAAAAACCAAAATATCTTTGAATTTAAAATAGTGTAAAAATACATTTCGTTAATATTATTAATTTTTTCATTAAATATTATGCTATGTATACTTGGACCATGATAAAAACAACCTTCAAAATCATAACTAATTCTTAAACTTACCAACATATCTGGTATCATAATCTTTTTTCTTTCATAATAGTTAATACTTCTTAAAGCCGAATATTTATAATAATCATTATCATTCATTTTGATTTTTCTAGTTAACAAAACTGATTTATATTTATTTAGATATCTATATGTTAACGGATATTTTATTTTTAATTCTTTAATATCTATTAATGACATATTATCATCATCTTTATTTTTTACATATGGTAATAATAAATATTTAGCTGCTTTTAAATCCTGATATCTTCTTATAGATTCCCCATAAAGAAAAGGAACTAATAAATCTTTTTCTAATTCTTCTTTTTCTTCTGAAATATTAGATTTAACTATATAAGTATTTTGATTTTCTTCTAAAATATCAAACAAATAAATATTATCATTACCTGTAGAAGAACCTTTAAATATTTTATATGTTATTTCTGAAAACAATAATTCTTGATTATAAATCTTATTTAAAATACATTGAACATCTAAATTATTAAAATTCCAAGAATTATTATTGAAAATAGAGTAATCAAATTTATCATACTCTATATTAGATAAATTTGTATAATCATCATTTAAACTAAATTGTTTATATAAAATATTATTTTTTTCTTTCTTAGATAAAAAGAGTAAACAAGTATATGTTGTAGCATTGCTAAAAACTTGATTTGTAGTAAAATTTACTATAGTATCAATGGCATTATTATTATATAAATATTTTCTTATTTTTTCTCCACTTTCTGATTGAAAAAACTTATGGGGTAAAATATATCCTAATTTACATAGAAAAAGCTTTATAAAAGAAAATAATATATAAATCATAATTTCCTTTTACATAATCTGTATAAATATTATTATAATAATTAACAGTTTCTTTATTAGTATCTGAAAGTGTTTGCATTCTTACATACGGCGGGTTGCCTATCACCACATCGAAACCGCCCGCTTTAAAAACGCTTTTAAACTCATCCTCCCCTACGAGCTGTAGCACCTTCCCGCACAGTATCGCTTACCCTTACCAAACGCACCCTGTAAGTGCGGCTGATTACCCAACATCAAAAAAGAAAATAACCAAAAAAACACACAACTCAAAAACAAAATTTCATGACTTTTTTAATGATATATTTTTTTCTTCAAAATATAGTGCTATCGCATCTTTGATTTCTTTCAAGGCTTCTTCTTCTGTTGCACCAAAAGCACTAATAGAGTCTAATTCTTCAGATAAAGCTATATAACCCTCATCTTCTTCACTATAAAAAATTTTTATACTATAGTTCATAATTACTCCTCCAAACCATATTTTTTAACAAGAGATAAAAACTGCTTAATTTGATAAGGTTTTACCTCACCATTAACATTTTGTATATTAATTAGCTCACTAACCCCTATTTTGGAATATATTTTATGGCTTCCTCTTTGCCTTTTGCACACAAAACCAAAAGATTCAACAATATTACAAAAATAAGAATATTTAATATTTTTATTATTATTTGTAAGTTTATTAATAATTTCTTTTTTATTCATATTTTAATTATAAAGTTATTCAATATAAAATCAACTACTCGCCTAGCTACGCACTCCCTACGGTCGGGGGCTTCCCGCAGTATTCGCCATATGGGCATTCCGCACGGTATCGCTTACCCTTACAGATAGTGCAATGTACGTGCGGCTGAGTATTCGCCATACGGGCATTCCGCACGGTATCGCTTACCATTACGGATAGTACAATGTACGCGACCGAAGGAAGTACCTTTAGGTATGCGGCTGACTACTCGCCGTAGGGGCTTCCCGCACCGTATATCTTAATATTAAGGACAGTAAAATGTAGGTGCGGCTGATTACCCAACATCAAAAAAAAGAAAATAACTAAAAAGCCAACCCAAACTCAAAAACTAACCCAGAAATAATATGTAAACTTTTCTTTACAATCTATTGCACCCGCCCGCCCACCCTATATAGTTAAACAAACATTTTTAAGAAAATAAGCCTAAAAAACTAACTTTTTTAGAAAAAATACGAAAAAGATTGTACTTTTTTCCTATGAAAAAAGTACCAAAAAACTATTTCTTTTGTGGCACAAAAGAAGCAAAAAGCATTTACATACTGTAGGATAACCCAAACATTCTGGTAGCATACCAAAAACGCTAACGCGAATTTTTATTAAATATTGAACGCAGGCTAAAGCCTTTTACTCTGAAATAATGACCTACTTAAATATACGGCTGATTACCTACTACTCGCCGTAGGGGCTTCCCACACCGTATATCTTAATATTAAGGACAGTAAAATGTACGTGCGGCTGATTACCCAACATCAAACAAAAAATAACCTAACTAAAAAGCCAACCCCAAACTAAAACTAACCCATAAATAATTTTTTAAAATTTACCATTTAACCCACCCTAACCCACCCTTATTATTAAACAAACATTTTTAACAAAACAAGCCTGCAAACAGTAACTTTTTTAGAAAAAACGAAAAAAATCGGACTTTCCCAACCCATACAAGCTAGCCATTTGAAACACTCCAGCTACTCGCCTAGCTACGCACTCCCTACGGTCGGGGGTATTCCCGCCTACGAGCTGTAGCACCACCCCCGCACGGCAACGCTCACCCTTACCAAACGCCACCTGTACGTGCGGCTGATTACCAAACATCAAAGAATACATTGAAAATTTATCACATTTTTATTTTTAAACTAGAATATTTTTGGAAAAAACTTTCCAAAGATAATTTATTTCTATATTTAGAATCATATATATTTTTAAACTCATTTATGTAACTAGTATTAGTTATAATCTTAATAAGATAGTTATATAAAAAGTTTTCATTTTCATTATTTTTATAATATACCATTAATACTAATTCCGCTTTTTGAATATTATCTATATTTTCATTTGATAATATAGAACTCAAAATACTACTTTCATTTTCTATATTTTTTCTATTCTTTAATAATAGATTCAAAAATAATTCTGCATCATTTTTTGTAATAGATAAATTTATTTGTGATAATAATGATACTATTGTATTCTCATTAGAATTCGCTATAATAACATCAAAATATTTTGAAATTTGTGTATATAAATAACAATATGATAATATATAATTTACTAAAATAGTATTATCATTTGATATAAAAATTTTATTTATATATTTATCTAAAATTATGTTATCTGGATCTATAAATAAAAATTGAATAAAATTTGAAATTTTATTAAATGGTTCATTAGTATTTTCTAGAATTTTGATTATTAATTTTAATGTTCTATTTAAATCTAAACCTACTAAGATTGATAAAATAATCCAAATATTTGTATAATAAAACACATTATTTTTAGAATTAATTTCTACATAAAGAAATTTTTCTAATAAATTAAAATCATCTTTTGTTATTTCTGTATTATTGCTTAATCCTTTAATTGCTATATTTCTATTTATTACATCATCAGATAACAAATTGTTTATATCGTCTTTAAATTTTTGTTTATAAAATTTTTTAAATACTTCTTCTGGTAAACTTTTAATATTATTAATCTCTTTTTGTATTTCATTAATTTTTGATATATAAAAAACACCAAATAAAACAGTAAATATACCTAAACAAGTAGAAAATAAAACTATTGATGTATTTAAACTTGATATACTTCTATCATATAATTTATTGATATTTTCTTCTATAGTTTTTGTAATAAAACTTTCTTCAATAAGATTTGCATTAGTATCAGAAATATTTATACTTATTGAAATTGGTTCAATTTTTTCTCTATTAGATATAAAAATATGTGAAACAAAAATAGATATTAAACAAGATATAACTAATAAAATAATAAAATACATTATATTATTTTTCATTTTTATTTAATACCTCACCATAGTTGGTATTTTCTTTTAAAAATTTCTTATTAAGTTTTAGATGTTTAATAACTTTTTTTAAATATTCATTATGCTCATCTCTATATTTACTAAAATCTGTCAAATTAATTTCAGACCAATATATAGGATTTATTATTTTACTAGTTAAATCATATCTAATTTGTGAAATCAATAAAGCAACTAAAGAAATTATATATTGTTGATTTTCTAATTTTCTTATATAACTTACAATCCTAATTGCTTCAATACTACCAAATAAATATATTTTATTCATTTGCATATTAAGTCTTTTTATATTATCCGCTATTTTTTCATGTTTATCAGACATTATATCCAATAAAATTGTATTTAATTCCACAGCTATATTTTCTAATTCTTCAAAAATTATTTTGCTTTGCTTACTACTTTTATCTATTTTTCTAGTTATAATAAAAGTAAATATAGCAGTAGTAAATGTATTAAGTATAACAGGTGCTAAAACAATAGCAAATTCTTTCATTGATTTTCCTTAAATAATATTTTTTTTATTAGCAGTTTAAATTATAAACAAAACCCTTAAATTATCAACCCACTATATATAACCCTATACATGTAAACAAGGGCTAACAGCCCTAGCCACAAACTTAATAATAAAAAAAAGAAGTATAACTCAATACCAGAAATAAAGAGTTATACCTCAATATTGTAAATGCTTTTTGTTTCTCGCCGTAGGCGGGCTTTACCTGTGCCACAAAAGAAATGTTTTTTTGGTTCTTTTTTGACACCAAAAAAGAACAGGGAAAAAAGTTTGCTTTCTTTATTTACAAGAACTACCCCTCAATAATCTTTATTTCCTCATCATTAAGCCCATACAAAGCATACACAATCTTATCAATAGCCTTGTCAACCGCCTGAATACGCGTATTAATCATTTCAATAGTGTTAGGGTTTTTCTCAGAGGCTAATTTTTTGTTTAAGTCAATGATACTGTCGACGAGATTAACTAATTTATTTTCAGTATCCTTGTCAGGCTCTGGAATAGGTATTATCTCAACATATTGATTTGAAAGTCTAAAACCTGTATGACCATATTCATGAACATTATGTTTAATCCAAAAATATACTAAATTACTATTCAAAACCCCCAATATATAATATGCTTTTTCTCTTGAATTTAATCCATTAATAAAAGCCATACTATCAAGTATATATTCACCTTCATTTGAAACTACAAATTTATTTCTATCAGTTATACGTTGCCAAACTATATTAATATTTGTAAAACTAGATAAATAAGCACAATTTCTTAAATTATAAGGAGTTATACCTTTATCTAATCTTTTTTCTAATTGCTTATAATATTTATCCAAATGTTTTTTTATAGCTGGATAATCTTTTATATTAATAGGCGGTATATTTTTTTCTTTTATACCATTATGAGTATTAATTAAATATGAAGTATAACATGAATAATATCTTTTTATATCTCTTCCTCTTAATACAGGTTTAATTAACTCTGCACTTTTAGCATCTTCTTTTATAAGATTATCTTTAGTTTCTTCATCAATAACAAATGCTTCATTAAATCCTGTTAAAACACCTCTGTAAATATGAATGTCCCAATCTTTTAAAGGCTTATGTTTATTTATTTTTTCAAAAATACTATTCTCAAGATTATTCATTATAAGCCATTCTTTATCATGATTGGCAATAACTTTGTCATCTCCAAATTGTATATTTTCAAGTTCTGACAAATCATCATAAAATTTTAAAGCCTTAAACTCTCTAGGTTCATTAATTTTTATTTCACCGTCATTTTTTGAATATATTATTATACTAGTATCTACCGTAGCTCCTTGAAATCTTCCTGCCCCCAAATCTATAACGCCATTAACATTTGCATTTTTATAAAAATAATTTCTTGTAATAGCTCCATAATTAGCCTGCATCCACTTATTAGAAGTTATCATTCCCACAACACCGCCAACCTTGAGTACATCTAAACTTTTTTCAAAAAATAATTGATAAATATCGCCTGTTAAAACATAATTTTTATAATTAGCTTCTTTGTAGCCTTCTTTAAGTTCCTTTTCCATACCTTGAATTTGAACATAACTACGAGCTGTAGCACCTTCCCGCACGGCAACGCAACCCCTTACGGATAGTACAATGTACGTGCGGCTGATTACCCAACATCAAACAAAATTAAATTTCTTTATACCATATTCTGTTAAATCTTCATCTGTAACAAAAACAACACTATGTCTAGCTCTAGTAATAGCAACATATAATTTTGATTTATTATCCGAATATTCTACAATATCATTATCTTTTAAAATATCCATCAACCCAGATGTAAGAAAAATTATAACCCTATCATATTCTAATCCTTTAACAGCTCCAAAATTCATTATAGGATATTTTGTATTAACTAAACTATTGGCAGATTTTTTACTATATCTTAGTTGTACAATGTTGTTTGGATACATTTCTAAATATTTGTTAACTTCTTTTTCATTAATAAAATAAATTCCTTCATGACTATCTGAATATTGAGAATGAGAAGATACTTTTCCAAATTCTTTATATAGTTTAGAAGCAAAATCACATATTTCTCTATTATTTCTGTAAGATATATTAAATGTGGTATTATCTATATCACAATTCAATAATCCTTTATTTTTTATAATATATTCATATATATTTATACTATAATTTTTATTAGAATTATTTTTTTTAGTAGAATTTTTTAGAGCATTGTTGGTTTGATATATTCGTTGCCTTAAATCACCAACTAAATATACATTTATAGAACTATTAAATAATAATCTTATAATTTCCAAATCATATCCTGATATATCTTGAACTTCATCTATAAAAATAATATCAAAAATATTTTCTAATCTATTAATAACTTTATTATCAGAAATATAATTGCAGTTAAAAACAAATTCCGCTAGACTTTCAGAATATATTTTATTAGTTTTAGAAAAATAATATTCTGATTTACTTCTATCAATTTTACTATTATGTTTATGTTGATCAAATATTAGTCCTTTAACATCATTAATATTTTTAGTTAAACATGTAATATAAGGCTTAACACCATGCTTAATTAAAAATGAAAACCAAGTTTGAACTTTTATATTTTTAGGTATAGTACCATTTATTTCAAGAATCTTTTTTTTTATACTTCTTTCGTTATTATCTGTATATGTTGTAATTAATATATTATGATTTTTTAATTTTAATGCTTCATTTATTATATAAGTAGTCTTTCCACAACCTGCTGCAGCAAGAAATAACTTATTCACACTCATTTACAGCCTCTTTTATATACTCTGGATATTCTATTGCATCGTGGTATTCAAATATTCTTAAAGCACATTCTACTTTATTATTTAACATATAATTTAATAATGAAATATTATTTTTACAATTTGTTTTAAAAATTTTATTAAATAAATCTATATTGTTATATTTTAATAAATTTGGTTCTAGTGTATTAATATTATTAATATTATTTTTATTATTAATATTATTTTTATTATTTTTATTATTTTTATTATCAGATATTTTTATATCTAAATCATCAAAAGTATTTTCTTTTTTTTCGTAACATATTTTTATATTATTATTATTTTTATATTCTTTATATTTATTCTCTAATTGTTGTACATTTCCATCATTATCAGTAACTACTATAACTTTATTATTTAATTTTTCTGCTAATTCTAAATATCTTAAAAAAGATGTTCCAACAGATATTACATCTATCTCATCTTCTATAGGTAGTTTTCCATATTTATCTTTATATGCTCTTTGAAAAATTAATTCATCACTAGCACCTTCTACTAACACTGTTTTCTTTGACAATACTAATCTCAATGTATCATATCCAGAAACTTTTTCAAAAAAATTAAATGTCTTTTCTTTTAAATCAGTGAAATGAATACTGTTTTCATAATTTATCATTATTATATTTTTTAATAACATTTTATTTGCTACAAAACTACTATGTGTAGTTATAATAATCTGTTTATTTTTATTAGACACATTACTTATATTATATTTAATCTTGTCTAATAAACTATTTAATTTAGAATGTGATAAATGACTCTCTGGTTCTTCTAATAAAATTAAGCTAGCATCTTGTGCTTTATTATCTAATAATGCTAAATTAGTTTTTATATAACATTGTTCTCCTTTACCTATATATTGAAATGGTATATCATCAATATATGTAAGAAGTGTATTTTGCCAATCATTATGTAATAAATCTACTGACAATTTTAATTCTTTCTCAGAAATATTATATTTATCTTGAAATATTCTATCATTTATATTTTTTATATTTTTATCATTAGAAAATGTATATTTCATTTCTCTATGGGCATTAAGAATTTGTATTTTTTCTTCATTACTTATAGATTTTTCTATTATATATGATAAATAAATATCAGAGCCATTCTTTGATTTATTAATAGATGAATCTATTAAAACGGATTTAATTGGAATTTTTTTACGAGTTAAATGATCTCTAGCAAAAGATTTAGTTTCTATTTTATAAAATTCTATAGGTAATACCTCTAATTCATTGTTATTGCAACTATATGAATCACAAAACTCTTTATATTCTTCCTGATAGTCTTCATTAAATAATATTTTAAACTGTATACCACATTCATCAACTGATTTCATATTATTGTTTCCACGCATTTCTTTAAATTCATTATCTTCATCTTTTCCAACTTCAAAATATAATTCTATAATAATTTCTGGTAACTCCTTATAATTAGAACTTTTATTAGAATAATAGTTTTTTACAGCTTTCTTATTAAATATATATGGATTGATTTCATTTTTTAAATATTTTCCATCTAAAACACCTGTTAAAGCCAAATATATAGCCTCTAACAAAGTTGATTTTCCAGCTTCATTATTACCTACTATTATATTTATATCTTCATTTAAATTTAATTCAAAATCCTCAAAACATTTAAAATTTTGAATTTTCACTGTTTTAATATGCATATATTTTCCTTAAAATTAATAACTAATTATAATTCTTATTTATAAAAATTACACAATTTATAGTTCCTTTTATTCGCCCTCAATAATCTTTCTTTCTTCCTCTGATATATTATAAATAGAATAAACAGTTTTATCAATAAAGGAATCAATATCTGCAATATCATTTTTAATGCGATTGATACTGTCAGGATTTTTTTCATTTATAAGCCTTTGATTACATTCTATCATCTCGTTAACATGATTAATTAACTTGTTTTTTAAACTTTCATTGTCAGTATTGCAAATTGGAATATTTAAGAGAGGCTCTTTGTCAATTTGATAATTAGACCCTTGCATTTTTCCCTTGTTCCTTAACCAAAAAGCTATTAACTTTGAATTCAAAATACCCGTTAAATATTTCAAATCAATATCCTCTGGCTTTATAACATAAAATGTAGCAGAAACATAAGAATCAAAATCAACATAACTAAAAATAGGTTTATCAACACATTTTCTAACAGATATTATTTTTTCACCTACAAAAAAATTCTCTTTTCTAGCTCTATGCAAACCATAAGGTGCATTGTCTGAAGTAATAACACTTTTAAATTTATCAAGATGTTTTTTTATATTAGGATATTTTTTTATTTTATTTATATCTTTAAAAGTCGAATCTGTATATATTACCCATTCTTTATTATTACTGTCTGCATAATATCTTTTTATTTGTTCTGTAGTATATACAGGTTTTATTAATTCTAATTCTTCTTTAGATAAATTTAATGCATTTTTTTCTTCATCACTTATAACAAAAATTCCATCTCCAACCTTAAAATCTCCACCTAATATAGACCTGTTTTTTTCATTCAAATAATCTTGTGGATATACTATACCCTGAGCTGTATTTTCTGATGTTAAAAAATAATTTCCCATTTCTTTTATTTTTGATAATACTTTATCTTTACTACTATCAATAAATGTTATTAAATTATTTAACATTTTATCTTTTGATATTATGGTTTTTATATGACTTATATCGTTTGACGGTTCATTTTCAAATAAAAATTTTTCTATATCTATAACATCTATATTTTTATTTAAAATTTTACAATAATCAATTTCATAATCTTTATTAATTTTTTCTTTATTTAATATAAATACCATTGTTTGAATACCAGCTTCAAGAAAAACTCTAAAATCTCCAAAGTCTACATATTTTAAAATTTTTGAATCTGTTAAAACTTTATTTCTTAATATAGACGCCCCTGCATTTGTAATCCAATTATTAGGAGCGATAAATCCTAGTTTTCCATTTTCTTTTAAAATATCCAAACCAAAACAAACAAAGAAATACCATAAATCCATTTTACCTTGATAATATTTAGATAAATTTCCTTTTTTTACATTCTCAAAACTTTCTCTGTCTGTATACTCTTTTACATAAGGCGGATTTCCAATAATTATATCAAATCCTCCTTTTTTAATTACACTTGAAAATTCTTTATCCCAACTAAAGCATTTTATTTTATATTGCGTATCTTCATCAGATGAAAATAAACGCTCTCCCTCACTATTAAAATTACTGTTTATTAAAGAATTTCCAGATTTTATATTATCCTCCAATGACGGTAAAGCTCGCTCATTAAATAAATCCTGATTGTTCTGTATTGACGCAGGACTCTCCCCCTCCAAACACTTCATAAGAAGCGATAATTTCGTTACCTCTACCGCATTGCTGTCTATGTCCACCCCAAATATATTGTTGCGTAATATCTGCTTCTTTATCCAAATTGTCAAATCCCCATTCTCTTTTATCACATCTTCTTTCGACCCCTTAAACTTCGCCCTGTCCTTTATCTTATTATAATATTCAATATGATAATTAAGTAAATATTTATACGCCCCAAGCAAAAAACTTCCGCTGCCGCAGGCAGGATCCAATATTTTTATATTCGCAATCTCTTCTGGCTTCTTACCCCTTATAGCCTCACCAACCGTGTTCTCCACTATATAATCAACTATATACTCAGGCGTATAATATACCCCTCCAGCCTTACGCACCTCTGGTTTTAATTCTATCTTCGCACTATGATTCCTCCCTATAGTGATAGTCTTACCCAAAAACTGCTCATAAGCATTCCCCATTATCTCAACCGATATCACAGAAAACTCATAAGGACTCAAAGGATAATAAAGCTCATTAATAATCTCCTTTATCACCTTATTGTCAATCTCTATATTACCGCTTATACTGTCTTTGGCAAAATCAAAAAGCCCCGAATTATATTTACCGTCAGCCCTTTTAAAAATCCCCAAAAGATTATTATAAAAATTGTCATTCTTACTCTCGCATGTCCTTTTCAAATCCCCATACTCTTCAATGCCTCTGTCCTCAGCCGCCCTCAAAAATATAATCCTGTCAATAATCTGCTGAACCGCATAATTCAAATCCCTTACAGACAAATCTTTGTTTAATTTAGATATATTAGAAGCAAGTTTAGTACGCAAATTATCAAGCGTGCTTAAAAAATCAATATCAACGCTTTCAGTACCTTTTTTGTTTGAACTCCCCGCAATATATTTCTCAAGCGAACCCTGCTCAATACTCTCTTTATTAAGTATCTCATAAAGAAAATCAAACCTTTTTAAATAATCCTCAAAATGAATATACTCAATCCTAGCAGTAGAAGCCTTATCATTTATGCTAGGCTTTCTAGTGCAGTCATAAATAGCAAGCTCCTCAAAATCAGTAAGAAAACTAATCCCCAGCTTGGCACTCCAACCATACCTCCTAAGCTGAAAAGCAGGCAAACTGTCCTCTTTAAGATTAACCCCGGGCTTTTTCGCCTCCACAAAGAAAACCCTATTTCCGCCAATACGAAAAGCATAATCAGGAGCCTTTGTCTCTTTACCCACTTTGAGCTTATCCTCATGAATAACATCTCTATAAGTCTGAGACTTACCCGCCCTGTTAGCCACATCCCAACCGAACGCCTCAAAAAACGGATCCAAAAAATCCCTTCTAGTCTCCGTTTCATTATAATTTTTATTAGTGTATTGAGAATAATTAGATTTAAATTTTTTAATTAGAGAAAGTATTTTTTCGTATGACTGATTTTTAAAATCAGAGTTGACATAATTACCAGAATAGTTTAAAGTGCTGTGCTGTGCTGTGCTGTGCTGTGCTGTGCTGTGCTGTGCTGTGCTGTGCTGTGCTGTGCTGTGCTTATCCATAAAATAAAATCCCCCCAAATTATATTTTTACATACAATACACCCAAACCGCACATTTTGCAACTACTCGCCTAGCTACGCAGTATTAGCCTATACCCTTACTTCATTTCGGGTACCCTTCGTGTGGGCATTCCGCACGGTAACGCAAACCATTACGGATAGTAAAATGTACGCGACCAAAGGAAGTACCTGACGAAGTCCGCCTGTGGCGAGGGTATGCGGCTGACTACTCGCCGTAGGGGCATTCCGCACGGTATCGCTTACAATTACAGACAGTCAACTATACATGCGGCTAAATATCCAACCATTACCATAAAAGAATTTTTTTTTAAATTTACATTATAACCCACCCTAACCGGCCCTTATTATTAAACAAACATTTTTAACAAAATAAGCCAGAAAACGAGAATTTTTTTTTAAGACAAAGAAAAAAAGTTGACTTTCCACACCTAGCCAACCTCTCCCACCACTCGCCTAGCTACGCACTCACTGCGGTCGGGGGCATTCCCGCACGGCAACGCTCACCCTTACAGACAGACCTCTGTACGCGACCGAAGGAAGTACCTGACGAAGTCCACTGTGGCGAAGGTATGCAGCTGATTACCCAACATCAAAAAAGAAAATAACTAAAAAAATAAACCAAACACAAAAACCAACCCAAAAATAATTTTTTTTAAATTTTCCATATATCCCACCCAAACCCGCCCTTATTATTAAACAAACATTTTTAACAAAATAAGCCTGCAAACAATAACTTTTTTAGAAAAAAATCGGACTTTCCCAACTACTCGCCTAGCTACGCACTCCCTACGGTCGGGGGCTTCCCGCAGTATTCGCCATACGGGCTTCCCGCACGGTATCGCTTTCCCTTACCAAACGCCCCCTGTACGTGCGGCTGATTACACAACATCAAACAATGAAATAATAATTTATTTATTAATATGAATACATAACATAAACATGAAATTATTTTCTTAACTTAACAAAATTAATTTTATGCTTCTCATCATCATCTGGCTTTAACTTATTTTCTGGTAAATTTAGTATTGTTTCAATATCTTCTCTGTACATAGAAATACCATTATTTTTAAATTCATCTAACAATTCTTGTTTGGTAAAAACATCATTATCTAATAAAATATCAATAGCATCATTCAATAAAGAAGGTTCAGAAGTTGTTAGAATATCATCAAGTGGTTCTTCTTTTAATATATTTTTGTAATTCATTTTCCTAAATAAATTCTGAAATTGATATTGAGTTATAATTTCTAATGTCCTAGCCCTATATATCATTGCGGACATTGATACATTCCACTTCTTTTTTAATTCTTTATAATAATCTAAGTTATTTGGATATAATAGAACATCTTTTCTAAATTCATCAGCTGGTAATAAAAAAGATGAGGCAAATTCATTTGCACGCTTTTCCTTATTTTTAAATTCTTCTCTGCTTATATTTTCTATATCTTCATTCCATTCATCCAATAATATATGTCCCAATTCATGAGCTATATCAAAATGAATTCTCGTAGCTGAACTTGTGTGTTTATTAATAGCTATAAAATATAATTTTTTGGAACTTAATTTAATTAAAGTACTAAAAGCATCTATATTAGGTGTATCTGTAATATATTTTGTAACTATAATACCATTTTTTTCTATAATACGTATTATATTTTTAATAGGCTTATTTCCTAACCCCCATTTACTCCTTAAATCGTATGATATAGTTTCTACATCATCAGTAGTAATATCATCTAATATATTTAATTCAGGAAATTCTACATATTCAGATAATATAGAATAATATATAGAAAGATATTGCATTTTTGCAATTTGAGCGTTCCTCTCTCTTTTATTAGTACTTAATAATGACCTAAAATATGTTGTTTTTACTTCTAAATTATTTTTATATTCATTTTGAAAAAAATAATCAATTGGAAAACGTAGAATTTCAGAAATTTTTAATACATTTTCTAAAGATAAATTTATATTTTCATTTTCATATTTAGAAAAAGCTTGTCTAGTAATACCTATATATTTTGCTATATCCTCTGAAGTATAACCTCTATATAATCTTGCATTTTTTAATTTATTATAATCTATAATATTATTCATTTTCTATATCTCTTTTCTCTTTTTCTTTTTGAGTTAAATTATTTTTATTTCTTTTTCTATTTATAGATTTCTTAGTTAATTTAATAACGGCATTATTATTATTATTATTAGTAGTAGTAGTAGTAAAATTAGTAGTGGTATAATAGGGTAATTTAATATTTTCTAATTCTAACCAGTTTTCTTTTTTATACAAAAATAAATTTTTATCTAATATAATGTTACTTAATACTTTTAACTGATCTTTGTAAAGATAATATGATATTATAGAATATCTATCAATATAATCCATTATATTTTTATCAACATACATAAATATTTTAGATATTATTTTATCATATATATCTTCATTTTCGTCATAACAATTAACATCAAATTGAAATTCTTTTTGTAATGATATATCTGAGTTAAAGCTATTTACAAGTGCTTTAGAATATTTAGGAAGTTTATTTATACTTCTGTAATTATGAATTGAATATAATAATCTAGTATCTTTATCTAAAAATAAGAAAAGTTCTCTTGAAGATTGCTTAGTTTGCAAATAATAAATATTTAAAGAATTATGTAATATTTTATCTTTAATATTTCTTGAAACTAATTCAAATTTCAAATCAGCAGAACTATTATTAAATGGCAAATCTAAATTAGCTATAGCTTCATTATAATCATTATTTAAAACATCTAAAAAAGATTCTAAAACAATTTGTTTAAATGTCATAATTATCTCCTTTAGCTATTATAATACAATATTTACAAATAAAAAGCAACTAAAAATATATAATAAAAATAAAAAAGCAATTAAACACCTATAATATTTATATAAAAGAATATTATTTCTAAAGTATTGTATTTATATATTAGTCTTTTTCTATAATTTTTCTTTCTTCATTTGATAAGTTATAAAGTTTATAAAAAATTTCATCTATTTCTGTTTCAAGTTTAGAAATATCTTTATTTTGTTTTTTTAACTCAATTATATCAAGAACTAATTTATAAACTCTATCTATCATTTTATCATCAGCTTTTACTATAGGTAATTTTTTTATATCATCAATTAAAAGTTTTGGAAAAATTCCTTTTGATGCTTTAGGTGATGAATTAAAATGATAAAATGTCATTAATTTAGAGTTTAGTAACCCTAATAAAAATAATAAATGTTTTGGATTATTCTTATTTTCTACAATAATAATCAAACTTGGGTCATTATACATTTCTTCATCTGTGTATGCTGCATATATTTTTGGATTTGTAATCTCTCTTATTAGTATTCTTTTAGAGTTGAAGAAAAAAGGTTTACGAGGATTAGCAACCTCATTACAATAATTAAAATATTCTTTTCCATTCCATTTAACAGAATACGGAGTAACATCTTCACCATATAACCATTTTTTATAATCATCATTTATTTTTTTATAGGAATGAAACTTTCTACTTTTTATAGTTTCTTCAGACTGCCCTCTGTATTTATCATAAGCAATAAGACCTTGAGAAATTAATTCTTTATAATAAAATTCTAATTCCATTGTATTATTTGAAACTATTTTTTGTACAATATTCAAATTCTCTTTAGGTTTCAAATATATTAAGCTCCAATTTCTAATGAAAGCATATAACATTTTTATATCTAATAATTGTAATTTTTGTTTTAATAATGTATTAACATCATTTATATTTTGAGAAGGTATATATTCTATTTTATCATGTTCTTTCAACGACATAGTTATAATTACATTTCTCACAATTGCATGCTCAAATAAATCAAAATTAGAGCAATCAATTAGTCCTACTATATTTTTATCATCTAATAATTTTTTTCTAAAAGATTCGGCAAATACATTAAACATAATAGAATTAGGTATTATATAACTTATAATACCATCTTCAGATACTATTTTTTTAGCTAATATCATAAACCAATATTGAATTTGTATATCAGGAACTTTTCCATGACAACTTTCATATATTGTTCTTAAATCTTTACTAATTTTAACCCCATAAGGCGGATTGCCTATCACCAAATCAAATTTATCTACGCCAAACATCAAACCGCTGTCAAAAAAATCATAGCTTTTTAGCATGTCAAACGGATTATAATTTTCTAATTTCGCATTATGATTAGAATACTCTTTGATAAGCCTTAAAATCTCCTTTCTTATCTCTTTTTTGTTCTCATAACTCGCATTAAAATACTCCCGCATATTTTTGATAAGCTCATTCTTATCCCAAGTAAGAGAAATCAAACTCGCTTCTTTATCATCAAGCTCTATCAAACTATTAGCAGATATTATCTTAAACTCCAAATTAGGAAGTATCTCCAAATCAATAAACCTCTCATCGCTTTTTATATCCGTATAATAACTGCTCTTTAATAATTCTATCCATAACCTCAAACGGCATATATTTACAGAGTTCGGATTTATATCAACCCCGTAAAGCTGATTACTTATAATATGCTCCTTAGCTTCAAATAATGTTTTTTCTATCTCCTGCTTTCTCTCTGTAATATTATCATTTTCTATATTATACTTAAAATGCGTACCATCTATATAATTTATAACAAGCTCATCTTCCGATATATTAATATCTATATTATCATGCAAAACCCTAAACTCGCTCTTTATCCTTATAAGCTCATTCAAACAAGCAACCAAAAAGTGTCCGCTTCCGCAAGCAGGATCTATTATCTTTATAGAATTCAAAATATCTTTTATATTATCCCTATAAATATGTATATTAGCCCTCACATAATTTTTTACTTCTTCTATATTATTAAAATGCGTATCCTTAAAATATTTATTAAACTTCTCAATAATAATTTTTTCTATGCCGTATCTAGCCATATACATAGTGATAGCAGGCGGAGTAAAATGCGAGCCGTCCTTATAACCGTTAAGCCTTTCAAATACAAGTCCCAAAACTGAAGATTTTATTATTGTATTTTTATCTACATTCTTAGCATCAGCATTAAATACATAGCAATTCAAAAATCTAAGTATATACTCCAAAAATGTTAATTGACTGCTGTTAAAATCCCTATCATTATAAAGTATACTCCCAGACATTACTTTCATTTTTGAATCATTATTCAATTTTGTTATAGAAAAAATCAGCTCATCTTTCCCCTCTTCAAATAATGAACTGTTAAGATAAGGTATATAATTATAATCATTATTAGATGATCTCATATTTTTAGGCTTAGCAAGCACATTAAAAAATAATGTATACAAATAATTATAATCTTTAATTTTAAAAGGATTTAATATATCCAAATGCTTATCATTCCTAAAAGTTCTAAGCTGTGCCTCAAGTATCTTTAAAAATAATATTCTATTAACCCATATAATATTAAGTTTCAAAGCCTCATCAAATATATCATTTTCATTTGCTTTATCACTGCTATTTCTAATTATCTCCATAGTAAGCCTTATTAAACTATTATCAGTATTAGATAAACGTAATTTTCTCTCCTTGTCTTCTTCAAGCCCCATCATATAAATTATTTCTTTATAAAATGTATTCGATATAGAATTAATATCATTTCCAAGTTTAACAGAACAAATATTATAAGAATTAAAAAACCTATATATAAGAACCTCATCATCATTAAATAAATCTATCTTATACCCAATAACTTCAAGATTAATATTCTCTAAAAACCCGCCGCAAATCTTATAAAAAGTTTCATTTTTTACTTTACTATTTTCATTAAAATAATTCACTATCTGATTATCATTAATAAGTTTTTCAAAATCATATTTAGAAAATAAATACACTTTTTCAAAATTAGTAATAATAATATTATCAATATTAAAATCTTTATTATCTTTATTTTTTCTGCTTTTATAATAATAAAGTATAGTCTGATAAAATGCTTTATTATTATAATTATTATCATCAATCATCTCTAATGTATTATTATAATTTTTAGTTTCTATAATGGTTTTAATATTATCATCAAACTTTATAACCAAATCTATTTTACCTTTTGTATTGCTGTCATACCCAAAGGCATTAACTAAAAATTTATTCAATATACCCTTACAATGTTCTTCTGTTTCGCCTTTATTTTTAGCATTATTTATTTCATTTCTATACCATTTAATATCTCTTTTAAAATAATCTAATTTATCATTATCAATTTCATAGTTTAATAAATTTCTTAATTTTAATAATTCTTTTGCATTTTTAGTAACAGACTTCATAAATAATACTCCAATAGTAATGATATTATTATACAGTAAAACAAAATAAAAACAAACAAAAAAGGACAGCCATTAAACATAGCCGCCCTTTTAATATTGAAAAATTATATTATTTTTTATTTAACCGCTTCAGCACATCTAGCACATAACTCTTTATGCTCGCTGTCTTCGCCTACACTCTCATAATGTCCCCAGCAGCGAACACATTTTTCATGGCTTGCTTTCTCTGTCTTAACAAATGAAACGCCGCCATCTATAAATGTATCGTCCTTACTGTCAGAAATTGTTACTTTACTTACAATGAATACTTCGTTTAAATATTTTTGGTATTTTGTAAGCAAGTCTTTTGAAGATGATTCTTTGGTGCATATTGTTATATAAGCCTCTAAAGATTTACCTATAGTGTTGTTATCTCTAGCTCTTTCAAGCGATAATAATACATCATCTCGTACTTTAAGAAGTGAAGCCCATTCTTGTTCTAATTCTAAATCAATCAAACTATCATCAGCTTTAGGATATAATTCCAAATGTACAGAAGAAGCATTTTCTCCTTTGTAGTATCCCCAAACCTCATCAGTTGTGAAAGGAAGTACTGGAGCTATAAGTTTTACTAATACATCTAATATTTCAGTAAGTACAGTCTGAGCACTTCTTCTTGAAATAGAATCTTTTCTGTCACAGTATAATCTGTCTTTTATAATGTCAAAGTAAGTAGCAGAAAGTTCAACTACACAGTAATTGATAAGTCTTTGATAGAATAAATGAAACTCATAACCCTCACAGGCTTTATCAGCAACTTTTATAAAGCTATGAAGTCTTGATAATGCATATCTGTCTACAGGAAGCAAATCTTTAACTTCTACTTTATCTTTAGACAAATCAAAATCAGAAATATTTCCAAGCAAATATCTGAAAGTGTTTCTTATTTTTCTGTAGTTATCGGCAATAGCTTTCATCATGTTATCACCAACACGTGCATTGTGAGTGAAGTCTTCACTTATACACCAAAGCCTTAATATATCAGCACCGTATTTGTCAATAACTTCTAAAGGTGAAACAACATTACCAGCACTTTTATGCATAGCTCTGCCTTGTTCATCTAAAGTCCAGCCATGTGTAACAAGCTCTTTGTATGGCGGAATTCCTCTTATAGCCATAGAAGGCCAAATTGCAGCTTGGAACCAACCTCTGTATTGATCGCCTCCCTCCAAATATATATCAACAGGGAAAACTCCGTCCAAATCTTTATTAGTTTTCTGTGCCGCAAAAGATGATACTCCAGAATCAAACCAAACATCCAAAATATCCTCTTCTTTACCAAAATCAGAAGAACCGCATTCGCATTTAGTGCCTTCAGGAAGTAAGTCTTTAGGCTCTAATTCAAACCATACATCCATTCCTTTAGTTTTTACTATTTCAGCAAAATGTTTAGTAGACTCTGCAGTAAGTAAAGTTTTTCCACAGTTTTTACAGTAGAATGCAGGTATAGGAACACCCCAAGAACGCTGTCTTGATAAACACCAATCCGGACGATTTTCAAGCATCTTTCTCATTCTGTCATGTCCCCAAGTAGGATACCATTTAATATTGTCTAAAGATTTAACAGTTCTTTCGTCTATATTGTCATGTTTCATATCCATAAACCACTGAGAAGTAGCTCTGAATATCAAAGGATTTTTACATCTCCAGCAAATAGGATAACTATGTGTAACTTTCTCTTTATAGAATAATGAGCCGTTATTTTCAAGTATTTCAATTACTTTAGGGTTAGCGTCTCTTACTTTCATGCCCTGCATTTCTGGAAACTCGCTTGTATATCTGCCAGCTTTATCTACAGGACAATATATATCAAGTCCATAATTAACTCCTGTCTGATAGTCTTCCATACCATGACCTGGAGCAGTGTGAACAACACCAGTACCAGCAGTAGCCTCAACATAGTCAGCAAATACAACAGCAGACTTTCTATCCTTTATAAAAGGATGTGCTATTTCAAGTTTTTCAATCTCTTCTATAGATACTGGAATCATATCTCTGCCTTCTGCTTTCATGTCTTTTTTGCCAAGAACAGTATCAACTAGGCTTTTAGTCATTATTGCATATCTTCCGTCTATTTCAACAGCCACATAATCTAAATCTCTATTGAAAGCACAAGCCATATTTGAAGGAAGTGTCCAAGGAGTAGTAGTCCATATCATAACATCAACATTGCCGTCTAATTTATCATTGATTTTATTTAATACTGGAAATCTCACATAAACACTTGTAGAAGTATGATTATCGTCATATTCTATTTCAGCAGCAGCCAATGCAGTTTCACAGTCCATACACCAGTGAATGGTTCTAAGTCCTTTATATATATATCCTTTCTCTACAAGTTTAGCAAATACTTCAACTATTTCAGATTCATATTCAGGCGACATAGTGAGGTAAGGATTTTCCCAATCACCCATAACGCCAAGTCTTTTAAACTCTTTTCTTTGAATATCAATATATTTCTGAGCATAAGCACGGCATTTTTTTCTCATTATAAATTTAGAAGTTTCTTTATATTTATCTCCCAAACTTTCCTGCACCTTTAATTCTATAGGCATACCATGACAGTCCCAGCCAGGAACATAAGGCGAATCAAAACCTTTAGCAGATTTATACCTTACAATAATATCTTTAATAATTTTATTCAATGATGTTCCAATATGAATGTCGCCATTCGCATAAGGCGGTCCATCATGTAAAATACATTTAGGAGCACCTTTTCTTAATTCTCTAAGCTGTTGGTAAAGTTTTTCTTCGTCCCATTTTTTTATTATTTTGGGCTCTTTTTCCTTCAAACCTGCTTTCATAGGAAAAGCGGTTTTAGGCAGATTGATAGTAGAACTATAGTCCATCTTAATTTTTGCTCCATTAATTAGATTTTCTTAAATAAAATTTTTATTATTTTATAAAGATATTCAATTTTATACTATAAGCAGGAATTTTACAAGTTTTTATCTGCATAAAAATAATTTAAGTTTTTAAATTTAATTAATTAAACATATATGCAAGTCTGAAATCCCATATCATAAATATAAGAATAGTATAGATAAATCTTCTTGATACTTCTTTGTTTTCATCACTTTTAAACTCAATATTTATTTTTACTTTATCTTTATAATCAGCTTCACCATTAATTTGACCCTTTATTATAAAAGTATCTCCATTATCAAGACTTAAATTATATTCTTTGATTGTTCTGTACTCTGTATATGAAGACATCATTCCATATCTCATTCCAAATGCTTTAAAAGTACCATAAGCAATTTCAATATTCTGAAGTTTATTTATTTCATTTTCCAAATTATTTTTATCAAGTTTTATTATGCTTAATTGATTTATAGGCTGCGATAATTCATAATCTTCTAATTGCTTTTTCCATTTTGTAATGGTTTCTTCTTTCATTTCAATAGGGCTTGCTAAACTTATAAAGGTATTATCATCAATTTTTACTTCTTCATCATCTGAGTTGGTATAACTTCCGTCTCCTGAATATCTGAATGTTGTTATAAAATTATTATTTATATCATATAAATTCCATATAAGTGATAAGTCAAATTTATTCATTATTGGATTATCTATAAAAACTTCTTTGAAAAAATTACAATCGTATTTATCACCTGCAATAAGTAATTTATTTAATATATACGAGAATTTTTTTATCATATTATAAACTTCTTCTCTTATATGTTTTATTTCTTCTTTTTTATTATTATATAAATTTCTTGGAATTGATTTTAATATTTTATTCATCTTTATATCGAATATACTTACAGAATAATCATTGTTTAATATTAATTTATAATTTTCATCAATAATTTTTTCGCTGTTTTTGTCAAAGCCAATATTTGAATTATATTTCAATTCTAAATTGTAAAAAGGAATTTTTTTATCTTTAGCAATTTCTATTAAAATATCTAAAGCATTATTTTTCGTTGCCATTTTTTTAGCATTATTATATATATTAAATAGTATTTTAATTGTGTATTCATTTTCTTTATTTAAAGATAGTATCTTAAAAAATAATTTTGATTCTCCGTCTTTTTTGTATATTTCTTCTAATGATCCTCCATATAATCCGTAAATTAATTGTGCTGTTTCTTTACCTGTTTCTTTATAAATATCATAAGCAAAGCTCAAAAAACTTTCTTTCTCAATTAAATCTATAATAGAATCAATTTCAATAATACGATAAATATATTTCTTTAATTCTAAATATTTTAAGTATATGTATTTTATTACTTTTATATTAACTTCTCTTGATTTATCCTTTATTAATACATTAGCTTTTTTTATAAAGTCAACTTTCTTTTCATCTTTTTTATTTAAATTATTTTCAGCATAATTTTCTACTTCTTCTATACTTTTGAAAGTTATACAATCTGCTAAATCTTTTAATTCATCATAATAAATATTTTCTAATCTTTTTTTGAAAGATATTATTTTTTTATTTTTGCTTTCAGATGATATTTTATAAATTTCTTTTAAATTATCTTTTATAATATCTTTGCCGAAATTATTATCATCTAATACATGTAAATATAAAGTCCATTTCAAATTTTTAAAATTTTTAAAGTTATTACAGAATTGAAAAATATTCTCCATAGAATTAACTTGACTAATATCCCAATTTTCTAAAGAACAGTATTGATTAAAATTATAAGTGCCGCCAAACATATAACTCATATTTTTTACTTTATTAACATTCCATTTATCAAGGGGCTGATTAAACTTTGAAGCAAGATAAAACATGTATGATGTATCTTTCACATTTGATATATCCCAATCATTTAAAGGCTGATTAAACTCTAAAGCTTGTACAAACATACAATACATATTTTCAACATTAGATACATTCCAACTATTAAGCGGCTGATTAAATTTGCTGCATCCTCTAAACATATAACTCATATCTTTAACACTCTCAACATTCCAAGATGAAATATCCTGATTAAAGCTAAAAGCATCATTAAACATATAATTCATAATTTTAACTTTATGAACATTCCAATTATTAAGCGGCTGATTGAATTTAGCTGCATCCCTAAACATATAGCCCATATTTTCAACATTAGATACATTCCAATTATTTATATTATGATTAAAATTTGATGCAAAAGAAAACATAGAGTTCATACTTATAACATTAGAAGTATCCCAAGTTTCTATTCCAGAAAAATCCTTTCTTTTACTTCCAGAAAATAATCCGCTCATATCCGTAATAAGGCTTGTATCTATATCGCCTAAATAAATATTTTCATCTTGTATTATTGTATATAATTCTTTTAATATCTCTGGTTTGTATTTATGCATATATTTATCCATAATTTTATTACTATAGTATAATATATTTGTTTTAGAATTTTTATCAAATAAATATACATTCAAATTTTAAAAACACATTAACGCACGGATAATAAAATTTTATAAATTATTAAAATTTTTATTAAAAATTAGTTTATATTGTTAGTTTTATTTTTCGTGCGGTAAGTCATACAATAAATTTAAAAAAATCTAGGGTGGGTATTATAATAACGGCATAAAATGAAAAAGAAAAGTAATACAGAAATAACAAATAATATAAAAAGCATAAAGGGTGGGCAATTTTAATTAAATTTTAAAACTTTTATTACATTCCCCGCCCTTTAATATTTCATTTTATTTTGAAATTCCAATCTAAATTTATTTTGTAATTAAATTAGAAAATAAAGCACCCGCCCAAGTCTCTATTATATTTATAGATTTTCAAACGCTTCAAAGCCTTGTTATTGGAAGGAGATAATTTTTCTAAAATAGTACGAAACAATACTAATATCGAAACGCTTCAATTCCTTGTATTTGAGGGGAGAATATGTTTATAAAAATTAGTACGAAATAGTATTAAAGTTATAATCTCTTTTACAAGTCAAATGTAGCATAGAATTATAAAAAATCAAATATTATACTTGTAATTTATTTAAAATAATATATAGTATAATAAATTTATATTTAAATTTAAATCCGTATTTAAATTTAATAATACATTTAAAATATTTAAATTAAACAAGATATAAATTTCTATTTGTAGATATTTATATATAAAAACTAATTAAAAGGAGTTTTACTATGAATAAAAAAATTTCAGCAATCTTTCTAAGCCTATTTTTAGTAGGAGTGTTATCAGTAAGCTGCTCCAACAAGGACACAACAGGAGCTGGTTCTGCAATCAGCAAAACTATAAACATAAAATATGCTGGTATATGGGAATATAATAGTACTGGTGATAATGTAGAAATAGATATGAACGGTAATATATACGAATATAAAAATTCATCACGCGGAGCAAAAGGTGAAATCATAGAAGCTAATGATCCTAATTACAAAATAAGAATTTATGATGATGAGGTTACAATAACATTTTTATCAGATGCAAAGAGTGCAGATGTAACTACTAAGAATGGAAAAGTTACATATACTAAAACTTCAAAAGACATAGAAGATTATAACGGTAATAAATATGTATCAGCAAATATGGGAGGTAATTATTTGTGGATATCTATAGAAAATGGTCTGGTTGCTATGACTCCTAATACAGATGCTAATAACCCACCTACTTTTTATGGATATATGTCTGGAATGGCTGGTTATGGTACAGATTATAATTTTTGGTCTGACGATCGTTCTACAGAAGGTACTTTAAAATTCTCAACTGATGGAAATTCTGTAACAGTTACACTTACAAGAAATGATCCTGCACCTGAAGCTGTAGGACAAAATTTTGTATGTAATATAAAAAATAATTAAAAGGAGATTTTACTATGAGTAAAAAAATTTCAACAATCTTTCTAAGCCTATTTTTAGTAGGAATCTTGTCAGTAAGCTGTTCTAATAAGGACACAACAGACCCAAAAGGCATAGAACAATATAATGGTAATATTTATGTATCAACTCAAAGTTTTGACCTATCTAAAATTGATTTGTTTGGTAAAGGTTATGAAAATGCATATATGTGGGTATCAATACAAGATAGTCAAATTGGTATATTTCCAAGTAAAGATAATAATACAGAACCTGTATATCAAGGATATTTTCCTGTAACAGGTTCAGGCACTGATTATAGTTTTTCTGTAAACAATGGAGGAGTTGTGGGTACTTTACAATTTTCCTCTGATGGTTCTTCTGTAACAGTAAACTTTACAAAAAATACAGTAATGCCTAGTATTGAAAATACAGATATAGTTTGCAATAAAAAATAATAATCAATCATATTTTCATTTAAACGGCTTTGCCTGTATTTTCAGGTAAAGCCTTTTATTTTTATACAATTTTTTATTTTATACAAAAATAAAATTCTTAAAAATTATGACAGTTTTTGCCGCAAATATAATATATAATTAAAACATAAGAAAAACTAAAGGAGGATTTTTATGGCTCAAAACTTTTACTGCGAATACTGCGGTGCTAAATATTCTTCAATAGCTTCACTTACTAGCGGTTATTGTCTCAAACACCCTAATGGTCCTAACAAGGGTAAGCATAAACTTTATGAAGGCGGTGAAAAGTCTGAATATTTTTGTAAGTATTGCGGAGCTAAAAACAAATCTTTACAGTCATTAGTAAATGGTTATTGCCTCAAACATCCTAATGGACCTAACAAAGGAAAGCATGCACCTGCTTTATAATTTATAAATTAATAAAAATTAAAAATCAATCATAAAACAGCATTAAAAGGCTTTGCTTGTATTTTAGGGTGAAGTATTTATCTAAATTAGTGTGAAACAGTATTAAATATTCCATACTCAATAAACTTTTATACGCGAAAATATAGCATAAAATTGTAAAAAAATTAAATATTATAGTTGCTATTTGTTTAATATAATATATAGTGTAATAAATTTAATAGTGTAATAAATTTAATTTAGTATTATATTTAAATTAAATAGGATATAAATATCTTTAATGATATTTATAATTAAATGGAGCTTTACTATGAGTAAAAAAATTTCAGCAATCTTTCTAAGTCTATTTGTACTAGGTATCTTATCAATAAGCTGTTCTAATAAGGATACAACAGGAGCTGGTTCTTCAATCAGCAAAACTATAAACATGGAATATGCTGGTATATGGGGATCTAGTAGTAAGAGTTATAGTGTAGAAATAGATATTAACGGTAATATATACGAATATAAAAATTCGTCACGCGGAGCAAAAGCTGAAATCATAGAAGCTAATGATCCTAATTACAAAATAAAAATTTATGGCAGAGAGTTTACAATAACATTTTCAGATGTAAATAATGCAACTGTAAATATTGATGGACAAAATGTTACATATACTAAATCAACAGGAATAGCAGAGTATAACGATAATACTTATGTATCTATAGAAACTTTTTATTACGATAACGACAAAGTATATTTATGGGTATCAGTTAAAGATGGTAAAGTTGCCATAAATCATGATGCTGGCAATGAAACAGCTCCTAAACTTACTCATTTTACTGTAGCAGGTTATGGTACAGATCATAGTTTTTCTATAGTATTTGATTTAGTAGTAGGTACTCTTAAGTTTGCCCCTGACGGCTCTTCTGTAACAGTTAGATTTACAAAACAGCTTATTTCATATCAATCAATGTTAAATATAGACATAGTTTGCAATAAAAAATAATAATCAATCATATTTTTAGTTAAAGGCTTTGCTTGTATTTTCAGGTGAAGCCTTTTATTTTTGTATGGCTTTTTATATTTATACAAAAAATAAAATTTTTTCAAATTATGACAGTTTTTGCCGCAAACATATTCTATAATTAAAACATAACAAAATTAAATGAGGATTTTTATGGCTCAAAACTTTTACTGCGAATACTGCGGTGCTAAATATTCTTCAATAGCTTCACTTACTAGCGGTTATTGCCTCAAACATCCTAATGGACCTAACAAAGGAAAGCATGCACCTGCTTTATAATTTATTTTAATTAATACAAAACTCAAAATATATCATAAAAATATCTCACACAAAATAAAGGCAGATAAAAGATTTATACATATTCTATCTGCTTTTATTATATTTTAATCAAGTTTTTATTTTGTATTTGAAGCATCAGGTTTAGGCTGTATTATAGCAGAGAGAACTAAAAATACTATTAAGCTTGCAACAATACCAGGTATTATAGGGTCAACTCCAAATAAATTGATATTTTTATTGTATTGGAAAAATATTGTAACAACACTTCCGGCTATCAATGATCCCATACTAGCAGCCGCAGAAAGTTTTTTATTTGTATAGTTCCCAAATAAATACGGAATAAATACTCCGGCAGCTCTCAAACTAAATGAGAACATAAGTATTGTTATTAAGTTTGAAGCCTTAAAAGCTATAAACATAGATATAAGCCCAACTGCAATCATACATGCTCTTCCTAAAAAAAGTAATTGTTTATCAGTGGCATTTTTATTAATGTATTTTTTATATATATCATTTGTGGCAATTACTGACACTGCAAGCATATCGGAGTCAGCAGATGACATAGTAGCAGATATTAAGGCAGAAAACAATAATCCCACTATAACAGGAGGCATAGTGTGAATGGCTAAAACAGGCAAAATATATCTTGTACCTTCAGAAGTAAGAAGTTCAGAAGTAATAAGTCCGTCTTTAACCACGCTTGAAGCAATCAAACCTAAAAAAGCAGGAAATAAAGAATATAATATACATACTAATCCGCCGACTAAAGAACCTATCATTAAAGATTTAGAGTCCCTAGCAGAAAAAAATCTCTGACTTATTTCAGGACCAACTGAATATGATGCAATATACATTATAGTTAAAGATATTATAGTAGGCCAGCCCATACCTGCTGTAAAAGATTTTTGAGCGGATGTTAAATTTGCTGCCACATGTTCAAAACCGCCTGCATAATGTAAAGCAAAAGGTATGGCAACTAAACTTCCTATAAATACTAATGAGCCTTGAATTAAATCAGTAAAAGCAACACCCCAAAGTCCTCCCATAGATGAATACGCAGTAACTACTATTGTAACTATTACTACTGATAATTTATAATTCCAGCCTGTCATAACAGTCAAAATACTTGCTGAAGCTATTATCTGAGCGGCTGTTATACCTATCATAGGAAGTCCCATTATTATAGAAGTTACCAAAGCATTAGCCTTTCCGTATCTTTTATAAAAATATTCTGATACAGTAGTAACCATTGCATTTCTAAATCTCTGAGCCAAAAAAGCAAGAACTAAATATGCAATAGAAGCTGTTATTACATACCAAACAGCAGAAAGCCCCCATTTACCATAAGCCTGTTCTGCCAAACCTAAGGAAGTACCGCCTCCAATATTTGTAGCAGCTAAAGTTCCAGCCAAAAGTACAGGTCCTAAATTTCTTCCAGCCAATGCAAAATCATTACTACTGCTGATTTTCTTACTAGAGTACACACCTATAAGAAGCATAGCTGCCAAATATACAACTACTATAATTATTACTATAGTTCCTCCCATAATTAAAAACTCCTTGAATATTTTTTGTTTTTTATAAAAAATATGAATAAGTCATTATAATATTTTTTTAATTAAAAAAAGCCATCTTTTTGTAAAAAAACACAAAAATTTTTAGATTATTTTAAAAAATCATAATATTTTTTTAATTTACTAGTTTGTAATATTTGCATTTTTCTGCCATTTGTTAGATTTTAAATAATACATACTAAAGAAAGTATTAATTATATAACATATACCCATAGAAAGCCATATACCCACAAGTTCAAAATGAGGCGATAAAGCATAAGCTAAAATTGTCCTTAAAATTAATGTTGTTGAAGTGGTGAAAGCCATTATTACTATAGTTTTTCCTGCTCCGTTTATAACACCATTACATACAAACATCACAGAATAAAAAATAAATATAGGCATTATAGTATAAATATAGCTTCTTGCATATTCAAAAACTTGAGTATCTTTTGTAAACATTCTTATAAGTAAGTATGGATTAGTTATTGAGAATATACTCATAATAGAAGAAATTATAATTCCTATAATGATTCCGCTTTTTAGAATTTCTTTTACTCTCTCTAATTTTTTAGCTCCGATATTCTGTGCAGACATTGTCATAACAGCATTTCCCAAAGCTCCCATAGGCATTATAAAAAGAGATTCTACCCTATTTACTATAGCAACTGTTGCACTTGCAGCTTCCCCAAAACTGCTTATAAGCCTAGTTATAACAAGCCAGCCGAATGCTACTATAAATTGATTGAATGAAATAGGTATTCCTAATTTCAGTATTTTTTTAGTCATATTCAAATCGAATGTAAATATAAAAGGATTAATTTTTATAAAGCTGTTTTTTATTCTTAAATAAGTTGTACTTATAAATACAGAAGTAAACTGAGATATAACAGTGGCAATTGCCGCACCTTGAAGACCCATTGCCGGTATTATCCAAAAACCTTTTATCAGTATAGGATCTAATATTATGTTAATTATAGATGATACAATCAAAAATATTAATGGTCTTACAGTATCTCCTACGGCTCTTAATATAGAAGAAATAAAAAAGTAAGTATAAGCAAAAGGCATACCCAAAATAGATATTCTTAAATATATTAAAGCCATATCCATAGCATTTTCAGGAGTTTTCATCATTACCAATATATTTCTTGAAAATATCAGCATTAAAGCTCCGACAGTAACAAGTATTATAACTCCCAAAGTGGTAGATACTTTTATAACATGGCTTACAGTATCATAATCTTTAGCTCCATAATATTGCGATACTATAACTCCGTTCGCCATATTTACACCAAAAGCAAAAGAACCCATGATAAGCATTATTGGAAAACTTACCGCAACAGCAGAAAGTCCAAGCGGTCCTATAATATTACCTATCCAAATACTATCTACTATATTATATACAACATTGAGCATATTAGAAAGCAATATCGGAATAAGGAGTTTTAATAATGTGGGAACAACTTTTGCTTCTGTGAGATCTGTTCCTATATGATTAGCCATTGATACTTTTTACACCTATTATTTAATTAAATTTACAGCAATATTATAAACCAAATAATAATTAATTGAATAGTAAAAAGAGAAATTATTTTTACTATTCAATACTATTTTTTAATTAAACGCACGGTTAATTAAATTTTATATATATTAAAATTAGAATTACAAATCGATCTATATTTAATGATTTCGCTTAAAGTGCGTTATGTATATTATAAATTTAAATAAATCTAGGGTGGGGTTTATTAATAACAGTTAAAGCTAAAATGATAAATAAGATAAAAATAACAGATTAAATTGATAAATATAAAGGGCGGGGTATGTAATTAATGTCTTTATTTATTTTTATCAACTTTTCCCAAAGCACACCATACTTAACAGTACTTCCTTCGATTGCAGGCACGCTTCGCTAAAGTGCAATTAAAAAATAAATATATTATAAAATTCTTTTACTGTATGTTAAATGAATTTTAAATATAATTAATACTTTTATGGTGCTAAAATGCTAGTTAATTTTTATAATTAAAAAAAACAATATATTACAGCTTCATTTCAAACCATATTCTTCTTTAAGATATTTTATATTTTCTTTAGCATATTCATTATTAGGATCTAATTTTAAAGCCTTTTTATAATCTTTTAAAGCCTCTTCATAAAGACCTAAATTTTCTTTAGAATAGCCTCTATTATTATAAGCATCAGCATAATCAGGATTTAATTTTATAGCCTTGTCGAAATCTTTTATAGCCTCTTCATAAAGACCTAAATTATCTTTGGCGTTTCCCCTATTATTATAGGCAAAAGCATAATTAGGATTTAATTTTATAGCTTTATCATAATCTTTAATAGATTCTTCATAAAGCTCTAAATTATATTTTGAATTACCTCTGTTGTTGTAAATAACCGCATCATCATCTGCTATTTTTATAGCTTTGTTAAAATCTTTTATTGCTTCTTTAAAAAGTCCAAGCTCATTTTCTAATACTCCTTTATTATGATAAGCATCAAACAAATTAGGATCTATTGATAAAGCTTTGTCAAAATCTTTTATAGCTTCTTCTAAAAGTCCTAAATCGCTTTTAAGAAGTCCTCTGTTATAATAAGCATCTGTATAATCAGCTCTTAATTCTATAGCCTTATTATATTCTTCTATAGCTTCTTTTAAAAATCCAAGTTTAGTTTTGGCAATACCTTTATTATAATAAGCATCTGCCATATTAGGGTTTAACTTTATGGCTTCATCATAATATTTTATAGCTTCTAAATATTGTCCATTAGCACTTTTATAAATACCTTTAGAATTATAATCATGATAATCAGTAAGAATGTTTAAACTATCAATATCAACTTTTTTCTTATTGTCAACTATATTTGTGAAACTGCCTATAAGATATATTTTATCTGAAATTATTTTATTTAATTCTTCATTAAAAGTTTTTGCTCTTTCGTTAAAATCATCAAAATCGGAATAGTTTTCTGCATCAATATTATTTAAAAAATAATTAAATTCATCTACACACTTATTTAATTCTATTTTGAAATTTTCTAATTTGTTTTTAGCTTCTTTTACATGTTGCATAAATAAAAAATTAGTCATTGCTGACATTTTTAACTCCTATAACTATTTATTATTAATATACAAGTTACAATTTTGTATATGATACAATTATATCATAATATACACCTAAACAACTATATTTTGTCAAAATAAATTTATAGTTTCTTTTTAATATATGGGGCTTTGCCCCATACCCCAGTTCTTTTATTGGTATAAAAGAACCAAAACAACTGCATTTTTAACCTAAAATTATGGTATTACACCATATTTGATACATATTCTTAAAATATAAAGTTCTAGCAATTGCGTTGCCATAGGCAGCAACTTTGACAAAGTCCGCAGAGCGTGTGCGGCAAAAAAGTTGATAATACATTTATAAAAATATAGAAATTTACAAAATATATTTGTTTAGGTATATACTAAAACTTTTTAAGTTTATCAATTTTTCCAAAATTAAAACAAAAAATAAAACAGCTGCTAATATTATAATTTATAAAGAAATATTTTTATCTTTACAAAATTCAGCTGCTAAATCTATATCTGTAAATTCCTCTTTTATAATATCTTTGAATACCATAAGATTAAATTCATCTTCTAAAGCTAACTCATAAGATTTCTCCAAATCATCTAATGCTGACTTCTCTAAATCACTATAACATTTTTGTGATTGATTAATTTTTGATATAATTTTACCAAAAAATGATTTCTTCTCATCTGTTTTATTTTCTAAATTACTCTCTTTTGATAAAAGAAATTTTACTTTAGACCTTAAAATATACAAAAACCAATCATTATTATTTAACTCAATAGCTTTATTATAATTTTCGATACTTTCTCTATATTGATGTAAATAATCATAGCAAGAAGCTTTTTCACTGTAATAATTTGGATTATTTGGATTATATTCTATAGCTTTGTCTAAATCTGAAATAGCTTCAGCATAATTTTTTAAATACTTTTTAGAACATCCCCTGCAATAATAAGCATTAAAATGATTAGGATTTTTATTTATCAGTATATCAAAATCTTTTATAGCTTCTTCGTACTTTAATGCTCTATATTTAGTATATCCTCTTTCATAATAAACATCAAAATTATCAGGATACTCTTTTATTATTTTATCGTATATTTGTAAAGCCTCTTCATATCTGTTCATATTAGATAAACAAAAAGCAATATTATAATAGGTACTAAGTTTATTAGGCTCTATTTCTAATACTTTGTTATAATACTCTATAGCCTTATCATATATAGCTTCTCTTGAATATATAAGTCCAATATTAGTATAAATATCTGCTTCATCATAGCCCAATTCCAATGCCCGATTAAAATCTTCCAAAGCCTTATCATAATCTTCTAAACTTATCTCAGCAAGAGCAATATTATAATAAGCTAAGCTATAATGAGGATTTATTTCTAATGCTCTTTTATAATAGTCAATAGCTTCTTGATAATTTCCGCAATTATGCTCGATAAGTCCTAAATTGATATAAGCAGCTGAATATTGAGGATTTATCTCCAATGCCTTATTATAATATTCAATAGATTTATCATAATCATGCATTTCATAATAGGCTAAACCAATATTATAATATGCCATGTCCATAGAAGTATTTAACTCTAATGCTTTATTGAAATTTTTAATAGCTTCTTCATAATTTCTTTTATAATGATATACTAATCCAATACTATTATATATTTCGGCATTATTAGTATTTATTTCTAAAGCCTTATTTAAATAAGATAAAGCCTCATCATATAATTCTAATTCTATTTTTATCAAAGCAATTTCATTGTAAATACCAATATCATTACTATTTATTTCAAGTATTTTTTCTAAATAAAATAAAGCTCCGCCATAATCACCTAAAGCTCTTTTAATTAAAAATATTTTAAAATAAGTATCTGCACTATTAGGATAAATGATAAGTGCTTTTTCTAAATATTCCAAAGCCTCATCATTTAAATCTAATTTATGCAAAGCAAAAGCAATATCATAATATGCATCAATAAAGTTAGGATTTATTTCTAATGCTTTTTTTAAATATTCTAAAGCTTCCTCCATATATCCTGAATCAATTTTTATATTTCCTATTCTGTCATAAATATAAATGTCATCAGGATACATTTCTATAATTTTATTTAAATATTCATTGGCTTCACTATGTAATCCTAAATCAGATTTTATAAAATAAATTTTTAAATATGTTTCAATATTATTAGGCTCTATTTCTAAGGCCTTATTTAAATAGTATAAAGCCTCATCATCTAAACCTATAGAATGTTTTATCAAAGCAATGTTATGGTAGGCGGTAATGAGATTAGGATTTATCGCTATAGCCTTCTCATAGCATTTTAAAGCTTCATCAAATTCATTTAGATTGTATCTACATAAACCAATATAGTTATATACAAAACTTGCTGTATAATTTTTATCTAATTCTACAACTTTATTAAAATCATTTATAGCTTCTTCAAATTGAGATAAATAAAACTTACATAATCCTCTGTTATGATAAAGATCACAAGAATCACCATTATAAAATATAACTTTATCAATATATTCAATAGATTTTTCATAGTCTTTATTTTCAAATGATTCCTTAGCTTTATTTAATAATTCTTCAATACTATTATTACTATTATTCATGATACACCCCATATTGTTTTTTAAGACTTTTCATATTTCCAATTTCATATTTATTAATCTAATAATATTATATTATAAAAATAATTTAATACTATAAATTTGCTTGTTTTATTTTTTATATTTAGTATTATTGATGTGGAATTATTATCAGTTTAATTATTAGGAGTAAATTTATGACTTATAAAGAAATTATAGAAAATGCCAAAGACTGTATGGGTTTCTGTAAGGCCTGCATTATATGTAATGGTAAGGTATGTAAAAATAGTATGCCCGGACCAGGTGCCAAAGGAATAGGAGATGTAGCCATTAGAAATTATGACAAATGGAGAGAGATAAGACTTAATATGGATACAATATGTTCTAATGAAGATGTTGATACTTCTTTTGAACTATTCGGCAAGAAATTCAAATATCCTATATTTGCCGGTCCTGTAGGTGCAGTTCAGCTTCACTATGGCAATAAATATACAGAAGAAGAATATAATGATATATTAGTAAAATCATGTCATGAGGCTGGTATTGCCGCTTTCACTGGAGACGGAACTAATCCTAATGTAATGATTGCTGCTACTACTATGATAAAAAAACAAAACGGCGTAGGAATACCTACTGTTAAGCCTTGGAATATTGATGTTATAAAAGAAAAAATGAAATTAGTTGCAGACTCAAATGCCTTTGCTGTTGCTATGGATGTTGATGCTGCAGGACTTCCTTTTTTAAAAAATCTTACTCCGAAAGCAGGAAGCAAAACTATTGATGAATTAAAACAAATAAAAGAGATTGCCAAAATACCATTCATAGTAAAAGGAATAATGACTGTCAAAGGAGCTAAAAAAGCAGTTGAGGCTGGAGCTGATGCAATAATAGTATCCAATCATGGAGGACGCGTACTTGATCAATGCCCTTCTACTGCTGAGGTTTTACCAGAAATTGCTGATGCTGTTAAAGGAAAAATAAAAATATTAGTAGACGGCGGAATAAGAAGCGGGGCTGATATATTAAAAGCACTTGCTATAGGGGCTGACGGAGTTGTTATTGCTAGAACTTTTGTAATAGCAGCTTACGGCGGAGGAGAAGAAGGCGTTAAATCTTATGCAGAACAATTAGGTGCTGAACTTGAAGATGCTATGACTATGTGCGGAGTTCATAATTTAAAAGAAATAACAAGAGATATAGTAAGACTTTAATTTATTTAATTTTGATTAATTTTATTTTTTAAACTCAATATAGAGAGCTTTCAAAAAACTTTTTATATTGAGTTTATTTTTTAATAAATAGTTTAAAATGATATACTTGTTTAAAAAGTCATAGGCAAGATTAAGTATAAAATTATAAACAAATGTTTTACATATTATATAACTTATTATTTTGTATATAAATATGTAGTATTTCGTGAGTTAGTCTGCACAATCATAAATAAAATTGTTTTTGAAACAAGTATATTATTTATTATATTACTGTCTTCTTATATCAGTAAAAGTTCCGCCTAAAAAAGTTTTCCAAGCTGGATCATCAGGATTTGAGGCATTAGGTATTTTTAGAGTTTTTAGCTGAGTGCTTGAAAAAATTTTACCATCAAAAGTTATATTATTGGGAGATGTTCCTAAATATGTAACAGTAGTTAATTGAGATCCGCTTGAGCCTGAAAATGCTCCGCTTTTTATAACCTTAACAGAAGCAGGTATTGTTAATTCAGTTAATGCAGTAGAATAATGAAATGCATTTTTTTCTATAGTTTGAATATTATTTCCCAATGTTAATTTTTCTAATGAATAGTTTAAGGCAAATGCATTATCATTTATAGTGATAACAGAATCAGGTATTTTTACTTCTTTTAAATTATTATTAAGTCCATTAAAAGCAAAACTTTCTATAGTTTTTACAGTATTTTCTGGAAATATAAAATTAAGAATTATATTTTGAGAAGGCTTTCCCATAAACATAGAACTATTTATAGTAGCATTTTGAAACTCAATATTTCTTATATCCATAATTATATCAGAGATACCGATTTTCTCTGCCTCATCTATTACCAAACATGATACAGAATTTTTCTGCGAATATTCTAGCTTAGGCACACCTATAAATATGAGTTTATAATAACCATTATCTTTATAATATTCCTGAAGTCTATCTCTTATCTGACTGCTTATAACAGAATCCTCAAGCCCTACATCAATACCGTATTTCATTACCTCTTTATCAAGAATTTCTATAGGAGAATTAAAATCAGAACATGAAGTTAATAATATTAATGAAAATATTGTTATTATAATTTTTTTAATCATATATATTTCCTACTCTATTATGATATCATTATAATACAAAAAATCAACAAATAAGTTTTACATAACAAAAAACTTTTGACTTTAATAAATAAAAAATAAAGCCAAAAGCTGATATTATAAAAAATATATAAGTTACTGCTTTTTTACAGTTGTAAAACTAGCACCTAAAAAAGTTTTCCAAGAAGCATCATCAGGATTATCAGCATTAGGTACTATTAAAGTAGTGAGTTTATCACAACCTTTAAATATATCGCTTCCAACAGATAATATATTAGGTTTTGCTCCCAAATAAGTAAGTGTAGTTAATTTCTGAGAAAATGCAAATGCTTGCATTCCTATTGACTTTACTGAAGCTGGTATTGTAAGTTCTGTAATACTAATAGTGTCAAAAGCAGCGTCTCCTATTGATTCCAATGAAGAAGATAATTTTAATATTTCTATTGGTGCTCCGCTGAATGCTCCCATTCCTATTGATGTTACTGAGTTTGGTATTACCACCTCTTTCAATGCATTATTATATAAAAATGCCATATCTCCTATAGTTTTAAGACCATTACCTAATGTTAATTTCTCTATATTTTGGCAATTATTAAATGCATCATTTTCTATTGAAGTTATAGAATCTGGTAATATTATTTCTCTTATATTGTACAAATTATCAAAAGACATGCTTGCTATTGTTTTTATCTTATCTTCTGGAAATATAAAATTAAAATTTATAGTATCATCAATAGTTTCTCCAGAAAACATACCAGTATTTATAGTTTCATTTTGGAAATCAATATTTCGTATATCCAGATCTATATTTTTAGCAGTACCTACATTAACAGCTGCTTTAACAGTTAAAATAGAAAGTGATTCTACTGTGCTTTTAGTATAATCTTTAGGAACACCTGTAAATATCAATCTATATGAACCCATCTCTTTATAATAAGCTTTTAGATTCTCTTCTATCTTTTGGCTTATTTCAGCATCGTTCAGACTTATATCTATAGCATATTTTGTTATTAATTCTTCTTCTGTGGGGACCTTATCATTATTACTATTAGGTGATACAATTTCTGGTGAACAAGATACAAGTAATAATGTCAATATCAATAAAATATTTTTAATCATTATTTATCCTCTAAATTAAAGTTAATTATATAATAACAAAAATTAGAAAAATGTGTTTTTATTTAAAAAAATATAAATTTTTATATTATAAATAGTTTTATATAATTTATTTCTTGTATTATAATAAATTACATAAAATTTTACCATATGTATTTTTTAACAATACTATATATTTTATTTGAAAGAAAATTATGATTATTGAAAAATAAATTATTAATAATAAAAAAACTTATACTGCTAAATTTTATTAAACAGTATAAGTTACATTATATTTGTTAGTACGGTAATTATAATATATCTTTTATTTCTACAACTTTAACTTCATCTATAAATAGATTCATCACTACTAATTTAATACTTTTTGTTTTAGATTCTATATTTGAAGCCTGTGTCAAATAATAATAATTGCATCCCTGAACTATTTGATGTGCCAAATAAAGCTCAGCTTCATAATCAAGACCTAAAACATTATACATACCTTTTGAAAATAATTTAAGCAGATTATTAGCTTCTGTAGAATTAATTATTCTTATAGGAGCCTCATCTTCTTTAGAACATATTATTCCTCCTATTGGAGAAGCTGAACTTTCTAATATAGTTTCTCTTCTTACAATACAAGTTTTTCCTGTTTCATTAATATTTATTATTATTAATTCATAATAAGGTAAAGGATTAAGCACAGAAGGCTCATTTCTGGATATATAGGCATGATTTACACCATGAACTACTTGTTTTCCTAAATAAAGCATTAATTCCATGCGTACACCTAATAAATTAGTTCCTTTTTTAAAAATATCTTCAATATCTTTAGGTATGTCATTTTTTTGTTGTATATTTATTTCAAAACTTACTAACATGATAAAAACTCCTTAAATTTATTCTTGATTAATTATTTAAGATTATAAAGAGCAAATATATTATGTAAACTATATATAGTAGGCATTAAAAGGAAATATGCAACCGATAATATAAATATGTTTTATTTGTAGAAATTAATTTGCTAAATATTAAGCTTTATTTAATTAATTATAAAATTAATAATCTCTTTCTATTGTCTCAGTCAATTTATTATTAGTGTAATCCAAACCAAAGAAATCAACTACTTCAGAGGTTATATTATCATATACTATTATATTAACACCATTGGTAGTTTTTCTTAAATTGCTCCTGCTTATCATTATTCTGTTTCCGCTGTCAACTACTAAATCATTGTATTTATTAAGCTCTTTATGATAAAGATAATTAGTTTCGCCCATTGAAGAAAATACTAATTTATTTTTATCTATAACATAAGAAACATTATTAGTATACATTTCATTAGTAATATTAAAATTAGAATAAAGCCCTTTTATAACATTATCATTAGTATTGTACTTGCCCAACATATTTATTACTATAGTATAATCATTAAGATTAGTTATTTTTGTTATATAGTTATGAATATTATCTATATCTCTAAGATTCATATCATAAACTCTATTGTATTCGTATAAAGCATTTTTCTCCCAAGTATTATAATTGCTGTCTCCTCTTCTGTCAGGAAAATCAAAATTATCTTTTAAATATTTTCCTAAAAATGAAGTATATTTTTCTACTCCCTTATAGTTTAAATGCCCAGCATCATTATAATCAGTCCAAAAATCCAAATCATAATCATCATAATAATGATTAAAATTCATAAAAGGAACATCATATTCTTTTGCAATCTCACCTACCCTATTAAAATGTCTAGCCTCATCATCAGTCATAGGGAAAGGAGAGGCTATAACTACTATAGGTATATTATTAGTTTTGGCAAGCTCTAATATTTTTCTGTAATAGGTTTCCTGCTCTTCAAGTAAAGGCAGAGTATCTTTTATATTTCTTATATTAGGCTCTTTAACAGGAAATGTTTTATTATGAAAAGAATAGCCTTTGAAATATTTATAATGATTATAATTATTAGCATAAGGAATAAAGTCTTCATCTTTTAAATCTTTATATCTGTTATGGTATCTATACATTGGGTTAATAAACTCATCAAATCTATCTGCAGCAGTAATTTTTAAAGAGTTTATTCTATTTTGAGACCATCTTAATGCATAAGTAGCTGCTACTATTTGATAATCTACGACATTAGTTCTGCTTGCTGCTATAATATAGGACTCTAATGCTATTAATTTAGGTTTTTGATATTTTAAAGCTTCTATTAAATAATGATATGTACTCCATATAGGCTGGCTTCCAGATGTAAAATTATAAGCGGCAATTCCATACTCATTATATAAAGCAGCCGGATTAATATTATAGTGTACATGACTGCTTCCAAGAATAAGTAAATCTATGCTGTTAGTTTTCTGTTCATAAAAACTGTCGCCCTGATATATACCATTCTCATTTTTAAATCTTAATACTCTGCTGGAAGTCCAGAGTAATATAATAAATACCGCTATAAAGCAAATAATTTTTAATGTGTTTTTTATCATATATAAACAGCCTATTATTTTTTATATTTAACTTAAATAAATACCGAAACTTTTTAGTTTATAAATATATTCTTATTTTTACGCAGCTTTATATCAAAAGTGTAATTAACAAATTCTATATACATAGTTAATAAAACTTTTATTATATTGTTTAATACCTCCTAAAACTGAAAATATATAAACTGCTTAGGATCAAAGCCTGCACCATATTTGCCGTATATGATTATAAAAAATAACAAGAAAAATATTACAGCCCATCTGAAATACAAGCATTGATTTTTTAAAAACTCATAAATAGTTTCTTTCTTTATATACTTAATAACATCAGCTAAAAATAACACTATCAAAGATATTATAAGTATATTCATTTCAAAACTGTCTAGTCCCAATTTATATAAAGAGCCGTCAAACAAACGCCATAAATCTATTTTAGTAAACATTCTCTTTATATAATAAAATGCGTCATGTATAGTTTCTGCCCTAAAAAATATCCAAGCTAAATCTACTATTATAAATGTAATAATCACTTCAAGAAGTTTAAAACTGAAACTTTTCACCTTCACTCCAAATTTATTTAAAACATTATTTCTAAACTTTGAAGTAATATCTTCTATTAAATAGCATATACCATGAATAGCACCCCAAGCTATAAATGTAAAATTAGCTCCATGCCATAAACCGCTTACAAGAAAAGTTACTAATATATTAAAACTTCTTCTTAATTTTGAGCATCTGTTTCCGCCTAAAGGTATATAAAGATAATCTCTAAACCAAGTAGATAATGATATATGCCATCTGGCCCAAAACTCTTTTATGCTCCTAGCAAAATACGGAGTATTAAAGTTTTCCATTAAGTCTATTCCCATAACTTTGGCAGTTCCTATTGCTATAAGTGAATAGCTTGCAAAATCACAGTATATCTGCACTGCAAAAAGTAATGCTGATAATAATAATTCGCTTGAGTTATAAATATAATATCTGTTGAAAACAGTATCTACTAATATAGAAGCTCTATCTGCTATTACCATTTTCTGAAAATAACCGAAAAGCATCAAAATAAGCCCTTCAGTTATTCTTTGATAATCGAATCTTTTTATTTTATCCATATTCTGAATTTGCCCAAGCAAATGCTTAGAACGCTCTATAGGACCTGCTACTAGCTGCGGAAAAAATGATACAAACAATGCATACTTGATAATATTTTTTTCAGATTTTATTTCTCCTCTGTAAACATCTATTGTGTAACTTAATGCCTGAAAAGTGTAAAACGATATTCCAACAGGAAGTATTATATCAAAAGGCTTTTCTATTAATTTTATATTAAATGCCGATAAAATCATATTTATATTTAATAGTAAAAAATCAAAATACTTGAAAAATACTAGTATTGCAATATTTATTATAAAGCTGAAAGCTACAACTATTCTTTTATATTTTAATTTTTCTATTAATATGCCGCTTAAAAAAGTTACTACAGTAGATGTTCCCATTAACAATGCATACTTTGGATTCCAAAACATATAAAATATATAACTAGCTATGAAAAGACATATATATCTTAATTTTTTTGGAAATATCCAATATAAAATAAGCGTTATAGGAAAAAATATCAAAAAATCTGTAGAATTAAAAAGCATCTATATAACTCATAATAAAATATACATTTATAACTTATAAAACAATTAATTGTAATATGAATTATATAAAAAAGCTAGATTAAAATTTAATATATTATATATAAAATAATCTATGAATCAAAAATTCATTTTAAAAAAATTATATATATTCTCTTTTGCTGTATTTTCTAAAATATCATTTTTTCCGTTTATAATAACATCCAGCTCATCCCCTACTTTCAATTTCAACTGTATAAGCCCTATAATCTTTTTTAAATCTTTTAAATTTTCACCTTTTTTTACAGATACTTCACAATTACTGTCTTTAGCTATTTTGGCAAGTTCGCTTAAAGGTCTTGCATGTATATTACTTATATTGTTAATAGTGTATTTAAACTCTGTCATAAAATCCTCATTTTATTCTGAATTACTTTTAAGTAAAAAAATTAAATTTTCAAAAGTTTTATTATCTATTAATTTCTTTACACTGCTCTCATTGAGAAGAAAATTAATAGTATATTGATAAAATTTTTTTAAATCATCATTTTTATTTGATACCGAAATCAAAAATACCACCTGAACATTATTCTTCTGCCATAATATAGGCTTATCTAATACAGCAACATACACAAATGTATCTTTTGTAACAACCTCTATAGGATGCGGTATAGCAACTAAATTACCAATATCCGTTTCTGCTAATTGCTCCCTTTTCATGACCAATTCATAAAAATTATCAGGTATATTTTTATATTTTTTTATATTCACACATATATTCTTTATGATTTCTTCTTTTGTATCACCTTTTATATCTGTTGTAAACATTTCTTTTTTATAATAATCTAAAATAATATTTCTATTTAAAGATTCAAATGAATTTTTAACATTAATAATATCATCACTCTTCAAAAAATTACTTATATAGACTATTGGAACAGGCAATTTAAAACTAATCGGAACGGTAGAAAATACATAATCTACCTGATAAAAATTAAAATCCTTTAATCCAATTAAATCTACAGCATAAATATTTTCTATGTAATCATTAAATTCTTTTCTATACTTTGTAACCAATAAATTTGAAGTTGTTTTTCCGCTGCCGCAAACTATTAATATATTCATTTTATTTATATTTTCTACTGTTTCTTCTAATCCTATTTGAAACAATAATGATAAATATCCTATTTCATCTTCTGATATATCTTTGTTATAATACTCCTTCAATATCACAGCACTTTCCGAGGCTAATAAAAATGAAAGACTGTAATTATTTTTTATATCATTAAGCATAGGATTTTTTTGAAATATATTGTACCTTATTCTTATATCCAAAGGTATCATATGCTGATTAAGAAGAAGTATCAAATTAAAATTATTTCTTAAATCTATTTTTAAATTTTTATATACCATATCAAGCATTTTATAAATTATAGCAGAAAACTTATCCTGTATTACAGAATTATAATTTTTAATAGAAAATAAATTTTTAGAAGCTATATGTATAGCTATATATATAATTTCCGCACCATTAAACTTTATATCGATTTCATTTTGTATCTGCTTTATCAATTCTTCTGATAATCTTATCTCTTCAGCTATATCTTTAACAATATCATTCTCACAATCACATATAAAATTATTATTTTTTATTCTGCTTATTGAAACATTTATATATTGAATAAAATTTTCTAAATTAATTTCTGAAAATTTTATTTCATATTTATTGAGAAAATTTATAATTATACTTATTAATTTTTCATTCATATTATTTTCATATAAAAAATCATTTAAATAATTACATATTATAAAATTTCTTATATCAAATTCATTTCCTATTAATCTTATGCCATAATTAGGTCTTCTTTCAAGTGTAAGATTATAATATTTTAAATTATATTCCATAATCTTGAATATATTTGTTAAAGTAGTTTTAGATACATCTAAAGAATCGCATATATCATCAGTCTTTATATATTCACTATTCATTTCTAATAAATATTTAAAAATAATTCTAATTCTGTAATCAATATCATTATTAATATTAGATAAAAAATCAATAGATTTAAAATTATCATAATTATCACATACCAATTTATATCCGTATCTAGGTTTTGATTCTATATTTATATTAAGTTTCTGCAATTCATAATTGATTTCTCTTATCTTTGTTCTGATTGTTTTTTCACTTACATTTAATTGTTTTGATAAGGCTTCAGCAGTTATATATGAATCTGTTGACAACAGTGATAATATTTCTTTTATATACTTAATATTCATAAATATAACTTTATTGTATAATTTTTCCTTTTATTATATACTTTTTTATAAAAAGAAAAAGCTAATAAATTACCATATTAATACTGAAATTTTATTGTTTGAGTTATTTTTTAAAAACATTATTATTGTGAAAAATAAAAAAAGGAGCAAAGCATGAAAAAGATTTTACTTTTATGTTCTGCTGGTATGTCTACCAGTATGATAGTAAAAAAGATGCAGGATAAAGCTAAAGCAGACAATATCGATGCAGAGATAGAAGCTGCAAGTATTTCAAGATTTGAAGAATTAGCGGATAGTTATGATATTTTCCTATTAGGACCTCAGGTTAAATACATGAAAAATGAACTAACTAAAAAAGCTAATGCTAAAGGAAAGCCATTAGATGTTATAGATTTTAAAGACTATGGAAAAATGGATGGAGCTAAGATATTAGATTTTGCTTTAAATTTAAAATTATAATCTGTTAATATTAGAACATATTATGAATGATAAAATTATTAGTTATATAGAAAACAAAATAGCTCCATTTGCAGCTAAATTATCAAATAATAGATATCTCTCATCAATAAAAGATGCATTTGATTATATTACGCCGTTTTTAATAGTAGGCTCTTTTATACTTTTAATATTTAACCTACCTTTTAAAGATGAAAATAGCTTTTTATATATTGAATGGTATGATAATTTTACAGCTGCATTTTCAGGACATTTCATTCAAATATTCAATGTAAGTATGGGCTTATTATCATTATTTATTGCCTATGGTATAGGATATTCTTTGGCTGCTTCTTATAATTTAAGCAGTGTTACTGGAGGGTTCTTATCTTTATTTGCATTTTTAATTATATCGGCTAAAGTAAGTGCTTTATCTGTTTCTGAAGATTTTGCCGGAATATTTTTAGTAGAAGCCGCAAGTAATATTAATGTATTAGATGCAAGATTTTTAGGTGCTGAAGGAATATTCTCTGCTATAATAGGCGGTATAATTTCAATAGAAATTTATAGATCCTTAGTAAGCAAAAAAATGACTATAAAACTCCCTGATTCCGTACCCCCGGCAATAGCAAAATCTTTTGAAATAATAATACCTATAGCTGTTGTGGGAATATTATTCCAAATAATAAATATAATAATACAGAAAAAATTACTTATGTTAACTTCTAAACTAATAGATAATATAACTTCTCCTTTACTGTCAATGTCAGATAGTTTAGCATTGGTAATAATACTTCTTTTAATTATACATATATTATGGTTTGTAGGTATACATGGGGCAAATGTAATCAATGCAATAATCAGCATAATAACATTATCAAATTTAGCTTTGAATCAGGCAGCTTTACAGGCTGGAGAGGCTTTCCCCAAAGTAGTAGCAGGAGAGTTCTTTAATGTTTATGTATATATAGGAGGAGCAGGTGCTACATTAGGTTTAGCAATAGCTATGGCATTAAGTAAAAATGAGCATTTAAAATCTATAGGCAGGGTTTCTATAATACCGGGAATATTCAACATAAATGAGCCTATTATGTTTGGTACTCCCATTGTTATGAACCCTATATTATTTATACCTTTTATTTGTGTTCCTATAATTAATGCTGTAATAGCATATACAGTTTTGAAAATAGGTATTGTAGGAAAAATTATAGCTCTTGTAACTTGGACTACACCGGGACCTTTAGGAGCTTTGATAGCATCAAATTTCAATATTCCTGCTATGGTTTTGAGTTTATGTTTAGTATTATTATCATATTTAATATATACTCCTTTCATCAATGCTTATGCTAAAACTTTACAAGATAATTAAAAAATAAGGATAAAAAATATGAACGACAAAATTATTAATTTTATAGAAAATAAAATAACACCAGCAGCAGCTAAATTAGCTAATAACAGATATTTAAATGCTATTAAAGATGCATTTATTTATACTATGCCTTTCTTAATAGTAGGTTCTTTTGTACTTTTGATATTTAATTTACCTTTTACAGATAAAAGTAATTTTTTATATATGGGTTGGTATGATAATTTTGCTAAAAATTTCACAGGAAATTTTATTCAAATATTCAATGTGAGTATGGGGATATTATCAGTATTCGTTGCTTATGGTATAGGATATTCTTTGGCTGGTTCTTATAATTTAAGCAGTGTTACTGGAGGATTCTTATCTTTATTTGCATTTTTCCTTATAGCAGCTAAGGTAAATGCTTTATCTGTTGCTGAAGATTTTGCAGGAATATTTTTAGTAGAAGCAGGAAGCAATATTAATGTATTAGATGCAAGATTTTTAGATGCTAAAGGAATATTCTCTGCTATAATAGGCGGTATAATTTCAATAGAAATTTACAGATTCTTGGTAAGTAAAAAAATGACTATAAAACTTCCTGATTCCGTACCGCCGGCAATAGCAAAATCTTTTGAAATAATAATACCTATAGCTGTTGTAGGAGTATTATTCCAAATAATAAATATAATAATACAGAAAAATATGATGATACTTGTACCTAATTTGATAATGAAAATTATTTCTCCTTTATTATCAATATCAGATAGTTTACCATCAGTAATAATACTTCTTTTAGTTATACATATATTATGGTTTGTTGGAATACATGGTGCTAATGTTGTTAATGCTGTAATCACTACAATAACATTATCAAATTTGGCTTTGAATCAAGCAGCTTTACAGGCTGGAGAGGCTTTGCCAAAAGTAGTAGCAGGAGAGTTCTTTAATGTTTATGTATATATAGGAGGAGCAGGTGCTACATTAGGTTTAGCAATAGCTATGGCATTAAGTAAAAATGCCCATCTTAAATCTATTGGAAGATTATCAGTAATACCTGGGTTATTTAATATTAATGAACCTATTATGTTTGGTACTCCTGTTGTTATGAACCCTATACTATTTATACCCTTCATTTGTGTACCTATAATTAATGCCATAATAGCATATACAGTTTTAAAAATAGGTATTGTAGGAAAAATTGTTTCTTTAGTGCCTTGGACAACTCCTGGTCCATTAGGTGCTTTCTTATCTACTAATTTAAGTGTACCTGCTATGATTTTGAGTTTATGTTTAGTATTATTGTCATACTTAATATATACTCCTTTTATCAATGCTTATGCTAAAACTTTACCGGATAATGAATAAATCTAAAAGATAAAAATAGGAGAACATATAAATGAAAGAGTTAGGAATATCTATTTACCCATTTCACTCAAAAATGGAAGATAACAAATCTTATATAGATTTGGCATCTAAATACGGATTTACAAGATGTTTTATGTGCCTGCTCTCTGTCGATAAATCTAAAGATGAAATAACTAATGAATTTTCAACTATTATAAATTATGCCAAAGAAAAAGGAATAAGAACTACTTTAGATATATCTCCTGCTGTATTTAAACATCTGGATATAGATTATAAAAATCTTGACTTCTTCCATAAATTAGGAGCTTGGGCTGTAAGATTGGATTTAGGATTTACAGGCAATGAAGAAAGTTTAATGACATACAATGAATATGATTTAAAGATAGAATTAAATATGAGCAATGATACAAATTATCTAGATAATATAATGAAATATTATCCTAATACAGATAATCTGATAGGCTGTTATAATTTTTATCCTCATGCATATACAGGGCTAGACAGAACACTTTTTAAAAACAGTATGAAACGTTTTAAAAAATATTCTATAAGCTCATCTGCGTTTGTAAATGCCAAAGAAGCCGCTTTCGGACCTTGGCCTGTAAGCGATGGTATTTGCTCTTTAGAAGAACATAGAAATATGCCTATAGATATTCAAGCTATGGAATTATTTGCTCTTGGCGTTGATTGTGTTTTCATTGCTAACTGTTATGCAAATGAAAATACTTTAAAAACATTATATAATATGGATAAAAGATTAATAACTTTTAAAGCAGAATTAGTAAATTCAATTCCAAAAGAGGAAAAAAGTATTGTATTAAATATGCTTCATCAAAATAGATTAGATGCTTCTGCAGATGTTATAAGATCTTCAGATACAAGAGCAAAATATAGAGGACATAATTTCAAAATATTTAATGCAGTTTCCGATATAAAAAGAGGAGATATACTAATAGATTCATCAGAATATGGAAGCTATAGCGGAGAAATGCAAATAGCTTTGAAAGATTTAAAAAATACCGGAAGAACTAATGTAGTAGGAAGAATTAAAGATGAATATTTATTTCTGCTCGATTATATAAGTCCGGCTAAAAGATTTATTATAATAGAATAATTTTATGGAGTTTATTACTTATGACACAAGATTATGAAACATTTATGGAAGAAAATGTATTTCCGATTATAGCATTAGCCGGAGAAAGTAAGAGTTTAGCTTATGAGGCTTTAAGGCTTGCTAAAGAAAATAAATTTGAAGAATCCGATAAAAAAATGAATGAAGCTGATCAATTATTACTGCAGTCCCATCAATACCAAACTGATTTAATATCGAAAGAAGCTAATGGCGAAAGTTTTGTAATAAACTTACTTTTTATACATGCACAGGATCATTTAATGACTGCAATAAGCGAAAAAAATTTAATAAATGAGCTTATTGACATATTGAAAATGAACCATAAATAATTTTTTATTCTCAAATTAATTAATAATGGGTATTATTCATTTAATACCCATTTAATTATTTTTCTCATCATATTTTCTTTATATTTTATGCAATTAAAAAATATTTTAATTTTTATACTAATACTATTAAAAGAACATGATTTTTAAAAAATTCTATAAGTAAATGCTTGATATAAAAATAAAAATACTATATCATTTTTGGTATAAAACTGGGGAGCTTGAAAAGGCTGAGAGGAAGTTTAAATAGTTTGACTTCGACCCTTATAACCTGTTTGGGTAATGCCAGCGTAGGGAATTATCTCTTTTATTAATTTTTCAAATACGGCTAATAAAATGAGACCTTTTCTAAAGTTGGTCTTGTTTTATTAAAAAATATCAAGCAAGACTAAAAATTTCAATAAAACAAAACAAACGGTGTTATAAAAATCTCTATTTTTTTAATATATCAAGGAGCTTTTTATGACTTCAATACAAAAATTTATTATTTTGTTATTTCTATTTGTATCCTTCATATCTTGTAAAAAACAAACGAAAAATATTAAAGATGAAATCACTGTAAATCTAGGATATGAACTTAATACTATAGACCCCACTTTAAATGATGAAACTTACGGATACATTTATATTAATCATGCATTTGAAGGACTTCTTAATAAAGATATAAATGGCAATATTGTAGAAGGCGTTGCTGAAAAATGGGATATAAGCGATGATAAACTAACATATACATTTCATTTAAGAGATAATGCAAAATGGAGCGACGGTAAAAAAGTAACAGCTGATGATTTTGTTTATTCTTATAGAAGAGCAGCAGACCCAAAAACAGCTTCGCCATTAAGCTATTTAATGGAATATATAAAAAATGCTAAAGACATAATAAGAGGCAAACAGAGCGTAGAAAATCTAGGAGTTACGGCTATAGATGAAAATACATTAGTGATAGAACTTGAAGAGCCTACAATATATTTTACTGACTTATTAGCATCAGGAGGCGTATATATGCCTGTAAGAGAGGATATAATAGAAAAATACGGTGATGATTGGACTTGGAATCCTGATACTTATATATGTAACGGTGCTTATAAAATGACAGAAAGAAAACCTGATGAAAAAATAGTTTTTGAAATTAATACTAATTATTGGAATTATACAAATCAAGTTTCTAAAAAAATAAATTTCGTTTTGATAGCCGATGAATATATTTCACTTAATGCTGTTAGGACAGGAGATGTTGATTTTTCTATAAATGCTCCCCCTATTGGAGAGATAGAAAATCTTATAAAAGAAAATCTAATGGCAGTAAGCGATATTATAGGTATTTATTATATAGACTTAAATACTAAAGATAAAACACTATCTGATAAAAGAGTAAGAAAGGCATTATCTCTAGCAATAGACAGAAACTATATAGTATCAAATATAGGATATGGTAAATTAATATCAGCAGAAGCATTCGTACCTCCAGCAGTAAAAGGACTTGAAAAATCATTCAGAGAAGAAAGCAGTAATTATATTATAGCTAATAATTATAATAAAAATGTTGAAGAAGCAAGAAAATTATTAGCCGAAGCGGGATACCCAAATGGAGAAAACTTTCCTATTTTAGAGTTAAAAGTATCATCAGGATTTTATACTACAGTTATGGAAGCAGTACAGCAAATGTGGAAAGAAGCACTTAATATAGAAATAGCTGTAAGAACAGAAGAATCAAAAATTACTCTGCCTTTTAGAGAATCTGGAAATTATCAAATGGCTAGAACAAGCTGGACAGGTGATTATAATGATCCTCTTACTATGCTTCAAATTATGACAAGCGATAGCGATATAAATTACGGAGGCTTTTCAAATGAAAGATACGATTCTTTAATAGATTTTGCCATTACGGCAACAAATGCAAAGAAGAGAATGGGGGCGTTAAAAGAAGCAGAATCTATACTTTTTGAAGAAGTACCTATTATACCTTTTATATATAGAACTGACTTTTTGGTAGTTAATCCCAAATTAAAAAATTATATTGATGAGCCTTTGGGCAGATATAAATTTAATTATGCATATATAGAAGAATAGCAAAAGTAAGAAAATATACTTGATAAAATAAAAACATAAAAATCTAATAATTAATACTCAAATAAAAAGGAGAATAAGATGAAATTTTCAGAAATAGTTTGGAAAAAAAATGAAGGGCTATATAAAAAAATAATTGATATGCCATTTAATAAAGAGCTTATGGAAGGTACTTTAGATAAAGAAAAATTTGCTTATTACATAGAACAAGACAGCCTATATCTAAAATACTACTCTAAAGTATTAGCAACAATATCTTCAAAAATAAATAATAATGCAGATTATGCTATTGCTTTTTTAAAATCATCTATGAATGCCTATATAGTAGAAGAAGAAATTGTACATAAATATTTCAGAGACGCTTTTCAATTAAAAAATACAAATAAAATTACAACTGCCAATATTGGTTATACTAGTTTTTTAATTAACACGACTCATACTGAGGCTTTTGAGGCAGCTGCTGCTGCTATACTTCCATGCTTTTGGATATATAATGAAGTAGGAAAACACATAAAAGAAAATGCAAAAATAGAAAATAATCCATACAAAAACTGGATTGATGCTTATGCTGATGAAGAGTTTTCAAAATCAACAGAAAATATGATTAAAATTATTGATGAGCTATATAATAATGCTTCTGATTATGTCAAAGAAAAAATGATAATTGCTTTTGATATAGCCTTTGTTTGGGAGTACAGATTTTGGAATGATGCTTATAATTTAGATGATTTTTATAATGTGTGAAATTTATTTAAATAAATTAAGTTAACTAATTGAAATTTAATTCCCTGTATGATATAATAATATTATACATATAGGGGGTATATAATGAATAATGCTTTAACCTTAATAATAGGGATTATATTAACTTTTATAATATTAAGTACTATAAGAAAAATTATTTTTAATATAAGAAGTAAAGGAAAATTCAAAAATATAAATGTAAATGATGCAGTTTCCATTTATAAAAATAATAAAAATATAGGCTTAATAGATGTTAGAAGTTATATGGAAGTTCAGCAAAGCGGGTATATAAAAAACAGTATTAATATTCCTTTAGATGATTCTAAATTCAATGAAAAAATGTCTAAACTTGATAAAGATAAAGAATATATAGTATACTGTGCAAGCGGAAACCGTTCAGGTACAGCCTGTATGCGTATGTATAAATTGGGTTTTACAAATATTAATAATCTTATAAATGCAGGATATTTTCAGCTTTCATCACATTTAAAATAATAAAAAATAATATTAAGTCAAAAATCTTTCCCTTTATTGAAAATTTTAATATATAAAAAAGCGAAGCTAATGAAAATTAACTTCGCTTTGAAATATTATAAGAAATAATATATTAGTGTTTAAAATGTCTTATACCGGTAAATATCATAGCAATGCCATGTTCATTACAAGCATCTATTGATTCCTGATCTCTCATAGATCCGCCCGGCTGAATTATAGCTTTAATATTATATTTAGCACAAGCATCTACAACATCTCTGAATGGGAAAAATGCATCAGATGCCATTACAACTCCATCTCCGGCACGTTCCAAAGCATCTTCGCAAGCCCATATTCTGTTAGTCTGTCCGCTTCCTATACCTTTGGCCATAAAGTCTTTTATTACCACTATAGCATTTGATTTAGCATATTTTACAACCTTCATTCCAAATATTAAATTTTTCATCTCTTCTTCAGTAGGTTTTTTATCAGTTACAACTTTATAATCTTCAACTAAAACACTGTCCTCATCTTGAACAAGTAATCCTCCATCTACTTTAACAAGATTGATTTTATCGCTTGTATTAGTTTTATATTTTATAACTCTTAAATTCTTTTTGCTTTTTAATACTTCCAAAGCTTCAGGAGTAAAGTCTTTAGCAATAACAATTTCTAAAAATATTTTTATAAGTTCTTTAGCTGTATCCTCATCTACTGTACTGTTAAAAGCAACAATACCTCCGAATATAGAAGTAGGATCGCAGTTATAAGTTCTAGTATAAGCCTCAAGTACATTAGAACCCAAAGCAGCACCGCAAGGCGTAGAGTGTTTTATTGCTGAACAAGCATATTCATTTTTAGCCTCATCGAACTCTAATACTATTTTTAAAGCTATATCCATGTCTCTAATATTATTAAATGAAAGCTCTTTTCCGTTTAACTGTTCAAAATCTTTCATAGAGCCTTTATCTGTGGTTGATACATAGTAGCTTGCTCCCTGATGAGGATTCTCTCCGTATCTTAATTTCTCCTCTAATCTATAAGACATATTTAGATAATTAAGTTTTTTATCTTCTTTACTTTCTAGTGAATTAAACATAAACTCTGACACTGCTGCATCATAAGCAGAAGTTAAATTAAATACTTTAGAAGCTAAATATTTCTTAGTCTCAAAACTCACTTCCCCTTTTTCCATTTCATTTTTAACTAAATCATAATCTTTGACATCACTTATAACCACAACATCTTTGAAAGATTTAGCAGCAGAACGAAGCATTGTAGGTCCGCCTATATCTATAAACTCTATTTTCTCTTCAAACTTCAAACTGTCATCTTGTACCTTTTCAAAGAAAGGATAAAGATTAACTATCACCATATCAATAGGAGTTATTCCTCTCTCTTTAATAGTTTCCATATGAGTAGGATTATCTCTTATAGCAAGTATTGCTCCATGTATTTTAGGGTCTAAAGTTTTTACCCTTCCGTCAAGCATTTCTTTAGCACCTGTAACTTCAGCAACCTCTATAACATTTATACCATTCTCTTTTAAATATTTATAAGTTCCTCCTGTAGAAACTATTTCCACATTTTTTGAAGCTAAAAACTTAGCGAACTCTAATATTCCGTCTTTATAAAATACGGATATCAATGCTCTTTTAATCATTACAGCAACTCCTAATAATAGTTTTTAATAGTTTTTTATTATTTGAAATAAATAAAAACGATAATACATTATAATATAAAATGTGTTATTGTAAAGAGTAATTTTATTTTATCTTGATTTTTACTAAATTTATGATAAAATGTCATAAAAACCGATAAAATAAAGGCTAAAATAAAATGTTTACTTATGTAAAACTTAAAAATTATAAATCATTAGTAGATTTTGAAGTAGATTTAACATCATCAAAAAATAATCCCAAAAAAATGATTATCATTTACGGAGAAAATGGAGCTGGCAAAACTAATTTTATAAATGCATTTTTTACTTTATTTGAAACATTAAACACTAAAATACATTATGATAAAATTAATAAACTTATAAATGAAAATTTAGATAATAAAAATAATTTAGATATTATAAAAGATATATTCAAAAGTACAGATTATATTATTAATGATTCAAAAACAATTGGTTCAAATGGTAATATGGTTTTAGAATTTGGATTTATATTGAAAGATAAAGAGTCAAACAAAGATAAAAATGGGGTATATTATATAGAAACAGATAATAAAAATATAGTAAAAGAAAAATTAGAATATACATTAACTAAAAATAAAACAATTTATTTTGAAATAGATAGTAAAAAGAAATATATTAATAAATCTTTATTTAAAGAAAAATATTATAATGAAATAAAAGATCTAATTGATAAATTTTGGGGTAAACATTCATTTTTATCAATATTATTATTTGAAAGAAATGATAAGACAAAACAATATATAGATGATAACATAAAAAAAAATATTTTTGATGTTATAGAATATTTCTTATCTATGTCAATTCATCTTGAAAAAAATAAGAGTATAAAGATAGGAAAAATATCATCATTAAAAGATGTAATTATCAATATGGATAAAGGAATTATAAAGAAAAATGATGAACATAAACTAAAATTTACTGAAGAAATATTGAATGATTTTTTTACTTCTATTTATAGTGATGTTAAAAAAGTATTCTATAAGAAAAAGATTAAGGAAGATAGAATATTATATAATTTATTTTTTAAAAAAAGAGTATATGGAAAAATGATAGATGTAAATTTTGATTTAGAATCGAATGGAACACAAAAATTATTAAAATTACTCCCATTTTTATTAACTTCTTTAGATGAACAAAAACCACGAGTAGTAGCTGTAGATGAACTAGATAGCGGAATTCATGATTTATTAACTTCAGAAATATTAGTTTCATTATTTAATAACATAAATGGGCAATTTTTTATTACAACTCATAATACAACTATTTTAGAATCTAATATAGATAAAGATTCTATATATGTATTTAATATTGACAGTATAGGTAATAAAATATTAGTACCAATAAAATCTTATGAAAATGAACATCCAAATATAAATTTTAGAAAAAGATATTTAAATGGAATATATAATGGCATTCCAATAACTTCAGGAATAGATTTTGAAGATATATTAAAAAAATAGGAATAAATTATTTGTTATGAATTACACATATAGTAAAGATTATCTTAAAGTAATAGTGATATGCCATGGTAAGTCAGAAAAAGATATTTGTGATGTAATTAAAGCTGAACTTAAATTAAACATGAAAATTATTTCTAGGGATAATGGGAGTACATCCATACAAATAACTAGTTTATATGATGAATTAGATAAACATAAATTAAATAATTATGATGATTTTATAAAAGAATATGGTGATATAATTGATTATAAAAATGATGAAATTATTAGTAGTTTTAAAATTTTTATAATAATGGATACTGATGATTGTACTCCTGATCAGAAATCTGAATTTATAAATAAAAGTATGTTTAAAGATACAAACTTAAGAAAATATATTGTACCAATATATAATGACAAAAAATTAGAAGATGTTTTTTATAAGGCAAAATTAATTGATATTAGAAAAAATACGAGTAAATAAATAAAAAGAGGATATAGAAAATTAATGACTAAATGGATGCAAAATAAATATAAACAAGAAGAATTTTATAAGAAACTACTAAAAGTAAAAAATATTTCAAATATGCATGAGTTTATTAAATTTTGTTTAGATAATAGACCTATTCATAAAAAAACTAAATAATCTTTTCATCGCAAGCATCAATACTAAACCCCGCCCACCCGCCCCAAAATTTTTTCTGCGTAAGCATTTATATAGTTATCATAATTGTAATTTTATGTTAACTATGTTATAATAAATTTTTATATTATTAATTCTAATATAATATTCCATTAAAAATAAGGGTTAGTTTATGAAACATTTCTTATATTTTTGTTTTATCTTTGTTATTCTTATAAGTAATATATATGCAGCGGTAACTGTAGATTTCAGATTATTTTCAAGTTCCTATGCATATAACGCCGAAAACACTTTATGGCAGGACACTAGAACAACATTAACATATTTTGAAAATTTCACAGAAGGAGCTTTTGATATAAAATTTAATGATTTTATAAGTTTAAGAGTAGGAGCTTCAATATTTTTTCCATTCACATTTGAATTTCCTCAAGGAATAAGAGTTTTTCCTATAGTTACAACACAATTATCTAATGAATATATTTCTTTGAGAATAGGCACAATGACAGGAGGACATAATTTACCATCACCTATAAGAGATCCTTTAATGGATATGACACCAGTTGTTCGTTCTACTCCAGATAATACATTAATAGCAAAAGGACCGGAAGAATATAAATATAATGAACCTTTCACACATGGATATTATGAGTATGGTGCTTCTTTTGAATGGTTTAAAGGCGGTAAAGGTGAAATATATATGAATTGGCAGATACAGCATAATGCCAAACATAGAGAAAGATTTGATGTAGGACTTACTTATGCTATGGACTTTGTTCATGATATAGCAACTCCTTATGCGGCCGTTCACTATTGGCATAACGGAGGGCATGAATATCCATTCGTAGCTGGAAGTCCTGCTATTACAGAGAACTATGTTGGGGCTATCGGTATTAATAGTTATTATTTATCTATACTTTATATGGCCTCTTATAACCTTGCTGACAGAGATAATGAGCCGGGAGTATTCGGACATGGACTTTTCTTAAGAGGAACAATACCTGTTATGACTTGGTTTGAAATAGAGCCTATAATATTTGTTTCAGGGTGGTATATAGATAAAAAGCATAAATTCATAAGTGTTGAAGGCGATCCTTTCTATAGAGTACCTTTCTATTTTGGACTTAATTTAAAGAAAGACTTCGTATTTGACAATGGTATAGTATTAGGACTTGCTTTAGTTAATGGATTATTCCTCAATGAAAAAAATGAAATAGGAATAAGATACGATCAAAGTTTACAATTTGACTTTACATATTTAGTACCAGTAAAACAGTAATTAATAATTTTTATTATTGACAGCGATAAACTAGCCTATATTCTAGATTATCGCTATTATTTTATGATTTTACAATATAAAAAATATAAACTTATATAATAATAATAAATTGCTTTTATTAAAAAATATAGTAATATTTATATTTATAGGAGTTTTTTAAATATGAAAGATAAAAAAGAAGTTAATCCAAATACTAATCATAAAAGTATAAATCATGATGAGGCCAATTTCTCACATGTATATTTCTATAAACTTTTATTTGAAGAAAAACCAGAATTACCTAATATAGAATTAATCAAACAGAAAATAAAAAAATTCTATAATGATATAGAAGTAATATCATCAGATAATGGTATTTACAGCATAGCAATAAATGATTTAAAAGTAAAATACAAAGATGATAAAGAAGTTCCAGCACAAATATTGATGCCTAGTGCTATGGAATTTGATTATACTACTATAAGCGATTATTATTATAGTCAGATGTGGGATATAAAAGAACCTAAGGAAGTTATAAAGAACTGTAATTATGAAATAATGCTTAGTGATTTTTTGGCAGCAGGTCTTGATTATAAAGATAGAACAACACTTTTAAATAATTGGCTTTATACAGCATTACAGCTTTTCAATAATTGTGTAGCTGTGTACAATGAGCAAAGCGGCAAACTTCTTCTTCCAGAACAAATACTCAATAATAACTACCCTAAAGATTTTAGATTTATGCTCTCCGGAGTTAATATAAGACTTTTTAATGTTCAGGATTCAAATGATATTATAGTTGATACTTTAGGAATGTATGCTATAGGCTTACCGGATATACAATATCATTTTCATGATCTAAATCCTAATGATGTAATCTCACATGCTTTAAATATAGCTGCTTATATATTTGATAAAGGCGATATTATAAAAAGCGGCGATACTATACAAAGCATATTTGAAAATGTACAATGGAAATGTCAGTATGAAAAATCTCTTCTAAAACCGCATAGAGAAATTTTGGATATTAATATGCTTGAATATGCTTCAGGAAAAAGACATAATTAATGATAAAAATAGAAATATCTCTATAATTTAATAAAAATAAATAAAATTGTAATATTATAAAGCTATTACATCAGTATAAAATACCATATAGTAGTATTATATCGTATATTTCCTGTAAATATGTACATAAAAAATCACATATATATAATAATAATATTGAATTTGAATATATTTTTTCCTATACTATAAGGATATGATTTTAATTTTTATTGTATAAGTGGAGGTATATAATGAGCGAAGATGTTTCTCTATTAACTAAAGAGGATATTGCTGATGAAATAAAATCATTAGTTGAAAAGTGGAAAGATTCTGAAGGAAATCTTATTATGATTTGTCATGGTATTCAGAAGTATTATGGTTATGTTCCTAGAAATGTTGCAAAATATGTATCAGAAGAAGTAAATATACCGCTTGCTAGAATTTATGAAATTCTTACATTTTATAATTATTTCTCACTAGAACCGCCTGCTGAAAATAGTATCGGTGTTTGTATGGGTACAGCATGTTATTTAAAGGGAGGCGGACAATTAGTAGAAGAGATTAAAAGGAAATTAAACCTAAAAGGAGATCAAAAATATTCAGCTGATAGGAAATATAAATTGGAAGAAGTAAGATGTATAGGCTGCTGCGGTTTAGCACCTGTAGTAACATTTAATGAGGAAGTTTCTGGAAGGGTAACTGTTGATGATATAGCAAATTTTATCAGCAATAATCAGGATAAAAAAGAGTGAAATGGAGTATCAAAATGGCAGAAAAATTAGATAGAAAAAAATTAGAAGAATATAGACTTAATAAAGAAAAAGAAATAGGTTTAAGAAAAGGCGGAGAGTCATCTACATCTTATAAACATCATATACTTGTATGCGGAGGTACAGCATGCGAATCAGGTAAAAGTGATGAAATTGTAAGGCTGTTAAGAGAATATGCAGAAAAAAATGGTATTGCTGATGAAGTATTAGTTGTAAAAACAGGATGTTTTGGTTTCTGCAGTCAGGGTCCTGTTGTAAAAATTATGCCGGGCAGAGTTTTTTATACACATGTAGGACCTGAACATGCTCAGGATATCATAGAAAAACATATAATGAAAGGCGAATTATTATTAAGAATACTATATAAAGAACAAAGAGAGCATAGGGATTTTTCCAAAGAGATTAACTTCTATCAAAAACAAAGAAGAATAGTATTAAAAAACTGCGGAGTTATAGATCCTGAAAATATAGATGAATATATAGGCAATGATGGTTATAAAGCTTTATCTAAAGTATTATTTGAGATGACACCTGATGATGTAATCAAAGAAATGCAGATTTCAGGACTTAGAGGACGAGGCGGAGCGGGATTTCCTACTTGGAAGAAATGGAGTTTCACAAAAGCAGTTGAATCTGAACAAAAATATATAGTATGCAATGCTGATGAGGGGGATCCAGGTGCCTATATGGATAGAAGTATACTTGAAGGAGATCCTCATTCTGTAATAGAAGCGATGACTATAGCAGCATATACTGTGGGGGCAAATAAGGGATACCTATATATAAGAGCTGAGTACGGACTAGCTGTTGATAGAGTAAAAATAGCTTTGAAACAGGCTTATGATTATGGTTTATTAGGAGAGAAAATTTTAGGAAGTGATTTTTCATTTGATTTGGATATAAGACTTGGAGCCGGTGCTTTTGTATGCGGTGAAGAAACTGCACTTTTAGCATCTATAGAAGGCAACAGAGGTACACCAAGACCAAGACCTCCTTTCCCTGCCATAAAAGGGTTATTTGATTATCCTACAGTTATTAATAATGTTGAAACATTTGCTAATGTTACAGCTATAATAAATAACGGAGGCAATTGGTTTTCTTCTATAGGTACTAAAAATTCAAAAGGTACTAAAGTATTCGCTTTAACAGGTAATGTTAATGTATCTGGACTTGTAGAAGTACCTATGGGAACTACTATAAGAGAAATAGTATTCGATATAGGAGGTGGAATACCTAATGACAAGTTTGTAAAAGGTGTTCAGACAGGAGGACCTTCTGGAGGAATACTTCCTGAATCATTATTCGGTACTAATATAGATTTTGATAATTTAGTTGAATTGGGTTCTATGATGGGCTCAGGCGGTATGATTGTAATAGATGAAGACAGTAATATGGTTGATTTTGCTAAATTCTATCTTGGATTTTGTGTTGATGAAAGCTGCGGTAAATGTGTGCCTTGCAGAGTCGGCGGAATGCAGATGCTTAAAATATTAGAAAAGTTCACCAAAAAAAGAGCCAAAGAAGATGATATACAAAAATTAAAAGATATTGCCTTAACTATGAAAAATGCTTCATTATGTGCTTTAGGTTCTACGGCTGCCAATCCTGTAATGTCTACATTGAAGCATTTTGAGGAAGAGTACAAGGCTGGAATATTTACTCCTCCTGTTCCAAAGAAAAATTAAAAGGAGTATAAAATTATGGTTAAAATAAAAATAAACGGCAAACAGATTGAAGTGGAAGAAGGGCTTACAATTTTAAAGGCTGCTAAGAAATTAGGTATAAAAATTCCTTCTCTATGTTATCACCCTGATATACCGCCTACTTCAGCATGCGGAATATGTGTTGTAAAATTAGCCAATCAGGGAAATAAATATGTAAGATCATGTTCTATGACTGTAGAAGACGGAATGGATATTATTACGCATGATTCAGAAATTAACACAGTGAGAAAAGGAGTTTTGGAATTAGTATTGTCAGCACATCCTAACGATTGTTTAAACTGTATAAGAAACGGTGAATGCGAACTTCAAACTGCCGCTGCTGACTTCGGAGTTAGAAACTCTAAATATGATAATATAAAACAAAATCACCCTAGAGATGATTCTGCAGGAAGTATAGTTCTTAATCCTGAAAAATGTATAAAATGCGGAAGATGTGTTGTTGTTTGTCAGGAGATGCAGAAAGTGCATGCTTTAGGATTCGTTAATAGAGGATTCGATACATACTTTGCTCCTGGTGCTGTTTCATTAAAGGATTCTCCTTGTGTAGACTGCGGACAATGTGCTGCTCATTGCCCTGTAGCTGCTATATATGAAAAAGATCAAACTAGAGAAGTTGAAGATGCTATAGATGATGCAGACACTTATGTTACTGTTCAAATGGCACCTTCTGTAAGGGTTGCTTTGGGAGAATACTTCGGACTTAAAGCCGGAGAGAATATTACAGGTAAAATTTATGCTGCTATGCGTTTAATGGGATTCAATGCTATATTTGATACAAATTTCGGAGCGGATATGACTATAATGGAAGAGGCTCATGAATTTGTTAAAAGATTTACTGAAAGTGAAGGAAAAGTTTGTATGACTACATCATGCTGTCCTGCTTGGGTAAAATATGCAGAAAAATATTATCCGGATTTGCTTGATAATATATCAACTTCTAAATCTCCTCATATGATGCTTGCTCCTATGACTAAAACTTATTATTCTGAAAAAGCTCATGTAGACCCTTTCAGCATATTCAATGTATCGATTATGCCTTGTACTGCTAAGAAAAATGAAATTAGAAAGAATGAAACTATGTATTCAAGCGGTTATAAAGATGTTGATGTTGTACTTACTACAAGGGAATTTGCAAGAATGATTAAACACTATGGTATAGATATTGCCGGTATTGAAGCTGAAGAAGCTGACAGTATATTAGGAGAATATTCAGGAGCTGGTGCTATATTTGGTGCTACAGGCGGTGTTATGGAAGCGGCTTTAAGAACTGCTTATAATATAATCGCAGGAAATAATCTTAATAATGTTGATTTTGAAGAAGTAAGAGGACTTGAAGGAGTAAAAAGATCTACAATAAAAATATTAGATAAAGAAGTAAAAGTTGCTGTTGTAAATGGACTTCATAATGTTGATTCTGTAATGCAGGAAATAAGGGCGGCTAAAGAAAAAGGAGAAAATCCTCCTTATCACTTTATAGAAGTTATGGCCTGTCCGGGAGGATGTGTAGGAGGCGGAGGTCAGCCTTATGGTCCTACTAATGAAGTAAGAATTGAAAGAGCGGGCGGTTTATACAATGAAGATAAAAATACTGTTAAACATAGATGCTCTCATGAAAATGAAAATCTTAAAAAACTTTATGATGAATTCTTAGGAAAACCGCTTGGAGAGAGAGCTCATCACTTCCTTCACACTAAATACCAATCTGATGAAAAATATACAAAATAATATCTAAAACTTATAACTAAAAAGCACTATGATAAATAAGTAAATATTATCATAGTGCTGTTTTTATATTATTGAAAAAGTTTTATTAACGGCTATTTTATAGTTTCAAATTTCATTTCTCTGAATCTTTTATATTCTTCTTCTATTTCGCTCTTTTTTGACATAAAATTATCTCTTGTATGCATTATTTCCTGTAAATGTACTGCTCTTGCCTCATTTATATTTCTATCTCTTATAAGCCCGTTTTCTGCAATTACAAATTTATATTCTCCATTATCATTTTTTACTAAATCTCCGCCCGCACCGCAAACAGCACATTCAAAATTAAATTTTACTCCGTCCCAATGTTCTTCTCCTGGATATACTAAAGATGAATGGCATCTAGGACATAATCCTAAATTTGGATCCCCTAGCCATTTTCTTTCATTAACAGGAGTCTTTATTGCCTGAGCTACATTTTTACCCATCTGATATGCCCTATCCAAATAATCTTTATGTATAAGAACATTTCCGGGTCTTCCAACACTCTCAGCCAAATACATATCCACTACAGTAATGGACTGAGTAAACATTGTAGCAGCAAGCCCCTCCAAACTCATAGTCTGCCAATCATGTTTAGAGCCTCCCACTCCTATAAGTCCAGCCACTGTATTAGGATCTTCTTTCACCTGCCCTATTTTTATTCTAAACGATAATTCATAAGCCAAAAATCTTTGAGCAAATGATAAATATAAAGAAGATGGAAGCAAATCATAAGTTGGACATCCTACTATTATTCCCTGACATTGATTCATAACTTCCACTATCTTGTCCATGTCATCTTTTTCTTTATAGATGCATCCTTTATATTCTTTTCCTTCTTTAAATGACTTTTCCATACCTATTGTACAAGATTCGCAGCCTGAACAAGGCTTTATATTATAATCAAATAAATTAATAAGTATAGCTTCTCCGCCTGCATCTTTTACCGCTGTTAAAGCTTGTTTCACTAAAATTTCACTATTTCCGTTATGTCTTCCGGCAACTATTCCCATAACTTTCATAGAATATAATTCTCCTTTTTTATTGAAATTATAATTACTAGACAGGCAGCTAGTCTTCGTTTTTGATATAAAAAGAGTAAATTATCGAAGTTTATCGGAAATCTTATATCCTAGAAAGAAGTATAAGCCCTACCTTATAATATATAGTATACAATATATTTTCAGTATTGTCAATAGCCAATTATGATACAAAAAAGACCGATACTTAAAAATAAGCATCAGTCTTTAATATTTCAATTATTAATTATTAATGATTAACCTTTATAAGGTACTTTAACTATAGCTTTTTTAACATGATTTTTTCCTGATTTTGGAGGAAGTCCTACTCTATGAGCATCATAAGGAAGAAGTATAAGCATATCTCCCTGAGATAAAGTTAAACGAACAGTTCCCTCTCCTTCCCAATCATGATAATCGCTTGCTTCATCATAAGTTTTAGGTTTTAATGAAGAAGTATTTGCTATTATAAAATCTTCAGCTCCCTCAAATATTATCTGAACATCAACATATTTTAAATGTGATTCCCAAGGCGGATTATCTTTATTGTCATACTCTGTAACATTGATAAAAGCACCTTCGCAAATTTCTTTGTCTAGCAAATGCTTACCGTTAGGAAGTTTTTTTAATTCATCATAATGATCCCTTATGTAATTTTTTGCCTTCCAAATAGAATTATGAAAATCCTGATTGAATTCGCTTTTTATTGGTTTTAATATCATAATAACTCCTCCGTTTTTTAATATATAATCAAATGCTGTTATGCACTCGAGAACAAAGATAAAATAATTAAAAATCCTTTTAACTAATATATTTATATTCTATAAAGTATGTATATTTTTTGCAATATCCATAGCTATTATTTTATAAAAAATATTTGCAAACTACAATCTTTTTGATATAATCTATAGCATAATTTTCAATCCCAAGCAAAATTAATATGAAAAATGAACGAATTTTAATATTTTTTAAATTTATTTCTATGGTATTTCTTATACTCTTTTTACTTTTAAATATAGCATGTATATCATATTATAAAAATAAATTTATTTTTATACTTTTATTAGTATTATTTATGTTATTTTTTATTCCCGGTATTATTTTATATAAAAACATTATAAATTTATACCTAATCCAAGATTATAAGCAGGTAGAAGAAAAATCATCAGATGGTAAAATATATAGATTCTCAAAAATAAACAGTACAATAATAAATGATTATCAAACAGCAATAAAAGATTTGAAAGAAAAAAATAGTTATATATTAGGTAGATATGATGTTTTAGATGATATAAAAAAACAATATAAAAAAGATATGAAAAAGGCAAGAAAACTGCAGGAAACTATGATGCCCAAAAAAATGCCTAACAATAATAGAATAAATTCTGCATCTTTATATAAACCTCTTGAAACTATAGGAGGAGATTTTTTTGATTATATATATCTTGATGAAGACAGAATACTTTTTATAATTTCGGATATCAGCGGACATGGTGTTGAGGCTGCAATAATAACTGCTATGTTTAAAACTGTTTTTAGAAATTTTGCTCAGTCATTCAAATCACCTTCTTCTTTTTTATATGATATCAATAACTACATAATCAAAATTCTACCTATAAATTACTATCTTACAATGACGGCAGCAGAAATAGATTTAAAAAATAAAACAGTAAAATATTCTAATGCCTCCCATACCCCCATGCTCATATTACAAAATTCTGCAATAAAAGAGTACAATAAAGGCGGAACTATAATAGGGCTTTTCCCTCAGGCATATTATGAGGAAGAAACTGTTAATATAAAAAAAGACGATGTATTAATATTTTATACTGACGGAGTAACAGAAGCATCAAGATCTAAAAATAAATATGACTTTTATGGAATAGATAGATTTAAAAAAGTGCTATTTAACAATAGGAACAATGCCGCTGAAAATATAATCATAAACATAGAAAAAGATTTTTATGATTATCTTTCATATATGTCGCCTGATGATGATTTTACTATCGCAGCATTTAAGATAAAATAAAAACTTTTAATATTATTTTACTTCTTTATATAAAATAACATCTTTATCGCCTGAAGTTAATTCTCCCAATTTAGGAACTATCGCTTTGAAATGCTCTGAATTATTATGACTTTCTATGGCTTTCTCATCTTTCCATTCTTCTATAAAAGTAAGATATTTTCCGTCTACACTTTCATATAAATTGTAAGAAATGCATCCTTTTTCTTTTCTGCTTTTATCAATAAGTTCTTTAGCTTTTTCTATAAATTTTGATTTATTTTCATGGCTTACAGGATTTCTAGCTACTATTTTAATCATATTTTTATTACCTTTATTTTTATCTGAATTTTCTTTGCCTATTTTTTTATTGTATTTATTTTGAGCTATCACAGGAGATTCAAATAAAGCTATTTTAACAGCATCTATTATATCATCTGCAATTACCGTATCTAATTCTTCTCTTTCTTTCTTGCTAAAATTTGAAAGAACATAATCATTAACTTTTTTACCGGCACTAGGTCTTCCTATACCGATTCTGATTCTTGTGAAATCGTCGCTTTGTAAATGAGAAATAAGGCTTTTTATACCATTATGTCCGCCTGAACTTCCGCCTTTTTTGATTTTAAAAGTACCAAAAGGTATATCCATATCATCGTATATGACTATTATATCTTCTGGTTTTATATTAAAAAATTTTGATATAAAAATCGCAGATTCGCCGGAAAGATTCATAAAAGTCTGCGGTTTAAGAAGTATATATTCTATATTCTTTTCTTTGGATCTTGCATATAATGATTTCTTTTTATTATTATCAAAATTGATATTAAAATTTTCAGCTATTTTATCTATGAGTATAAAACCTACATTATGCCTATTATTTTTATACTCATCTCCCGGATTTCCTAGCCCTATAATTAATTTAGTTATCATGGATATTTCTTTTTAGCAGCCTGAGGAGATTCAAATAAAGCAACACAAGCAGCATCTACAACATTGTCAGATATATCTCTTATCTTTTTTCTTTCATCTTTAGTAAAAGGAGCTAAAAGAAAGTCAGCTTTTTCTTCATCTTCCGGACATGCTCCTATACCAACACCTATTTTAGTAAAATTGTAGCTTTTTAAGGAATCTCTTATACTTTTTACACCATTATGATCTATTTCAATATCATTGACTTCGGCTTCGGAATCATCATTTTTAGAAGGTATAACCCTAAATTCACCTATAGGTATATCCATATCATCATATATAACTATAATGTTTTCAACAGTGATTTTCATAAAACTTGCCATATAAAGAGCAGCTTCACCGGAAAGATTCATAAAAGTCTGAGGCTTAAGGAGCAAATACTCCATTTTACCAGATTTACCCTTTCCAAAAACTGTTTTTTTCTTTTTTATGTCAAGTTCTACATTAAGTTTCTTGGCAATTCTATCCAAAATCATGTATCCGACATTATGTCTATGATTTTTATACTGTTCTCCTGGATTGCCTAGTCCCATTACTAATTTCATCATATAATAGTAACCCTAGAACTATATTTTATGCTTCTGCTGCACCTTTGTTAGCATCTTCATCTTGAGTAGTAACAACAGTAACAATAGCTTTAGAAGCATCACCAACAGGATCAACACCTTCTGGGAATTTTATATCGCTAATATGCAAACTGTCTCCAACCTTTAATTCGCTAACATCAACAACCAATTCTCTAGGTATAGAACCCGGAAAAGCTTTAATATTCAAACCGTATTCAACCTGCTCTAAAGTACCTCCGCCTAAGCGAACACCTTCAGGAGTACCTTCGATGTGAATAGGAACATAAGTTTTGATTTTTTTATTTCTATCTATTTCATAAAAATCTATATGTCTAATACTTCTTTTGATACCATCTATTTGATAATCTTTAACCAATACTTCTCTTGCTTTATCATTCTGTATGTCTAAAGTGATTATATCATGCTGACCTGCTAAAGAAAAAACTTTAACAAATTCTTTTAACTCTACAGCAATAGAATATTGATTTTCTCTTCCGTAAAGAGTAGCCAAAGCATAACCTTCATTTCTCAATTTACGGCCAACACTTTTAAATTTAGTATCTCTTTGCAAAGCTTTAATAGTATAATTCTCACTCATTTTTCTTTCCTTTAATTTTACTTATCAAATAGAACACTTATAGAAAGCTCCATATGTATATGTCTTATAGCATCAGCAATAACAGGAGCAACTGAAAGAACTTCTATTTTACTGCCTAATCTATCTTTCATAACTTTTAAGCTGTCTGTTATATAAAGCTTTTCTATATCACTGGCATTAATTCTCTCATAAACATCACCGGAACATACTGCATGAGTTATAAATACATATATCTTTCTCATACCAGCTTTTTTCAAAGCCTGCATACTTTTTATAAGAGTACCACCTGTATCTATTATATCATCTATAATAATAGCATCTTTGCCATTAACATCGCCTATAATATTCATTACTTCACATTCATTGGCTCTGTCTCTTCTTTTGTCTATGATAGCTATATCAAGATTTAATTGTTTAGCTATAGCTCTAGCCCTTCCTACGCCTCCTATATCAGGAGAAACAATAATAGAATTAGACATATCAAGATCTTTTCTTATTTTATCCAAGAATACATGTTTTGAAAGCATATGATCCACAGGAATATCAAAAAAGCCTTGTATCTGAGCTGCATGCAAATCTAAAGCCAAAACTCTATGTGCTCCGGCTTCTGACAAAAGATTAGCAACTAATTTAGCTGTTATAGGCACCCTAGGTTCATTCTTTCTATCCTGCCTAGAATAACCATAATATGGAATAACTGCGGTAATTCTTTTAGCACTAGCTCTTTTTAAAGCATCTATAATACAGTAAAGCTCCATCCAACTTTCACTGCTGGAAGGTCGTCCTGTAGGCTGTATTACATAAGTATCTTTGTTCCTAACAGTTTCTTCTACCTGAACAAAAGTCTCGCCATCAGCAAATTTGCGTATTTCCATATTTCCCAATTTAAGACCAAGATTCTTAACAACATCTTCAGATAACTGAGGATTTGCTGTACCGCTTAATATTAATATTTCGTCTGTTATTCCCATTTAAGTACCATATAAGAGAAAAGTTGGGGTGGAAGGATTCGAACCCTCGAATAATTGGACCAAAACCAATTGTCTTACCGCTTGACGACACCCCAGTATTAATAAATGAACTTTTAGTTCTATGAGTTTCATATTCTACTATATAAAAAAAAATTGTCAATACCTTAAAATGATTTTTTACATTATTTTTTTAACAAATAAAAATTAATTAAATCATATAAAATTATTGATAAAAAATAAAAAAAGTATATCATTACAATAATTATCAGTATTTAATTTTAAAGGCTGAATATGGATATTGATTTAGATAAATATACAGCAATAGATATAAACTTTATAAAAGATAATATAGACAATATTAAATTTAATTCTCCAGAAATTATATGTACAAGCAATGATAATTTATATTTATCAATACCTAATTATAAAATAAATATCCTTTTCGACAAAAATGCTATAAACAGTGATATATTTGATAATTTCTATATACCCAAAAATTCAAAATCAATTATAGATTTAGTAATTGAAAAAAATGAAAAAAACGAATACAAACATATTGAAAACATTAATCAGTTCATTAAAGTATATAAAGACTGTATGCCGGATTCTGAAAATACAAAAATTTTCGAATATAAAATGTTAGAGATGATATTAGAGGAAAGCCCTAAAGAAAGATTCATATCTATAAAAAACTATATTGACATATTAAATCAATACTATAATGAGGGCTTGTATGCTGATGCTATAAAATATATATTAGATATAATAACCAGACTTGCGTTTATAGAAAGAATTAATTTAATTCATTTAGTAAATGCTTCTAAAGACAAAATGAATCAAATATATTTTGATGATTTAGAATATTATGATACACAAATAGTAACAAATGACTTGATATTGTCAATCACCAAGTTAGTAGAAAAAATATACCCTAATATAAGTTTATTTTACGGATTAGACAATTTTGACTGCAGAAATGTTATAGGACATGGAAATAGAGTTTTTATTATATTTATAGAATTTATGCTTTATTACAATGATCAAATAGATAACCAGTTAAATCTAAGAACTATTATAAATTTTAATAAAAAATTTAAAAGCTTTTATGAAAATGTTTTCAAAAAATATAATATAGATAAAACTAATATTAAATTCAATGATGTATTTAAAAACGGACTTAAAAAAATATCAATAGAAAATATAGCATCATTTGCTGCCGGAGCATTTTGGCATGATGTTGTTAAAGTAAAAGAATTAGACTATTTAAATATTAATAAATCAAAAGAGTATGCTAAAGAATCAACTTCACATGCTATTAAAGGTTACCAATTCTTAAAACTTTTCAGAAATTATAATGATAATATATCATTGATTGTAGGAATGCATCATGAATACTACGGTTATGGAAATGATGTAATAAAAATAATAAATAAACAATTCAATGAAAATAAATCTTTAAATCCTTCTTCTCTTATATCAGATGATGTTGATGATATTCAAACACTTCAAAGCCTAGCATTTTTCCCTGCTAAAGTATTAGAAATAATAGATTTATTTGACACAACTGTAATGCCTCAAAAAAATTATAACAGAAAAGACATGAGTGCTGAAGATGCTGTAAAATTAATATATGATAATTATATAGTTAAAGAAACAAAATTGGATCCTATATTATTTGAATTGTTTATAGATTTTTTAATAGACATAAAAAAAGAAAATATAAAAAATCCGCTAAAGGAAAATTATTAATATTCACCTTCATCATTGCCTATATAATATTTAAATACATCATAAGGACTGTAAATACCTAAATCTGTTACAACAGCACTGACTAAATGCGGCGGAGTATAATCGAATGCCGGATAAAAACCTTTTACTCCTTCTTTAGATGTCTTTACACCCATAGCCTCAGTTACAAGTTTTTCATCTCTAAACTCAAAATGCACATCTTCAAGTCCATGATATCCTTTATCCGGAGCTCCTGTTACAAAATAAGGAATACCTAAATATTTTGCTACTATTGCAATTTGGAAGGTTCCTATTTTATTTACAACTGCCCCATTCAAACATATTAAATCAGCAGCTGAAGTAAATACATCAATTTTTTTCTCCTGCATAGTGTATGCCACCATATTATCAGTAATAACTGTAACATCAGCACCCTGATCATAAGCAACCGTTGCTGTAAGCCTAGCACCTTGAAAATAAGGTCTAGTTTCAGCACACACAACCTTTATATCTTTATTTTTTTTCTGAAACTCCTGTATCATAAAACCTACTATAGACTCACCGAAACATTGAGTAAGTATACTACCTTTATCCGGAAACATTGAAACAAGATTCTCTGCTATTTTTTTTATTTTGGAATATCTTTTTGTAGAAAGTTCTATTCCCCTATTAAACATAGCTTCTATTGGGTCTTTGCCTGATTTTATAGCCTCAGTACCAGCTTCTAAACATGATTTTGTTATAGACATCATTCTGGCACTTGTTGTAGGTCTTGAATTAGCCAAAGTATTGCAGGCATAAGTTAGAAAATCTATTCTGTCATTACCTTCTAAATGTTTTGATTCATATCCGGCCAATGCCATTCCCATAGCAACAGCCAAATAAGGACCGGCACTTTGTGTTACCATATCTGCTATGGCTTTTGAAACTTCTTTATGAGTTTTACATTCAACAAAATTAACTTTATTAGGATAAACTCTCCTATCTAATATTTTAACGCATCCGTCATCATACCAAGCTATATTTTCAAACTGAAGCATAAAAGCTAATTCTTTATCTATTCTATTAATCATAAAAAACTCCAAAAATTATTAAAAACACAAATTTAAAAATTATAAATTTATATTATCAATTACATTATCTACAAATTTCATAAACTTTTCTTCTTCAGAAAGTCTGTCTCTATATGATAAGCACTCAATACCTATATTTAAAAGAGTGTACTCTATATCTCTTCTTATATCATCATCAGAAACGGACTCTATTTCTTTTACTCTGGCACATCCTGTAGTTCTTCTCAATAATTCAAGCCCGCATATACCAAACCCTGTTTTCAATACCTCAAGAAGATAATATTCTACAAAATAATCATTTTGTGCTGATATATCAGTACTTTCATTCAAGAATTTACTAATGAACTTATTTTTAAAAAGTTTTAGAGTATTATCAATAACATTGAAAAGAAATGATGTATAATTTTTATCTTTAGTAACATATAAATGATAAACATAAGAAAATATAAAATTAGCTATAATAGTACCTAAATCATAGCCTATAGGACCATAAAAGGCAAATTCGCAGTCCATTACCTTTATATAATCTTCATTAACAAATATAGAGCCTGTATGTAAATCTCCATGTATTAAAGCCTGAGGATTATTCATAAATTCATACTTTAATTTTGCCGCTTCTAATTGCAGCTGCTTATTGTTATAAAGATTATCCTCTACAAATTTATTTAATGATTCAGAAAAAACATTTTCTTTAAGAACATTAAAAAATGGTTCTCTGAATACTAATTCTTCACTTATCTTACAAAGTTCTTTATTAGTATATTTTATAACATTTTCTTTTTTGGTAAATGGGTCCATAAAAAAATCAGCTGTAGACAATGTTGTTTCAACTAAAAAATCTGTTATCTGTTCTTGTAAATGATGATATATATGTCCTTTCATTAAAGCATCTCTAAGTACAAGAAAAGATTTTAAATCTTCCATTACAAATAAATTCATAACTCTATCTATAGAAATGATTTTAGGGGCTAAATCAGGAAGTATGCTGCCGTAAAAAGATAAAATATCAGCCTCTCTTGAATTTCTGTTAATATCAAGTATTCTTCCTGATGAATTGCTTCTAGTATGTACGCCTGCCTGTTTAAGTATTATTGAATCCTTACCATTACTTATTCTATATACATAATTAATATTACCGTCGCCTATTTCTTTACAAATTATATTATCATCTTGAGAAAAATATTTTAATTTATTTTTTACATAAAGCAAAACATCTTTCTCTTCCATCAAAAAATACTCATTAAAATTTGTCATAATATTAAACCTATAATTTCAATTTTTTAATAATATAGCATAAAAAGTATAAATATCAATACATTATAACAATAATATTTTTATATTATTATTATTATATATCACATAATTTGCTTTATTTTAAACTACTATTTATATAAACATTATAGTATTATTAAAGCTATTTTTTATAATTTTAATATTTTTGTAAAATTATTATACTTTTATCATAAAAATTTTACATACAAATTTTGATGCATAAGTATAATAAAAAACAATAAACATTTTATTTATAATCATTTTCCCTAATTAGTGAAATTATTACATAAAAAACATACTAAAATTCTTAAAATTTACTAATATAAATATAATATAACTTGACTAAGTATTTTTTTTGTACTATAATAAACACCAATTTTATATTCAATTTATTTTTAATAAGGGGTTAAATTATTATGAAAGTTATTGTAATAGGATGTAACCATGCTGGTACTTGGGCAGCAAAAACTTTGAAAGCTACAGATCCTAATTGTAAAGTAGTTACTTACGATAGAAACGATAATATATCTTTCTTAGCCTGCGGTATAGCACTTTGGGTTGGAGGAGTAGTTAAAGATCCTAAGGGTCTATTCTATGCTAGTCCTGAAAGTCTAAAAGGCGAAGGTATTGATGTTTATATGGGACATGAAGTAACAAAAATAGACTGGGCTAACAAAAAATTACATGTAAAAGAACTAAAAACAGGAAAAGAGTTTGAAGATAATTACGACAAACTTATACTTGCTACTGGTTCTTGGCCTGTAACTCCTCCTATAGAAGGATTAAAACAGGAAGGTACTGAATATGGTCTTAAAAAAGGTATTTTCTTTGCTAAATTGTTCCAACAAGGACAGGATATTATTAATGAAATAGCTAAACCTGATGTAAAAAGGGTTATGGTTGTTGGTGCTGGTTATATAGGTGTTGAGCTTATAGAAGCATTCAAAAATCATGGTAAAGAAGTTATCTTAATGGAAGCTATGCCTAGAGTTATGGCTAACTATTTTGATAAAGAAATCACTGATGAAGCTGAAAAAAGAATCAAAGAAGCTGGAATAGAAATGCATTTAGGCGAAACTGTTAAAAAGTTCGAAGGTGATGACAGAGTTAAAAAAGTTGTTACTGATAAAGGTTCTTATGATGTAGATATGGTAGTTATGTCTGTTGGTTTCAGACCTAATAGCGACCTTTATAAAGACTATTTAGAAACTTTACCTAATGGTGCTATTGTAGTAGACACTACTATGAAAAGCAGTAAAGATCCTGATGTTTATGCTATAGGAGACTGTGCTACTGTATATTCTAGAGCTTCTGAAAAACAAGAATATATTGCTTTAGCTACTAATGCTGTAAGAATGGGTATTGTTGCTGCTAATAATGCTTTAGGAAAACATGTTGAATACTGCGGTACTCAAGGTTCTAATGCTATATGCGTATTCGGATATAATATGGCTTCTACTGGATGGTCTGAAGAAACTGCTAAGAAAAAAGGATTAAAAGCAAAATCTAATTTCTTCAAAGATTCTGAAAGACCTGAATTTATGCCTGGCAACGAAGATGTATTAGTAAAAATCGTTTATGAAGAAGATACAGGCCGTTTATTAGGTGCACAAATTGCTTCTGAACATAATCATGCTGAAGCTATTCATGCATTCTCTTTAGCTATACAAAGAGGTATGACTGTTCAGGAATTCGCTTTATCTGACTTCTTCTTCTTGCCTCATTACAACAAACCATTATCTTGGATGACTATGGTTGCTTATACTGCTAAATAATAAATAGTAATTAAATCAGTAAATTAACTCCTAGTAAATAAAATATATTTACTAGGAGTTTTTTTATATAGAAAATAATATTGAAAATAAATTTTATTTCAGTATAATAATTATATAAAGTTTTATCTTTAGTGCTTTTATAATATTTAAGTATAAGGACGCTAATATTACTGCGATAAAAACTAGTTTAATACTTTAAAAATATATTACTTAAATAAATTATATTTTACGGAATTATTTGGAAAAAGAAAAATGAATAATGATTTAAAATACAATATATTAATAGTATTTATAGGAATAGTAATTAATTTTGCTTTAACATTTATAGTATTATTATTTAAAATACCATTTTTATTTTTAGATTCTGTAGGCACTATTTTATCCGCTGTTTTGCTTGGACCTATTTACGGTGCTATTGTAGGTATATTAACAAATATTATAATATCGTTATTTATAAACTATTCGCATTTAAATTTTGCAGTAATAAATGCATTAATAGGGATAATAATTGGGCTTATAGCAAAAAAAATTAAATTTAATATTATACCAGCTATTATATCAGGAATTATAATTGGAATAATATCACCTTTAATAGGAACCCCAATATCTATAATATTATCTGACGGATTCACAGGTGCAAAAATAGACAGCTTTATAAAAATTTTAAATGAAAACGGCGTAGATCTTTTTCATGCATCTTTTATAATTAGATTATTAACGAATATATTTGATAAAGTATTATCATGCATTATTGTATACATAGCAATAAAAAAAATAATTTTGTTTCAAAAAAATGACTGTATAAATAATCCAAATACTTCAAATAATAATGATAAAAATTAACTGATATAAACAAGAGGCAAATAAATATGATTTTCGATGCTCATTCTGATATATGGACTGATGTTGCTGTAAAAACTTTCAAAGGTGAAAACAATATTATAAAAAAGCATCATTATGATAATATGATAAAAGGTAAAATAGGAGGATCTATATTTGTAATATGGACTGAGCCGAAAAATTATCATAGAGCATTAGAAAGAGTAAGAGAAATTCAGTATTCTATAAATAAAGAACTTGAATATATAAATGATATTATATTAATAGCAAAGAATTATAATGATATTATTAATGCACAAAAAGAAAATAAATTATATATATTTATAGGATTTGAAGGACTTATATCCATAGATGATAATATTGATTTGATAGACGAGTTTTATGAGTATGGGGCAAGACATGCTAGTCTTACTTGGAATGAAGAAAATAAATTAGCTGCGGGAGTGAGAGGAAATTCATCAAGAGGATTAACTGAATTAGGAAAAAAGGCTGTAAAAAAAATGCAGGATATAGGTATGATAGTTGATGTATCGCATTTAAATGATAAATCTTTCTTTGATGTTATGGATATTACTTCATGTCCTGTTATAGCCTCACATTCTAATTCCAGAGCATTATGCAATAGTATGAGAAATCTTACAGATGAACAATTAAAAGCAATAAGAGATGTTAATGGCGTTATAGGATTTAATTCTTATAAAGGCTTCATTGATGAAAACAAAGAAAAACAGAATATAGACAGAGGCATAGACCATATAAAATATATAGCTGATAAAATAGGAATAGATCATATAGGGCTTGGTTTTGACTATAATGAATATTTTGAAGATGAAGATGCCCCTTATATAAAAGGTTTAGAAAATGCATCAAAGTCTTATGATATTATAATAAAATTAAAAGAAGCCGGATTTAATGATGAAGAAATAGAGAAAATAGAATATAAAAATTTCCATAGAATTATAAAAGAAGTAGTAAAATAATTATTTAATAATTGATATTTTTCATTTTTATTGTATCATATAAAAAGTAAATATTTTTTACATTTATATGGAGACATTATTATGAAAAAATATACAGATTTATTTTCAAGCAATATTAATTTTATTATATCAATATCACTATTAGTATTTTCAGGCTTAGTATTTTGGGTAATATCTTTTAAATTGATTTCAATTATTATATTTGTATTCTTATTGTTAATTTTATTTTACACATTGCAAGATAAATTACAAAGCTATATTAAAAATATTAAGTTTGATAAAACTAATAGAGTCGATGAAAAAGAAACTTCATACGATAATAACCATAACACAGAATCAAATAATAATAATAATAAAACAAATAGTTTTGACAAGAATATAAAAACAAACATATCTCAAATAGATGATTCTGATTTAAGACTTATTATAAATGATGTGCTTTACAAACTCAATTTTATTTTAGAAAAAACCAGCAATAATAAATCATATAAAAGAACTTATAATTCTATAATTGATTATTATATACCAACGATTGAAAAATTCATGAATAGATACATAGAATTAGATGAAGGCTGTATGGATAATAGTAAAAAACAAAAAATAAAAAAAGATATAAAAAGCTCTATATGCATTATAAATTTGGGATTTAAAAAAATGATTGATGAATTTAATAATGATTCTTTGATCGATATTTACAGTGATATAGATGTATTAAGAGCTATTTTAATTAAAGACGGATTAATCAATGAAAGAGATTTCCCAAAAATATATTTAGCATAGAAATCTATTCAAACATAAACATAGCATCGCCGTAAGAAAAAAATCTATAATTATTTTCTACTGCTGTTTTATATGCATTCATTATATTATCATATCCTGCAAAAGCACTAACCATAGCAATCAATGTAGAATGCGGGGTGTGGAAATTAGTAATTAAAGCATCAACACATTTAAACTTATACGGCGGATAAATAAATATATTAGTGGATCCTTCCATTCTTTTAAAATCATAATTATCATATTCGCTTTCTAATACTCTTGCAACTGTAGTTCCGCATGATACGACTCTTCTACCATCTTTTTTGGCATTTATTATAATGTCATAGCTCTCTTTTGGTATAATAAACTTTTCTTCATGCATAATATGATTTCTTAAATCATCTTCTTTTAAAGGATTAAAAGTTGAGAAACCTACATGCAATGTAACATAGCATACAGTAACTCCAATAGATTTTATTTTCTCTAAAAGCTCTTTTGTAAAATGAAGTCCGGAAGTAGGAGAAGCTATACTGCCCTCATTTTTGGCATATACATTCTGATAAAACTCTTTATCATTACTATTGTATTCCTCCTCTCCTTTTCTTTTTCTGCTTTGAATTATATAAGGAGGAAGCGGAATCTTTCCTATGGCATCTAAAATATCACTTGTTAATGGCTTTGAAAATTTTATTAATTTAGTTGATATATTATCTTTTTCTATTAATGCCTCAATATTTCCTACATTATCTAAATGAGAATAATCTAAATATAATGTATCAGCCTCTTTAATATTTTTACCCTTTATCAAACATTCCCAAGTACTTTCGTCATTATTAACTTTATTAAGAAGCAGAATTTCCGAATTGCCTCCTGTATTTTTTTTAGCGTATATTCTAGCAGGTATTACTTTGCTGTCATTTAAAACTAATACATCATCTTTATTTAAATAATTAATAATATCTGCAAATATCTTATGTTCTAATTTACCCGTATTCTTATTCAAAGTCATTAATTTACAATGATCTCTTTCATAATTAGGATTAGTTGCTATTAAGTTCTCAGGTAAATAAAAATTATAGGTTTCTTTATTAAAATAATCTGTCATAACTTTTTACCGCTCATTTTTTATTTAGAATGTTACTATTATCTTTCTTTGTCTTAAAAATTTGGTAAGGCTTTTTTTAGTTGAAGAACTAGATTTTACTATAGCATATTCATCATTAATTTTTGTTATAATTATGCCTTTTCTTTTAGCCTCATAAATTATTTCTTCTAATTTATTGGCATCTTTTATTATAACAAGAGTAACATTATCATATACATAAGAAATAATGCCTCTCTCATACCATCTCTTTATACTAGTTTCTATATGCTTAGGAATATCCACATTATTGTCTAATAATGTATTTTTTAATACTGCCAAAAATTTATTAAATGAATATTCTGACTCTTCATCGCTTATAATAGTTTTTCCTTTTAATATGTTTTCTTCTGTCATAGTATAAGTGTATACTGTTTCCTGCTTATCAAGTTCAAAATATAAATTACACATATAAATAAAATTATTAGAAAACAAATAATGATTTATCAATGTAAGTTCAAAATTTCCATTAATGAATGATCTTTTTAAATTGCTTTCTTCTGTATAAGTATTAACATTTCTAACTGCAAGTACGGCATTCTCATAAAAAGATACTTCAGCAATACCTAAAATAAACATAGAATAAATAATATTATTATATGTTTCAGCAGTTATAGAGATATTATATTTTTCTTTCAATTTCATAAAAAGTACTGATTTTGATATGCTTTCTTTCTCCATAATAGAAAAAATATGCTTATAATAATCAGAATAATTTTTATAAACTTTTTTTGTTATATTATCAATTCTTTCTTCTATAGAAGATGAAAGATATTTTTTTATATTATCATATTCCAATGATATAAAATTTTTATTATCTAATTTAATTAAATCCAATTTTAAACATATATTTATTATAACAGAAGAATCCAAATTATTAGTTAAAAAATTTATATTAATATCATCAGAAGATAATTTCTGAACATCGCATTCATATATAAAAGTTTCAATATCATTCAATATATTAAAATGATTATAAATAAAAACTGAACTTTCAATATTCTCTTTTAAACTCTTCTCTAAATTCTCTAAAACATTTTTATTATTGACAGCAACATAAACCTTAAGATCATTTTGATAAAAATAAACAGAAAGAATATTAGATTTGCATAAAGTAAATAATTCATCATCATCTATTTTTGCTTTATTATATTCTACAATATTTCCATTTTCATATATATTAATTATTTTCTGAAGATATTTTTTATATATATTAGCAGTGTATGTACAATCTATATAATTAGTAATTTTAATACTTTCTTTTAGTATAATACTTTCTATTATAGGCTTAACATTAGGAAGAAAGTACAAAGTATCATCATGAGAGTTTAATCTTCTTCTTTTTATTTTTAAATATAGAAGTCCTGATTTTTTTATTTCATCTATATAATTGAAGAAAGCAGGTATTTGTTTTTGAGTATATTTAAGAGAATATGCTATATCTATAGAGTTTAGTTCTTTGCTTTCATTTTTCAGTACATAAAGCACAATATCTTTAGCTTCTTTGGATAAAGCATAAAATTTAAAAGAGACAATAAAAACATTAGAAGATTTTGTTTGTAAATCCTCTGTATTTTTTGCTTTCCAAATTTTACATAATTCTTTTAAAGTATCTTGAGAAATTTGATCATACATATTGCTATTCTTATTTAATTATAAAGTATTTAAAGAAGCCTTGTTCAACATCATCAGGTCTTTTAGACTGTATCCAAGCAATCATAGGCTGACCTTTTATATGTCTGTAAGGAACTAATCCCCACATTCTGCTGTCGCAGCTTTGGTCTCTGTTATCTCCCATTACAAAGAAATAATCTTCTGGGACATTGTATATATATTCATCTGGTCTGTCTTTGGCATTAGGAACATATATATTCATCCAATACCATAATTTTATATCATCGCTTACTATCTCATCATTTATATAAACTTCAAAAGAACTGTAATCATTATAATAATCTGTTTTATCAACTATCTTTTTAAATATCATAACATCACCTTTTTTAGGAACATAAATAGGTCCATATATATCTATACGAGGAACAAACTCTCTATCATTTCCATAAAAGAAATAACCCCATTTATCTTCTATTTCATTTCCATTTATAATTATTTTTTTATTTCTAATTTCAACAGTTTCTCCAGCTGTAGCTATGACACGCTTAACAAATTCTTTTCTAGGATCCAAATCCACAGTTTTAAGTCCCAAAAATAAATTAGCAGGTGCTAAATGCGTACCCCCAGTAAGTTTTTCTCCTATATAGTCTGCAAGTAAAAATCTAGGGTCCCAAGTAAAAGGTGTGAGAGCAAATATCATAACTGGAAGTTTTAAAAACTGAACCAATGGAGAAGGCTCATAATAAGGCATAGCAGACTCACATCCGAAAGAAGCAGAAGGAGGTGCTCTAAATACTACCAAATCCCCTCTTTGAGGTGATTTTATTTTAGGAAGTCTGTATCCTAAAAGTCCGTCTGTAAAAGGCAATTTAACTCCGTATACAAATCTATTGGCAAAAAGTCTGTCTCCGGGCATTATAATAGGAATCATAGAGCCTGTTGGTATTTGATAATTCTGTATTAAAAATGTATTTATAAGAAGCACAATAATTATTGCGTATAATATTTCTTTTAATGTATGTTTAAAATTACGGCATTCGCCTATGATTGTTTCTGTAATATTTTTTATAGGATTCTCCATTAATTTAACCCCTTGCAATAATAAATATTGATGTAAAAGTATATAATAAAACTGTTAAAATAGCAATTGTATAAAATGAATTTACGAGAAAATATAAAATTATTAATCTAATACTGGAAGGCTAACACCAAGTTTATAAAACTTCACTAAACCACTAATTTTTTCTTTTTTTTCAAAATCTATGCTTTTATTATTTGAATCATTTAAAGGATATATTATAAGGCATTTTGGAACATAGTTTTCAATATCATTTGCAAACTCTTCTACTATACTTTCAACTCTTCCATATCCAGAAAGCTGTCTAATATCTTCTATGTTTATACCATTATTATAGCTGCTTTTATATTTGGAATCAGCTATATAATCATATCCATTGCCCTTAATAATAAAATCAGGTTTTAATTTATGACGGCTATATCCTTCTTGATATAATATTTTTGCATTTTTATTTTTTAGTGAATCGTCAAGTAAAGCATAAACATATTTCTCAAATAATAATGACATATCAATATAAAAAGGATGGGCTTCGTTTTTACTGCATGAGTCCTTATATCTTTTTAATTTTATTATATTAATAGCTAATTTTATAAGAAGTTTATATTTTTTATATAGGGGATTTAATTTTATATTATGAAGTTCATAAAAATGAAGCTCATCAGATACTTCAGAAAAAAAGCTCATACAAGAAAAAGAATTATAAATACTTCCTATATTGGAGTAGCATATTTTTAATGCCTTTTTTAGTATTCTATTTTCCAAGCAGTTTATATCATAATCAAAATAAGAACAGTATACCCTGTCATTTCTGGCAGCCATAATATTTTTCTTTATATGATTTGAAAAGTTTATTTTACCTTTTATTTTTGAATTAAGATTTTCTTCTTTTTTTATAAAATTTCTTTTAAGTCCATTATGAAGTTCTAATTCGAGCATTCTCAAAAAATGTATACTCGTTAATGCATCAAGTCCTTTTATTAATATATTTCCTTTATAATCTATAGGAGGCTCTTCAAAATTAATGCTGTATATTTTATCAAAATCTTTTATAATACTTGAATAAGACAAGCATTTTGAAAACATTTTCATAAAATCAATATTCTCTATTTTAGGATTAATTATAATATTTTTTGTATATTCATTATCAAGCCAGAAAGCACCTATATAAATAGGAAAGAGTTTTGCCGTATAAATCTTCTCCAAATATGTATTCTCTGTATTTTGAATTATTTATATGTTCAATAAGTGAATCACAATTTATATCATTATGTTCCTTAAATGAAGCAGAATTATTTTTACAAAATTCACATTCGCATTGATTATTTAAATTATCCATAAGAATTATATTGCCAACTCTTTAATTTTGTCTTTTAGTTCTTTATCACTTTTTAATATACCGTCTTTATAATACTCTAATAATAAAGGCTTTATTTCATAATCTAATTTTCTTTTTAGCTCTTTTTCATCTTTAGCCATAAAATAGCTATGCCCTATCATAATATCATCAATCTCAAATTCTTCATTTAAATTTTCTTTAATAATGTTTTCTATATTATTAAATAGTGCAGAAGCTTTTGATTTTAATTCTTCATTATCATTATAATAATTTTCAATTTTTTCTATATCAGACTTGATAGTTATAAATGCAAATCTTCTTCTTAAAGCATAATCAATATATCCTATGCTTCTGTCAGTTGTATTCATAGTACCTATTATATATAAATTGCTAGGCACAGAAAATATTTCTTTTGAATAAGGCAGCTTAACTTCTATTTCATTGTCAGCATTTTTTCTTTTATCAGCTTCTAATAATGTAATAAGCTCTCCGAATATTTTTGCTATATTACCGCGGTTAATTTCATCTATTATAAGCACAACAGGATTTTTATTATTTTCAATAGGCTCTGATAAATTATAATTTTCTTTTAAATAATCTAATAAAGGCTCGGTATATGATAAAGCAGATTTATATTTATTAAAATACAGACCAAATAAAGCAGCTCTTATATATCTCCAATTATCGCCTATTTGAGATGCGGGCTTATATCTTACATATCCGTTGTCATCAGTAGTTAAATAAAAATCAAGACCAGTTTTTGTTTTTAGAGTAATCTTTCCAATATTATTGTTTTTTTCATCGAATCTTATATCTTCTTCAATTAATTTATTTTGAAATTCATTCCATACATATTCTATATTATTTTTATCATTACCTGCTGTAATTGAATATCTGCAAGCCTCTTTAAAAATTCCGTCTGTTATTTCATAAGATATATTGCCGTCATTAGAGATAGGTTTATATCCTTCAACAAACTCCTCATAATCCATTGACTGATGAAAAGTTGTGAAAAATATCTGATTATTTTTTATAAGCTCTTTATATCTTTTCATAACTTCTTTTCTGTCATCTGGTACTTTTTCATCAATTAGATTAACAGCAATTTCGGCAGTAGAATAAGTTTTTCCAGTACCCGGAGCCCCTTGAAGTATGATCTGCTTTTTTTGACTTAGTATATTAATAATCTCTTCTTTTTCCATTTTTTTTAGTTCCTTATAATAAGCATTATTACATTGTGTTAAATAATCACTTCTATTGTTTTGAACAAATCCTGTACCTGAAGAAGTAGGATAGTTAATAGGTTCTCCTAGTTTTATCCATTTATTAACTTTAATTATATCAACTTCATCTTCTAAAGACACACCGTAATAATTGGCTTTTTCTTCATCTATTAAATCTTTCCAACTCCAATACTCTTCTAAAGCTGAAGCAACTTGTCCTAAAGCTATTATTTTTTCCCCATTCTTTGCGGCTATTAAATCACCAACTTTTAAATTTCTAAAACCTTCTATTCTTCTGTTGTAGCTTCCTAATATAGCAGAATTATACTTTTTAAACTCTTCAAAATATGAAGGCTTACCACCACCCCAGCTAACTCCGCATGCAAAAACTTTTTTTAGTTCCATATAACACTACTATAATTATGTATTTTATATTAAATAATATAACACAAAATATATAAATGTCAATAATATTAATTATAAACCATATGTTTTATTTACAAAAAATAAATAGGTTATATAATAATATAGTTATAAAACTTACGGAGAAAATATTGAAAAAAATAATACTGCTTTTTATATTTATTCTAACATTATCATCATGTGCTGCTAAAGTGAATCTAATAGAAGACTCTTTTTATGGACAAAAATTCTATCAAACTGATTATGTATCTATCACTTTTTGGTCTGCAACTATAAAGTTTAGATTAAAAAATATAGGCGGCACTGATAATATAGTGTTAGAAGCACAATACATTACAGATGGTTCTTTTAATATTACAGAAAAAAGTAAAGTAGTATTAAAATTTTCTGACGGTACATTTTTAAACTTATATTACACATCTTCAATGCCTAAAACAGATAATGAAATAATATATGGTACTTCTATATATTTTATGGATACAGCGTATGTGGACAGAACATACAGCATACAGGCAGAAAATAAAGTAACAGATATGAAAAAAGTTACAGATATAAGGGTAGAAACTGCTGACGGATTTAAAAATTTCAAAGTAAAAGAAAGTGCCGCAAATGATTTAATGAGACTTTATAATGAAATGCAGGATTTATTACAACAAAAGCAATGATATACAGCAAATATATAATTTCTTAATATTTTTATAAATAATGCTAAAAAATTAGATAAATCATATTGACAAATATAAAAATAGCTATATATTACATCTCGTTTTATTGATTATAGCAAATTTATACTTTGATTTTTTATATAAAAGAGATTATATTATGAATACCAATTCAATGAAATTTAATACCGGTAAAAAAACTCTTTTTGGAAATTTTGATTTTTATAAATTATGCATATCCATTGCCGTACCTGTAATGCTTCAGCAGCTGATAATGGGAATGGTATCACTAATAGATAATTTCATGGTGGCCGAATTAGGCGATATAAAAATGGCTGCTGTGAATGTATCGAATCAATTAAATTTTATATACTTAGTAATACTTAATACATGCTACGCGGCAGGCGGAATATATATGGCACAGAATAACGGTGCTAATAATAAAGAAGGTATGCAGCAGGCATTTAGATTTAAAGTAATACTTCCTCTTGTTATTTCTATTTCTTATATGATATTAATGCTAGTCAATCCTGAAATATTTATGCGTTTAATGACTAGAGGAAATGCATCTCAGGAAGCAATATTGATGTCAAGTACAAAATACATGAGTATAATAGCATTTACTTTTATTCCAATATCAATATCCGGTGCTATAGGAAGTTCATACAGAGAGATAGGAAAACCTCATATACCGCTGATAATATCAGTAATAGCTACATTATGTAATACTATGGGAAATTATATACTTATATATGGAAATTTCGGAGCTACAAGACTAGAAGAAACAGGTGCTGCTATTGCTACATTAATAGCTAGAATAATAGAAATGGTTTTATTTATAGTATATATAAAACTTCGTCATGAAAAATTTTATGTGCGAACTAGAGAAATACTTAAAGTAAAATTAGATGTATTTTATTCTATGCTGAAAAAATCAAGTTTAATATTTTTAAGTGAAATAAGCTGGGGATTAAGCGAAATGTTCATGACTGCTTTATATAATAGCAGAGGCGGAGCTGAAACAGTTGCAGGTATGGCATCTGGATTTACTATAGCCAATATCTTCTACTTAGTTTTTCAGGGTATATTTGTATCTACTATGGTAGTTGTAGGCGGTACACTTGGACGAGGCGAGTTAGAAGATGCTAAAAATAAAGCAAGATGGATATTAAACGGAGCTGTTATAGCAGGTTTAGCGGTTGGATTAGTACAAATGTCTTCTACCCTATTGATACCTTTTATATTCTCTAAACTTACAATAGATGCTCAGGCAATAACAAGAAATTTAGTAACACTTATAGCCTGTTATATGCCTGTATGGACATATATTAATGCTCAGTTTGCAGTTTCAAGAGCTGGAGGCGACACTATATTTGGTTTTGCTGTTGATGTTCCTGTATCATTGCTTATGTTCGCACCTCTAGCATTAATATTGGCCAAATTTACTTCTGTAGGTCCTGTGGCTATGTTTGGTATAGCTAAATTAACTGATTTTGCCAAAATTACAATTGGTGTTATAATGCTGAAAAAAGAACGATGGGTAAGAAAACTCACAGAATAGCGTTATTTATGTTTAATATGTAAGTTAATAACCATAATATATATTTCCTATTATAAATAGTATGAATAATTATTCAAATTAAAAAATTATTATAAGAAAGTAAATACTTGATAAACTAATTCCGAACATATAAACGGTATTTTGTTTTTTCGTTAATTTTATTTTTTATACTTTTAATATATTAAAATTAACTTATAATAGTATTTATATAATATCATTTGATTAATTACAGAGGATTTATGGATTACAATTTTTCCCTTATAACATTGGAATTAGGAATTCCTGTTATGGCAACTATAATATCAATAGTTGGTATAATATTATATTCTTATATATATTTTCAGCTCTATGAAGAACCTCAGGCTATTATATTACTTTTAGGTTTCCTATCTTTTTTATTTTCAGGATTGGAAGCATCAAATATAATACTTTCTCTATACAGCAAGAATAATTATTTAGCACTTAATATGTATAAATTTGAACAATTAGCTCTTTCTCTGACTATTATACCATGGATGATGTATATACGAACTCAATTAACTTTAAGCGAACATTTCCATTCCGTATTATATAAATTATATATAGCTATTATATTTATATTAATACTTTTATCTGCTATATCACTACTATATCCTCAGCTTTTCATATCAACATCTGAACCTATAACTACATTAAACGAAACTATGAAAAATAGTATAAAAAGCAGAGGTGAATTGGGAACAGTATATATAATTAGAGATTTTGTCTTTACTATATATTGCTTTGTCATTATATGTTCATTTATATATGAAATGACTGTAAATAAAAAAATTAAAGAAAATGTTCTTCTATTAATATTAATGGCATTAATATCTTTGGCATTTTTTGATGATTTTAATGGAATATCAATATATACCAAATATTCAAGTAATTTCTTAATTTTTAAAAATTCTACATTTACTAGAATTACTTTAGTATATGCCATATTTAATATCATAATGATATATTCATCTGTAAGCAGATTTATTTCAGCTGTATATAAGAAAACTAATCAATCTTATGATTTAGAAAGTATAAAAGCTCAGGACTCCATAATAATTAATACAGCGATAAATACATCTGAAAAATTATCTGAATTAAAAACAAATTTCTCTGAATCTGTTAATAACTTAGTAAGTAAAGTAGAAAATACTTATTCCACTATTAATAATTTAAAAAATGATATAAACAGAGTTATAGAATATACAAACGAATTTATCACTATAGAAAATTTCCAAATAAATGATGGAAAGATTAATGTAGACAAAATAAATGAATTGATAGAAACATATCCAAATCTTCAGGCTTCTGTGGAATTGCAGAAGAAAACACTTGAAGAATCTAATGTAAAACTGCATGAATCTGTAGAAAAAATATATGCTTTACAAGCACAAAGCAGAAATATAATAGCTATATTTGAAGATTTGCAAAAGAATTTAGAAGCAGAAAAAAATAATTTCATTAAAGAATTTGCCAAATCAGAAACTTTCAATCAATTAAATTTTCAAATAAATAAAATAATATCATTTATGACAAATATGTCAGATAAAACAAAAACTCTCGCCATAAATTCAAGCATACAAGCCTCAAAAGCAGGAGAATGGCATAGTAACTTCAGTGTTGTATCCAAAGAGGTTAGCGAACTAGTAAATGAAACTTCTCAGGCTACAAATAGAATGCAAAATCTATTATTTACAATAGAAGACATATTTAAAAAATATACATATTCCAGCAATAATATTAATAATAATATGTCTCAATTATCAGAAGAAATTTCTATACATTATGATAGAATAAATAAATTTAATATTAGTATGGAAAAACAAAATGATTATAATATGAATATAATAAAAAATACTGACAAAATGCATAATTCAATATCAAATATGACAAATATTATAATTAATGAAGAAAATGACTTTTTGAATATAAAAACAAGAATAGAAGAAATAAATGATTATGTAATTGATATATCAGATAAAGCATCTGCAGAAAATTCGGAAATAAAAAACCTTATGAGAGATATGAATAAACTTTTAGCAACATCTGATGATTTGGAATCTATAACTAATAAACTTAACGAAGAGATGAAAAAGTTTTTAGAATATACAAATGATTTAGAAAGTAAAGTAGATGAATACTCCAAAGTTATGTAAAAGGAATAGTTATGAATATATTTTCTAATTTAATATATGGATATAATATAACAGTAATACAATTACTAGCACCTATTATTGGTATTTCTCTAATGTCTGTTTTTATTATGATGTATTTACTATTATCTATAAAAACAAGAAAAGGTATATATATCACTATCTCCGTTACTTTATTATTGATATTAATATACAATATTATATCTCTTATTATAATATTTTTGGGTACTTATGGATCATACAAAACTAATCAAAATATATCGGTAGCTCTGTATTTAGCAAATAATATAATAATACTATTGGCAATAATATTAATGCCTATAAACTCTAAAAGTTTTATATCAAAAAATAAAAATATAATAAATTTAAATAACGGTATATTTGTAATTGTACTTATATCATCTGTAGTATTAATCATTTTAGGTATAATATATCCTAACATCTTTTTTAGAACTACAATTAATTACTATTATACAGTAACCAATTCATACTATATAAAACCTGAAGGATTATTTTATGTATTTAAAAATTATATTATATTATCAGTATTTTTAATTATGTTTGTATCAACTTTGGCAGATATGATAATTAATTATGATTATAAATCTAATATACTTATGATAATATCTATAGTTATAGCATTAATATTAATAGTAAGGTATATGTATTTAGAAAGAATTACAGATAATATAGATTTTGACTCAATAGGTTTTGCCATAGTAATATCATCATCATTCAGATCTATATCTATATTTTCAACTTTTGCTAAAAATGCTCTTGAATCAATAAAAAAAGAAAGTTTATTAAATAATAAATTACATTTGAATCTTAAAACATTAAATAATATAGATAGAATATCAGAGGAATTAAATATTATAGATAGGAATTTGATGGATACATCTATGTTTGTTTTTGAAATAGATAAAGAAGCAAAAGATGCATACAGTATAATAAGTTCAAAAATAGATTCCATTTTAGAAGCTAATGATAAATTAATGGATGCTAAAAATAGTAAGAAAAATCTTATAAAAGACGGTTTAAAATATACAAATACCATATTCACATTCTTTGATAAATATAAATCACAAATGCAGGAGCATCTTAGAGTATTGAATCAAACTATTTCTAATATGAAAGAATCGGATTTCTCTAATGAACAAATAATATCATTGAAAAATGATTTAAGACTTATAAAAGAAAGTTTTAAAGAAAGTACAAGTAAATTCTTGAATACAATAATAGAATCTGCAAATCAGTTTAAAGATGTAAACAATATTACAGAATCTATATATAATACAATAGAATATATTAAAGCTATCACAAATAAAACCAATCTTTTATCAATTAATGCCGGTATTCAAGCATCTAAGGCTGGATTTTATGGTAAAAGTTTCTCTGTAGTAGCGAAAGAAATAGGAAGCTTATCATTTGAAATATCCAAGGGAACAGATTCAATAGAAAAAATGCTTACTGATATATTTGCCGGATTAGTTATGATAGAAAATTCTTCTTTCTATATAAAAGACAGATGCAAAATAATAGAAAAAGAAATTAATAGAATATCAGATACTATAGATAAATTTATTGAGGAAATGGAAAATAATATCAATAATGACTCTAAAAAATTAAGCCATTTTAAATCCTTAGAGCAGTATAATGATGTAATGTCAAATATATTGGTAAATCAAAATTTAATAGTACTCTCAATAAAAGAAAATATATCAGCTATGCTGGAAGTTCAAAATAATCTAAACTCAAAAATAGAATATCAAAACCAAGACATATATAAAATATTTAATAACTTTAATAATGTAATAAAATCTAAAGATGATCTTAATGAAATAACTAAGAAAATAGGAAATTATTCTTCATTTTCTCATACCGATATAGAAGCATTATCAAATATTATTAATACGCATAGAAAGAAAAGCAGCTTTACATTTGCTCCTATAATATCTTTATTAAAGAAATCATCATAATATGTTCAGTAATATTGATATACTATTAATTGCAATATTAGTTTTTGCTTTAATATATGGATTGTATAGAGGATTAATATCAATTATTATCCCTGTTATAGCAGTAATCATAACATTTATAATAGCACCATTAATATATAATCATCTGTCTAAATATTTTGATCATTCTTTTATATTAAAAATAATATCTTTAATAGCTACATACTCCATCACGAGGATAATACTTTCTAAAGTGGAAAAAAGTGTAAAAGACATATTAAAAATAATATATCTCTCTTGGGCAGATAGAATAATTGGTGCAGCTGTATTATTATTTATATCAAGTGCTATTATTTATTTTGTAGTTGGTATAATCATAACTTTATCTCCTGAAAACACTCAATTATTTTCAAAATCAATTATACTCAATTATATATTTGAATTATTCCATAATGTATTTTTAGCATTTGAAAAAGATAATTATATGGCACATTTTATATAATAAAAATTTATTTTATTAAATCTTATTTTGATGCATATAATTGACAATAAATTTTTTTTAATATATCATATACGCTATTATTACAAATTATATATTTAAGGAAGTAAAATTATGAAAACAGTAAATGCTAAAGGCGTGCCTTGTCCAAAACCATTAATCTTAACAAAAACCGCAATAACAAATGCTGCTTTAAATGAAGAAATAGAAGTATTGATAGATGATGAAGTGGCATTTCACAATATTACAGACTTTTTAAAAAATAACGGCATAACATATACAAATGAAGGATTAAATTTTAAAATTATAAAAAATAAAGAATTATCTTCTAATGATACTAGTAAAGAAAAATCTTCAGGTCCTGTAATTGCTGTTGTTGATAAAAAAGTAATGGGACAAGGAAATGATGAATTAGGTGAATTATTATTAAAAGCATTTTTAGGAGCGTTAAAAGATGCTAATCCAAAACCAGAGGCATTATATTGTTATAACGGCGGAGTTTATTTAGGCATTGAAGAGCCGTATAAAACTTTATTACAAGAATTAAGAAATGCTGGAATAAAAATATTTTTCTGCGGTACTTGCGTTAAATTCTATGAATTAAATGAGATAAAAGTTGAAGAACAAACTAATATGCTTGGTATTATAGAGGCTATGGCAAATGCTTCTGCTGTTATAAGGGTTTAAAAAAATAGTATTATGAAAAATTATTATTTTGATAACTCTACTACAAGTTTTCCAAAGCCGAAAGAAGTTGCTGAGGAAATGTATAATTTCTTAATAAATGTAGGAGGAACTTACGGCAGAGTTAATACTAAAAGAGGAAAAGAAACTACTCAAAAAATAGAAGAATGCAGAGAATTATTAGCTGAAAATTTTTTGGGTGTAAAAAATGCCTCAAATATAGTATTTACACCCGGAGCCACAAGATCAATAAATGATATACTTACAGGACTAGATTTAAGCCACTGTAAAGTATTAATATCCGCTTTAGAGCATAATGCCGTAGTTAGACCTATATACAAATTAAGTAAAAATAAAAATGTAGAGTACAAAATAATACCATCTTTAGAAAGCGGAATAACAGATATTAATGCTATTACTGAAATAATAAAAAAAGAAAAAATATCATTAGTTATTATTAATATGGAAAGCAATATAAGCGGGGTTATACAGCCTATAAAAAAAATAAAAGAAACTATAGGAGACATACCATTGCTAGTAGATGCCACCCAATCTGTAGGTATACATAATATAAAAGCTGATGAGTGGGATATAGATTTTATAGCATTTACAGGACATAAAGGACTTCTTGGTCCTACAGGAACAGGAGGATTTTATGTTAAAAATCCAGAAAAATTGAACCCTGCATATTTTGGAGGAGGTTTTGGTGATGGCTACGAAACACCTTATAGCATACCGGAAATATATGAAGCTGGAACTCCAAATACTGTAGGAATAATAGGACTTTTGGCGGCATTAAAAAATAGACCTAATTGGAATATAAATATAGATGATATAATTGATACTATAAAACAAATAGAGGCTATGAATAAATATAAAGTTATATGGTCTAAAAATAAAGATACGCAAGGATTTTTATTTTCTATAGCAGCCATTAACAATAATATGAATATGGCTAATTTTGCTCATAAACTATATGAAGATTATAATATAGAATGCCGATATGGTTTTCATTGCTCATTTTTAGCCCATAACTTTTATAAAAATGATGAAGGTGCTTTGAGATTTTCTTTTTCACCTTATACAACAAAAGAAGATTTAAAATATTTAATAAAAGTATTAGGACAATAATTATGGTAAAAAGTTTTTGTTATTTACAAACTCCTAGAGATTTGATTAAGGCTGAAAAAATTTTATTGGATGCAGGAATAGAAGTTGTTGTTCGTCCTGCCCCAGAACCTGTATTTGGTGTATGCAATATGGCCATAGATATAGAAGATAAAGATAAATTATATATTATATCATTACTCGAAGCTGCAGGATTAGTTGTAACCATTAAAGATATGGAATAATTCTTTAATATCACAAAGATAAACATATCAATCAATTATTAGAATATTCTTATAATCCCACCCTATAGGCTTTCTATCTATTATGTCATTTTTATTTCATACTTCCTTTCAAATTTTAATCTGTTATTTTTACCCCCACCCTAGTTTTAAAAAAATTATAGTATTTTTCACCGCACGATAAACATATTTATATATATATAAACAAAACAGTAATTGCAGTTTTTATTATATACAAAAATTCATTTACCGTGCGTTAAATAAAACAAAAATATAATAAAAAATTTGGGCGGGCATGCTTTAATGAATTAAGCAAAAAAACAGTATTCTTTTTTATTTTTTATAAAAACCAAAAAGCATAATGGGCGGGATTTAAAATATATTTTACTATCAATAATAAAAAATAAGAGCTTACTCATTTTAAGTAAGCCCTTATTTATGGAAAACTTTTAATAATAGATATTGTCTTTATTTAGCAGTAATTGTACCGACATACATTTTATCTGTTCTTACGCCGGGTTTAATTTCACCATTTATAGAATAAATTTTATTTCCTATTAATATTAAACCTTCGCCGCAAGGAGCATCAAAAGGAATTTCGCCTATTGTTTTCCAAGTATTAGAATCGCAGTTATAAATTAATATATTACTATTCCAATTAAACTCATAAGGATCAGCTCCGAAATATCCAGCTCTGAAATTAGCTAATTCAGTACCTTGAAGATTACCTAAATTATAAACAGCATCATCATAAATAGCTTTATTAAATCCGCCTATAACAAGCATTTCACTTTCATTAAGTTTAACAGATACCGCACCAAGCAAAGATATTCCTTCATTATTAAGAGCTACATCAGCAACTTTTTCCCAAGTATTTTTTTCAAAATCATATTTATAACCATCAGTATATGCTATAGCATCACCGCCGCTAAATACATATATATTGCCGTTTAATAATTGAGCAACTGCCTGAGTTCTGCTTTCTTCACCTGGTACAGGAGCTAATTCTTTAGCTTCTTTAGCAGTTAAATCATATTCATAAACTTTGTTGCTGCCTTTGCCTGCTTGTTTTCCTGTGATAACATATAATTTATTATCTTTATAAACAGCTACCCCATTTTGTAATGTAAAAGGTAAATCTCCTATCTTTTCTACATTTAATTTATTATCTTTCAATGTTATAAATAATATATCATCATCAGCATCAGGGTTTGAAGATCCTCCAATATAGTATATACCGTCTGCAGTAGTAACAGAAGCACCATATCCTAATTCATTTTCCCAATTAATATGCTCAACAACTTCTAATACGCCGTTTTTATCTTCAAGCATATAAATATCAGAATAAGTTTTTTTAGCTCCGCCATTAAGTACAGATTCTTCAGGGAAGTTGGCTCCGCCGCCTACAACTATATATTTACCGCCTAAAGAACCATATAAAACTCCGGCAGTACCAATATTTTTTTCCATTCCTGTTTGAGCAGGCAAATGTCCGCCCATTTCCCAAACTATTTTTTTATCAACTTTTGAATCTAATACATTACTGTTTGAAGAAGATGCAGTATTAGTTGAACAGCTTAAAGCAAATATACTAAATATAAATAAAAATATTAAACAAATTTTCTTCATTTTATCACCTCATTATTTATTTTTCATAGTTGTAGAATAAGTTAATCCTTTTATTTTTTCTGCAGATGGTTTTCCAAAAACAAAAGAAGCCAAGAAAGAACCTATTACACCAACACCTATAATTATAAATGAAAGCATAAACTCAAAAATTTTAGGTTTAACATAACCCGGTATAAATTTAGTAAGCATTCCGGCAGGATCGCTTATATAGAATGCTACTATAACAGAAAGTATAAATCCTACCCATACAGCTTTAGTTTCAATTTTATCAAAGAATATACCTACCAAGAATACAGCAGCTATAGGACCGCCTAAAAGACCTGTTATAGCTTGGAAGTAAAGGAACATATCTCCCTGACCATTATATATGAAGTAAATAGCAAGTAATGTACTGAATATACCTACAATCCAGCTTGATAATCTAGCAAATTTTAATTTAGAAGCATCTTCCATACCAGGTTTTAAAAACTCTAATATATCAGCAGTCATACAAGTAGAAACAGAGTTAAGACTAGATGATACTGTAGACTGAGCAGCAGCAAATATAGCAGCTATTACAAGTCCGGATATACCAACAGGCAAAGCATTTACAACGAAATAAGGAAGTATAGCATTACCATTAACACTTTCAGGTAAAGTAGCTTTGAAATGGAAGTAAATATATAAAGCAGAACCCATACCTATAAATATTACAATACTAGTACAAAGCAAAGGAATATTCATATACAAACTTTTTTTTGCTTCATGTTCATTTTTATTTGTAGAGTATCTTTGAACTATGTCTTGGCTTCCTATATAAGAATATATAGAATTAACAAAACCGCCCACTATCATAACCCATATACTAGATTTAGCTAAATCTAATGAGAAGAAATCAGGACTTATGATTTTACCGTCATCAGCTAAAAGCTGAAAACCTTGCCCTATTCCTTCAGGTGCAGAAGCGAAACCTACAATAATGATTAGGAAAGCTCCCAAAAGAAGTACAACTGTTTGTATAGCATCAGACCATAATACAGCTTCTATACCGCCCATAGATGTATAAGCAACACAGAATATTGATACTATAATTGTTATTAAAACAGGATTAAGAGCAGGCAATACTTGCTGTATAGCCAAAGTAGGAAGGTAAATTACTATAGCCATTCTTACCACATGGAAAAGTATAAATGTTAAACTTCCAACTAATCTGAAAGAACTATTAAATCTTTTTCCTAAATATTCATAAGCAGTTGTAACATTAACTCTTCTAAAGAATGGTACAAATGTAGGGGCTACCCACAATACTATTAAAATAATACCTAAAGGAGCCATACCCAATAGCCAGCTGTTATTATAAACAGAAGCAGGTATAGCAATAAATGAAATAGATGATAAAGCTGTAGCGTAAATACTCATAGCTGTTACCAATGCAGGAACTCTTCCTCCTGCTTTAAAATAATCATCTGTAGATTTTGTTCTTTTGGCAAAAAACATACCAATTAGAAACATTACGATAAAGTATAGCCCAATGACTACCCAGTCAAACCAATGCCAAGCCATATTAAGTTCTCCTATAAATAATATTGTTCACGTGAACAACTATAGTATAGTCAAATAAATTTGTATTGTCAATAAAAGATAAGAATAAATTAAATTTTATAAAAAAATAGATTTATCAAAATAAATAAAGATGTTGATTTTTTATAAAAAAATGCTAGCATTATACAAAATTAATATTAATATTTTTAATGAATATGGCAAATGAATATATAGACATTTTAATTAAATCAGAAGTATTTAAAAGTATAAGTAAAGATGAAATCATTAATATTTTAGATGATTTTAAAACACAAAAGAAATCTTTTAAAAAGTCAAATATAATAATAGATACCGGAGATATAGTAGAAAATATTTATATTATCTTAAAAGGAAAAGTAGAAATTTCAAAAGAATATGATGATGCTAGAAAAAATATTGTAAATATACTAAATCAAGGTGATATATTTGCAGAAGCATTTGCTTTTTCTACAAATAAAGTATCATCTATACAGGCTCTTGCATTAGAAAATACAGAAATAATAAAAATAAATATAGAAAATATATTTAAAGCAAATGATAACAATATCAAAAATATATTTCTGCATAATTTATTAAGAGTTATATCTGATAAAAATAAATTCCTAGCATTCAAAAATGATATTCTTAGTCAAAAAAGTCTAAGGAGTAAAATAATAATATACATTAAATATATGGCTAATATTCAAAAATCTAAAAATATAATAATACCGTTTAATAGAGATAAATTAGCAGAGTTTATATCCGCAGACAGAAGTGCATTATCAAGAGAATTAAACAGATTATCAAGAGAAAATATTATAGAACTAGACGGAAACAGAATAAGCATCATAAATATAAAAAATTAATATTAAAAATTATTTATTCATAAAATCCAAATGCTTTTTTCTTTTTCTAACTTCATCAGCTATTTGTTTAATAGTTATTTTAGACATAGACTTTTCAAAATCAAGTCTTACATTATTGAACTCTTCGCCTAAAACATCAAACATAGCACATCCTACAGGGCATACATGATTAGGTTCATGAAAATTAAAAAGTCCCCTCTCTTCCTCGGTAAATACAGCTTCATATATAGAAAGAAGTGTTATATCTTTTTCATCTTTTATAAGTCTGCTGCCCTTTTTATTAGTTTCAACTATTCCTGCTGCCTGAAGTTTCAATAAAATCTTTCTTATTATAGAAGGATTAGTCCTTACACTTTTGGCAAGCAGATGAGATGTAGTGCCTTCATTTTCAAAAAATGCTATACACAAAACAATATGTGATGCAACTGATAACTTAGTATTAATTTTCATAGTATTATAAATATACTCAAAAAATTATAATAGTCAATAAATAATTTAAATAATATAAAATAATTGTAATCATTTTGGTAACAATATTTTTATCTTTTATTATTGATATAATTATAAAAATATTATAAATTCTAATAACAATTTTTACTAATAAGGAGAAATTCAAATGAATAAATTTTTTACTTCAATAGTTTTATCAGCTTTCTTATTTGCTGTATCATGTTCAAATAATGCTGACAAAACAACATCTAATAACGCTCAAACTGCTCAGCCAACTAAAAAAGAAGCAGTAACTATCAATATCGACGGATTAGCCGCACCTGAAAGTGTTAAATTAAGAAACGGAAAATTATATATCGCTAATTTAGGAGATCCTAATGCTCCTGCAGACGGATTTATAATCGTTGCTAACGAAGACGGTTCTAATCCTCAAAAACTTTTTGAAGGACAATTAGACAGCCCTAAAGGTTTTTCTTTCTTAACTGATGACATTATTATTATTCCTGATCAAGTAAATGACAGTTCTTTAACAGGAAATTTAGTATTAGCTAATATTAAAGAAAATAAAATAATAACTAAACTTCCTATAGAAGGCTCTAAATTCTTAAATGATACAGTAGTAATAGATCCTACAACTGTAGCTCTAACTGATACAGGTGCTTCAACTGTTCATTTTGTTAAAGTAGATAATAATTCATCTTTATCTATAACTTCATCTGTAACAGGAGTAGTTGGTGCTAATGGTATATTATTAGATAACGGAGTATTATATATAGCTGGAAGTACATTCGGCGGCGATCCTAATGGAGGAGATATTTATACTTTAAATATAGACGGAACAGGATTAACTAAATGGACAGCTTCAGTATTAGGTGCTGGTGCTTTAGATGGTATTGCTATAGCTAATGGCAAACTATATGTTTCTGACTGGGGCGTAGATGGTGCTAATAACAATGCTTGCATATATGTATTTGATTTAAATACTAAAGAACAGTTAGAAAAAATTGAAGGTTCTTTAAGCGGCGTTGCTGATATAGATTTGGTTAATAATGTTATTTATATTCCTGAACTTTCTACTAGCTTAATTAAAAAAGTACAATTATAATTTATAATTTTGTCATAGTAGCTCTAAGCATCTTTAAATATTAAGTTATTTAAAGATGCTTTTTTATTATAATCAATTGAAATTTTCATATTGATATATTAAAAAAAAAATAATATAAATTATAAAAAATATTAAGGAGTTTTATTATGAGTAAAATTATATTTATTTTAATTTCTAGCATATTATTTATATTAAGCTGTTCTAACAATAATACAAGCAATATTAATAGTAAAAATGAAACCGTTTTAAGGGAAATAAATATTATTAATGCTGAAGGTACTTCTTCACCTGAAAGTATAAGATTAAAAAATGGAAAATTATATATTGCAAATATTGGTAATGCTGATATAGAAAAAGACGGTTTTTTTCTATGCGTTAATGAAGACGGAAGCAATCCTATAAAACTTTTTGAAGGTGAATTAGATGCCCCTAGAGGATTTTATTTTATTACTGATGATGTTATAGCAATTGCAGATCAAGACGCAGATAAAGGGCTATCTGGAAATGTAGTATTAGCTAATGTTAAAGACAATTCTATTATAACAAAATTAACTATAGATGAGGCTAAATTATTAAATGATATAGCAGCAATAGACAATACAACTATAGCAGTTAGTGATACAGGTAATAATAAAGTATATTTTGTAAATGTAGAGAATAATTCATCTTTATCACTTTCAAATTCTGTAGATAATGTTTATGGTGCTAATGGCATAGCCTTTGATAATGGAAAATTATATGTTGCAACAAGCGGATTTATGGGAGCAGAAAATACAGGTTATGTCTACTCTTTTAATGCTGACGGCAGCGGTTTAGAAAAATGGAAAGATGATATAATAGGAAGCGGCGGATTAGACGGAATAGCTGTTTATAATAATAAATTATATGTCTCTGATTGGGGAGAAAATGGTACTAATGCATGCATATATGTATTTGATTTAAATACAAAAGAACAATTAGAAAAAATTGAAGGAAACTTGAAAGGTGCTGCTGATATAGATGTAAATGAAAATAATACTATATATATACCAGAATTATCTACAGGATTAATAAAAAAGGTACAATTATAAATTTTTCATAAAAAATCCTCCTATGAAAATAAATCAAAGGAGGAAAATCACAATGAAAAATTTTTTTTAATTAAGTTTTTTATTTTTTATTTAGCTAATTTCAATTTTTATAAGAATACTTATATTAGGTATTTCATATATTAAAAATATAATAAAATACTAGAATAATTTAAGAATTTTTTATAAAATAATTAAAAAAAATCATCGAATTTTATATATATGCTATTACTATTAAATTAAATAATTTTTTATTACATACATTTTAACCTAATTGAAATAATAGACTTATTTTAAAACTAAATAAATACTTATGCTGTTTTATATTTTAGTATTTTTACAATTGTGAATAAGTACATTTAAACTCATTTAATATATAGTAAGTTCTGATAATTTTACACGAACAAGCATACTAAATAGATATACAGTTAAATGAATTCATATTTATTATAGTGTTATTAAGTTTTTTAAAAAACATATTTTTAAGCTTTTTTATGTCATATTAGTAAAAGCTGAAAAGATACTAGTAATTAGATTAAAAAATTTATTTTAATCCCCACCCCATAAGTTTAACATTTAAACCTGTAATAAAAATTCTATTAATACTTGATATTTTATTTCAAAAAGCAAACCCGCCCAAGCTATTTTTTTATTTGTGAACTTTAACAGCACGCGGTAAATAGATTTAAGTTTATAGTAGGAATTATAAACTATGACTAGCTATCTTCTTATAATTAGTTTAACGCGTGTATATAAAGGACTAAATTATAAAAAATAAAATGATGCCTGCAAAAACATAAATATTAATTTAGTTTTTTAATGAATATAGTTCCATTAAAAAATATTTAACTTTATATTTATTAATTTGTTTTTATATCTTGTATTTAAGAAATTGTATAGTACAAACTAAATAAATATTTATTGACTAATAATAAAAAAATATTGATTTTTTTATTTATTATTTATAAAATATATTTAGACTTATTCATTAAAAGGAGGAAACTATAATGAAAAAGTTTATAAGTTTTTTATTTTTATTCATTTTATTATTTTCATCAATATCTTATGCCCGTATTCATGTAGTACATAAAAAACCACCTTGGTGGCCTTCTTATTCTCAGGAAGAAGAAAATCAAACTGTTCAATTATGGAAAGAATGGGGCATAATGAAATAAGAATATTAATTAATGAATAATAAAACATATAAAGGGTTATTGCAGTTTATACTGCAGTAACTCTTTTTTATGCCATTAATTTCAAAACTTTCTAATATAGCTAAATAATTATAATAAAAAAATCATTAATAATGTTTACGCTTTTTAACAAATTAACATAATATTTATTATATAAACTAAAGTAATAATGAGTGCTTATATCAATATGTTCACAGTTAATTACTTAAAGCAAATTATAATTATGAAATATTAGAATTAGTTAAAGAAAATAAGGAAACTTAAAAGGTGCTGCTGATATAGATTTGGTTAATGATGTTATTTATATTCCTGAACTTTCCACAGGCTTAATTAAAAAAGTACAGTTAGCCAATTAATAAATTATATGGACTTACAAAATATAAAAGATGTAAAAAAATATATATGAGAGCATATAAGTATTTTATAATATGAATAAAAATTAGTAATTTTTTTTAATTAAAACAAATTTCTACTTTTACATTTATTTTTTACAGCAATATTATCATTTGGTTTTATATTATATATATTTGTTAATAAATATATATTGACTTTTTATTTATTATTAATAAAATATATATTATAAATATAATTATTCATTATAAGGAGAAAAAGAATGAAAAAATTTATAATTTTCTTGTTTCTATTTGTTTTATTATTCTCATTATTCTGTTATGGTCAGGCTTCATATAATACACCAAATGAAAAAGAGTATGCTAGTGTTAAAGATATAGTAGAAGCCATAAAGGAGATTCTAAATCAATATAAGCAAGGTAGACGTGCTTATTTCTTAGAAAATAATGCCCAATTATTTGCTTCTAAAGATGATGCACTGTTTAATAATTTAAAAAACAATCCTGAATTATTCACAGTTCTTGAAAATAACCCTGAGCTATTTAATTTTATTGATAAAAATCCGCAATTATTTGTTAATATCTTATCAGATGAGCAAAAATTACAAGAATTTATTTTTAGTCCTTTTACATTCTGGAAAGATCACGAATGGGGTTATGGAGACGGAAGAGCTTCTATAAATATTAATAATGAGTCTTTATTTAATTCATCTTCTCAGAAAGAAGAAAATTACACTGTTCAATTATGGAAAGAATGGGGTATAATGAAATAAGAATATTAATTGATGAATAATAAAACATATAAAGGGTTATTGCAGTTTATACTGCAGTAACTCTTTTTTATGCCATTAATTTCAAAACTTTCTAATATAGCTAAATAATTATAATAAAAAAATCATTAATAATGTTTACGCTTTTTAATAGATTAACATAATATTTATTATATAAACTAAAGTAATAATGAGTGCTTATATCAATATGTTCACAGTTAATTACTTAAAGCAAATTATAATTATGAAATATTAGAATTAGTTAAAGAAAATAAGGAAACTTAAAAGGTACTGCTGATATAGATTTGGTTAATGATGTTATTTATATTCCTGAACTTTCCACAGGCTTAATTAAAAAAGTACAGTTAGCCAATTAATAAATTATATGGACTTACAAAATATAAAAGATGTAAAAAAATATATATGAGAGCATATAAATATTTTATAATATGAATAAAAATTACTAAATTTATTTTTTTCATTAAGTACAATTTGTATTTTTACAAACATATTATCATTTGGTTTGGTATTATATATATTTATTAATAAATATATATTGACTTTTTATTTATTATTAATAAAATATATATTATAAATATAATTATTCATTATAAGGAGAAAAAGAATGAAAAAATTTATAATTTTCTTGTTTCTATTTGTTTTATTATTCTCATTATTCTGTTATGCTCAGACTTCATATGATACACCAAATGAAAAAGAGTATTATAGTGGTAAGGATCTGGAGGATATAGTAAGAGCCCTGGAGGATATAATTAAATATGAGGAAGCTATACGTGCTTATTTCTTAGAAAATAATGCCCAATTATTTGCTTCTAAAGATGATGCACTGTTTAATAATTTAAAAAACAATCCTGAATTATTCACAGTTCTTGAAAATAACCCTGAGCTATTTAATTTTATTGATAAAAATCCGCAATTATTTGTTAATATCTTATCAGATGAGCAAAAATTACAAGAATTTATTTTTAGTCCTTTTACATTCTGGAAAGATCACGAATGGGGTTATGGAGACGGAAGAGCTTCTATAAATATTAATAATGAGTCTTTATTTAATTCATCTTCTCAGAAAGAAGAAAATTACACTGTTCAATTATGGAAAGAATGGGGTATAATGAAATAAGAATATTAATTAATGAATAATAAAACATATAAAGGGTTATTGTAGTTTATACTGCAGTAACTCTTTTTTATGCCATTAATTTCAAAACTTCCTAATTATAGCTAAATCATTATAATAAAAAATCATTAATAATGTTTACAGCTTTTCCGACAAATTCACATAATATTTTACAATATAAATGGAGATCAAAAATGAGTGCTGATATCAAAATGTTTACTGTTAATTACTTACCTAGCAATTATAATTATGAAATGTTAGGATTAGTTAAAGGTAATGTATCTTTAGCTAAACATGTTGGAAAAGATTTACTTGCAGGACTTAAAAATATTGTAGGCGGTGAAGTTGAAAGTTACACTGAAATGCTTAATGAAGCTAGAGAAATAGCAACTAAAAGAATGATAGAAGAAGCTAAAAAATTAGGTGCTAATGCTATAATAGGAATTAATTTTTCTTCATCTTCTGTACTTCCTGGAACTGTAGAAGTTGTTGCTTATGGTACTGCTATTGTATTGAAATAATTTATGAGGAGTAAAAATGGATAACGATATAAAATTATTTACAGCTGATTATTTACCCAACGGATATAATTATGAATTATTAGGTTTGGTTAAAGGAAATATAGCTCAGGCTAAACATATAGGAAAAGATTTGCTTGCAGGTCTTAAAAATATTGTAGGCGGTGAAGTTGAAGGCTACACTGAGATGATTAATGAAGCTAGAGAAGCAGCAACTAAAAGAATGATAGAAGAAGCTAAAAAATTAGGTGCTAATGCTATAATAGGAATACATTATTCATCTTCATCTGTAATGGAAGGAACTACAGAAGTTATTGCTTATGGTACTGCTGTAATAATAAAATAATAATAAAAGGCGGGAATTTTTTCATGAAAAGAGAGACTTACGAATTACAGAATTCTGATATGCCTAATGAATCTTGGCGTATATTTAGAATAATGGGAGAATTTGTAGAAGGATTTGAAACTATGTCCTACTATAAAAATGCTGTTTCTATATTTGGAAGTGCAAGAACTTCAGAAGATCACCCCCATTATAAATTAGCTTATGAAACTGCTAAATTACTAGGTGAAAATAAATACGATATAATAACAGGAGGCGGTCCAGGAATAATGGAAGCTGGAAACAGGGGAGCTTTCGATTCCAATGCAGGTTCTATAGGTTTATGTATAGAATTGCCTTTTGAACAGAAAACTAATCCTTATGTTAAAGAAGAATTAAAATTTAGATACTTCTTTGCTAGAAAAGTAATGTTCTTAAAATATGCAAAAGCTGTTATAATATTTCCCGGCGGTTTTGGTACTATGGACGAGATGTTTGAAACTCTCACTCTAATACAGACAAGAGTTCTTGATAGAATGCCTCTTATAGTTATGAATTATAGTTATTACACTGATTTAATAGAATGGATAAAAAAATATATGATAGGAGAAAATTATATAGATCTTGAGGATTTGAACTTAATAAAATATGCTGAAACTCCTCAGGAAACTTTAGATATAATTAATTCTTTTTATCAGAATAAACAAAAATGAAATATATAATAGTAATTTTATTAATCAATATAAATATAGTATTCGCCCAATTACCGGAGCTTTTTGACTTAAATGGTTATAAAGATTTAAAATTTGGAATGAGCATTGAAGAAGTTGATAATAAAATTACTAATTATAATGTAAACTTATATGCTGATTTTTTTGAATCATTTGAATTAAAAAATAATACTATTCTTAATATATATAAAAATGACACAGAAAAATTAGCATATTATCTATATTTCTACAATAATGAGCTTTACAGAATAGAAATATGCAATCATATAGGTGATATTTATAATAACCCTTCCTTTTATAATCCTGTAACTATGGCTGATATTAACAATATAAAAGAAGAGCTTACTTTCAAATATGGGCAAATAACAAAAACGGATGTAAAACATTATTCATTTTATAAAAAACCTTTTGAAGAGTATATAATATGGTGGTCATCTGAGCTTGCAAGCGTATCATTGTATATAAAACCAGATTTAGATACTTTAGACAATGTTATGAAGCATTATTCATATAGAATTTCTTTTTATGATGAGATTAAAATAAAAAAAATATATTCATCAAAATAACACTAACTCCCCACCCTTTTTTCTTTATTGATTTTATATAAAATTTTAACTTTTACTTTTTTAAAGCCTATACAGAAACTATATCCCCCACCCTAGTTTTTTATAGAAATGAATACCTGTTCAACGCACGATAAGCAAAATAAAAAATAAAGATAAATTAATAATACAATTTAAATTATATTTATAGCTAAACTAACCGTGCGTTAAATAAATTTTTAAACTAATACCAACTTGGGAGAGTGCTGAAATTTCTAATGGAGTAATAAACATAATTTAAATTATAAATACAAATTTAGCTATAAAATCTAAAGGGCGGGGTATGTAAATAAAATTTTATTATTATAAGTTTTAATAATTTATAATATATAGTATAATTTAAAAAGATTGTTATAATCATTTGGAGTATATGCAGATGCAAAAAAGAGAAAAACTAGGCAGCAGATTCGGATTTATATTAGTATCTGCCGGCTGTGCGGTTGGAATGGGTAATGTTTGGAGATTTCCATATATAACAGGACAATATGGAGGCGGTGCTTTTGTAATATTGTATATTATATCAATAATTATATTAGGTGTAGCTCCTATGGTAATGGAATTCGCTGTAGGAAGAGCCGGCGGACATGATATAGCTACATCATTTGAAAAACTTGAGAAGAAAGGTCATAATTGGCATAAAATAGGTTATATACAAATATTGGGTAATGTTATTCTTATGCTGTTTTATACAACTATATGCGGCTGGTGTTTATCTTATTTTTACTTTATGCTTTCAGGACAATTTGAAGGACTCAATGCAAATGAAGTTGGAAATTTCTTTAACGGTGTTTTGGGAAGCTCTTCTACATTAACATTATGGATGGGTATAAGTTTATTAATTGGTATAATAATATGCTCTTTCGGACTAGAGAAAGGAGTAGAAAGAGCAAGTAAATTTATGATGATTTCATTATTTGCTCTTTTAATACTTCTTATAATCAGAGCATTAACTTTAAAAGGTGCGGTAGAAGGATTAAAATTTTATTTAGTACCGGATTTAAATAAATTATTTGGAAACGGACTTACAGGATTTATAGGAATATTTTATGCAGCTATAGGTCAGGCATTCTTTTCTTTGAGTGTAGGTCAGGGAGGAATGGCTATATTCGGAAGCTATATAGATAAAAAACAATCTCTTACAGGAGAAGCATTAATAATAATAGCATTGGATACTATGGTAGCTTTGTTTGCCGGACTTGTAGTATTTCCAGCCTGCTTTGCTTTCGGTGTAAATCCGGGAGAAGGTGCCGGACTTGCATTCGTAACATTGCCAAATATATTTAATTCTATGCCATTAGGAAGATTATGGGGAGCGTTATTTTTCTTATTTTTAGCAATGGCAGCACTTACTACTATAATAGGAGTATTAGAAAATATATATTCATTTATCATGGATAAATTCAAACTTACAAGAAAAAAAACTTCTATTATACTATTTATAATATTATTCATACTTAGTTTGCCTACAACTTTAGGATTTAATGTATTATCTAATATAAAGCCGTTGGGAGAAGGCACTGTTATAATGGACTTACTTGACTTTATAGTATCAAATAATATACTTCCTTTAGGTGCTTTGGTAACTCTATTCTTCTGTACAAGAGATTTCGGATGGGGATTCGATAACTTCATAAAAGAAGCTAATACAGGAGAAGGTATAAAATTTCCTCGAAGATTAAGATTCTATATTAGTTATATACTTCCTTTTATAGTATTGGCAATATTTTTATATGAATATGTAAATAGATTTTTTTTGAAATAATTGTTTAGATTATTATGCATATATTTTATGGATTTTATAAACAATTAATGAGATGTATGCTTTATTGTTATTTATAAAAATATCTGCAGTTTTTAAACTAAACTATTTAGAAAAGTTAGCAAGTATAGTAGTGGCAAGCAATAAATATATAGCAGTACCGCTAATATCACATATAGAAGTAACAAGAGGTACGCTGCTGGTAGTAGGATCCTTCTTAAACTTAACAAATAAAAACGGCAGGCATAAACCTATCAAACTTCCTATAATAACAACTAATATCATAGAAAGTGATACAACTAATGCTATAATTAAACCTCCCCTGAAAACAGCAATTAATGATACAGCTACGCTCATAGTAAGTCCAAGAGTAGTGGAAACAAGTATCTCTTTTCCAAGCATAAAAAGCCAATCGCTTTTCTTAACATCTCCTACAGATAAACTCCTTATTATGAGAGTTGATGACTGAGCACCTGCATTTCCTGCACTGTCTATAAGTAGTGGTAAGAAAAATATCAAAGAAACATACCTGCTTATAGTCTCTTCAAACATTCCTATAACATATCCTGATACAATATTAACAAATACTAAAACAAAAAGCCAAAATATTCTTCTTTTATAAAGTACAATAGGATTAGCCTGTTTTATATTACTGTCAAAATCATCATCTATACTAATAGCACCTAATTTATGAAAATCCTCTGTATCCTCTTCTTCTGCTATATCAAATATATCATCTATAGTAACAATACCTATCAAAGCATTTTTAGAATCTACAACAGGTATATAGAGTAAATCATATTTTCTCCCTACCCTAACAGCCTCTTCCTGATCCGAATATACCGACAAATATATTATATCTGTATGCATAAGATCTTCTATTTTTTCGTTCTGAGAAGCAAATAATAAATCTTTTAATAAAATATATCCTATTAAAGTATCATCTTTTTGAACAACATATATAACTTCAAAAGTTTCAGAATCTTTACCGTATTTTCTAATATATTCTAAAGTCTGTTTAACAGTATAATCCGGCAGAACATCTATATATTCAGGCGTCATTATACGTCCTATACTGTCTTCAGGATATCCTAATAACTGCCTTGTAACATTAAGGTCTTTTTCCCCCATTAAAGAAAATATCTTTTTTGTAATGTCTGCTGGAAGTTCCTCAAAAAGTGAGGTTCTGTCATCAGGACTCATATCATGCATAAGTTCTTTAAGCTCATTATCACTCATAGAAACTATGATTTTTTCCTGTTCTTCTGTATCAAGCTCAGAAAATACATATGCTGCATTTTCTCTTGATAAAAGTCTAAAAACCATACTTCTATTTTTATCATTATCAAGTATACGTATAATATCCACTACTTCAGCAGCATGCATATTAGAAAGCAAATATTTAAGTTTATCCCATCTCTGATTTTCTATAATATTAATAATTTCTGTATATTCTTTGTTTTCTGTCATAATTTTTTTTATATTTTGTATATCAATTCTTTTATTATTATTATATAATATATAACATTATATAATATAATAAAAAAAATCCAATATATACTTGAATATTATGAAAAAATAAAGGAGTTATTGTAATATGTCTGATATAAAAAAAATTGGTGTATTAACAAGCGGAGGAGATGCCTCTGGAATGAATCCTGCTATAAGAAGTGTTGTAAGAACAGCAATAGCCAATGGTTTGGAAGTAATGGGAATTAAAGAGGGCTATCAAGGACTTATGTATAATGATGTATACCCAATGACAGCTGGAAGTGTTGGAGGCATCATTAATCATGGAGGAACTATATTATTTTCTGCAAGATCACCTGAATTTCAAACAGAAGACGGTATGAAAAAAGCCGCTGATAATATGAGATATCATGGTATGGACGCCTTAATAGTAATAGGCGGAGACGGAACTTATAAAGGGGCTTTGGATTTTTATAATCATCACCCTGATTTTCCTATAGTAGCAATACCGGGTACTATTGACAATGATATTTTTGGTACTGATTATACTATAGGTTATGATACGGCTGTTAATGTAGCAATGGACGCTATTGATAAATTAAGAGATACTGCTACAAGCCATGGAAGATGCTTTGTCGTAGAAGTTATGGGAAGACATGCAGGATATATTGCATTAGAGGTTGGAATAGCTTCAGGAGCTGAGGATATTTTAATACCTGAAACTACAACTGATATGGACAAAATAGTAGAAGAATTACAAATTGCCAAAAAAAGAGGTAAAAAATCTTCTATTATTGTAGTAGCAGAAGGCGATGAATCAGGCGGAGCTATGGAAGTAGCTAAACAAATTGAGGGTAAAACAGGTTTCGATACACGCGTTACTATATTAGGACACATGCAAAGAGGTGGTTCACCTACTTCAAGAGAGCGTTTGATGGCGGCAAGATTTGGTTATATTGCTGTTAAAGCTTTATTGGAAGGAAAGAAAAATGTTGCTGTAGGAATTTGGAAAGGTGAATATACTTACACTCCTTTAACTGATGCTGTAAAAAAAGTTCCTAAAATAGATCCTATAGACTTGGCATTATGCAGAACCCTTGCTATATAATAATAACAAATAAAGGCTATAATTTATTATGATACAGAATAAATCCATTTTAGGAATAAGAATCGACAGTTTCCAAGTTAGTCTTGAAGAAATACTTGACTACCTTAAATATGGAAAAAATATACTCATAATATCTCTGGATGTGCATAAATTACTAAAAATAAGATATAATAAAAAATTAAAAGAGATTATAAATAATTCTTCTTTAGTGATTGCTGCACATCCTTCTATAGCCAAAGCTTATAAATTTATTCATAAAGAAGAAATAAATTATATTAATGAATTCATTTTATTTTCAAAAGTACTAGATTATATAGAACAAAAAAAGATGTCTATGTTTTTATTCGGAGATGAAGAAAAATACTTCTTTACTATATCTGAAAAAATTAAAAAGATTTATCCGGGTATTTATATGCTTGGTAATTATCAAAATACTAAAGATAAAGAAGAATTGGATAAAGCATTTATCGGTTTTAAAAAGATAGAACCTGATGTATTTTTAATGTATATGGAATTCAAGAAATCTTTATATTGGTTTAATAATAATAAACAAAATTTAGATATGAAATTTTTTATTCCATTCAAAAGACCATTGGATAGTTTTGCCGGAAAAATAAAACCTCCTAGTATGGAAATATTAAATAAAAATAAATATGAATCATTCTACGCCAAAAAAAATGTATTTAGAGTATTCTTATATATTGATTATATAAGATTTTGGATATTAGTTTTCTTTGAAAAACTTACAACTAAAAAAGATAAAAAAAATACCGTTTCAAACAACTAATCTATGCAAATAATTATATCTATAATATATGATTTTATAATACTTTATAAATTCGTAAAAATAGCAAAATTGCATTTCTAATTAATAGCAAGCAAAGTTTCCTGCAAAGCCTGCATATATTCTCTTGCCCTTGAAACATTAGGATTAGCCGGATATTCTGATATAAAAGTATCCAAAACCTTATAAGAATCAGAGTATCTTCCTACTTTGAAATATGATAAGCCTATATAAAGTAAAGCCTCAGCATCTAAAGTATATACATTATTAAGTCTTACTCTATTATAATACTCTAATGCTCTGTTATAATTCTTTTCATTATAGTATGACTGAGCTATTCTAAATAAAGCTTCTTCTGCATATTCAGTTCTAGGGAATAATTCTGCTATTTTTGTATAATACATTCTTGATTTTATATAATTAGTTTCAACAAAAGTTTTATGAGCCATAGCAGGTACCTGTATCAAATATGTTCTTACAACTTCATCATAATATATACTTGTTTTATTATATTTAAGAAAATCCTCATAAGTTTCAAATGCTCTGTCATATTCATTCATATTGAAATAAACTCTTGCCCTTCCAAGTACTGCCAATTCTCCATCATTTCTTAGGAAATAGCTTAATGCCTCACCGTATTTCTTTTGAAGGAATAATTGATAACCATATTGTACATTTATTTTTGATGCTAAATTTGAATCGCCTACTTTTAAATTTTCCTGCAGTTTTGACATTATATATGGATCTGCATTATTTTCTAATCTTGCTATATCGGCATAAGCTAAAACTGCATTTGTAGAGTATTGAACAAAGTCCGGATTATTTATTATATTAGCAAGTCTTTCTTTTGCCAAAGAATATTTTTTTAATCTTTTTAAAGAATCTGCCACCATAAAATATGATTCTGCTATATTATTTATCGGTCTTGATTTACTATCTATGGATAAATATTCATTTAAATTATTAATAGCCTCCTGATAATTTTCTATCTCATAGCTTCTTTTTCCCTTTTGAAAATATCTTTCAGGAGACGATAATGCTGATACTTTGGTAATGAATACTCCGCCTAATATTGCTACTATAGTTATAACAGATGCCAAAACTGCTGCATAAGTTTTCATAAATCATATACTCCAATTATAAATCGCTTAAAACCTGATTTATCCAAAAATTAACTTCCTGACTGTTATAAGATTTTATACGATTAAAAACATCTAATGAATTTTTCTTTCTGCCCAAATACTTATAACATTTGCCAAGAAGAAGATTAATATCATAATATAAATTTCTATTTATATTTCTGCTAGATACAGGCTCCAATATAGAAGCTGCCTGTAAATAATTTTTTAATTTAAACTGTGCTAATGCTCTGTCATATTCTGTTTTATACCTGCTGTACTCATTTTGAGCAGAATTATTAATACTTCTGCTAGATGATGATGATGGTACAGAATTAGTAATATTATTTGTCAATGTAACAGTATTTGTAAAAGTAACTGTATTCGTTAATAAAATATTATTTGTAAATATAACATTGTTAGTAACAGTCACAGTATTGGTAATAATATTATTATTAATATTTGTATTGTATTTTAAATTGTTATTTAAAACATTATTTGTTGTTATTCCATTAAATGACAAAGTTAATGTATCAATATTTTCTTCAGCATTATAGAAAACTGAATCATTTATATATGAAACTACAGCATAATAGTATGTAGAAGTTATTATAGGGCTATCTGATACAATATATGTTCTTGAATCATTAGTTGCTTTTACATAATCAACTACTGTAGAATCAGAAAAAGAAGACTTACCTATTATAGGGTTTTTGCTTCTATAAACATAATATATTAAATTATTATCTGTTATTCCTTCCCACTCTATCAATACTATATTACTATTAGTATCTGAAGCAGAAATCTTTAGATTAGATACAAATCTTTCAGCATTAGGTAAATTATTTATTAAAGTTTCATCATAATAAGCAGAAGTTTGTGTATATAAAACATTTATTGATATATAAAAGAATATTATGCTTATAAACCCAAATAATAAATAAATACCATTTTTTTTATTTCTATTTTTATTCATATAATTATCCTATAAATGCTGTTTCAATTTTCGGAAATGAAATATATAAAATTTAATCAAAGCTTATGAATGATAAAATTATGAGTTAAAATAAAAAATCCGGAAAATTAACTTTCCGGCTTATAATGATATTTTATTAATTATATTTTTTCCATACCTATAGCAACCAAGAAACCGACACACATAGAAATAACTGTGGAAGTGAGCATAGGAAGACTCATAGATGTAATATTAGGCCATAAACTTAAAAATGATACTATTATAATACCAAGAACAAATCCGAATAAAGTAGATTTATATTTCTGAAGAAGTATAGTTACAAGTTTTGATATGCCGAATATTCCTATAACAACACCTAAACCTAAAAATATTAAAGGAATTAAGAGGCTGAAATTAAAAGTATCTACAAATGAGGATATAAAATATGATATATTTTCATATTCTCCTAATATAAGTAAAAGCAAAGAGCCTGATATTCCGGGTATAACCATAGCAACAGCAGCAGCTATACCGCATAAAAACAATTTAATACCATAAATTAGTGAAAAATTTCCAGCATAAGTGGTTTCACCTACAGGCTTATTTATATCGAAATATACAAACACCGCCATAATAAAAGCACCTATAAAAAATGCTATAAAGACTTTAAAATTAAATTCTTCCACTGTTTTTGTTATAAATGGAAAAGAACCTAATATAAGTCCTACAAAAAATATTCTAGTCGGTATAGGATAATAAGTAAATGTATAATTTATAAGTTTTAAAAATAATACTATAGAAATACCAGCCCCTAATACAACAGGAATCAAAACTTTTAAGCTTTCTTTTATTTCTTCCCATTTTAATTTTATTAATGCATTAGGTAAAATTGATATAGCATAAGTTAATTTTTCATATATTCCTAATACAAAAGCAATAGTACCTCCCGATACGCCCGGTATGGCATTGGCAATACCTATAGCCATTCCTTTAATAAAATATGATATATAGTTTCTCATGATTTCCTCTTTAAGATTTATTATTTATTTATAATAAGATAAGTAAAATGTTTGAATAAATATATAAAATAAAAGTTATAAAAAAATAACCATGAATATATGCATACTCATGGCTATTATTAATAATAATCAGTTTATAACAGCAATTATCTCAACTTCTACCAAAGCATCTTTAGGCAAAGCTTTTATAGCAACAGTGCTTCTTGCAGGAGGATTTTCTGGGAAATAAGTTGCATATACTTCATTAAAAGCTGCAAAATTCCCCATATCTGTTAAGAAACAAGTAGTTTTAATAATATTAGCCATAGTTAAATTTTCTGATTCTAAAAGACCTTTAATATTTTCCATAACTCTTTCAGTTTGTTTTTTTATATCATTTTCGGCCATATTGCCGCTTACAGGGTCCAAAGGTATTTGACCTGATGCAAAAATAAAATTTCCGCTTTTTACTGCTTGAGAATAAGGACCTATTGCTTGAGGTGCTTTGTGTGTTTTAATGATTTTTTTATCCATGTATCGATTCTCCTTTATATGTATTTTTTAATTTTTTTCATCTTTTTTATTATGTTAATTATAATTATTTTTTTATAAAATATCAAGTAACTTATATACTATTTTTTTTTATTTATATAATTATTAGTATTTGACAATAATAAAAATTATATTATTATCTATGATAATACTTATAAAAATAATAAGGCTTTAAATATGCAAGTAAATGCTGAAACTATACTAACAGGACTATTCGCATCACCTTCAAAGCATAGCATATCACCTATTATGCATAATGAAGGATTTAATAAACTTAATCTTAATTATATATATTTAGCTTTTGAGGTTGATAAAAACAATTTAAAAGATGCTGTAACTTCTATAAGAATGCTTAATATGAGAGGCGTTAATTTATCTATGCCTAATAAAAAAGAAGTAATAAAATATTTAGACAATATATCAGAAGCTGCAGAACTTTCACAAAGTGTAAATACTATAGTAAATAATAACGGAATACTCACAGGATACAGTACGGACGGTGAAGGATTTATAAAATCCTTAGAAGAAGAACAAGTATTTATAAAAAATAAAAATATTACTATATTGGGAACAGGAGGAGCTTCTATTGCTATAATATCTCAGGCAGCATTATATGGAGTTAAAGAAATATATGTATTTAAAAGAGATACGAATTGGAATGAGCAGAAAAAGATTATAGATAATATTGCCGGTAAAACTAACTGTTCTATAAGCCTGTATTCTTTAGAAGATAAAAATATATTAAAATCAAAGATAGAAAATAGTTATGTATTAATAAATGCCACAAGTGTCGGTATGAAAGAAGATGTTTCTCTTATAGAAGATTCATCTTTCTTCAGAAATGATTTAGTAGTAAGCGACTGCATATACCATCCTGCGAAAACTAAATTATTAAAAATAGCAGAAAAAGAAGGATGCAAAATAATAAATGGAATGGGTATGTTATTATATCAAGGTGCTTTAGCTTTTGAGCTTTGGACTAATAAGAAAATGCCTGTAGAATATATTAAAAATATTATATTTAAATAAATATTACAATTAATCTAAATACGAGTGAGGATGCGGAAATGGAGAATATAGTAAAAATAAAAAATGTTAAATTGGGAGACGGTATTCCAAAAATATGCATACCTGTAGTTGAAAAAAATGGAAAGGATATCACTAAATATATAAAAGAAATAAGCAAACTTCCTGTTGATATTATAGAATGGAGGGCTGATTTTTTCATAGATGATATATCTGAATATAATAATGATTTTGATGATATAATCTCATTTGCAAAAGAAATAAAAAAATCAAGCAGCAAACCTATACTATTTACTTTAAGGAGCAATAAAGAAGGAGGAAATATTAAATATGACAAATATGAAAGCATTATAAATTTATATGATAATATAATAAAAAATAAATGCTTTGAATTGATAGATTTAGAATTATTAAATTTAAAAGAAAATGATATAAAAAAATTAATCAAATCAGCTTCTTCAAATAACATAAAAACTATAATATCAAATCATGACTTTAATAAAACACCTTCAAAAAAAGAAATAATATCAAGAATCAATAAAATGATAAAATTAAAATGCGATATAGCAAAAGTTGCTTATATGCCTAAAAATAAAAAAGATGTTATTACATTGTTGGATGCATCAAGCGATATAAAAAATTTCCCTATAATAGCTATCTCTATGGGAAATATTGGAATTATAAGCAGAATATTCGGCTCTGTACTCACTTTTGCATCCGCAAAACGCTCATCTGCCCCGGGACAAATAGAATCTATGAAATTAAAATATATATTAGATACAGTTTACGAAAAAATTTAATTTTATTTTTTTAATGACAAAATCTGTCGCAGTTATCTCCTATTATTATAATATAAAAAATAATAGGAGAATAACAAATGGAAAATATAGACAAAAAAATAGAAGATAAATTAAATAGTATATATGATTTTTTAAAAAAGAATAATATAAATAAATATATTAATTACAGCAGAAAAAAATTATTGAATATTAAAAAGTTAGATTTAAGCTCTTTAAAATTAAATTATATTCCAAAAGAAATCAATATATTAACAAATCTTGAAACTTTGGATATATGCAATAACCTAATAGAAGAAATACCTGAAAGTATATCTGAATTAGTAAATTTAAAATATATTGATGCCAGCTTCAATAAATTAACAAAATTACCAAAAAAAATATCTTTACTTCAGAATATTGAAGAAATAGATATATCTAATAACATGTTTAAATCTTTTCCTAAAGAGATATACAATTTAAAACAATTAAAAGCTATTAATGTTTCTGGATATTATTTAAATGAAATACCAAAAGAAATTTTTAGCTTAGTAAAATTAGAAAGATTGGATTTATCTAATAATAATATAGAAAATATCCCTAATGATATTGCTAAATTAAAAAATTTAGAAAAACTTTGTTTAAATAATAATAATATAAACAAAATACCTAAAAACATAGAAAAACTTTCCAAATTAAAAATTCTGTCTTTAAAAAATAATAATTTGGAGGATATTAACGAATATATAGGAAAATTAGAAAATCTTGAGGAGTTTTATTTCAGCAGCAAACATACAATTAAAGCAGCAGAAAATTTTTATTCTCTAGCAAACTTAAAAAAACTATATATAGAGGGGGATTTTTCATATATAAAAAATAATATACATAGATTAAAAAATATTGAACATTTATATTTAGCAAATAATTATCAATAATAAACTATTAAAAAAGTGCATACTATTATAACAGATATAATAATATGCACTTTTTAATGTATAAATTTTACAGTTATTTTAAAAATATATCTTTAGCAAACCATTTCTGAGATATTTCAGTAGCTTTACCATCAGCTCTCATCTCATCTAATATTCTGTCTACCTCTGCCAAAAGTTTTTCATCACTTTTTCTAAATCCTACACCATATAATTCTTCTGTCAAAGGACTGTTATCAACAACTACAAATGGAGCTTTTTTCTCAGATATATAATACTGAGCTGCAACTTCATCTATAACAACAGCATCTATTCTTTTAGCCTGCAAATCCAAAAATGCATTTACATTAACATCATATCTTCGTATTTCTTTAGCATATTTACTTGCAGGATCAGCTGTTAATGCTTCATCATTGCTTCCAACCTGAACACCTAATACTTTTCCTGACAAATCATCTTTAGAATTAATAGTGTTGTCATCAATAGCTTTTACTATAACAAGTCTGTTATTAAGATAAGGTTTAGAAAAATTAATCTGCTGTTTTCTAGCTTCATTAATAGTAACTCCATTCCAAAGTACATCTACATCGCCTTTATTAAGACTCAATATAGAACTAGACCATTCTATAGGCTTTATTTCCAATTCTACTCCAAGTCTTGAAGCAACTTCTTTAGCTAAGTCTATATCAAAACCTACTACTTCTCCATTTTCATCTCTGAATCCCATTGGAGCAAAAGTGTCATCCAAGCCCAACACTAATTTTCCGGCATCCTTTACTTTTTGTAATGAATTATCTTCTGATGCTGCAGTATTTTCTGCTGTATTATCAGAAGCAGCTTTATCACCGCCGCCGCAGCTTACAATAAAGGCAAAAATAATAAATAATAAAATACTTGATATACGCTTCATAGTTTTTCTCCTAAATTTTATGATTTTTATAATATGATAAATTAATTTTATTAGATTTTTTATTAATGTTTGAATGTAACATGAAGTTGACATAAAAAAGAATTATTAAAGAAACAATTCAAAAAAAGACTATTCATAATAGAAACTCCCTAACACACTTTTTATTAGTACATACTATAATAATATTTACAAAAATGTCAATATAGAAATTAGATATAATAACAGTTTATTCAGCCTTATTTTATAAATAATCATTTATGAAATATTTTATTCAAAAACTCTTTAATCCTATCATTACTCTGATTATTAAAGAAATTGGAAGAAGTATCCATAGCAATAATTTTTCCGCCGTCCATAAAAGCAATATTTGTAGAGAGTTCTCTTACAAAACTTATTTCATGGCTTACAACAATCATAGTCATTTTCTCTTTAGCAAGCTCTTTTAATACCGATAAAACTTCACCTATAAGCTCCGGATCTAAGGCTGATGTAGGCTCATCGCAAAGAAGTATCTCCGGTTTCATAGCCAAAGCTCTCGCAATAGCAACTCTCTGTTTTTGTCCGCCTGATAATTCATTCGGATAACTGTCTTTTTTATGTTTAAGCCCTACACTGTCTAAAAGTTTTAACGCCTCTTCAATTGCTTCATCTTTATTCTGCTTCTTTACCACAATAGGAGCTTCTATTATATTTTCTAATGCCGTTTTATGAGGAAATAAATTAAAATGCTGAAATATCATACCTATTTTTTCCTTACGCTTCATAAAATCCGCATGCGTAATATTTAATGCCTTCTCACCTTCCCTCTTACAAAATAAAACTTCATTATCTATATAAACCTCTCCGTAATCAGGTTCTTCTATCTGTATAATATTTCTTAATAGCGAACTCTTTCCGGCTCCTGAAGGTCCTATAATAGAAAGTATATCACCTTTATTAACTGTAAATGATACTCCGTTTATAGCTGGAGTGTCTTTATAATGTTTTTTTATATTTACAACTTTCAAATTAGTTTCTGATGACATATTTCTTCTCCAATTGTCTGAATACAAGAACCAAAATAGAAGTAAAAATCAAATATATAATAGCTGCTATAAAAAATGGGAGCAATTTATAATCTCTTGTAAGTATCTGTCTTGCATGAAGCATTAAATCGCCTATACCCAATACTATAACCAAAGCAGTATCTTTTATCAAGTTAATAGCCTCATTAGAAAGCGGAGGTAGAACTCTTCTCACAGCCTGCGGAAGTATTATTCTAGTCATAATCTGTCTGTAGCTTAAATTAAGTGCAAAACCAGCCTCATACTGACCTTTCTCTATACTTTCAATACCAGCTCTGAATATCTCCATAAGATAGGCGGAATAATTAAGTATAAAAGTTACCGCAGCTGATGTAAAAGCTGGAAAAGCTATCATATTATTGGTCATAAGAGGAAGTCCGTAATAAAAGAATATAAGCTGCAGTATTAAAGGAGTGCCTCTAAATATCCAAGCATATATATCAAAAATATATCTTACAAACTTTGGAGCACTAAACTGCAATGCGGCAAAAAGCATAGATAAGGGAAGAGAAATTATAGCAGTTACAAAGTAAAGACATAAAGTAGTATATGTTCCTTTTAATAGGTACAAAGTAGTAGATATTACATAATCCATAAATAAAGCCAATAAATAATATAAAAGTTAATTGAAATACCATTATAATACTATTTGTAAAAATATCAATAATAAAAGATAATTCAGAATATATATTTTATTATTTAAATATTAAAACATTTATTTATTCATATTATTGTATATAATGTTAACTAAAAATGAATAATTAGGAGTTTTATAATGGCAAATAAAGTTTGTATAATAACAGGTGCATCAAACGGAATAGGAAAAGAAATTGCATTATTATTTGCAAAAAACAACTGCGATATAGCATTTATTGATAAGGACAATGAAAACGGATTAAAGCTATATAAACAAATAAAAGATATCGGCAGAGAATGCTTATTTATAAATGATAATATTGATAATGAAAAATCTATAAAATCATTTACAGACAAAGTAATAGAAAAATTTGAAAATATAGATTATTTAATAAACAATGCATGCTATTCAAATAAAGGACTTTTAAGTAACTGCAGTTATGATGACTTTTTAGAGATTTTTAAAATCGGTGCTGCTGCCCCTTATGAAATAACAAAAAATTTAATGAATCACTTCAATGAAAAATCCTGCATAATAAATATTGCTTCTACAAGGGCTTTTATGTCGCAAAAAGACAGTGAAAGCTACAGTGCTGCTAAAGGAGCTATTATCTCTTTAACACATGCTATGGCAGTAAGTTTATCTCATAAAGTAAGAGTTAATTCTATTAGTCCGGGTTGGATTAATACTATTGATGATGCTTCATTCAGCAAGGAAGATATACTTCAGCATCCTAGTGCCAAAGTTGGAAAAACTTCTGATATAGCTAGTACTGCTTGGTTTCTTTGTAATAATGATTTTATAAATGGAGAAAATATTATTGTAGACGGTGGTATGACAAAACTTATGATATATCATAATGATGAGGGTTGGAAATTGGAAATTTAATTAAACGCACGGTTAATTAAATTTCATATATAAATAACATGTTATTATTAATGAACCTAGATATATAATTTCATTTTTCGTGCGGTGTATTCATTCTAAATTTAAAAAACTCTTGGGTGGACATCTAAAATTACAGAAAAAATTTTTAAAATAATATATAACAAAAATAACAGATAAATTCAAAAAGCCTATAGGGTGGGAATCAAAATAGGCAAAAAATCTATTTACATACCCCGCCCTTTATTCTTTGATGCCTATTTTTTAAATTCTAATTTTAATTAACTTCATAACTTACTTTGAAAAAGCATCCCCGCCCAAGTGATATTTAAATTTAGAAATTTATTTTAGATAATTAGACAATATAAGATATGCCCCATATTCAAATCTTTCATTAGCATTTTTAAATTTTATTTTAATACTGATTTCATCTGTAGTACTAGAACCATAATAAAGATTTGAAGTTTCTATAACAACAACAGCTTTATTATAGTAATCATATAAATAATAAAAATTTATAAATCCTCCCTCATCTGATTTATCCATACCTAATTTTAATGCAGCATTCTTAATACTTCCTGCAGTTACTTTGTCAGGTATTCTCTCAATTAAATCTTCTTTAGTTTCTGAAGATAATTGATTAAAAGGCTGAATTATATCATAATCTAAAAGCTGATTTTTCCATTTTTCTATTAATTCTTTATTAACTTCCATAGGACTCAATAAAGTTATTAAAGCATTATCTTCTATATTCATTTCTTCATCATCAGCATTGTTAAATGAACCGTCCTCCATATATCTAAAAGTGCTTAATAAATTATTATCTTTATCATATACACCCCAAATAAGCTTAACAGCAAATGCTCTCATAAAAGGATTATCAAAAAATATTTCTTTCCACTCATTTAATGTCCATTTTCTGCCGTCCATTAATACTAACAGCAAACGATCAGTTTGAGTTTTAAGCATTTTATTTATTTCACTTTTTAATTTTGTTAATTCTTTTTTAGGAGTTTGAGGAAAATCTTTCGGTAATGTTTTGTATTCTTTATTTTTTATTTCATCGAATATTGATATAGTAAAATCAGGCTTCAATGTTATTTTAAATTTTTTATTATCGCTTTCTATAATTCTAATCCCATTTCTATCAAAATCGAAATCCGGTATAATCCTAT